>DAIDGQ010000027.1 GCA_027452215.1 Granulicella sp. | reverse complement strand
GGGGGGGGGGGGGGGGGGGGGGGGGGATCTTGCGGTGAATGCGTGGGTTAGGGATGTTTTGCGTCAGGCGTCAGGGGTTGCCTCGGCGGCTGAAGCCGGTTGTGGGGCGGTCTTGAGGCGGGAGTAAAGTCCTGCGTTTTCAGTGCGTGAGGATGAGGCGGAGAGGCTTCAGGCGAGGCCGGTGAGTTCGAGGGCGCGGAGGAAGACTCGGGCGAACATGGGGCGGTTGAGGCGGCCGGTGTTGGTGTTGCGGAGGGAGGGGTGGTAGCTGCCGAGGAGGGTGAGGCCGTTGGGGAGGAGGTACTCGGCGCCGTGGGTGAAGGTGTAGGCGGAGCGGCGTTCGATGATTCCCTGCCCGAGGAGATGGGCGAGATAGCCGTCCCAGGCGATCTTGCCGAGGCAGACGACGACGCGGACTTTGGGGAGGGCGGCGATTTCGGCGGTGAGGTGGGAGGAGCAGTTGCGGATCTCCTGGGGGGTGGGCTTGTCGCCGGGAGGGGCGCAGCGGACGACGGAACCGATCCAGAGCTTGCGGAGCTTGAGGCCGTCGTCGCGGCTGATGGCCATGGGTTTGGAGGCGAGGCCGAGCTCGTGGAGGACGGGATACATAAAGTCTCCGGAGCCGTCTCCGGTGAAGGGGCGGCCGGTGCGGTTGGCTCCGTGGGCACCGGGGGCCAGGCCGAGGACGAGGATGCGGGCGTTGCGGTCGCCAAAGCCGGGGACGGGCTGGGCCCAGTATTGTTGGTCGCGGTAGGACTTGCGGCGGTTCTCTCCGATGCCTCGGCAGTAGTCGCGGAGCCGGGAACAGCGGGTGCAGGCGACGATGGAGTGCTGGATCTGGTCGAGAATTGCTAAGTGGTTGATTGTGCTCGATTGCTGGGAGGGCACGGAGTCTCTTTCGGACGGGATACTATTGTTTTAATGCTGCGGGTCGATGATAACGTTGAGCTTGGGCGGAAGCCACCCACTGCACCGAAGCGAGTGGCGGCAGAGGTCGCCGCGCGGTGGCGAGATGACTCCATGGTACTGCCGATGAGGCGCTGAACGGGCTGAGCGGGAGGTGAGCGGTTGGGAACGGACAGTACGGATGCAGAAGAGTAGGGTTGTGGCACAGATGCAAGGGCCGGAGACAGAGTCAAGATGAGTGTGGCAGAAAAAAACGCAGGACAACGGAAGCCAACGCGAGGCGGCCGGCATTTTTCTACCCGCGGATGGGTCACGCCAGCGATTGTGGGGCTGCTGTGCGCAGGGCTGGTGCTTGCGTCGTACGAGCGGGGGCATGGGAACCTGCACAAGATTAAGACGAAGGTGGACCCGCAGCCGGTGGCTGAACCACTTCCGGCAGGACCGGGAGGACAGGATCCGATCCGGCTGAGCCGCAGTGCGACGACGATTGGCAAGGAAGCAGAGCTGATCTCGGCGACGTTTTTGCCCGGGCGGGGGATGAATGTGTTTCAGGTGGACGCGCTGATTCCAGGGCACGGGGAGGTGCAGGTGATGATGTCACCTGCGCTGGCGAGCGCTGCGGGGCTGATGAACGGGCTGGATGAGGATGCGAACGGATCGGCGAGCACAACCGTTGGAGGAGCAATCCTGGCGCCGTGGGCGCAGAGCCTTTCGGGGACGCCGACGGGGACGCAGGGAGTGCTGACGACGGAGTGGCAGGGACACCGACTGATGTTTCCGGCGATGAACTCGCAGAGCGGGACGTCGGTTGAGGGGCTGCTGCTGAACCGGGGCGCCGACAGCGTGAAGACGGATGTGCTGCCGGACGGACAGACGGTGACGGCGACGTTCCACGCGGGGAATTTTGGGGGCAACTGGCCTTCGACGGTAGAGGTGACGGTGGAGGCGCAGTTGACGTCGCACGATCTGGATCTGACGGTCACGGCGACCAATACGGGGCATCAACCGACACCGTTTGGGATTGGGTGGCACCCTTACTTTGCGATTCCGAGCGGAGATCGATCGAATGCGCTGCTGAAGATTCCATCGGCGACGGTGGTAGAGACCGACCGCAAGACGGGCAAGCCGAATGGGAAGATGACCGCGGTGAGTGGGCTGATCCATGACTTTTCTCGCGAGGGCGGCGCCCGGCTGGGGATGGAACGGCTGAATGAGACGTACACGAATCTGATTTCCGATGTGGGCAGCGGGCCGGTCGCGGAGATTGAGGACCCGGCGTACAACTACAAGCTGAGCGTGATTCCTCTGACGCCGAGCATTACGAATATGCGGGTGTTGGCTCCGGAGGAAAAACCGTGGGTGTCGATTGGGCCGAACACGAATCTGGATGACCCGTTTGGAGCGGAGTGGGGGAGGCCGGAGAACGCTGGAATGGTGATGCTGGCACCCGGGGCGACGCTGCGGTGGAAGGTTCGGGTTGAGATCTCGGTGATTGGAAGTGCGGACTCGAGCCAGTAGTAGAGGGCTGGAAGACGCTCCGGGAATAGCGTGCAGCGAGAAGAAGTGGAGCCGGGGTTTGACCCTCGCGCTCCACACTCGTATTCTTAGGCTTGGCGAACCGTATGGCTGGTTCGCGGAACGCATACTGCGTTCTTGAGATCAGACCCCCGCCAAAACCTTTGGAAGGCAACCCACTTTGACCCCCACAGATACACCTATCGACAGTTCAATTGAGATTCAGGATGAAGCGCTCGTGACAACAGGACAGGGCGCGACAGGGCATACGCACGACGGCCACGAGCATGACCATGACGGTCACGAGCATGACGGCCACGAGCATCACCATCACGCGGCACCGACGCTGAACCCGGAGCTGACACGGTCGATCGAGGTCGAGGCCTCGGTGGAAGACGTGGCGAAGGCGTTCCAGCAGGTGACCAAGCGCTACACGAAGCTGGCGCGGATTCCGGGCTTTCGCGCGGGGAAGGTTCCTCCGTCGCTGATCAAGTCGCGGTTTGCGAAAGAGGTTCGGCAGGAGGTGCTGGAGTCGCTGGTGAGCGAGCGGTTCCGGAAGGCGCTGGAGGAGCAGAAGATTCAGCCGGTGTCGCAGCCGCAGATCAGCGAACTGCTGCTGGCGGAGGGTGCTCCGCTGAAGTTCAAGGCTACGTTTGAGGTGCTGCCGGAGATCAATATCGACGGCTATGACACGGTGAAGGCGGAGCGTCCGGACGCGAAGCTGGAAGAGGGCGAGTTCGAGGTGGAGCTGGCGAACGTGCTGGATCACCATGCGACGGTGGAGCCGGTGGAAGAAGACCGCGCGATCACGGATGGCGACTGGGCGGAGATCGGGTTCACGGGCAAGCTGCAGGAGCTGGCGCAGGTGGTCGGAGAAGACGGGCTCGAGAACAAGAGCGAGTCGCAGCCGATTACGGGCGAGGATGTGCTGATCGAGATTGGCGGCAAGAATACGCTGCAGGCCTTCAACGAGGCTCTGCGTGGAGCGAAGGTGGGGCAGGAGCTGTCGTTTGAGGCGAGCTATCCGGCGGACTTTGGCGATGCGCGGCTGGCGGGACAGACGGTCAGCTACGACGTGACGGTGAAGGCGATCAAGAAGAAGACGTTCCCGGAGCGCGATGAAGAGTTCGCGAAACAGCTGGGGCCGTACTCGGATTGGAACGACTTTGAGACGAAGCTGCGGGAGCGGCTGGAGAACCGGAAGAAGGAAGCTCTGGAGTCGCAGGCTCGGGACAAGATGCTGGACGAGCTGGTGACGAAGTACCAGTTCCCTGTTCCGGAGACGTTTGTGCAGCAGCAGGTGGATGCCCGGCTGGAGCGCGGTTTGCGGGCGCTGGCACAGCAGGGTATGAGCTCGGATGCGATGCGGCAGCTGGACTTTGGACGGCTGCGCGAGGCTCAGCGCGACCAGGCAGTGACCGAGGTAAAGGTGTCGCTGATTCTGGACAAGGTCGCTGAGCGCGAGCACATCGAGGTGACGGACGAGGAGATGGAGCGCGAGCTGCTGATGCTCTCGATCCAGTCGAGGGAGCCGCTGGAGGCGCTGCGCAAGCGGCTGGCCGAGGACGGTTCGCTGGCACGAATTCGGGAGCAGATGCGACGCGAAAAGACGGGGACCGTGCTTTTCGACAAGCTGGCCGGGTAGAGTTTCCCTCAGGGGCTGAAGCCCCATTGCCTACAATAGGAAGATCGGCGGCTGGGCTGAAGCCCAGCCCTTTCAAAGCAAGAGGTTCATTGAGCGAATGCACGAGGTTCATTGAACTCAACGCAAGAGCATCCACGAAGGAAAGAGAGAGCTATGGGACTGATACCGATGGTGCTCGAGCAGACGAGCCGGGGCGAACGCTCCTACGATATTTACAGCCGTCTGCTGCGCGACAACATTATTTTTCTCGGAACGCCGATTGATGACAATGTCGCCAATCTGATCATTGCGCAGATGCTGTTTCTGTCGGGAGAAGATCCGGAGAAGGACATCCAGCTGTACATCAATTCGCCGGGGGGATCGATCTCGGCGGGGCTGGCGATCTACGACACGATGCAGTACATCAAGAACGATGTGGTGACGTTCTGCATTGGGCAGGCGGCTTCGATGGGAGCGTTTCTGTTGATGGCGGGCAAGAAGGGCAAGCGGTTTACGCTGCCGAACTCGCGGATTCTGATTCACCAGCCGTCGATGGGCGGGCTGGGCGGACAGGCTACCGACATCGACATTCATGCACGCGAGATTTTGCGGATTCGCGAACTGACGAACAAGTTGATGAGCGCGAGCACGGGCCAGCCGCTGGACCGAATTGAGCGGGATGTGGAGCGGGACTTCATTATGACCGCGCCGCAGGCCAAGGAATATGGGATTATCGACGACATTATCGATCGTCCACGCACGACGTAGGCTGGACCGGGAAGGTGCCTCATCGTGGCGCAAAGGGTTGCGGCGATGAGGCATACGTCCCTTGGGCCTGATTTTGACTGAATTCCCTTTTCAGGAGGATGCGCATCCTGATCGATACTGGGAATCGAATTGCACATCTTGTCGTGATTCTGAACACGCTGAGGCGGTGATCTCAGGTGTAAACTAAGTGTTGTTTCGTGCCCGGCGCGCCATGGCGCTGCGGGCGAAGGAGTCCACCCTGTCTATGAAGACGTCGAGGGGCACGGAAGAGTCCCTCCGCTGCTCGTTTTGCCATAAATCGCAGGACGCAGTTGCGAAGCTGATTTCGTCACCATCGGATTACCCACGCGCTTATATCTGCGACGAGTGCGTTGCGGTGTGCAACTCAATTCTTGAGGACGACAAGGGCGAGGCTCAGCCGGGAGCAGCGCCGGCACAGCTGCCGAAGCCGCAAGAGGTGAAGGCGTTTCTGGATGAGTATGTGATTGGCCAGGACCAGACCAAGAAGAAGCTGGCTGTGGCGGTCTATAACCACTACAAACGCATCCAGATGAATAAGGTCCGGGGCAACGATGTAGAGATGCAGAAGTCGAATATTCTGCTGGTGGGACCGACGGGTTCGGGCAAGACGCTGCTGGCGCAGACGCTGGCGAAGATGCTGGATGTACCGTTTGCGATTGTGGACGCGACGACGCTGACGGAGGCGGGATATGTCGGCGAAGATGTTGAGAACATTATTCTGAAGCTGCTGCAGGCCGCGGATGGGGACGTGGCGAAGGCTCAGCAGGGGATTATTTATATCGACGAGATTGACAAGATTGGGCGCAAGGATGAGAACCCGTCGATCACCCGCGATGTGTCGGGCGAGGGCGTGCAGCAGGCGCTGCTGAAGCTGCTGGAAGGAACGATTGCGAATGTTCCTCCGCAGGGCGGGCGCAAGCATCCTCACCAGGAGTTCACGATCGTCGATACGACGAACATTTTGTTCATCTGCGGCGGAGCGTTTGTGGGGCTTGAGAAGGTGATTGGGCGACGCATCGGGAAAAAGGCGCTGGGGTTCAAGGCGATCGGCGAGGCGATCTCGAAGGAAGGCGATATTGTGACGCCGATCCGCGCACAGCGGGATTCTGAACTGCTGCGCCAGGCGGAGCCGCAAGACCTGCTGAAGTATGGGCTGATTCCGGAGTTTGTGGGACGTCTGCCGGTGCTGGGGATCCTGGATGAGCTGGATGAGGCTGCGCTGATCGACATCCTTACGCGGCCGCGGAATGCGATTCTGAAGCAGTATGCGCGGCTGTTCGACTATGAGGGCGTGAAGGTTACGTGGAGTGACGAGGCGGCTCGTGAGATTGCTCGCGAGGCGTTGCAGCGTAAGGTTGGGGCTCGCGGGCTGCGGATGATTCTTGAAGAGCTGATGCTGGATTTGATGTATCACGTGCCTGGCAATAAGAAGGTGAAGGAGCTCGTGATTACGGAGGAGATGGTTCGGTCGAGAGAGATCATGATCCCGGTGGTGCTGGAAAAAGCAGGCTGATCGGTTACGAACTTTGGTAATAGCGAAACGGGCAGCCACTGGGCTGCCCGTTTTGTTGTGCGTTGAAATGTGAAGTGCGGTTTGATGTGTTGAATAAGGCGGAGGGATTGTGCAATTCCCTGCCCTGTGTGCGCGTACAATTTCGTTCAAGCTGAGCACGCGCATCGTTCGCGCGCGAGCAACGTCTAATCGGGAGGCCTATGAAAAACGACGAACGCGAAATACTTAATGGCGCTCAGCGCAAACTCCCCATGATGCCCATCCGCGAGATGGTGATCTTCCCTCACATGATGGCTCCATTTGTTGTGGGGCGTGAATCGAGTGTGCGAGCGCTGGAAGAGGCGCTTAGCGGCGACCGCAGAATTTTTCTGGCGACGCAGCATGACGCATCCGTGGATGAGCCGACGGCCGAGGATATTTATACGGTCGGCGTGATTGGCAACATTGTGCAATCGGTGCGGATGCCAGACGGCAACATCAAGGTGCTGGTGGAAGGCGTGGAACGCGCGAGGGCGAGCGAGATCAATGACGACGATGGGTTCTTTGTAGCGACGGTGAAGACGTCGACTGCGGAGCTTCCGTCGAGCGCGGCGACCGAGCAGCTGGTGGCTCGCGTGCACCAGTTGTTTGAGCAGTACGGGAAGCTGCAGCAGTCGTTGAACCAGGAGGCGGCGGCGGCGCTGCGGACCGATGAGCCGGCGAAGCTGGCGGACGTGATTGCAGCGAATCTCCCTCTGGCGATTGAAGAGAAACAGCAACTGCTGGAGGTGTTCGATCCGGAGGTGCGGCTGTCGCGGGTTGCGGACACGCTGGACATTGCGATTGAGAAGCTGAATATGGATCGCACGATTCAGTCGCGAGTGAAGCGGCAGATGGAGCGGGCGCAGAAAGAGTACTACCTCAACGAAAAGATCAAGGCGATTCAGAAGGAGCTCGGGCGCGGCGAGAAGAGCGAATTCGACGAGCTGAAGAAGAAGATTGAAGAAGCCGGCATGAGCAAAGAGGTGCAGGAAAAGGCCATGCAGGAGCTGAAGAAGCTGGAGGCGATGCCGCCGATGTCGGCTGAGTCTACGGTTTCCAGAAATTATTTGGACTGGTTACTCGCGGTGCCGTGGAAGAAACGGTCGAAGGAGATTCGGTCGATTGAGAACGCGGAGAAGGTGCTGAACGAGGACCACTACGGGCTGGAGAAGATCAAGGATCGCATACTGGAATTTCTTGCGGTGCGGCAGTTGGTGAAGAATCCGAAGGGATCGATTCTTTGCTTTGTCGGGCCTCCGGGCGTGGGCAAGACTTCGCTGGGGATGTCGATTGCGAAGGCGACGGGGCGGAAGTTTGTGCGGATGTCGCTGGGCGGGGTGCGCGATGAGGCGGAGATCCGCGGGCATCGGCGGACGTATATTGGAGCTCTGCCGGGACAGATTATTCAGTCGATGAAGAAGGCCGGAACGAAGAACCCGGTGATCATGCTGGATGAGATTGACAAGATGGCGAACGACTTCCGGGGCGATCCGGCGTCGGCGCTGCTGGAGGTGCTGGACCCGGAGCAGAATAATACGTTCCAGGACCACTATCTTGATGTGGAGTATGACCTGTCGCAGGTGTTGTTTGTGGCGACGGCGAATGTGCTGCATACGATTCCCGGGCCTCTGCAGGATCGCATGGAGATTTTGCGGCTGACCGGATACACGGAGCTGGAGAAGCTGGAGATTGCCAAGCAGTACCTGGTGAAGAAGCAGCTTGAGGCTACCGGGCTGACGGGCGTGCAGGTGAACTTTACCGACGATGCGCTGCGCGAGATTATTCGTGCGTACACGCGTGAGGCGGGCGTTCGGAATTTGGAACGCGAGATTGGGAATGTCTGCCGCAAGGTGGCTCGGAAGGTTGTGGGCAACGATCAGCATACGGAGCCGGTGACGATGGAGTCGCTGAGTTCCCTGCTGGGGGTTGCAAAGTATCGCGACTCGCAGGTGCAGGAGAAGTCGGAGATTGGGCTGGTGACGGGGCTGGCGTGGACGGAGATGGGCGGATCGATTCTGCAGACGGAAGTGCAGGTGCTGGACGGCAAGGGCAAGATGACGGCGACGGGGCAGCTCGGCGACGTGATGCAGGAGTCCGCGCAGGCTGCACTGACGTACATTCGCTCGCGGTCGCATCATCTGGGGTTGCCGCGGGACTTCTATCGCAACGTCGATATCCATGTGCATGTGCCGGAGGGAGCGATTCCGAAGGACGGGCCTTCGGCGGGGATTACGCTGGCGACGGCGTTGGCGAGTGCGCTGACGAAGATCGAGGTGCGGCGGGATATTGCGATGACCGGCGAGATTACGCTGCGAGGCAAAGTGCTGCCAATCGGCGGGCTGAAGGAGAAGCTGCTGGCGGCGCATCGTGCGGGAATTCGCGAGGCGATTCTTCCGGCGGACAACAAGCGAGACCTGGAGGATCTGCCGGACCTGATCAAGAACGAGATGAAGTTGAATTGGGTGGAGCAGATGGACGAGGTGCTGGAGATTGCGCTGGTGACGAAGCCGCTGAAGCTGGCGGCGGAGACTCCTGAGGCGCTGAGCAAGGCAACTCCACCGCCGATTCCACCTCAGGAACCGGCGGCGAATGTGGCTCGTCAGTAGACGGACGCGAGACAGGTGAAGCAAGAGCAAAGCCGAACCCCATGGGGTTCGGCTTTGGTTTTGGAGGAGGGGAAAGCTACGCTGCTTTGCGTCCTGAGATGAAGTGGAAGATGAACGAGATGAGCGCGAAGATGAGGAGGATGTGGATCAGGAACGCGGTGATGTGGAAGAGGAAGAAGCAGCCCGCCCACGCGAGAATCAGGATCAGTGCCAGGAGTAAGAACATGTTTTCCGCCTTGAATAGGATTGGGAACAGGATTAGCGCTGAGCGCCCCACCAACCCATCGTAAGAGGGCGATTGGGGGAGGCGCGTTGCCTGGAGAGTGTTTATTTTGTCGTGATTGCAGCGGGATAACAGCGCCGGGCCGGGAGGCATCTATCTGGAGGTTGATGTTGGATAGAACCTTTATTGGAGGCACGTCTTGGAATTAATTATTGTCATCATTCTGCTCCTTCTGCTCTTTGGATCGTTTCCCACTTACTCGTACTCTCGTAACTGGGGGTATGGTCCCAGCGGCGGCTTAGGAACGATTCTGATTATCGTGATCATACTTTGGCTGCTGCATATTATTTAGGGCCGGGACTCATTCGCTTTCAGAAACGGCTATGCCTTCGCTAAGATGAAAGGCGCGCAGAGATTGCGCGCCTTTCCTATGCCTACGATGACGAATTCTCCCTCCGGCAATCTTCGCGTTAGTGAACTTGCTCCGCATTTTATTCAGTCTGAGATACGCGCCATGACGGTCGCCTGCGCGGATGTGGGTGGCATCAATATGGCGCAGGGCGTGTGCGATACGGACCCTCCGCATGCGGTGGTGGAGGCGGCGATCGAGTCGATCCGGTCGGGGAAGAATATCTATACGCGGCTGGACGGGATTGCTCCGCTGCGGGAGGCGATCTCGCAGAAGTTTGCGAGCTTCAATGGGCTGGAGGTCGATCCTCATTCGCAGGTGCTGGTGACGAGTGGGGCGACGGGAGCGATGAATGCGGCGCTGATGGCGCTGCTGAATGCGGGCGATGAGTGCGTCGTGTTTGAGCCGTTCTATGGGTACCACGTGAGCACGCTGCGCGCGATGCGGGTGGTGCCGGTTGTGGTGCCGTTGGCGGGGCTGGATTTTGCCTTGGATGTGGAGCGGCTGCGGGCTGCGATTACGCCGAAGACTCGCGCGATGATTTTGAATAGTCCGTCGAATCCTTCGGGGAAGGTTTTTTCGCGGAGTGAGCTGGAGGCTCTCGCTGAGATAGCGATTGAGTTTGATCTTTTTGTTTTCACGGATGAGATGTACGAGTGCTTTATCTACGATGGCGCGCGGCATGTGAGCCTTGCGACGATTCCGGGGATGACGGAACGGACGATTACGATCTCGGGATTTTCAAAGACGTTTTCGGTGACGGGGTGGAGGCTGGGGTATCTGGCGGCGAGTGAACGGTGGCTGCCGGCGATTGGATATTTTCATGACCTGATTTATATCTGTGCTCCTTCGCCGCTGCAGTATGGGGCGGCGGCGGGTCTGCTGCAATTGCCGCAGAATTTCTACTCGGATCTGGCGGGGGAGTATGAGGCGAAGCGCGATGTGATTTGTGCGGCGCTGAGGGGGGCTGGGCTGACGCCTTCGATTCCTGCGGGGGCTTATTATGTGCTGGCTGATTCGTCTAGCATTCCGGGAATCGATGCGAAGCAGAAGGCACGGAGGCTGCTGGCTGATACGGGGATTGCCGCGGTGGCGGGGTCGGCGTTTTTTGCTCCGGATGAGAGGGGCGTGAATCCGGGGGAGAATCTGTTGCGGTTTTGTTTTGCGAAGAAGGATGCGGAGTTGGTGGAGGCTTGCCGGCGGCTGGGAGAGTATCGGGGTTAGCTCAGGGCAAAATTGGTGGAAACCCACGTCTCAGAATCGAGACATGGGGCACCCGGAGTTGTGGTGATCGAGGAAACGTGTCAGGCGATGGCTTTTGCGCGGAGCGCTACTCGCCGTCCGCGCAGGACTCGCCGTGCGCGGAGCACCCTCCGGCTATGGAGGGGATGAGCATGACTTCGTCGCCGTCTTCGAATTGGTGGGCGTCGCCGCCGAGGAAGCGGATGTCTTCGTCGTTGACGTAGACGTTGATGAAGCGGCGGAGTTTGCCGTTGTCGTCCTTGACGTTTTGGGAGAGTGCGGGAAATTTGGCGTCGAATTCGGCTAGCAGGCCGGGGAGATCGGTGGCCTGAGAGTCGAAGGATTTTTTGCCGTCGGTGTGGCGGGCGAGGGCGGTGGGGAGAACGATTTTTACGCTCACCGTGCACCTCCGGCGAGGACGAGGTCGGCTTCGGCGTTGAGGTTGGTGATGAGCTGGCCGTCGATGCCACGGATGTACTCGTCGAAGGCGGCGAGCTTGGGCTTGACGGCGATCTCGGTGGCGTAGCGGCCTTCGAGGGCGTCAGTGGTCTTGAGGCCGTTGCCGGTAATGCAGACGACGGTGGTCTCGTCGCGGCCGATGCGGCCCTGCGAGTAGAGGCGGGCGGCGACGGCGGTGGTGACGCCTCCGGCGGTCTCGGTGAAGATGCCTTCGGTTTCGGCGAGCTCCTGGATGCCGGAGACGAGCTCGACGTCGGAGACATCTTCAGCCCAGCCACCGGTCTCCTGGATCATTTTTGCGGCTGCGGGGCCGTCGGCTGGATTGCCGATGGCGAGTGAGCGGGCGATGGTGTTGGGGCGCTGCGGCTCGATGTAGTCCCAGCCGTTTTTGACGGCCTGCGAGATGGGCGAGCAGCCGGTGGCCTGGGCTCCGAAGAAGCGGACATCTTTGGGCTCGACGAGGCCGAGGGCGATGAGCTCTTTGAAGGCTTTGCGGATTTTGCGGATGAGCGAGCCGCCGGCCATGGGGCAGACGATGTTATCGGGGAGACGCCAGCCGAGCTGCTCGGCGATCTCGTAGCCGACGGTCTTGGAGCCCTCGGCGTAGTAGGGGCGGAGGTTGACGTTGACGAAGCCCCAGCTGTATTCGTCGGCGATTTGGGTGCAGAGACGATTGACATGGTCGTAGTTGCCGTCGATGCGGACGAGGCGCGCGCCGTAGACCTGGGTGTTGAGGATCTTGGCGTACTCTAGGTCGGCGGGGACGAGGATGCAGGCCTTGATGCCGAGGCGGGCGGCCTGGGCGGCGGTGGAATTTGCGAGGTTGCCGGTGGACGAGCAGCCTACCGTGGTGAAGCCGAAGGCCTGCGCGTTGGCGAGGGCGACGGAGACGACGCGGTCCTTGAAGCTGAGCGTCGGGAAACAGACCGAGTCGTTTTTGACGTAGAGGTTGTCTGCGCCGATTCGCTTGCCGAGGTTCTTCGCACGCACGAGGGGCGTGAAGCCGACGGGGAGGTCGGGGAGGAAGCCGTCGGGGATGGGGAGGAGCTCCTTGTAGCGCCAGATGTTGGCGGGGCCGGCGGCGACGGTCTCGCGGGTGAAGCGGCCGCGGACGGATTCGAGGTCGTACTGGACTTCGAGGGGGGCGAGGCAATCGGCGCAGGCCGAGAGGGGCTGGTTGCCGTAGCTCTTGCCGCACTCATTGCAGCGCAGCTCGTATTTTGTTGCTGAAGACTCGTAGCTCTTACAGGAAGACACCATTGATCGACTCCGATGGTCGAAGGGTGATGGTCCTGGAGGCCGCTCTCTTGTCTGGAGGTCTCGGTACGGAGGTTCGTGGAGGTCAGGCTCAGATACGGGTCTGCTTCCACCGAATCTCATGTACCCTGAGGCTTGCGCCGATCCAGGAGAGAGTTGACACCGGTACTGTGTTCTGTCCGGTTGTCGTGGCGTCGTAGGGCTCGTCCCTCAACCACTCTGCATGAAATCCGACCCGCCGTAGCGAGAGGAATGTTTAATTCTTATCACCGAACGAAGGGGTTTGCAACCACCATTTTCCTTTTTGGAGAGAGACGCTGATCACAATTGGGTTTTGGGCGGGGCTCTATACTCACAGAAAGATATGCCGATGACGAACGAAGTTCGAGACGCAGCCGCAGCGAGACCGGATGAAATTGCGGCGCCCGCGTTGGTGTTGGACCGCGTTTCGAGGCTGTATGGAAGCTTTGTGGCGCTGCGCGAGGTGTCGGTGACGCTGGCGGCGGGGTCGAGCGTGGTGATGCTGGGGGAGAATGGCGCGGGAAAATCGACGCTGCTGAAGTTGATTGCCGGGCTGACGTCGCCGAGCTATGGGACGGTGAGCGTGTTTGGCGAGAGCCCGGACGACCAGCGTGGGCGGATCGCGTATATGAGCCACGCGACGATGCTGTATGACGAGCTTACGGGGCTGGAGAATCTGACGTACTTTGGAAGCCTTCATACGGAGGGGGTGGGGCGCGCGGAGCTGGAGGTGCAGGCGGCGACGGCGCTGCGCGAGGTGGGGCTGGATCCTGAGGTAGGATCGCTGCGGGCGCGGAGGGTGGGCGAGTACTCGCAGGGGATGAGGCAGAGGGCGTCGCTGGCGAGGGTGCTGCTGTCGGAGCCGGATCTGCTGCTGCTGGATGAACCGTTTTCGAATCTGGATGTGGGGTCGGCGCAGAGGATGATTGAGCGGTTGCTGGCGTATGTGGCCGAGCCGAGCCGGAGTGGGTTGGCGCGGACGCTGCTGCTGACGACGCACCAGGCGCAGCTGGCGCAGCCACTGGCGCAGTCGACGCTGACGCTGAGCCAGGGACGACTGGTGTCGCTGATTGAGACGGGTGGGCTATGAGCCACGAGAAGACTCACAAGACGAATGCGGCTCGGCTGCTGGATGGGCTGGGGATTCGGTATGAGCTGCGGGCGTTTGAGGTGGGGGCGGAGCATGAATCGGCGAGCGAGGTGGCGCAGAAGATTGGCTTGCCGGCGGAGCAGGTGTTCAAGACGCTGGTGACGCGGGCGAATGATGGCGAGCATTTTTTTGCGGTGTTGCCGGGAGACGTTGAGTTGGATTTGAAGAAGCTGGCGGTGGTGGCAGGAGTGCGGAAGGTTGAGCTGGCGGCGTTGAAGGATGTTGAGCCGCTGACGGGGTATGTGAGGGGCGGGGTTACGGTGCTTGCTGCGAAGAAGCCCTTCCCTGCGTTTGCAGACGAGACGATTGAGTTGTTTGATGTGATCTCGGTGTCGGCGGGGCAGAGGGGATTGCAGGTGCTGCTGGCTCCGGCGGATTACTTGCGTGCGACGAAGGCTACGCTGGCGGACCTGTCGAAGAGCGCCGGAGGGCACGCATGAACTATGCACAGCATGTGCTGACACATCTGCGAAAAGATTTGCGGCTGGAGTGGCGGACGAAGGACTCGATCAACGGGATGCTGTTCTTTGCGCTGCTGGTGGTGGTGGTGCTGGCGATTGCGTTTGATCCGGCGTCGTACCCGACGATGACGCGGCAGATTAGCGGAGGGCTGCTGTGGGTGGCGCTGCTGTTTGCGGCGATGACGGCGCTGAATCAGTCGTGGGCGAGGGAGACGAATAATCATGTGCTGGATGCGCATAGGTTGTCGGCGGCTCCGGCGTCGGCGCTGTTTGTGGGTAAGGCGCTGGCGAACTTTTTGTTTGTGACGGCGGTGGAGGTGGTGCTGGCTCCGATCTTCACGGTGTTTTATAACCTGCATCCGCTGGGTGAGACGTGGAAGCTGCTGATCATTCTGCCGCTGGGGACGTGGGCTCTGGTGGTGAATGGGACGTTCTTTGCGGCGTTGAGTCTGAGGTCGCGGAACCGGGAGACGCTGCTGCCGCTGGTGCTGCTGCCGATCTCGATTCCGGCGCTGCTGGCGATGATCCAGGCGACGACGTCGGTGCTGACGGGCGAGTTTGAGCCTACGTTGTGGATCAAGGTTCTGGTTGCGTATGTGGTGGTGTTTACGACTGCGTGCGTGTTGTTATTCCAGACGATTCTTGCTGCGGATTAGCGGGAAGAATCGTCTCTACAAGTGCGGCGACGCGATAAGATCATGGATGGTGACTAACATTCGAAACTCTTCCGGAACAATGCCGAAGTGGGCGCTAGGGTGGTTTGGCCTGACGCTGTTGATGCTGGCGTTCGGCTTCTACGAGGCGATGACGGCTCCTACCGAGGCGACGATGGGCAACTTGTATCGCGTCTTCTTTTATCATCTGCCGCATACGATTTTGAGCTTTGTGTTTCCGTACCTGAACTGCGGGGCGTCGCTGCTGTATCTGTACTGGCGGAACCGGAATGTGGAGCGGGCGGCGGGGGCGGACGCATTTGCGCTGGCGTCGGCTGAAGTGACGGTGCTGTTCTCAAGCATTGGACTGGCGACGGGGATGCTGTGGGGACGGGCGGCGTGGGGGATCTGGTGGGCGTGGGATGCGCGGATGACGACGTACCTGCTGCTGTGGCTGCTGTATGTTAGCTACCTGCTGGTGCGGAGGTACTCGGCTACCGGGCAGACCGCGGTGATTGCTGCGGTGCTGGCGATCTTTGCGGCGATCGATGTGCCGATTTGTTTTATGTCGATACGGTGGTGGAGGACGCAGCATCCGGCGGCGGTGTTTGGGGGCGGAGCGGACTCGGGGATTGATCCGAGCATGGTGCCGGCGGTGCTGTGGAACATGCTGGCGTGGGCGATGTGGGGAGCGTTTGTGCTGGGATTGCGGTTCGCGATTGAGCGACGGAGGCAGCGGAAGGCGAATGCGTACGCTCTGGGCTTCCTTGGCGATGAAGGCGGTTCAGGATTTCAGGAGGCACGATGATTCCCTTCCATACGCTCTCGCAGCGGCACCTGGTCTACGCGTACTGCGTGGTCTGGATTTTGGAGTTTGGATACGGTGCATGGCTTGCCGTGCAGTGGCGCAAGAGCCGCGGATGAAGCCTGCCGGTCGCATCGATTTGAGGTTGAAGGGCTGCGGCCGAAGTTCGCTCCGGGGCGGGCTGGCGCTGGTGCTCGCGATAGCCGTGGTGGTGGGACTGAGTGGCTGCAGTCGGAGTCGCTTTCCGAGCTATCCGGCGAACTATCACGAGTTTGCGTATATCTCGAATGGCGCGGCGAATACGGTGACGGTGCTGGACCTGGTGTATCTGCGGCAGGACCGCGTGATCCAGGTGGGGCGTCAGCCGACGGGGCTGGCTGTGAACCCGGTGCGGAATGAAGTGTATGCCGTGAATGCGGGGAGCGATTCGGTTTCGGTGATCGATGCAACGAACAACCGGGTTGCAGCGACGATTGGAGTCCATCGGACGCCGTATTTTATTGAAGTAGCACCGGATGGCAAGCGGGCGTATGTAGCGAATTCGGCGTCGAATACGGTGAGCGTGCTGGACCTGGACGGGCGACGGGAGATGGCTGTGGCCGCGACGGGCGAAGGCCCCGGGATGGCGAGGGTGACGGCGGACAACCGGACGCTGGTGGTGAGCAACCGGATTGCGGGAAGTTTGTCGGTGTATAGCATTACGGACTCGAAGGAGCATCCGCTGGTGTTTCGGGAGGCGTTTCCGGGGTGCGCGGGAGCGACGGATGTGGTGGTGGTGGCGAACTCGGCGGGTGAGCCGCAGTCGGGATCGAAGGCGTTTGTGGCTTGCTCGGGATCGCACCAGGTGATGGTGGTGTGGCTGGCGGCGTCGGCGGATTCGTGGCGCGGGAAGCAGGATGCTTCGCTGCAGCACGACCAGATGCTTTGCCTGCTGGATGTGGGGAAGACACCGACACACCTGGCGGTGAAGCCGGATGGAGGCGAGGTGTTTACGACGAACTTCGATTCGGACAGCATCTCGGAGATTTCGACGTGGACCAATGAGGTGCTGGGGACGTACATGATCGGGTCGAAGCCGGTGAGCGGAGTGATCAGCGGCGATGACTCGAGCTTGTGGGTGACGAACTTCGGGGCGGAGTCGGTGGCGATGTACAGCATTGACGACGGACATGTGGAGGCGAGCGTTCGGACGGGATCGCGGCCGGATGCGATTGCGTTCTCGGAGGATGAGCATTTGCTGCTGGTGGCGGACTCGGGCTCTGCGGATGTGGCGGTGATTCGGATGCAGAGCAAAGAGGGGCCTGCGTTGTTTACGATGTTGCCCTCGGGCGGACATGCGAATGACATTGTGGTGAAGTCGTTCCACGCGAAGCTGTAGGGGGCGGCGTGGGGGGCGGCATTCCCTTCGGCGGCTAAAGCCGGGCGTTCGCTGCCGCGGTTAGGGCGGGACTAAAGTCCCTCCCCTTCGAAGTGAAGTGCAATGACTAAGACACTGCCCTTTCGATCTTGAGGGTCATGTACCCAAGGCCTGCCACTTCGATGCTGAGAGTCGTGACTGAAGCCCTGCCAGTTGAATGCTGAGGTTTGGGCTAAAGTCCCAGCCTCTTGAAGGCTCAGGCTTGTGCAGAGACTTCGTCGTTGCGGAGGAGCCTGGTGCGTGGTTAGCGGGCGGACTGTTCGCGGGCGAGGTCGGCTTTGCGGGCTTCGCGGAGGGCCTGGCGGGTGGCCGAGACGTAGGCTCCGGCGAGGAGCAGCAGGCCGCTGATGAAGGCCCACATGATGAGTCCAACAGAGACCTCAAAGGGGCCGTAGATGGAGCGGAAGTCCAGATGCGGGAGGGCGAGGATGTAGAGGTACTTGGCTCCCTCCCACAAGAGGCCCATTACGATGGCGGTGGGTAGAACGGAGCGGGCGGGGATCTTGCGATTGGGGAGGCCCCAGTAGATGAGGAAGAAGAGAGCAATGCTGGCGAGGCCGGCGCAGATACGGAGAAAACTGTCTCCGACGACGGTGAAGACGATGTTGTTGGTGTGGCCGAAGAAGATGAAGCTCATGACCGATTGCTGCGCGGCGCTGAGGGCGACCGAGGCCATGGCGAGGACGCTGACTCCGGCGGCGAGGCCGAGAGAGACGATCTGGTTGTGGAGGTAGTTGCGGTTCTTCTTGACTCCCCAGACGCTGTTGAGCGCGACCTCGAGGGGGAGAAAGACTCCGGTGGTGGTGATGAGCAGCATGATGACGGAGAAGATGCGGGTGCGGGTGTGGGCGAAGGCGAGGACTCGCATGTTGCGCATGACGAAGTCCTGATTGCTGGGGAGGAAGTTGGTCATCATCTGGCCGACGACGTCGACGAGGCGGGGGGAGTGGAAGACTCGCTGGGCGACGGTGAGGAGCAGCACGATGAAGGGAAAGAGCGAGAGGATGACCTGGGCGGCGACGCTGAAGGCGTAGGTGTGGACCTCGGTCTTGGACATGTAGTGGGCGAGGGCGACGATCTGCTGCCAGGTTCCTCCCTGGGCGACGGGGATGGCGTCGGAGGCGACGAGGCTGGGGGAGACGTTCTCTTCGCCGGCAGGCTGCGCGGTGGTGCTGTCGGGGCCTTCGCCACGGCTGCCGGAGGATTTCTGGATCTCGGTGACGGGCACTCGGCGGGGCACGATGCTGAGTCGTTCGATAGCCATGATGCAAGTTTACGTTGCTGGCCGGTGGCGAAATGCGAAAGCTTCGGAAATCGTGTGGGAGCTTTATGCGGGAGGGCGGCGAAGACGCTGGGCGGCCCAGGCTGCGGCGTCGGCCAGGATGGGATCTTCGGAGGAGGCCCAGGCATCGAGTTGCGGGAGGAAACCGGCGCTGCCGCTGTTGCCCATGGCGATGGCCACGTTGCGGAGGATTCGCTTGCGGCGGGTTCGCTCGAGGGGAGAGTTGCGGAAGACGCGGTTGAAGGCGGGGCGGTCGAGGGAGGCGAGCCAGTCGAGTGCAGGGTTGACGAGCTGGTGGCGCGCGGGCAGTGGGCTGGTCTGCGCGATGGGGGCCTTGCGGTTCCAGGGGCAGACGTCCTGGCAGATGTCGCAGCCGAAGACCTGGCGGCCGATGAGGGGGCGGAGGTCGGCGGGGATGCTTCCCTTCTTCTCAATGGTGAGATAGGCGATGCAGCGGGAGGCGTCCATCTGGCGGGCGGAGAGGGGGTCGGAGGTGGCGAGGAGAGCGTCGGTGGGGCAGGCGTCGATGCAGCGGGTGCAGGTGCCGCAGCGGTCGGCGGAGGGGAGGGTGAGGGCGTCGGGAGCTAGCTCGAGCGAGGTGACGATGACGCCGAGGAGGAGCCAGGAGCCCTGCTGCTGGTTGAGGATGCAGGTGTTTTTGCCGACCCAGCCGACTCCGGCGCGGGCGGCATAGCCTCGCTCGACGAGGGGGCCGGTGTCGACGTAGCAGCGGGAGTCGAAGGCCGCGCCGAAGCGCTGGCGGAGATCGGCTTCGATGACGCGGAGTTGGGGGAGGAGGACGTCGTGGTAGTCGGAGGCGGCGGTGGAGTCGCTGCAGCCGCTCCAGGCGTAGCGGGCGATCCAGCCGGAGTTGGCGGGCGCGGGATCGATGGAGCGGGGTGCGTCGGCGTTGTAGTTGACGGCGCAGACGATGACGGAGCGCGCCCAGGGGATGGCCCGGCGAAGGTCGCCGCGGAGGTAGTCGCCGGCCTCGTCGGCTCGCTTGAGATAGTCCATCTCTCCGGCGCGACCGGCGGCGATCCACTCGGCGTAGCGACGGTCGGCCTCGGCGGCGGAGGGGCTGGAGGGGTCGGAGACGGGGGCGATGCCGGAGAGATCGAAGCCGGCGGCGCGGGCTCGCTGCTCGATCCACTGGCGGTCTTCGAGGGTGAGGGACATTCCGCTATTGTCGCGCACTGGGAGCCGCGGGCAGGGGCGTCAGGGCTTGATGCGGACCATGACTACGCCGTGGCTGGGGACTTCGGCAGAGAAGCTGCCGGTGTGCTGGGCGAGGTCTTTGTGCGCCCAGAGGTCGCGGACGGCGGCGGGGAGCGATGGCGGATAACCGAGGTCGCGCCAATCGGCGGAGATGGTTGCGGGCGTGGCGCTGCGGTTGACGAGCGCTACGGCGCGGCCTCCGTCGCCGAGTTGCTTGGACCAGACTTCGAGGTCGCCCGCCTTGTGGACGCGATGGCCCTGGATGCCCATGGGGTCCTGGTCGATGGCGATGACGTCCTTGTTGAGGAGAATGTCACGGACCTCGGGGGTCATGTGCTGAAGGTCGTTGCCGGCGAGCAGAGGCGCGGAGAAGAGCGCCCAGAGGCTGAAGTGGACGCGGTATTCGTCGGTGGTCATGCCGCCGTTGCCGACCTCGAGCATGTCGGGGTCGTTCCAGTGGCCGGGGCCGGCGTAGCTGTAGAGCGGATCCATCTGGTCGAGGATCTGGAGGAGGCCGTTGCCTCCCCAGGACTTTTTGCAGTCCCAGCAGTCCTGGATGTCTCCTGTGGAACGCCACAGGTTGCCAACCGGACCGGCCCAGAGCCAGGGCTTGGTGGAGCCCCACTCGCAGATGCTGAAGACGATGGGCCTGCCGGTGGCGGCGAGGGCGTCGCGCATGAGGGTGTAGGAGGCTTCACTGCTCTGGCCGGGGAGGGTGCTGCACCAGTCTTCCTTGACGTAGTCGATGCCCCAGTTGGCGTACTGCTGGGCGTCCTGGTACTCGTGGCCCATGCTGCCGGGGCGGCCGGCGCAGGTCTTGGTTCCGGCGTCGGTGTAGATGCCGAGCTTGAGGCCCTTGCTGTGGACGTAGTCGGCGAGCGCCTTGATGCCGGAGGGGAACTTCTCGGGGTCGGCGACGATGTTGCCGGAGGAGTCGCGGCTGACCTGCCAGCAGTCGTCCATGTTGACGTACTGGTAGCCGGCGTCCTTCATGCCGTTGGAGGCGATGGCGTCGGCGGAGGCTCGAATGACAGCTTCGCTGATGCCCTTGCAGGCGAACTTGTTCCAGCTGTTCCAGCCCATCGGCGGAGTGCGGGCGGCACCATTATCCAGACCACGTGCGGGGGCTGGGGCGAGGAGGGCGAACCCGGCGGCGAGGCAGATCATCGACAGACACTTCAGCATGCGGCTCATTTGCGTTCTCCGAAACCATGCTATTTGTACATGAAAGCGGTATCATGCGCCAGTTCGGGGAGTTTCGGAGGGTGGACGCAGGGCGGCCCGGTCCATGAGGAACCGGGCCGCCGGGGTAGCTGATGGGTGGGAAGGGGGTTAGCCTCGTTTGGTCTTGACGGCGGCGACCGCGTGCTCGGCTCCGTTGTCGGGAACGGCGGGGATGTCGGCCTCGCTGAGTGCCTTGATGCCGAGCTTCTTGCGCAGCTCGGAGTCGATGCGGCCGAAGATTTCCTTGTTTTCTTTAAGGAAGCTACGGACGTTTTCGCGTCCCTGGCCGATGCGCTCACCCTGGTAGCTGTACCAGGCTCCGGACTTGTCGACGATATTGTTGACGACGGCGAGGTCGAGGGTGTCGCCCTCACGGGAGATTCCTTCGCCGTAGAGGATGTCGAACTCAGCGTCGCGGAAGGGAGCGGCAACCTTGTTCTTGACGACCTTCACCTTGGTGCGGGAGCCGACGACGACGTCGCCTTCCTTGACCGCGCCGATGCG
Source organism: Granulicella sp. (assembly GCA_027452215.1). Classification (GTDB taxonomy): domain Bacteria; phylum Acidobacteriota; class Terriglobia; order Terriglobales; family Acidobacteriaceae; genus Granulicella. The sequence goes on along the minus strand of DAIDGQ010000027.1, from coordinate 110,172 downwards.
GCGGATGTCGATTCGCATGGAGGAGTAGAACTTGAGGGCCTTGCCTCCGGTGGTGGTCTCGGGGTTGCCGAACATGACGCCGATTTTTTCGCGAATCTGGTTGATGAAGATGAGGCAGGTTCGCGACTTCGAGACGGTACCGGTGAGCTTGCGGAGGGCCTGGGACATGAGGCGGGCCTGCAGACCCATGTGGGAGTCTCCCATCTCGCCGTCGAGCTCGGCCTTGGGAACGAGAGCGGCAACGGAGTCGACTACGAGCACATCGATGGCACCAGAGCGGACGAGGGCCTCGACGATTTCGAGGGCCTGTTCGCCGTAATCGGGCTGCGAGATGAGGAGGTTGTCGATGTCGACGCCGAGCTTGCGGGCGTAGGCGGGATCGAGCGCGTGTTCGGCGTCGACGAAGGCTGCGAGGCCTCCGGACTTCTGGGCTTCGGCGATGATCTGGAGGGTGATGGTGGTCTTACCGGAGCTCTCTGGTCCGAAGATTTCGATGACGCGGCCGCGAGGAACTCCACCTACGCCGAGAGCTGCGTCGAAGGAGATTGAACCGGTGGAGATGACCGCGATGGGGCCGACGGCCTCCTTTGCGCCAAGCCGCATCACCGACCCTTTGCCGAATTGCTTGTCGAGTTGCGCGAGTGCGGTTTCGATCGCTTTGCTACGGTCGTCAGCCACGATAGGGGGTCTCCTCAGGGAATAAATATCGGTTTGAGTACGACCCGATACTAGCATCTGGAGATTTGAAAAAGCAAAACAAAGGCGAAAGTCAGTCGAACTAGGGCGCGAATATCGAAGGGCATCCTGAGGGTGGTCTAAGGTAGGCTTTCAATATGCGCCGATTTCGCTATCTTGATGCTCTGACTACGACGTTTGTGGTGATTTTACTGGTGTCCAACCTGGTGGCGCAGAAGGTGATTCGCGTGGGGCCGGTTTCGACCTCGGGAGCGATGCTGCTGTTCCCTGTTACGTATATCTTTGGGGACATTTTTACGGAGATTTATGGGTATGCGGCGTCGCGGCGAGCGATCTGGCTGGGGTTCTTTGGGACGGCGCTGCTGTATGCGGTGTCGGCGCTGGTGATCGCGCTGCCGTCGGACCCGGAGTTTCATAATCAGCAGGCGTTTGTGACGGTGTTCGGGATACTTCCTCGGATCCTGGTGGCGAGCCTGACGGCGTTCTGGGCGGGAGAGTTTGCGAACTCGTACACGATGGCCAAGCTGAAGCTGATGACCAAGGGTCAGTGGCTTTGGACGAGGACGGTAGGGTCGACCGTGGTGGGGCAAGCCGTCGATACGACGCTGGTCATCTTCATTACGTTTGCAGGGACGTTTTCAGTACACAAGATGGTCCAGATAATCGTCACGGGTTATTTGTTCAAGGTGGTGTATGAGGTGCTGGCTACTCCGCTGACGTACCTGGTGGTGAACTGGCTGAAGCGGGTCGAGCATGTGGATACGTTCGATACGAACACGAACTTTAATCCATTCCGGTTTGCGGCTGGTGCGGAGAAGCTTTGACGCTAAGGACGCGGAGAAGGGAGCAAAGGTTCGCGGAGGGTGCCGTGGTGAGACTTGCTTCGTTGGCTCTTTGCGTTTGAGCTTTATAGCTTGTTCACTCGGCGATATATTCCGTCTCTTAGTCTTTCGACGTTGAAGTTGATTAGGAGGCCTAGACGCCGGTTGGAGAGCTTGAGGTAGGAGAGCAGCTGCGAAAGATGGACGGGCGCAATGACCTCCAGCGATTTGACCTCGATGACAAGCTCGTTCGCGACGAGGATATCGATCCGGTAGCCAACCTCAGTCATCTTCACCCCGTCATAGACCAGCGGAACGGGTACTTCGGTCTTCGCCTCGAGTCCTGCCTTGCGCAGCTCGTGGATCAGGCAGGCCGAGTATGCGCTTTCCAACAGGCCTGGGCCCAATGCGGTATGGACACGAAAGGCAGCATCGAGGGTCTGCTTAGCCAGCGAATTCAGCTCCTCAGACGTCAGGGTGCTACCTCTTGAGGAGGTCTGTGGGGAGGTTTACGTCTTCGATGCGGAAGAGGTCGGCGAGGGCGGGGTGGCGGACGGCTACGGCTCGGTACATCTCCCAGGCCACGCGGCGGTAGCTGAAGTGGCCGGCTACGGTGGAGCGTAGCTCGGCGATGTAGAGGGCTTCGGCGAAGTCCATCTTGAACATGGCGCGACAGCGGGTGCCTAGCGGCAGGAGGTATTGCGCGCTCTGTGCGGCTTCGGGCTCGCCGCTGTCGCGGAGGGTGCGGTAGGCGGTGAAGGCGGCTTCGATGGCGGCCTTGTAGGCGGCGTCAAGGCCGGCTTCGGCGAGGGTGGGCTGGCCGGGGCAGACGGGCTCGTCGTAGCCGTGGACGTCGGAGAACTCCTGGATGAGCTGGACGCAGCGGCGGTGGCGGTGCATGTCGCGGAAGCCACCGATGTCCATGAGGATGTCGAAGCGGAAGCCGTGGCCGGAGTGGAAGGAGCGGAGGAGCTCGTCGTGCTTGCCGCGATGGGAGGTTCCGATTTTGAGGAGCTCGTTGCGGCGGGTCTCGGTGAGGGCTCCGACGGCTCCTCGGAGCTGGCGGTAGGAGTAGTGGCAGTTGGGATAGAGGAGCGAGGTGACGAGTTCGACCTCGAGATGCTCCTCGTCGTCGAGCAGGTCGACGATGGGGGCGGGATAGATCTGGACGCCATCCATGAGCTCGCGCGCGGCCTGGGTGAGTTCCCTGCGGCTGGAGATCTGGTATTCGCTGGCCTCGGCGTATTTGACGAGGGTGGGAGCGGTTCGCACGGGAGGCATAAGGTCGTTGAGGATCTGGGCAGTGGCCTCGGGGTTGACGACACCTTCACCGGCGAGCTCTTCGAGCTTGTCGCGCTGGACGTTCCAGGCGGGCTCGCTGGCGGCGGTGCGGAGCTTGAGGCCGAGCTCGCGGATCTCGTGGAAGGGGCTGGAGAGCAGGCGCGAGACCTGGTTCTCGAGGGTGCGAGCGTTGACGATCTGGCCGAGCGAGGTGTTGGTGGCGAGCGGAAGGAGGTAGCGGGCGGCGTCAAAGGCCCGGGCCTTGAGGGTGCGAGCGTAGACGTCCTGCTTCATCTCCTCGGGCTGCGGGATGGCGGCTTTGAGGGCTTCGAACATACCTGCGCTGAGGGTCTGGTAGGAGGCGAAGAGGCTTTCGATGGCGTGGGTGTAGGAGGCTCGGGCGTGACTGCCGAGTGGAGGGGTGAACCAGCCGGAGCGCTGGAAGTTCTGGTAGCGGGTGGAGCGCTCCTGGCCGTCCCAGCGGGTCTCGTCGACGAGGGCGATGGCGGCGAGGAGGCTGAGGCGCTCGACGGCGAAGGGGATGTGGGCGAGGTCGGCGATGGATCGATGGCCGTACTGGAAGTAGAAGGTGTTGAGGAACTGCTCGGCTCGCTGGGAGCTGATCTCGGTGAGCGACTCTCGCATGGTCAGGGACGAACGGGAGTACTTGGCCATGGCGTAGGCAAGGACCTCGGGCTCGGCGCCGTGGATGGCGTAGACTTCGGTGGAGTTCTGCGAGGGCTTCTGGTCGGCTGGCTGCTTGGGGCTATCGGACATGACGTGCACAAGGATATCGTGCTGACCTGTGATTTGGTACGTTTATTGAGATTCCGTTGAGAGAGATGGACATGACTTTGGATGCGTGGTTTTCGAAGAGAATCATAATTGCTGTCCTCGGTTTGGCCAGCGCATTATCCATCCTGACTTACCTTCTTGTAACGCACCACATCTCGCCACGCGGCTTCGGCATCGCAGCCCTTTTATTGTGGGTTGCCATGTTTGTCATCGTTATTCTTCTTTGTAAACAATTCATAGCCCTGAAAATGGTCTCTAACGATGCCATAAGCAGATCGTCTGAAGGTTCGTTTGATGCAAAGACTCGTAGACGTCTGGAACGCCAAGTTCGAATGTTTCGCACTTGGGTGATCCTCATGCCACTCATTCTTCTATACGGACTATGGGAAACTAGAGGTGAGTCATCGCTTCCGAGGCTTATCGGGACAACTATAAATATTATGATGACAGCGGCTTTCCTCCGTGCGATGAGAAATGTGCAAGCACGGTTGAAGCGGTCGGAAGGAAATTCATGAGCACTCTCGAAGGAAGAATCGCGCTGGTTACCGGCGCGAGCCAGGGGATTGGACGGGCTTGTGCGATTGAGCTGGCCCGGGCCGGGGCGACCGTAGCGCTGGCTGCACGGAATGTCGAAAAGCTGGAGGCCGTGGCCGCCGAGATTGCTGCCGCGGGTGGCAAGGCGAAGGCCTATGCGCTGGACGTGAGCAGCGAGGAGTCGATCAAGGCTTGCGCGAAGGCGGTGCTGGTGGACCTGGGGAAGGTGGAGATCCTGGTGAATAACGCCGGGATTACCAAGGATGGGTTGGCGCTGCGGATGAAGCTGTCGGATTTTGAGGAGGTGCTGCGGACGAACCTTACGGGGGCGTTTCTGCTGACGCAGGCGGTGATTTCGTCGATGATGAAGGGCCGGTGGGGACGGGTGATTAACATTACGTCGGTGGTGGGGGAGACGGGAGCGGCGGGACAGGCGAACTATGCGGCGTCGAAGGCGGGGCTGATCGGGCTGACGAAGTCGCTGGCGAGGGAGTTTGCCAGCCGGGGGATCACGGTGAACGCGATTGCTCCGGGATTTATCCAGACGGCGATGACCGACGAGCTGACGGACGCGCAGAAGGCGGGGATCCTGACGCAGATTCCTCTGGCGCGCTACGGGAACGATGGGGATATTGCGGCTGCGGTGAGCTTCCTGGCGAGCGAAGGAGCAGGGTACATCACGGGCCATACGATGGACGTAAATGGGGGGATGTACATGGGCTAACCCGCTTTATGGGCGCATTTAGGGATCAGAAGCTCAAGTACCGTTCCGTACACGAATCTGGAATGGTACGAGTACGAGAAGGATTTTAAACTTAGCTCTTGCCACACTCGCTCTGGATAGTTACTTTACGGCTAATGGCAAATATGCACACAGTATCGCTGGAAGAGCAGTTCGTGAGTTCGGCGCCGACTCCAATCAATATCGGGGCCACGATCCGCGACTTCCGTCTGCAGCGCGGGATGTCGCAGGGAGACATCGAGAAGCGCACGGGTCTGCTGCGGTGCTACCTGTCACGTGTAGAAAACGGTCACACGGTACCGTCGCTGGAGACGCTGCAGAAGATTGCGGCGTCGCTGGAGATGCCGCTGAGCCAGTTCTTCTCGGAAGATCCGGTGAAGGAAAACTACAGCGTGACGCTGAGCGAAGATGAGATTCGGTTTTTGACGCAGGTGCAGCGCTACTCGGCGAGCTTGAATGAGAGCGATCGCAAGCTGCTACTGGCGATGGTTCGGAAGTTTGCGGCGACGGCTACGACGTCAGTCAGCTAAGACGCTGGCGGGGCAGGATCAAGCATTAGAAAAGAGTCAGCCGGAGGTCAGCTGGCTCTTTTGTTTTGTGGTGGTTCTGCGCTAGGCGAACTTGGAAAGAGCGTAGCCAAAGAGACAGAGGAGCAGGGCGGCCAGCGTGAAGGTGAGCTTCTGACGCTGCCGGTAGCTGGAGCGGCCGGATGCCATCCGGGGAAAGAGCGGGAGGCCGAGGGCGAGGCCGGTGAGGAAGCCTCCGATATGGGCCGAGTTGTCGATGCGGGGAAGCATGTCGAGGTCCAGGTGGACGAGTCTGAGCTGGCTGGGGGAGGCCAGGCCGAGCATGTTGGGGGTCATGCCGATGACGAGGTTCGCGATGGCGAAGAAGATGACCTGGCGGCGCAGGCTGCGGAGCTCGTCCCAGGGGAGAGAGAGCTTGCGGTTGGAGAGCAGCACGATCAGGATTCCGGCGATGCCGAAGACGGCTCCGGACGCACCGACGACGGTCATGCCGATCTGCTTGTAGAGGATGCTGGAGGTGTAGGAGAACATCATGCCGGCGGTGCCGGTGAGGAGATAGACGGCGATGAGGCCTCGCTTGCCGAGGAGCGGCTCACCGAAGAGGCCAAGGTTCCAGAGACACCACATGTTGAGCGCAATGTGCAGGATGGTGAGGTGGACGAAGGTTCCGGTGATGAGCCTCCACCACTCGCCCTGCTGAACGAGGTCGGTGGCGGTGCCGCCGAAGCGGACCAGGGTGTCGCGGTCAAATGAGGCGGTGAGGACGCCGGCCCAGTCGTGCTGATGGATGAGAGCCATGACAGGGCCGGAGCTGAACATCGCCGCGAAGACGGCGAAGTTGATGCCCATGAGGAGATAAGTGGCGGGGTACCCCCAGAGCGAGACGCGCTTCTCTACCCTGGCTGGAATGATGGCTTCGAACGGCTCGGCGGTCGGCGATGGTTGCAGCGGTTCAGTCTGGGGAAGGTTGGTCACGGTCGTGGGCGCGGGTTCGGATCAGGCAGCCTGCTTGCGCAGGCGCTCGCGCAGTTCCGGCGAGATTCGCTCCCGGAAGATGGCGGAGACCATGCTGGGGATGGGCGTCGTAATGGTGACGAGGGTCCAGAGAAGCATGGAGACCAGCACGCCGACGATCGCCACGGCCTCCAGGCTGATGGAGACGCTGGACGGGATGCGCAGCAGAGGGATGGCCTGATCGTGCAGATGCAGATGCTGGACGTTGCTGATGTGGTTCATGGCCTCCACGCGGTGCATGACCAGCGCGGCCAGCAGAAACGCAGCGAAGGAAAGCGACGTTGCGGCGAGCAGAAGGACGTCTACGGTGCGATGCAGGCGCTGCTTGCGGCGACAGTGGGCGCAGCCGTAGAGGTGAGCCTCGTAATCAACTCGGAGGTCGGGAGAGATGCCGGAGATGTCGTAGCGCCAGCCCGAGAGAATCGCTCCGACTACAGGGTCGTTGCAGGTTTCTTGACCAGCTTCTCGGGGATGAGTTGAATTTGTCGCCATGAATCTCTTAACGCTCTATTCATTCTAGTTGATTCTAAGATTCGTTGATAGGGCCATGTTGCCGCTGAAGATGTCGTGGTGCGAATGGAGCGGCGGCTGTCAGAGGCAGATCGGGTCGAGAGGGGCATCCTGCGCGGCGAGCAGGACGCGATTGCCGAGCAGGCTCATGCGGGTGCCGATGGCTTGCTCGGCGGCGAGGCGGGCGAGCTCAGGCAGGTTATTGCTCTGAGACAGATGGCCGAGGACGATGGTGTGGGCTCCGCCATCGTAGTCGCGCTGGAGAAACTCTGCTGCCGCGGTATTCGACAGATGGCCGACGCGCGAGAGGACTCGTTGCTTGACCGACCAGGGGTAGGGGCCGTCCTTGAGCATCTCGAGGTCGTGGTTGGATTCGAGCAGGAGGACGTCGACCTGCTTGAGGGCCATCTTGACGTTGGGGGGGACGTAGCCGAGGTCGGTGGCGATGGCCATGCGGATCGACTCGGAGCGAGCGTGGAAGACGAAGCCGCAGGGGTCGACGGCGTCGTGCGGGATGGTGAAGGGATTGATGTCGATGTCGCCGATAGAGAAGTTGTGACCGGCGCGGAAGTACTCGATGGCTGGGAGAAAGGCGGGGTCGGCCTTGACTTTGGGGGCGGCTGGTTCGGAGCGCTCGGCGGTGGCGGGGGCTTCGGATTCGCTTTCGTTGCTATCTGGCGAATCCGTGCTGGCAGCTTCTGGAGCGAAGGCGGCGGCGGTCTGCTCGGCGCGGGCTTCCTTCTCGCGCTGCATGAGCTCGAGCCATTTGGCGTAGCTCATGGTGGAACGAGGGGTCAGCATACGGACCCAGGCGCGATGCGTCTGCTCGGTAAAAAAGACCGGGATCTTGAGGCGCCGGGCGAGCACGGACAGCCCGGCTACGTGGTCGAGATGCTCGTGCGTGATCAGGATGGCCTTGAGCGCGGCGGGATCTTCTCCTACCTGCGCCATGCGGCGGAGCAGCTCCTTGCAGGACAATCCAGCATCGACGAGGATGGTCGTCGAGCCTGCGGCGATCACCGTCGCATTGCCCTTGGAGCCCGATGCCAGCACTGTCATTCGCACTCTTCAACGATACGCCGACGACCTGTGATTTAACGGTACGCACGGAGCGTGAGGACGTCGGCTGGACTCCGTCGTGGTTCCTCTAGGTGGTGGATCCGGAGGCGACTCGAAGGGGAGCGAGGAAGTTCACGGTGGAGCTCATGACGACCTCGTCGCGCTGGTTGAAGACGAGGGTTCGCGACCGGACGACACCGACGCTGGGCCGCGAGCTGGATCGGCGGACGGCGAGAATCTCGGCCTCGGTGCGGAGTGAATCGCCAGGACGAACAGGCTGGGTGAAACGGATCTCCTCGACCCCGGCGCCGACCATGCCTCCGGCGATGGTCGTGGACTCCACGCGGAGGCGCATCACGATGGCCGCAGTCAACCATCCCGAGGCAGCGAGCCCCTTGAAGAAGGTGTTCTCCGCGGCGGCCTCGTCCATGTGGAACGGCTGCGGATCGTACTTGGCGGCGAATTCTTTGATCTCCTCCGCTGAGACGTAGTAGCTACGGATGGAGTTGAACTTCATGCCCGGCTGTAGATCTTCAAAGTACAACGCTGTCGCCAATTCCCTGCTCCTAGGTCTGGTGTTTAGCTTTTGTATTGATAGAAGCCGCGACCGGATTTGCGGCCAAGCCAGCCTGCGTCGACCATGCGGATCAGGAGTGGGCAGGGTCTGTATTTTGGATCGCCGAGACCGTCTTCGAGGACTCGCATGATGTCGAGGCAGACGTCGAGGCCAATGAAGTCGGCGAGGGTGAGCGGACCCATCGGGTGGGCCATACCGAGGCGGAAGATTTCGTCGATAGCCTCCGCTGTGGCGACACCTTCCATGACGGCGAACATGGCTTCGTTGAGCAGAGGCATGAGGACTCGGTTGGAGATGAAGCCGGCTGCGTCGTTGACTTCGACGGGAGTTTTGCCCGCGTCCAGCGCGAGTGCGCGGACGGTCTCATAGGTTGCGTCGGAGGTCTGGAGGCCTCGGATGACTTCGACTAATGCCATGACCGGAACCGGGTTGAAGAAGTGCATGCCGATGACGCGATCCGGGCGGCCGGTGCCTGCGGCGAGCTTGGTGATGGAGATCGAGGAGGTGTTGGTTGCGAGGATCGCGTCCTCCTTCAACAGTTCGTCGAGGTCGCGAAAGATTTGCTGCTTGACCTGCAGGCGTTCGGTGGCCGCCTCGACGACGAGGGTGCATGAGCTGAGCTCCTGGAGCCGCAGAACGGGGCGAATGCGAGCGAAGATTGCGGGAGCCTCGGCGGGATCGATCTTGCCCTTGGAGGCTTCGCGATCGAGGTTAGTGCGAATGGCAGCGAGGCCTCGCTGGAGCGCCTGCTCGCTGACCTCGTAGAGCGCAACGTCGAAGCCGGCTCGTGCAAATACGTGGGCGATGCCGTTGCCCATGGTTCCTGCTCCGACGACTCCCAGGCGATGTTCCGATGTACTCATACTGCGTCTCCTGCAAAGCAAAGCTTTGCAACCTCACTATACTTTGGTGCGGGTGCATGACGCTGGAATTCACCATTTCACACGGAGTGCGAGAGAATGATGGAGCACGAGTTCGGCTCTCGAGGGACAACCCATGATGCGACGAATGGCAGCGGCGGCTCTGGCGATTTCGGTTTCGGGACTCATGGCGCAGACACCTGCTGCGCGCCCTCGTTTCGATGCGTTTGAGGTGGCGACGATCAAGCCCGCGGCTCATGAGGCAAAGTCATCCCGGTTCATTACGATGCAGGGCACGGACCGATTTGTGGAGAAAGATTACACGCTGAAGCTGCTGATTGCGGCGGCTTATGAGGTGAGTCCTCGGGTGATATCGGGAGGGCCGGGCTGGATGGAATCGGACCACTACGACATCCTCGCGGTAACTCCAGGCGCGGTTCGCCCGACGCACGACGAGCAGATGGCGATGCTTCGCAATCTTTTGTCGGACAGGTTCAAGCTCACGTTTCATCGCGAAGAAAAGGAGTTTTCGATCTACCAGCTTGAGGTCGCGAAGGGAGGGCCGAAGCTGAAGCCGAGCACCTCTCCACTGGATGATCCGGCCCAGTTGATCAGCGTTGTGTATCCGGAACGCGTGGTTCTTCCGGCACGGAATGCGACGATGCATGACCTTGCAGCATTGATGCAGCGGGCGATCTTCGATCGGCCGGTGGTGGATAAGACGGGTCTCTCGGGACGTTATGATTTCGACTTGGAGTGGGCTCCCGACGAGACGCAATTTGGAGGGGAGCTGGCGGTAGCACCGGCGGATGCGCCTTGTCCCCCACTCTTTACTGCAATGCAGCAGCAGCTTGGACTGAAGCTGGAGGCGACGCGCGGGTTGGCCGATGCGCTCGTCGTCGATTCGGTGGAACGGCCGTCGGCAAACTGAGTGCGACCGATCGGACGCGATCGGTAATAGACTCAGCTCGGAGACACTTTTTGAATCGCGTTGCAAATTGCATCCTCGAAGGAGAGAATCTCGCCGCGCTGCGCTCGTTGCCGGACGCGAGCGTCGAGTTGATTTATATAGACCCTCCGTTCAACACGGGCGTGACGCAGAGGCGCGGCCGCATCCGCACCGTGCGCGACGCGGAGGGCGACCGCACGGGGTTCGGAGGCAATCGCTATCGCACGGAGAAGCTGGAATCCACTCCGATCTATGCGGATGTTTTCGACGACTACATCGGATTTTTGCGGCCTCGCATGACGGAGGCACGACGCATCCTCACTGCCACTGGATCGATGTTTGTGCACATCGATCCGCGCGAGGTTCACTATGTAAAGGTGATGCTCGACGAGGTGTTTGCGCTGGATGGCGGGGCGGGGCGCGCGTGCTTTCAGAACGAGATTATCTGGGCCTATGACTACGGCGCTCGCTCCACGAAACGATGGCCCGCTAAGCACGACAATATCCTCTGGTACAGCAAAGATCCCGGCAGCTATACGTTCAACCTGGATGCGACGGATCGGATTCCTTACATGGCGCCGGGGCTGGTGGGAGCGGAAAAAGCGGCTCGCGGCAAGACGCCGACGGACGTGTGGTGGCACACGATCGTTTCGCCTACGGGCAAGGAGAAGACGGGCTACCCGACGCAGAAGCCGCTGGGAATCTTAGAGCGAATCGTGCGCGTCCACAGCAACGCCGGGGACACGGTACTGGACTTCTTCGCGGGCTCCGGAACGACTGGCGTCGCGGCGCTGCGCAATGGCCGGAAGTATATTCTGATCGACGAGCATCCGGGCGCGATCGCGCTGATGACGCAGAGGCTAGCGGACGAAGCGAAGAAGCTGGGGAGCTAACTCTACCAGGTGACGCCGGGGTACAGGCTCGGCAGGCGCTCTGTGCGGTATTGGTTGGTTCCCGCGGTGACAGCCTTCCACACGACCTGCTCCGATCCGGGGGAGCCATTGAGCTCATAGACCTGCGATCCTCCGACCGGAGAGCTGAACGCGACATGGCGATCCCCGTTGGGGAGGAGCGCGACATCCCCGCCAAAGAAGCTATAGATCGCGGGCGTGGGCTGATAGTGCTCCGTCAAGGTCGCGGTCATCTGGGACTCGTTCACCTGCAGGACGGACATGGTGGAATAGCAGAGGCTGGTGGGCGCGGTGCTCCCCGCTGCGACGCAGCTGCCGATGGGCGTTCCCGGAAGCTCTCGATCGTCGCCATTGTCCATTACGCCAAGGGTGAAGATGCCGGTGGTGTTGGTGGTGAAGTAGTTGGGGCCATGCTGGGCGTAGAACCAATCGGTCGGATCGGTGCCGCCGTTGAGGGTAAAGTCTCCTCCCTCACCGAGCCTCCAGAGGATGTTTCCGCTCCCCGTCGCGTTGTTGTAGTCGATCTTGATGATCCAATTCTGGTGCCGTACCGAGAGCAGAAGATTGCCGTCTGTGCTGGAGTAGAGCATCGCGTTGGAGTGCGTCCAATCAGGAAACTGAACTGGCCAAGGGTGACGGTTGACATCAAGATGGCTGAAGGAGTTCCAGACCCAGTCGGGATTGAAGTTCTGGTCGACATCCACCAGCGCATCGCCGAGCACCGTCGTCGGTCCGCTAAACGTTGTCCCCCCGGCTCCAGTTACGGCTGGGGTCACGTTGACGGTCTTCGATGCAGAGAACAGCAGCACCATGTGGCCGTTGGGCAGGGCGAGAACGTCGTGATGGAGGCTTCCGAGCGTGGTGCCAGTGAGTTGTCCGGAGAGCGCGGGGTTCGCCGCCACGGCCGAGATTACCTGGGTCGCTGTGAGCGAATGGATGGTGGTGCCGGCGAGATCGACCTCGCGAACCTCATCGAGGGTGCCGGGCTGCACGGTCGCTCCCTTATGCAGGGGGATCGAGGAGAGGTAGGAAATCTGGACCAGGAAATGCCCGTTGGGAAGGAACTGGATTGGCTGCACGAAGTCCTGCGGTGTCCCGGATTCACCCGCGCCGGACTGGGCGTAGCTGTAGGTCCAGATCACGTTGCCGCTCAGATCGGTGGCAAAGGCCATTGCGGGAGCCTGGGGTTGCGCGGTATCGAACAACTCAATTCCGGGCTGCGGAGTTCCTCCGTTTACGGGTCCCGCGATCACGGGGGAGGTCTTGAAGGGCTGGCCTGTCGAAAAGGTATGGTCGGTGTCGGTGAAGGTCGCGCCGTCGCCTAGAAGCACCTGCGCACGCATGTGGTAGGCGGTGTTTCCCAGCATTCCGGCTACCAGGACCGGCACCGCTCCTCCAATCTGAGCCGAGGTAGACTGTGCCGATGTGGGGAAGCCGTAGTTCGTATCTTTGCCGAACTGGATGTAGACGGAACCGGGGACCGGAAGGTTAATGGTGTAGGTTGCGACCTGCGGATTGGCGGTGGATGTGACGACACCGCTGGTGATGAGCGACATGACGGCGGTCGCGTAGTTGGTCTGCGGCGAGCTAGCGAGTGCAGCGGTCACGCTTACGTTTTGCGACTGAAAGAATGTCGTAGGTGACGTATAGAGGCCGCTGGAGCTGATGGTGCCCACCTTCGCATTGCCGCCGATCACACCGTTCACCAGCCACAGGATCGTGCCCCCTCCTCCACCTGCGACGGTGGCTGCGTACTGTGTGGATCCGCCGAAACCGAGAGCCGCGTAGGTGGGACTGATGCTCACGGAGCCGTTTTGGGCAGCTACTGGAGTCGAGGTCGGGATAAATGGCAGAAGGACGAACTGATTCGCTCCGCACCCTGAGATAGAAATTAATCCTGCCAGCACAGCAACATAGACCGATACTCGATGCTTCATCTTGATCTTGACCCCGTTCGACCCATCAACTTCACGCTTCTGTAGACAGGCTGCAACAATTCTGGATTGTTAGTCGTGTGATGCTGGCGAACGGTTCAGGGTCAACTCAGCACAGGTGACATTAAATTCAGTGGAATCAAATTTACAGCCTCCGCCGACTACCTCGAAACTCGTCCCTACGCGTTCGCGATCTACGCGCGAGCTTGCCCTCTGGCCGCTGGATGGGACACGTTTTGAATACTAACGGGAGGCCCTACATCCACACCCAACTGCAATCTTATGAGTCATTTGGGGAAAAATGTATCCGAAGTGGGGCGTATCCACGCCTTCCGGAAGAGCGCCACACCGGTAGTGAAGGGCGCTCATTTCCGTAGACGGTGAAGCCCCGCTCGCACGGGGCTTCCGGTTTTCGATTCAAAGTTGAGACTCAGTGCTTGCCTTGTGCGCTGGCGATCTTTTCTTCGGCGACACGGGTTACGGCATTGGCTTCGTCATATTTTTCCTGATCGTCGCCGGCCTGGTTCCAGAGAGCTTCACCATGCTTGAGCTCAGCCTGAGCCTCCGCCGGGTCAATCTCATTAGGATGCAGGGCTGTCTCGGCGAGGATTGTGACTCGCTCTGGCAGGGCCTCCACGAAGCCCCAGGCGACGAAGAAGGTCTGTTCACCGGCCGAGCCTCCATGCAAACGAACTTCGCCCGCCCCAAGCTCCGCGAGAAGCGGTGCGGCACCGTAGAGCGTCTCCATGTAGCCCGACATCGATGGCAGTTCGACCGCCGCCGCTGTGGCGTCGAGCAGCACGCGGTCCGGCGTTACCAGCCTGACCGCGAGCAGCCCCGAATTGTTTCCAGCCTCAGCCATACGCTTATGCCGTCGCCTTCATCTTTTCGGCTGCCGCGAGAACGTCCTCGATGCCGCCCTTGAGGTAAAACGCCTGCTCCGGGATTTCATCGTGCTTGCCTTCGATGATCTCCTTGAAGCTGCGGACCGTATCTTCGACCTTGACGTAGGCTCCGGGGATTCCGGTGAAGATTTCGGCTACGTGGAAGGGCTGCGACAGGAAGCGCTGCACCTTGCGGGCACGGGATACGGTGAGCTTGTCTTCTTCTGACAACTCGTCGATTCCCAGGATCGCGATGATGTCCTGCAGGTCCTTGTAGCGCTGCAAGATCTTCTTCACGCCCTGCGCGACATCGTAGTGCTCCTGGCCGACGATGCGGGCAGAGAGAACGCGCGAGGTCGAGGTGAGAGGATCGACGGCAGGATAGATTCCGAGCTCGGACAGCGGACGCGAGAGCAGCATGGTCGCATCCAGATGGGCGAAGGTGGTGGCCGGCGCGGGATCGGTAATATCGTCGGCAGGCACGTAGACTGCCTGCACGGAGGTGACCGAACCCTTCTTGGTGGAGGTGATGCGCTCCTGCAGTTCGCCCATTTCAGTGGCGAGGTTCGGCTGGTAGCCTACGGCGGACGGCATACGGCCGAGCAGCGTGGAGACCTCGGAACCGGCCTGCGTGAAGCGGAAGATGTTGTCGATGAAGAGCAGCGTGTCCGCACCCTCGACGTCGCGGAAGTACTCCGCAACGGTGAGACCGGTGAGAGCGACGCGGAGACGTGCCCCTGGCGGCTCGGTCATCTGGCCATAGATGAGGGCGGCTTTACTCTTGTTGAAGTCGTGGACGTCAATGACGCCGGACTCCTGGAACTCGTGCCAGAGATCGTTGCCTTCGCGAGTACGCTCGCCAACTCCGGCGAATACGCTGAAGCCTCCGTGGTTGGTGGCGACGTTGTTAATCAACTCCTGAATGACGACGGTCTTGCCAACGCCGGCTCCGCCGAAGAGGCCGATCTTGCCACCCTTCAGGAAGGGGAGGATGAGGTCGACGACCTTGATGCCGGTTTCGAACATCTCTTCGGAGGTGGACTGCTCGTCGAAGGCGGGAGCCTGCCGGTGGATGGGCATGTGGACTTTGGCGTTGACCGGGCCGAGCTCGTCGACGGGTTCGCCGAGCACATTGAGCACGCGGCCGAGGGTCTCGCGGCCGACGGGAACGGTGATCATGGCGCCGGTGTCGATGGCCTTCATGCCGCGGACCATGCCCTCGGTGGCGACCATCGCGATGCAGCGGACGCGGCCTTCGCCGAGATGCTGCTGCACCTCAACGACGACATCAAGCGGTGTTGGCACATTGAAGCCTTCGCTGACAATGCGCAACGCCTGGAAGATGGGAGGCATGTGCGCCTCTTCGAATTGCACGTCAACGGCGGGGCCGCTGATGCTGACTACTTTGCCGATGTTTTGTGTCTCTGCCATAAGTCTCTTTCGTAACGTTGCGCGTCGCCGTCCTACAGCGCTGCCGCTCCGCTAACAATTTCGATAATCTCTTTGGTAATCGCTGCCTGACGCACGCGGTTCATGGTGAGCGAGAGCTTGTCGATCAACTCGCCTGCATTCTTGGTGGCCGCATCCGTCGCTGTCATACGGGCTGCGTGTTCCGCAGCAATGGATTCCAGCAACGCATGGAAGATCTGGGTGGTAACGTAGCGCGGCATGAGGTGGCGGAACAGACGCTCGGGCGCCTGATCGAAGAGGTAGTCGATGTCGGCGGTGCCAAACTTCTTGGCTTCACGCTCGGCAACTGTCTCCTCGGGTTCGCTGAGCGAAACGCCGGACTCCCTCGCTGCTCTACCGGCGGCTTCCCTCTGCTCCTCGGTCATCTCTTCAAGGACCGTGATCTCGTGGGATCCGAGCTTACGAATCGGTAAGAGCTTTTCAACCACGACCCGCTGCGAGATGACCGACTTGAACTCGTTGTACACGATGTAGACCGAGTCAATCTCCGCAGACTCATAGCGATCCACGATGGAGTTCGCGACTGCGGTTACTTCGTCAAAATCAGTCTTGACGAGCAGCGTGGGATGCTCTGCTGCGACTTCAATCGGAGCTACACGATGACGAATGTCCTCGATGTGCTTTGCGAGGTCGTTGTCGTACAGCTCTTCCTTATGCTCGTAGACAGCAGCGGGATAGCGCTTCTTGTAGAGCCCGATCGCTTTCTTGCCGACGGGCTCGAGATCCAGGTTCTGGCCGTCTGCGCGGCGCTGATCGATGAACCGTTGTGCTGCTTTGCCAATGTTCGAGTTGAAGCCGCCAGCAAAGCCCTTGTCTCCGGCGATTACGAGAACAAGCACGTTTTTCTCTTCGCGTTCCACCAGCAGAGGATGCATGATTTCGCCGGTCTCGTTGTTGTAGAGATCCGTGCGGCGGACCAGCGATTCAAGAATATTGGTCAGCATCTGCGCGTAGGGCCGAGCCTGCATGGCACGTTCCTGGGCGCGGCGCAACTTCGCCGCCGAGACCATCTTCATGGCCTTGGTGATCTGCCGCGTATTCTTCACACTGCGGATGCGTCGCCGTAGATCGAGTACGTTTGCCATTCGTCCTTATGCCGTCGTTCTTATGCTTTTGCGGTTAATGCAGCTTCCTTGCGGCCTGCGAGGAAGTCCTGCTTGTATTCGTTGATCGCGTTGGTCATGCGCTTGCGGAGATCGTCGTCGAGAGCCTTCTTGGTCGTGATGTCGGCGAGAATGTCGGGGTGCGCGGAGTCGAGGAAGGGATAGTAGCCGTCCTCGAAGGCACGCAGATCGCGGACTTCAACGTCGTCGAGCAGACCCTGCGTTCCGGCGAACAGAATCGCAACCTGCTGTGCTGCCGTAAGCGGAGAGAACTGCGGCTGCTTGAGGAGCTCGGTGAGACGAGCTCCGCGGTTGAGTTGATTCTGCGTCACCTTGTCGAGATCGGAACCGAACTGTGCGAAGGCGGCGAGTTCGCGATACTGCGCAAGGTCCAGCTTCAGCGTCGAGCCTACCTGCTTGGTTGCCTTGATGGCCGCGGCGAATCCTACGCGCGATACCGAGAGACCTACGTTGACGGCAGGGCGAACACCGGAGTTGAAGAGGTCGGTCTCGAAGAAGATCTGTCCGTCGGTGATGGAGATGACGTTGGTCGGGATGTAGGCGGAGACATCGCCGGCCTGGGTCTCGATGATCGGCAGAGCAGTCAGCGAACCTCCTCCGAGCTCCTTGGACATCTTCGACGAACGCTCAAGCAGACGCGAGTGAAGATAGAAGACATCGCCGGGGTAGGCTTCGCGGCCTGGCGGACGGCGCAGCAGCAGCGAGATTTCGCGATAGCTGGCGGCATGCTTGGAGAGATCGTCGTAGATGATGAGCGCATGCTTGCCGTTGTCGCGGAAGTACTCGCCCATGGCCGTCGCGGCGAAGGGGGCGAGATACTGCATGGGGGCGGGCTCGGAGGCCGTGGCAGCGACGACGATGGTGTAGGCCATCGCGCCGTACTCTTCGAGGGTCTGGACGACGCTGGCAACAGAAGAACGCTTCTGGCCGATGGCGCAGTAGATGCAGATGAGGTCGTTCTTCGCGGAGTTGATGATGGTGTCGAGAGCTACGGCAGTTTTGCCGGTCTGACGATCGCCGATGAGCAACTCGCGCTGGCCGCGGCCGATGGGAATCATCGTGTCGATAGCCTTGATGCCGGTGTTCATCGGCTCGGTGACGGACTGACGAGCGATCACGCCGGGAGCGAGCCGCTCGACCGGGAAGAACGTATCGGTGTTGATGGGCCCCTTGTCGTCGATGGGCTGACCGAGCGCGTTCACGACGCGGCCGATGAGGGCTTCGCCCACAGGCACGGACATAATCTTGCCTGTGCGCTTGACCTGGTCGCCCTCTTTGAGCTCGCTGTAGTCGCCGAGGATCACGGCGCCGACCTGGTCTTCGTCGAGGTTCATCGCGAGACCGGAGATGCCGTGCGGAAAATCAATCAGCTCGCCGGCCATGACCTTGTCGAGGCCGTGAATACGGGCGATACCATCGCCGAGCGTGATGATCGTGCCCACCTCGTCCACCTGGATGCGCTGCTCGTAGTTCTCAATCTGCTGGCGAAGCAGTTCGGTGATTTCGTTTGCCTGAATCTTTGCCATGCGTTTCCTTTTCCTTCAAATCTTGTTGCGTATCCTGATCTACGCTCCGGCTGCAATCAGCCGTGCCTTGAGTTGTTGCAGCTGGGCTCGAATTGAGCCGTCGTAGACGGTCGACCCGATGGTCACCACAGCTCCGCCCAGCAGCGTAGCGTCCTGCGTGTAGGTTGCATGGACGTTCTGCAGGCCGGTTATCTTTGCAATCTTGTCTTCAAGCAGTTTGCGGTTGCTTTCGTCGAGCGGTTGCGCACTGACAATCTCCGCCTCGGCCACACTCGAAGTCTCATCCGCGATCATGGCATACGCGGCGACCATCGCGCGCAGCTCGTGAAGGCGCTGGTGATGCGCGATAACGGCAATAAAATTCCGCACCGCCTTGCTCATGCCGGATTTTGTGGCAATCGCATCCAGCACTCCCAGCTTTTGAGTCTCGGGAATCGAGGGGTCCGTGAGTACCTCGCGGAGCTCGGCGCTGGCCTCGAGTGTCTCGACAAAATCATTCAATTGGCCTTGAGTCGCGACAACATTCAGCTTCTGGTCGGAGATGACGGCGGCCAGGGCTCGCGCGTAGCGGAGATCGATGGCAGCCATTAGTTGTTGCTCCCTTCGCCGAGCTTGTGAGCAAAACTTTCGACCAGCAGACGATCCGTGTCTGCCGTGACGACCAGCTTGCGTGCAGCCTGCTCGATCGCGAGCTCGGCGGCGTATTTCTGGATTTCACGGCGTGCGAGGGTGGTTGCGCTCTGAATTTCGATCTCTGCGGCTGCGACGATCTTGGCCCTCTCCTCTTCGACGCTGGCCTTGATGCGCTGCTCGTCTTTTGCTCCGTCGGCCTCTGCCTGGGTTCGCATGGCGGCGATCTGCTGATCCAATTTGGAGAGCCGGTCTTCAACCGAACTGAGCCGAGAGGTGGCCTCTTCCGTTGCCGTGCGCGCATCGACGAGATGCTTCTGGATGGAGGAACTGCGATCGCGGAAGGCCTTCGGAAGGGTCTTCATCAGGCCATAGCCGATGGCGCCGACGAGGATCAGAATATTGAAGATGGTGAAAACATTCGCTGCCGTCTCGGGCTTCATGCCGAGCAGAGCGCCGAGCTTGACGACCGTGGGAGACAGACGATATTCGTCCGTCTCGTTGATGACGGTCTGCTTTTTGTCGGTCGCGCTGGCGGCTGTCTGGGGAGTCGCCGGCGCACTTTGCGCGCGGACTGTGCTACCCAAAGAGACCAGCAGCAAGATGCCGAGCGCGATCATCACCAAGCGGCGAAGCTTCGCCGGGATGCAGATAGAAGTCATTACTGGCGCGCCTCCGACAACCCGGTTCCGGACGGAAGGACAGCCCGCATGATCTGTTCACTCAACTGAGCGGTCGCCTGCTCAATCTGCTTGCGCGCGTCGAGCGAGAGGGCTTCAATCTCAGTCCGCGCTGCCTTCACCTTGTCCAGCGATGCAGCTCGAGCCGACTCGAGGGCCTGATCTCGCTCTGCCTGCCACTGCTGGAGCCGACGCTCGCGCGCAGCCACAATCTCGCTTCGTGCGGCGCGCAGCTTCTCTTCATAGAGGGTGGTTTCGGCTTCGGCGGCCGCGATGGCGGTACGTGCCTGCTCGATGGCACCACTGGTGCGGGATCGCCGCTCCGCGAGGGTCTTTTCAAGGGGACGGCGGACCAGAAATCCGTAGGCCGCGACGAGCAGGATGAATAGCAACATTGTCGGCACAGAGCCGAGCACAAGACCGCCAAGTTGATGCAAAATTTCCATGAGATTCTTTGGGTACTTCAGGAGGGCAAGCAAACAACTTGCTTCCAAGAGCGAGAGGAGCCCGTTTCTCTACCGCCGAGCGCAGCTCAAGCAATGCAAACTCTGGGCTTTTCGTTCCTCTTAGTTGTAGCAAAGCAGGGTGGCAAAGTCAAAGAACAGGCGTGCAAATCGATGGCAGATTGAAGCCCTGCTCTAAGCGGCAGCACGGCGTCTATCCCTATTCAAATCGACGGCGAGATTTTAGGATAATTTTCGTTGTTTTTGAGATTCGCACAGGCGTAGAATGGTCTTACCACCTGAGACCCGTTCCGGGTCATGCAGGCCGCGTGATACGGGACACCACCTCCGCTCCCGATCAGGCGGCCTGTACTGTTTCTGGCGCTAACTTTCTGCAACAGTCGCCGGCGTCCCGTGCCGGTGCTGATAGCGGCCGTAGCGTTTGAGCAGAGACGCTGGTCCAACCACGGAGAGATAGACGAGATTTCCCTCAAATCTCTGCGCCGTGGTGGTGGCTCCCCGCTCGAGCGCGGCAAGGACGCGGCCCTCGGCCTGCGGTATCCGAAACTCTGCGGTTTCAAGCGGATCTGCAGTCAGGGCGGCATCGATGGCATGAAGCAGATCGTCGAGACCAGCACCTGTCAGGCCTGAGACGGCGACCGTGGCGGGTGCCTGGAGGCCCGGGGTCAGAGCCGCTCCGGCGGGCAGAAGGTCGATCTTGTTGAGGACTTGGAGGGTTGGCTTTCCCTTGACATCGAGTTCGGCGAGGACGGCCTCGACCTGGGCTCGCTGTTCGTCGAGAGTGGGGCTGGCGGCGTCCCGGACGTGGAGCAGCAGCTCGGCTCGCTCTACCTCCTCGAGCGTGGCCCGAAAGCTTGTTACGAGGGCGTGGGGGAGGTTACGAATGAAGCCCACGGTGTCTGAGAGCAGCACTTTGCGACGCGAAGGTAGGCTGAGCTGGCGCAGTTTGGGGTCGAGGGTGGCAAACATCCTCTCCGATGCTAGGACTTCCCCTCCGGTCAACGCATTGAAAACAGTGGATTTACCAGCATTTGTATAGCCGACGAGAGCGACGGTGGGGACAGGGACGGCCTCGCGACGGCCTCGCTGCTGGCGGCGAATGCGCCGCACGGCTTCGAGTTGCTGGCGGATGCGATCCAATCTTGTGTTGATCCTGCGGCGATCGGTCTCGAGCTGAGTCTCACCGGGGCCGCGGGTTCCGATGCCACCTCCAGTTTGCGACATAGTCTTTCCGCGACCGGCGAGGCGGGGTAGCTGGTATTCGAGCTGCGCCAACTCGACCTGCAGCTGACCTTCGCGGGTTCGTGCGTGGCGGGCAAAGATGTCGAGGATCAACTGGGTTCGGTCGATGACGGTGCAGGGCAGGCGAGCCTCGACGTTACGGGCTTGGGATGGGGTGAGATCGTGATCGAAGAGGACGAGGCTGGCTCCGGTGGAGGCAACGGTGGCGATGATCTCGTCGAGCTTTCCGCCCCCGACGAGGGTGGCGGGATCGGGACGGCCTCGTCGCTGGATGAGGACGGCGGCGATGGTGGCTCCGGCGGACCGGGCGAGCTCCTGGAACTCGGCGAGCGAAGCGTCGAAGTCAATGTCGGCTGGAGGATCGACGGTAGGTTGGGGGGCCGAAGGCGTCTCCCTGGAGCCGGGCGAGGCTGGCGATTCGAGTGAGTCTAGCGAGTCGACGATGAGAGCGGACTGGCCGGAGACGGCCGCCGCTGCGCGGGCCTGCTGCGCTACGCTGGACGGACGGAAGCGGTCCGAGGTGAACTCGACCGCAACCAGGACGGCGCTTTCACGCGACGTCTTCTGGCGGGCACGGAGCAGATCCTGCTCGACTGCTTCACGATTGGTTCTGGTCTTCCCTGCTGGCTTAATGGACACCCTGCCTTGCGACACTCACGAAAGATCGTCACTGGAAGTGACTATGCGGTGGTAGAGCCCGAAGTCGGCGGCGTGCTCTCCGACTGGGCGGGTGTTGAGGGAGTGCGGCTTTCGTTGCTACTGCGCGCGTCGCCAAACCCTGTGGGCCGACCGCTCACCACCGTGGAAATTGCGTGCTTGAAGATCAACTGCTCCTGCGCATTGTTCTCGAGCAGAACAGAGTACTTGTCGAAGGAACGTATCTTGCCTGTCAGCTTGACGCCGCTCACGAGGTAGATAGTAATGGGGCTTTTGTCCTTGCGGACCGTATTCAGGAACGTGTCCTGAATATTCTGTGCCGGCTTGGAATCCATGGGCCGATCTCCTCTGATCATCATGTTCAACCATCTCTTTTAAAATTCCGCGTTCATTGATCGCGGTCGAACCTTGCAGCAAAGCAGACTTGCACCATTCACCCTACCGTTTTAGATGCTTCCCGACAAGGGCATATGAAACGTAAAACGCGATGGAGACCCCGGTTGTACCAATTAGGATGGTAAAGATGCTCGATGTAAACACCAGTACGAAGTTGCTCCCGGTTTCGATGCTCGACTTCAGCCGCGAGTTCGCCCAGATACGGGAAGAAGTGCTTGCAGCCATCACCGCTGTATGCGACTCGCAACGATTCATCCTTGGGCCGGAGGTGGAGCAGTTTGAGAAAGCGGCGGCCGAGGCCTGTGGCGTTCCCTTCGCAATTGGCTGCGCGAGCGGCACGGATGCGCTGTGGCTGGCATTGGCTGCACTGGAGATCGGGCCTGGGGACGCGGTGATTACAACGCCATTCAGCTTCTTCGCCACGGTGAGTTCGATTCTCCGCGCTGGAGCGAAGCCACTGCTGGTGGACATCGATGAGCGGACATTCAATCTGTCTCCGGAGAGCGCACGGACGCTGCTGGCGGAGCAGCGCGGGGAACAGATCGCGGCGATCATGCCTGTGCATCTGTACGGGCAGTGCGCGGATATGACCGCACTGACTGGGATTGCGGGAAGCTACGGGCTAAAGCTCATCGAAGACGCTGCGCAGGCTTTCGGGGCACGCTGGAACGGTGTGCATGCCGGAGGCCTGGGCGATGTTGCCGCTTTTAGCTTTTATCCCACCAAAAACCTGAGCGCCTTTGGCGACGCTGGCATGGTGACCACCGGCGATCCGGTGACGGCGGAGCGGTCGAAGATGCTTCGCGCCCACGGCATGAGGAGGCGCTACTTCCACGATGAGGTGGGGTGGAACTCGCGGCTGGATACGCTGCAGGCTGCGGTTCTTGAGGTGAAGTTGCGCCGGGTGGACGCTGGAAATGTTCGCAGACGCGAACTGGCAAAGATGTATGACGAGCGGTTCACGGCTGCGGGGGTTGTGGGGACGACGACTGCGGACGGCGTGGTGTTGCCGTTTACAGATCCTCATGCGGAACACGTCTTCCATCAGTATGTGATCCGGGCTCCGCGGCGGGATGCTTTGCGGGAGCATCTTGTGGCGAATTCCATTGGCAGCGAGATTTACTATCCTCGGCCGCTGCACCTGCAGGAAAGCCTGCACTCTCTGGGGTACAAGCTGGGCGACTTCCCTGCCAGCGAACGGGCGGCGGAAGAGGTTCTGGCGCTTCCGATGTATCCGGACCTTCGGGTGGAAGAGCTCGAGAGCGTCGTGGAGGCGATACGACGCTTTTATTGCTGAGGAAGGTCTGGATAAGTCCGCGGTATTCCCTCAGCGGCTATAGCCGCATTGACCTGGCAGCCCTTACGTCGGGACCAAAATCCTGCCCTCTCAAAGAGAAGGCGTATGTGGGGATTTCCGGCAATTTCTGACAATTGCCGGCTACTTTTTGCGCTTCCGGGCTGCTTTGGCCTTCTTCTCGGGCTCGGGAACTGGATGGGCCTCGGCGGGCGGAGGGGAACCCGGGGCGAGGATTCGGCGGCAGATGTTGCCCTCAAGGCGATAGGTCTTGTCGATGGTCCTGCCGGGCTTGACCAGGCCGGTCACCGGATCTGGAGTCGGCATGGTCTGATCTCCGGCGAGGACGCGATAGGTGAAGGCCGGCAACTTCTCTGAAGATATAGCGGATTTGCCATAGGGGTCGATACGCTCATCGAGTTTTATGGGGAGGTAGCCGACGATATTGTGCTCGCGGAAGCCGGTCTCGTAGCGATGCTTTTTGGTATTCCAGACGAAGACCCTGACCTGGTCGAAGTCATACGGCAACCCGGCCTTGTAGGGCGAAAGCAGGGTTACGTATTCGGGAATGCTGGTGACGGTGTTGCCGTTGTCGAGGATGCCTGACTCGGGATCGTCCACGTGGGCGAGGATGTAGGCGCCGACGATGCGCTGACCCTCAGAGTAACGAACGAGGGCATCGGGCGCGGACACCTCGATCATGCGGGAGTAGATCCAGCCGGTCTGGCCCTTTGCGTTGCGGACCAGCCACCAGTCTTCCATCGCGGGAGGTGTGGGAGCGTTGGAGTTGGCGTCAGCGGCCGGCTTGGCGGCGGGAGCAGCTCCCGGGGTGACCGGCTTGACGATGGTGGCTCGTTCGAGCAGGCTGAGCGGATCATTTTCAGCAAGGAGATAGAACCGCGTCGTCTCACGTCCGGGCGAGATGTGCAGATAAACTTCGTCGCGCGCAATGGCTGTGGCCACGACGGGGTCTTGCTGATGCTCTTTGCCGAGCTCCTCAAACTTGTCGGCTACGTCCTGGCCTGCGGTGAGCTTCTCTTCAATCCAGCCCACCTCGCCTCGTGGAGTTCGCACCTTCAGGAAGCGTCGAGCATGATCGAGCACGACCAGCTTTTCACCATTGGAGGCGGTACCGGTGCGGTTGGATACGGCAGCGACGCGATCTCGCAGGAAGGTCTGCTTGGCTGTCACATAGACGAGTTTCTCAGGGGGCTTGATCTGAAAGTGAGAACAGCCAGCAAGTCCCCACGCCATTGCCAGGAGCAGGACGAAATGTGGCAGTTGCCGATTCATCAGCTTCGAGAGGATCTTCTGCATGTTCCGGCTAGGCCTTTACTTCTTCTTCAGGGTTCAACCCGGTGTTGGATGCCAACGAAGCCGGGGTGCTTGTACATCAAGAGTAGCGCGAGCCCGGAGGCCGGACTTACGGGTGGATGCGTTAGAGCAGATCAGTTCAATGGGTCGTAGCAATCTCCCCGGGAACCGCTGGTAAGATGCCGGAGGCCGCCGTGCCGCTCGATGTCAAGGCTCCGTTCGTTCCAATGGAAAATAACTGAATTCCGGTGGTCGCGTTATACCCGGCGGCGAGGACGTAGGCGTTCGTTCGATCGCGCGCCAGGGCCGTAATGGTTGTCGGCGCGCTGTAGGGCGATCCGGTGAGCGAGGTCAAGGCTCCGCTAGTGCCGATGGCATAGCCGGAGATCGTGCTGTCGGTTTCATTGCCGACGTAGACAAATGTGGAGGTGCCGTTGACCACGACGGAATGAGCACCCTTTCCAGTGGGATAGGTTTTGACGAAGGTCGCGACCCCGGCATTCGTGACCGAAAACACCTGCAGACCCGCGGTGCCTACGCAGTAGAGGTAATTATTGCTATCGACGGCAACGGCATAAATTCCGGTGGAAGAGGTGGCGGGGGAGATGAGCGTCGCTAACGTCGCCAGGCCGGTGGTGGTATCGAAGGAGAACGTCTCTGCACCGGCGGTTCCGAGAGCAACAACGACGTAGTCTCCGCTGGGAGCAACGCGGACGGAGGACGGGGTGACCACGCCGTTGGCGGCTCCTGTGATGCTGTACATCGAGGCAAGCGAGATGAGTCCGGTGGAGGTGTTGATGCTGTATTCGTCGAGGGTCAGACCGTCCACGCTGAGAGCAAATAGCCATTGCCCATCGGGCGAGATATCGATGGAGGTTGTGCTCTCGACGGCAAGCTCAGTGGCTCCGTTGCTGCTGAGGATGGTGAGAGCGCCCCCGGTTCCAATGGAGTATCCGTAGAGGGCTCCGGTGGACGATGCCGGGTCAGACGCAACATACAAAAAAGTGTTCGTCGGGGTCACCGCCATGCCTGACGGCGTGTAGTTCAGCAGATAAGGGGATCCAGTAGTGGCGGTCAGCGCCCCTGCACCGAGGTTGTAGCCATTGATATAGGTGGATCCTGTAGCACTATTGGCGACGTAGGCGTAATTCACAGTCGTTGTGCCTGTTCCTGTTCCGGTGCCTGTTCCGGTGCCAGTGCCTGTTCCCGTCGCTGGGCAGCTCGGTTTGCCCTCGCACTGAAAGAAGGAGCCGCAACCACTCAACGACAGCGTCAGGGCAGACAGCAGCACGAGGGCGCACACTGGCAAACCGTAACGACGGACTATTCTGCGGCGAGTCATACAAACCATACTTTAGCTCCACTCTCTACTCTTCAAAACGGCAACGACGGAACTTCCGCCTCTTCCTATTGTTGCAGGTGCTCTCGTGTTGGATGGTCCTGTTGCTTAGGACGCGCGGCGGCGGCAAGCGTTTCGCTGAGCGAGCAGTTTTCGCGGGAAGCGAGGGAGATACGCGGACTGGAGATTTGAGGTGCAAGGCCGGAGAGCCAGCACCGGGGAACAATCCAAAGGAGCGGGCCAACCGTCTCTTCAACAGGGTCGTCCTGAAGGGTGTCTTCCAACCTCGCGGTGAAGGCCGTATCATCTGATCAAGTATGCCGAGTTTTTCCGACAGTATCTTTCTCTTCGTTCTGGCGCTGCTGCTCTTTGGCCCCAAACGATTGCCGGTGCTTGCCCGCGAGCTGGGCAAGTGGGTGGGAGAGTTCCGACGCGCGTCGAATGAGTTCAAGATGCAGATGGAAGATGAGCTTCGTTTGACGGAGCAGGCTGACCGGCAGAAGCAGATTGCCGCGATGGAAGCGGCTGCTCCGGTGGCTCCTGTTGTGGAATCGGTGCCGTTGGAGCTTTCGGCGACCTCCTCAGACACGATGGCTGGGGGCGGTTTGGAGACTCCCCTCGCCGAGGGGACGAGCGAGACGGCTGCGGAGGCGATGCCTCAGCCGAGCTACGAGATGGTGGATGGGGTACGGACACCGATACCGATTGCGACGTCGGGAGGGCTGAGCATTATGCCCCCATCAACCGGGCTGCCCACGCCGCAGCGGCAGACCTCGGGGCCTCGCAATAGTGCCCTGCGGGGCCTGCTGGACGCTATCCCCGCGGCTACTGAAGAAAATGCAGACACAGAGTCTACACCGGAGATAACAGCGCATGGCGACTGATCTGATTGACCGCGCGCGCTCCGCCGTACACGACCGTGCCGAGCTTCCCGGGATGAGCCTGATGGAGCATCTGGAGGAGCTGCGGAACCGGTTGTTCTGGATCGTCGGATACCTAATCGCCGGCTTTATCGTCGCCTATATCTTTCATAATCGGCTGGTAGGGTACATTCAGAAGCCGCTAGTCGATATCGGGCTGCAGATGACAATGACGCATCCGACGGATGCGATTAACTTCTTCATTAAGACATCGCTGGTTGCGGGTGCAATTATCGCATCGCCTTTCATCCTTTATCAGGTGTGGCTATTTATTTCGCCGGGCATGTATGCCAATGAAAAGCGTTATGTGTGGCCGTTTATGACGGCGACCGTCGGGCTGTTTCTGGCTGGGACGTGGTTTGGGTACCGGTATGTGCTGCCGGGAGCGATGGTCGTACTGATCAAGGATTTCGGCAAGAATTTCTCGCACATGATCACGATTGACGACTATACGGGGTTTTTCCTGGCCGTCATCCTTGGTTTGGGCATTACGTTTGAGCTGCCGATTGTGATCTTCTTCCTGGCGCTGTTTGGGATTGTGGACGCGAAGTTCCTGCTAAAGCATTTTCGCTACGCGATTATGGCCATTTTTCTCGTGGCGGCCGTGATTTGCCCGACTCCTGACCCGGTGGGGATGTGTTTGTTTGCTTCGCCCATGCTGGTGCTGTATTTCCTGGGCGTGGGAGTGGCCTATTTTGTGCATCCCAACCGCCGCAAAAAGAAGGAAGCTCTGAAGGGAACGGTATAGATGCTTTTTCGCCCCTGGATGCTGGTGCTGTGCGTCGCACTCGCGGTCTCGCCTTGTTCGTATGCTCAGGCCCATGCTGTCAGCGGGCAGGAGATTCTGAAGTTAACCCAGCAGTATGTGGATGTTGCACCGAAGAGGTACATCGGATCGCCGGGGCATGATGCGGCGGAAGCGTTCATTAAGGGGCATTTTGGGCCGGAAGTGGCGAAGGGGAACTTTGTCGATGACCGGTTTGTGGCGCGGACGCCGATTGGGCCGTTGACGATGCATAACCTGATTGTGAAGTTTCCGGGCAAGCGGGACGGGATCATCGTGCTTGCATCGCATTACGAGACAAACTACTGGCTGAAGGATATTCACTTCATCGGGGCGAACGATGGGGCGTGCACAAGTGCTTTGCTTATCGCACTTGGGCAATATTACCGGGAGCATCCTCCGCAGGGGTATTCGGTTTGGCTGTTGTTTACGGATGGGGAAGAGTCGATTAATAAGGAGTGGACGGACTCGGATTCGCTGTATGGGACGCGACATATTGCGGCGAAATGGTCGGCGGATGGGACGATAGGACGGGTTAAAGCCTTTGTTTTGGCGGACATGATCGGGTGGAAGGATATGAATATCAACCGGGAGATGAACTCGACTCCCTGGTTGCTGGATCTGCTGGCGAAGGCGGGCAAGGCTACGGGGCACTCGAGTTACCTGTTCAAGGACTCGCAGGCGGTGGACGATGACCATATTCCGTTCATGCAGAGGGGTGTTCCGGTGCTGGATGTGATTGATTACAAATATGGTACGGCGTCCGATGAGGAGGCGTACCACCATCATGAGTCAGACACGATGGACAAGCTTAGCGCGAATAGTCTGCAGGTTGCGGCGGACTTGTTTGTGGAGCTGGTGAAGCTGATTGACCAACGATAGCTGCGCAAATGTGCCGGATATTTGGCATGTTCAGTGCGGTCTTGGGTCACAAGCCGATGTCTTGAAGGAAGGTTCGGGCGTCATGCCGTGTAGGCTTCGAAGAGAGCTCCGATGACGCCACTTTCTTACTGGATTACATTTCATGTCGCGCTGGTGGTGCTGCTGGGGGGAGAGTACCTGCTGCACCTGGCAGTGCCGGATATACGTCGCAAGGCGATGGTTGCGACGGTGATTTGGGTGAGTGCGTCGGTGGGGCTGGCGGGGATGCTGAGCCGGCACTTTGGAACGGTGGGGGCTACGCAATATTTGGCGGGGTATGCGCTGGAGCAGGCGCTGTCCCTGGACAACCTGTTTGTGTTTCTGTTGCTGTTCCGGCTGTTCCGGATTCCGGCGGGGAGGCAGCCGCGGGTGCTGTTCTGGGGAGTGGCCGGGGCGATCGTGATGCGGGGAGCGTTCATTGCGGGAGGGATTGGGCTGCTGAACCGGTTTCACTGGATCGGGTATGTGTTCGGGGCGATCCTGCTGGTGGCGGCGGTGCGGTTGTTGAAGCCGGAGAATCCGGATGCGGATTTGACGAGGCCTCCGCGGTGGATTGCCTGGCTGGCGCGATGGAAGCCGATCAGTGAGAATCAGGAGCACTTTTTTGTACGCGAAGGCGGGCAGCGGATGGCTACCGTGCTGCTGCTGGCGCTGGTGGCGGTGGAGTTGACGGATGTGGTGTTTGCGCTGGATTCGATTCCGGCGGTGCTGAGTATTACGCGGGAGCCGTTTCTGGCGTACACGTCGAACATCATGGCGGTGATGGGGCTGCGGTCGTTGTATGTGCTGCTGGCGGCGATGCTGTCGAAGCTGAGGTACCTGCACTTTGGATTGGCGGCGGTGTTGATGTTTGCGGCGGTGAAGATGCTGGCGGCGGATTGGGTAGAGATTGGGCCGGTGGTGTCGCTGGTGGTGATTGCAGGGTTGATCGGGGTGACGGTGGGGGTGTCGCTGGTGGCTGGAGAGCGGAGGGCTGAGGGCTGATTGTTTCAAAGACGGTTTCAAGGGCCTGTATCGGGTAGGCTCATCTTCACGAACAGCAGAGGCGAGCGGCAGAGTGGGGCTTGTGTGGAGAAGAACTGCCTCGAGGATGTCGTTGCCAATCGCAGGCATCCACATTCTCAACTGCTGCAGGAGAGTGACGGCGACGCCTTCTGAGATGGTGGGAGCGCGAGGAGGCGGCTATGCGTGGAGGACCCGCGTAAAATCCTCAAGTGACCTCCAAACTCAAAACCCGCTGGGCCTGGACCCTCTCTACCTTTTTTGGCGCTGGCTACTTGAAGCCGGGCCCTGGAACCTACGGCTCGGTCGCCGCGATTCTGCTCTGGTACGCGGCGGCGCACGCCTTTGTGCCGAACCGGACGACGCTGGCGATTGCTACGACCGTCGCCGCGGTGGTGATGACGGCGATCGGTATCCCGGCCTCGACGATCACCTCGCGCGAGGCGGCCACTGAAGACCCCGGATTCGTGGTCATCGACGAAGTGGCGGGGCAACTGTTCGCTCTCATCCTGCTGCCTGCGGACTGGGCGCATGCAGCGCTTGGCCTCGTGCTCTTCCGGCTCTTCGACATCACGAAGCCGGGCCCGATCCGTCGCCTGGAAGCTCTCCACGGAGGAACCGGAATCATGCTGGACGATGTGGCGGCGGGGCTGCTCGCACTGCTCGCGGCGGCCGTTATCACCCACTTCGTTCCGAAACTTTAATCACGGCTGGAGAGGCAGATGCACAGCATTGCGCAGTGGTTTCCGCAGGGATGGAGACACTTTTTACTCGGCGGAATTTCGATCGGACTCGGTGTCAGCGTGCTGTTCGCGCTGACGGGGTTGATTGGCGGCGTGAGTACGACCTATAGCGCGCTCTGGTCGTGGTTATCGCGACACTCGTTCTTCCGCCATGTGAATCTGGTGTCCAAGCGAGGCTGGCTGATGATGTATTCGCTGGGGATGATCGCGGGCGCTGCGGTGTTCACGTTCACGCTCGGGCATAGTCAGGGATTCATCACGCGGGTGCCGCTGTGGCAGCTATTCGTGGGCGGGATCCTCGCTGGATTTGGGGCTCGCATGGGCGGAGGGTGCACGTCCGGTCACGGCATATGCGGGGTCGGGTCGGGGCAGGTGCCGTCGATCCTTGCAGTCGTGGTGTTTCTCGCCACGGCGATTCTTACGGCGCATCTGGTGCATGCCCTGGGAGGGTTTTGATATGCGGGCTACGGCTTCTCGTGCGGTGCTGCTGTCCGCTCTGCTGGCGGGGGGCTTGTTCGGCTTCGGGCTCGCGCTGGCGACGATGGTGAAGCCGGAGAGCATC
Source organism: Granulicella sp. (assembly GCA_027452215.1). Taxonomy (GTDB): domain Bacteria; phylum Acidobacteriota; class Terriglobia; order Terriglobales; family Acidobacteriaceae; genus Granulicella. Next base: position 79,010 of record DAIDGQ010000027.1, on the reverse strand, counting down.
GTGCAGTTTCTGCTGCTCAACAACATGGGGCTGCTGCTGGTGCTGGGCGGCGCGGCGGGAGTCACCGCGATCACCTATGCGCTGCTGCCGAGGGTGATGAAGCGGCCGGTGTTTGGGCCGGTCTTTCACAGGCATCCATCGCGGCTGAACGCGGCTACGCTGACGGGGGCGGCCATCTTCGGGGTGGGCTGGGGACTTAGCGGCGTATGCCCGGGACCGGCGATCGCGGGGCTGGGTGTCGGGAACTGGCCGCTGATTTTGAGCGTGGCGGGCATTCTGGCGGGAGCGGGGCTGCATGGGCGGCTGTTCGGAAGGCATGATTGACGGCTGAGGACGAGCTTGCGGGCCTGGTTCCGCGGGGCTCGCATTTGCATCCTCAAATCTTGGCGGATACCCTAAGCGAGATGCCGCTTCTCCATCCAACCCGCCCAGATGCCCCGCACCTCGATCGCCTGTTCCCTCGCACTGCCATTCCGGGCGGAAGCTTCGAAGTCATTGGCACGCATATTCTTAACACGAACGACGGGCCACAGTACCCAGAGGCCTTTTTCGGTGAGATCCAGGCGAATCTGGATCTTGCGCGGCCTACGCGAGCGCTGGTGCGGGTGCCAGCGGGGGCGATCTCGTCGGACCTGGTGCTGCGGCGCAATGGGCTGGCCAGCAATGCGCTCCACGCCAACGTCGGCGTCCCCATGGTTGAAGACCTGCACATGATCTCGAACCCGGCGGTGGACGCGGATGGCAATCTGTTCGCGATGGTCTCCGGGCCTCGCGGCGAGCAGGTTCCGGTCTCGATCTTCCGGGTTGCGCGAGACTTGCAGGTCACTCCGTTCGTGCGGGAGCTGCTGAATGTCTCAGCGCTGGCGTTTGGACCGGACGGCAACCTTTACGCGAGCTCGCGCGCTGAGGGCATCATCTATCGCATCACGCAGGCCGGCGCCGTGTCTACGTTTGCTGAAGGGATGGGCATCGCTACGGGCATCGCCTTCGACCCGGAAGGCAGCCTCTACGTTGGCGACCGCTCCGGCACGATCTTCAAGCTTACCCCGCGAGGCGCCGGAAGCACTCCGGAGATCTTTGTGTTCGCCACGCTCGAGCCCTCGGTTGCGTTCTACCACCTCTGCTTCCGCGCCGACGGCGTCCTGATGGTGACGGCTCCAACCACGAGCTCCAATCAGCCGATTTATGCCATCGATCCGCATGGCAATACTACTGTGTTCTACCGGGGCCTGGGCCGTCCGCAGGGCATGGCCTTCGACATCGACGGCAACCTGTACGTCGCAGCCTCTCTGCATGGGCACCGCGGGATTGTTCGCATCTGGAACTCGAAGGAGACGAACGCCCCGGAAGCCGAACTCACCGTAGCCGGAAACGACCTGGTGGGCCTCTGCTTCCTGGACGACGGGTGCGCCGCGCTCGCCACCAACACCACCATTTTTCATGCGGACCTGGGTATAGAAGGCCTCCCCCTCCTATGACCCGCTGGAAGCGAGTAGTGCTTTCATTCGCTAGCGCCATCACTGCTGAGTTGGTCCTCGGCATTTCATTTGGCATTCCAGGAGACAAGCATCTGCTCTTCGAGCATGTATTCGGCTTCATTTACTTCGCAAGCATTCTCGTGATTCCCGGCTGGCTGATCGCCTTGCCGATAATCGTAGTTCCCAAAAAGGCAGACAGTCTGCCGATATGGAAACTCGCAGTCATCGGAACATTAATTGGTCCGGGAATCATGTTTGCCATCGGAATCTACGCCGCGATCGCAAACCACACCGGCCTCAATTACAAGCGCGAAGCTTACTATCTCGTAGGTTTGGCAGCGGTTGTCTCGTTCCTAACGACTGCGATCTACCTCACTGCTCTCAAGCTCTTCTCGAACCCCACCAAAACTCACTCATCCTGAGCGAAGCAGCTCGCGGCACTTCGCGAGCTGCGCAGTCGAAGGACCCCGACGATCTTCAAGTCCCCACGCACTCGACAAATTTCCCCACATGGTTCCCGTTCCTAACCCAACATGAACCCCACCCTCGCCGTCCGCGAAGGACCACAAAAGCCAAAGGGCGAATCCCCTTTCGAGGACTCGCCCTTCCGCCGTCCGAATATTTCGAAGATCCGGCTTCGGCTCCGAATCATAACCTTGTCGTCCCGGCTTCCCTCCGGACCTGCAGGCGAACCCGCTTGCCCTTCGTTCTTCCGTTCCGTCACGTCCTGCGAGCGTCATCTTCGGCGCCTGTTGTCCTTCGGTTTCCCGAAGTAGAGTCTCGCGTCCGAGTCTCCAGCCGCCTCAATTTCTTCTCTCTTCTCTGGAGGATCTCTCCTCCGTTGCTAAGAATCATGCCACTTAATTCGCGTAAAAATACAAGTTAATTTCTGTGGAAATGTCGACTCAAAAGTGCGAAATTAGTGAGTCCCGCCGCTTTCAACAGCGCTCGTCACATAATCGGAACGGTACAAGCGTGTATGCTTGGCCCTCGCTACATCCAATGGTTGTAGCGACTTGCAGGAGGACGCATGCAAACCGCAGAGCATTGGTTTCAATCTCTCCTCGCATCGGCCGGAATCTTTCTGAACGGTCCTCAACCCTGCGACATCCGTGTGAAGACCCCCGCGATGTTCAACCTTATCCGTTGGCAGGGCACTCTCGGTCTCGGCAACTCGTACCTGTACGGCTGGTGGGACTGCCCAAGTCTTGACGACCTCTTCTACCGGCTCCTGAAGGCCGATATTGACCGCAAGGCCGGAATTTTTCTTCCCCAGTTGCTGGGCACCGGCATGGCCTATCTCGCCAATCTGCAAAGCGTTGGACGTGCCTTCGAAGTCGGCAAGCGACACTACGATCTGGACGAAGATCTGTTCCGCTCCATGCTCGGCGACAAAATGACCTACAGCTGCGGCTACCTTCACAGCGGGGCCAGCACGCTTGACGATGCGCAGTTCGCGAAGCATGATCTGATCTGCCGTAAGCTGCATCTCCAGCCCGGCTGCACGTTGCTGGAGATCGGCTGCGGCTGGGGAAGTTTTGCGCGCTTCGCGGCGGAGAACTACGGGGTCCGCGTCATCGGCCTCACGATCTCCGAACACCAGGCACGCTACGCCCGCGCACGCTGCGATGGCCTCCCTGTCGAGATCCTCCTTGAGGACTATCGCACCTATACCGGGCAAGTGGATGCGATTGTCTCGGTGGGTATGTTTGAGCACGTTGGAGTCAAGAACTACTCCACCTTTTTCGACTTGATCCGACGCTGCCTGCGGCCGGAGGGCCTGTTCCTCCTCCACACGATTGGGAGCCTTCGCACCGAAATCGCTGGAGAACCGTGGATGAGCACCCACATCTTCCCTAACGGCAAACTTCCCTCACTGCGCCAGATCGCGACCGAGGTGGAAGGCCGTTTCGTCGTCGAAGACCTGCATAACTTCGGCGCGGACTATGACTTCACCCTGATGGCCTGGTCGAAGAACTTCCGAGCGTCGATCGAGCGAGGGACCCTCGCGAAGCGATTCGACGAGCGCTTCCAGCGCATGTGGCAGTATTACCTGCTCAGCTGTGCCGGCGCATTTCGCGCGAGAGCCCTGCAAGTGTGGCAGCTCGTCCTCTCGCCGAACGGCGTACCCGGGGGCTACGAGCCAGCCCGCTAGGTGCACTCAATTCGACACCGCCCCGGACCCTGTCGTGAGTGCTTTGTGGACTCCATCCTGCTGCTTAGGTCTTATTACTGCCCGCAAGGGCTGAACTCCATCGCGAGCTATTGCTCTAACTCGCTGATCCCCTGGCTCATCCCAGTATCAGCGCATGAGCTCCCACAAACCCCATATCACCGCTTAACATCAAACCAGATACATGCCAGTTACGAAGCCCCAGCCCGCAGCCATCTTCCGCCAGCCGACGATGGAGGAGGCCGAACTCTATCGCAGACGGGCTGAGCTCGCCGTCGTACGCTCGGCGTTGGCGGACCGGGAAGCTGAGCTCGCCGCACTGCGCGCGCAGCTCAACAGCTTTGAAGGGCGGTACATACGGCAGGTCGGAGTGCTCTACATCCAGCTGGACGAGTGGGAGGAGCGCATCGCCGAACTCAACTCGCCTGCGGCGATCCCCGAAGCTTTCGCGGAGGCCGAATCCGAGCCTCCGGCAGAAGCCGAGACGCCGCGAGCCGAAACGCAGCAAGCTGAAACGCAGCAAGCTGAAACGCAGCAGGGCGTGACGCGGCAAGCCTTCTTCGACCTCAAGGCACTCTTCCGGGAGGTGGCCAAACGCATCCATCCTGACTTCGCGAGCGATCCGCAGGACGAGCTGCGCCGGACCCACCTGATGGCCCAGGCGAACGACGCGCTGCGCCGCGACGACGCTGACCTGCTCCACCGTATGCTGCATGGGTATGATCCTTCGACAGATAGCGGCGACCTGACGAGCACGGCCGCCGCACTGGCGCATGTGCTCTCGCAAATGGAACAAGCTATGGCCGACATGGCGCTTATCGAAGCGGAGATCGAAGCCCTGGCGCAGTCGGAGATGGCGGAGCTGAGGGAGCGCACTGTGCGCGCGGCGCTGCATGGGCAGGACCTGCTGGCCGAGCTGGCGGCACGGGTCAAGGGAAGCATCGGGATTGCGATGCGCCGGTACGAGCTCGATCAGGCTCGAATTCGGCGCCACCAGCCGGTCTTTGACCCTTCACCGCTGCTGACGGCCGAGATCGTCCAACCTCTTCCAAGGAAAGGCCATGCGCGCACAGGCTCTCGCGCTAACATCAATCCAGACAAATGCTAGCCGAGATCATCGCCGTCGGTTCCGAGATGCTGACTCCCCACCGTCAGGACACGAACTCCTTGTACCTTACGGCGGGCCTGAACGACCTGGGCGTGTCGGTCGCCTTCAAGACGATTGTCGGGGACAATCGGAAGCACCTGACTGCGGCGATTCGGATCGCGCTGAACCGGTCCGACATCGTCCTGCTGTCGGGAGGACTTGGCCCGACCGAAGACGACCTAACGCGCGAGTGCGTCGGCGAAGCTCTGCAGCTGGAACTGCGCCGCGACGAAACGCTGCTGCAGTCTCTGGCCCAGCGGTTCGCGGCGCGTAATATGGCGATGCCTGCGAACAACGCTCGCCAGGCCGACGTTCTGGCCGGGGCGACGATCCTGCCCAACACCAACGGCAGCGCTCCGGGCCAGTGGCTGGACACGACGTTCGAGGGGTTTCGCAAGCTGGTTATCCTGCTTCCGGGGCCTCCGAAGGAGCTGAAGCCGCTGTTCGACAACGACTGCAAGGCTCGTCTTGCGGCAACGCTTCCGGCGAACCATCTGGCTCGCCGCATGTTGCGCATGGCCCTGATTCCGGAGAGCCAGGTTGACGCTCGGACGGCGCCGATCTACCAGCAGTTTCCGGACGTGGAGACGACGATCCTGGCGGGACATGCGGAGATTCAGCTGCACTTTCTTTGCGTGAAGCCTACGCTGGCCGAGGCCGAAGCCCGCGTGGATGCCGTCCTGGACCTTGTGGCGGCGGAGATGGGCGACGACATTTTTTCATTCAATGGGGAGTCGCTTGAGGAGGTTGTGCTCCTGATGCTCGGGGTACGCAACCATACGCTCTCGGTGGCGGAGAGCTGCACGGGAGGATGGCTTGGGGAGCGCCTTACGGCAGTGCCTAACAGCTCGCGGGTCTTCCTCGGAGGGGCGATTGCGTACTCTGACCGGAGTAAGACAGCGCTTGCCGATGTTCCTGCGTACCTGCTCGAAGAACACGGAGCGGTGAGCGAGCCGGTGGCGCGCGCCCTGGCGGAGGGAATCCGCCGCCGGACGGGGAGCACCCTTGGGCTGAGCGTTACCGGGATTGCGGGGCCGGCGATCGCCCGCGGGCCCGACGCGGCCAAGCCTGTGGGCCTGGTATACATCGCCCTCACTGACGGCGAAGACACGCAGGTGAGGCAACTGCATATCACGGGCGACCGCGAGCGGGTGCGCCTGTGGTGCACCCAACACGCGCTCGAAATGCTTCGTCACTTCCTCCAATAGGTTGCACTGGTAAACTCAACAGCGGCACGATATGACTCTCTGGATGCTCACACTGACGACTGCTTACCTGCTCGGATCGATTCCGTTCGGCTATGTGCTCGTCCTCCTGTTCCGTCACCAGGACGTTCGTGCTACGGGCAGCGGCAATATCGGAGCAACGAATGTAGCTCGCTCCGGCGGGAAGGGCCTTGGGCTGCTGACGCTGCTGCTTGACGCACTCAAGGGCTATGTTGCGGTGATACTCGCGATGCACTTCGCGCCGAACACGTCGCACGGTCCGTCGGCGCTGGCGGTCGCTGCGGCTGTGGTCGCGGTGCTCGGCCACGTCTTCCCAATCTGGCTGAAGTTCAAGGGCGGCAAAGGAATCGCTACAGCGCTTGGGGTGTTCGTCGCGCTGGTTCCGTGGGTTGCGCTGTCGGCGCTGGGCCTGTTCATCCTGGTGGTCGCGATGACGCGACTGGTGTCGCTCGGATCGATCCTAGCGGCGATCTCGATTCCGATCTTCGCTCTGCTGCTGGTACCGAAGCGCTCGGCTGAGCTGCTTGCCGGGCTCACCTGCATCTCGGTGGTGAGCATCCTCAAACACCGCGCCAATATTGTGCGTCTCCTGCATGGAACGGAGAGCCGCTTTGGAAGCAACAAGAAGCCTGACTCAACCACGAACCCTGACTCAAACGAAAAGAAGGTAAATGCATGAGCCGCATCGCAGTCATCGGCGCAGGCGCGTGGGGAACCGCGCTAACCGTATCGCTCGCACGCCGGAGCGGGCATAAACTCACCCTCTGGGCACACTCTCCCGATCATGCCGCGCAACTGAACGATACCGGCGAAAATACCCGCTACCTTCCGGGCTTCATTCTTCCTGCCGACGTCAAGGTCACGAACAATCTTACGCAGGCTGTCGCCGGAGCGGACATTGTGCTGTGCGTTACGCCGTCGCAGGCGCTGCGTTCGATCATGACGCAGATCGGACCGGTGATCAGCCACAAACAGGTTCTGCTGTCCGCGAGCAAGGGTATCGAGGAGAAGACGTTTCTTCGGATGTCGCAGATCATGTTCGAGTATGCTCCGTCCAATCCTATTGGCACGCTCGGAGGACCGTCGTTTGCGCAGGAGGTGGCGGCAGCGATGCCCACGGCGATCACGCTCGCGATCGACGATCCGGTCCTGGGGAAGTCTCTGCAGGACGACTTCAGCTCAGCGTCGCTGCGGACATATCGCAATGAGGATGTTATCGGTACGGAGCTCGGAGGAGCGCTCAAGAACGTGATCGCGCTGGCGGCCGGAGTCGTCACGGGCCTGGAGCTGGGCAACAATGCTACGTCCGCTCTGATCACGCGCGGCATTGCCGAGATCACGCGACTGACGATGGCCTGCGGAGGCCGACGCGAGACCATGTCCGGGCTCTCGGGCATTGGCGATCTGGTGCTGACCTGCACGGGAGGGCTTTCGCGCAACCGGACGGTGGGCGTCGAACTGGGCAAGGGCCGGAAGCTCGAGGACATCATCGCCGGCCTGAACGGCAAGGTCGCGGAAGGAGTGAGCACCACCACTGCAGCGCTTGGGCTGGCTCGTCGCTACGGGGTCGAGATGCCCATCACGGAGCAGATGGCCGCGATCCTCCACGCGGATAAAGCACCTCTGGATGCGATCCGCGAACTTATGTCCCGCCCTGGCCGCACCGAGTAGCTGCTCCTGCAACCGAACCTACGGCTGAGACAACGAAGTCGCCGAGAGTGCGAGATTGCGGGAGGTAAGCATCTCCGCGTGTACACTATCCGGTATTGCAATTCCCGTTGTTTTAGCTCTCCTAACGCACCCATACTCCTGAGCTCGAAGGAGCGTTTCATGGTCTCTGCATTGTTGCGACGTACTCATCGGACTGCTTTCCAAAGTTTCAAAGTGGTTTGTCTCTGCGGCATCGCTCTGGCAGCCATCCTCATCTCCGGGTGCGGGGGAGGCAATGGCCCTGGTCCGACTTCGTCCGGCAATACATCAGTGGTTGTTCTCGTGTCGAGTACAGCGAACGATCAGATCTCCCACCTCTATTTGACCCTGACCAGCCTGACGTTGACCAGCCAGTCAGGTAAAACGGTCACTGTGTTTTCTACGCCCCAGAATGCCGAAGTGATGCATTTGAATGGCACAGCCGAACCGCTGGCGACCGTGATGATTCCTCAAGATGTCTACACGTCCGCTACCGCGGCCTTCGACGTCGCCCAACCGACAAACGCGCCGCTATGTGTTGGCCTGAACGCTGCCGCCAACCAGGATACCTTCAATCGACAAATCCAACTCTCACTCAACTCGACTGTGAGCGTGCCATCGCCCATCACGGTGACCGGGACCGCGATGGGACTTGCGCTGGATCTGGCGGTTTCGCCGGTACAGCCATTCGATTGCACGTTGACGTCCGGAACAAACTCCGTTGCGGCGGCCTTGACGCTGACTCCTGTGACGATTGCGGCTTCGCCCACGAACAGCACGAATGGAAAGGCAACAGGCCTTCTTGGGCTGATCAACACCGTCACTGCGAATGGTGCCAGTTTCAGTGTGGCGGGTGCCGATGGTCCGACGTGGCAAGTCAATACGGGAAGCAACACCGTATTCCAGGGAATTGCCGGCGCTTCGGCGCTTGCCGCGGGTTTGCCCGTGGATATGGACGTAGCGATCCAAACGGACGGTTCACTCTTGGCTACGCGGGTCGCTGTGGATGACACGAACCCTTCCAATCTGACCATATCGAGTGGGCCGCTGGTACAAACGCCTGCTTCAGTACCCACCGTGCTTGCGGTCGGAGTTGAAGGACGGGGTCTCATTTCAACGGGCGTTATAGAGCTGTTCAGCTTTGCCGGTACCACGTTCCAGATTTCCGGTCAGCTCACGAACTTGCAGAGCCTCCCATTTGCCGCAAGCTTCAACGCTTCAAACCTAGTCCCGGGCCAGAACGTACTCTTCAGCACGCATGCGCTTAGCGTGCAGGGCGGCCCCACGTACGCCCCTGCAACGACGGCCACGCTGGTGCCGCAGACCATCAATGGAACCGTTAGCTCGGTCTCCACGAGCGGCGGCTTCACGACCTACACTGTTACGCTTGCGCCGTACGACCTGTTTCCGGATTTTGCGGTGCAGCCGGGGCAGAACACCCTGCTGTCGAACCCGAATACCGTGATCGTTTACGCGGATAGCAATACGCAGTTGCTCAATAGCAAACCTATCGCGGCGGGCAGTGTCATTCGCTTCAATGGGCTGGTTTTTAATAACAAGGGGACGCTGAGCATGGATTGCTCCCAAATAAACGATGGTGTGGCGGAATAAGCAGGTGCACGGCTAGGTAGCGTGGCTGTCGGGAAAGATGGTTTACGGAAGCTACGAGCCAGCCGGTGCAGGCTCAGCGTCTACTGCGCAAGCGTACCCGGGCGCTGACGAATCCATCCGCTAAACTAATAAGCGATGGCCTTTTCAATCTTCGGCAAGCGCGATAATCCAGCACCCGACCCTGAACACCAGCAGGCTGAGCCCAGGGGCAACCCGCCGCGCGGCCTGTTCGACCGCATGAAGCAGGCGGTGACTCGCACCCGCGAGTCGCTGTCCAATTCCCTCTCGTCGGTGGTCGCGCTTACTCGCGAAGTTGATGTTGCGTCCCTCGACGACCTCGAGCTCGCGCTGCTCGCCTGTGATATTGGATCGGCCACCACCAACGAGATCATCACGAACCTGCGCGACCGCGCCCTGCGCCACGGAATCTCTGATGGAGCAGAACTCAAGACGCTCCTCAAGGCTGAGATCCTCCGCATCCTGAGTTCGGTCGACAAGCCTGTCACACACCCGACAGCTCCGCCAGAGGTCATCATGATGGTCGGCGTGAATGGCACTGGCAAGACCACGACCAGCGGCAAGCTTGCAGCACTCTACCGTCGCGAGGGACATACTGTTCTACTGTGTGCAGCCGACACGTTTCGCGCCGCAGCCATTGAGCAGTTGGAGGTCTGGGCGCAGCGGTCCAGCGTCGACCTGATCAAGACTCGCCAGGGAGGCGACCCTTCGGCAGCTCTCTTCGACGCGCTCACCGCGGCCAAGGCTCGATCGATCGATGTGCTCCTGGTCGACACGGCGGGGCGTCTGCATACGAAGTCCGACCTCATGCAGGAGCTCGACAAGATGCGCCGCACTGCGGAGCGCCTGGTGCCGGGGTCTCCGCATCAGACGCTGTTGGTGATCGACGCGACTACGGGACAGAATGGGCTACAGCAGGCGCGCCTCTTCACCGAAGCGGCGCATGTGACGGGTATCGTCCTCACCAAGCTCGACGGCAGCGCGAAGGGCGGAATCGTCGTGGCCATTGCGCATGAACTCGGCCTCCCTGTTCGCTTCGCCGGAGTCGGGGAGAAGCTGGAAGACATCCTTCCGTTCGACCCGGCTTCCTTTGTCAACTCCCTCATCGACTAGGCATCTACTGGCCAGCGACTATTCTGATTGTGTATGCCGCTCACACCGCAAGACGATCGATACCTCGCGCGGGCACTCGATCTCGCGTGCGATGCTGCTGGCCTCGCCTCTCCGAACCCGACGGTGGGCTGCGTCCTGGCCAGGGGCGAGACGATCGTCGGCGAAGGAGCACACCTCTACGATGCACGCGACCACGCCGAGATCGCGGCCCTGAAGCAAGCTGCCGCGCTGGGACACAAGGTTAGCGGAGCCACGGCCTACGTTACGCTCGAGCCGTGCTCGCACCACGGCCGCACGGGCCCGTGTGCTGACGCGCTGATCGCGGCCGGCATCGCGCGCTGCGTCGTCGCCACCGTCGATCCCAACCCACTGGTGAGCGGCGCGGGCCTTGCCAAACTGCGCGCCGCCAACATCGACGTCGCGGTGGCCGCGCCGCAATCGCCGCTTGCTCAGCAAGGTCGCCGGCTCAACGACGCGTTCGCTCACTTCATTCAGCACCACCGTCCCTTCGTCACGCTCAAGGCGGCGCTCTCCGTCGACGGAATGCTAGCACCGCCGCCTGCCAGCCGCACCGCCACCGCGCCGCACTGGGTCACCGGCACAGCGGCCCGCGCGAATGCGCAACATCTTCGCCATGGCTCCGATGCCATCCTCACGGGCATCGGCACGGTTCTTGCAGACAACCCTTCGCTCACTGACCGCACTGGGCTGCCTCGCCGCCGCGCTCTGCTGCGCGTCGTGCTCGACAGCGAGCTACGCACGCCACTCGATTCTGGGCTCGTCACCAGCGCGGCGAAGGACCTCCTCATTCTCTGTTCCTCTGACGCCCCAGCAGACCGCGAGTCCGCTCTTCGCGCGCGGAACGCGGAGGTGCTCCGCATCCCGAGTGACGGCTATGGTCACCTGGAACTTGCCGCGGCGCTCAACGCGCTCGCCGAGCGAAATATCCTGAGCGTCCTGGTCGAAGCCGGCTCCTCGCTGAACGCCAGCCTGCTGCGCGCAGATCTCGTCGACAAGCTGGTCCTCTACTATGCCGAGCGCGAACTGGGCGTCGATGGTATTCCCTTCGCCGCTGGCTACGACTCGCCCTACTCGCTGCAGCAACGGCTTACGCACGCTACCCACACGAGCTTCCCCTCCGACATTACGCCCAATGCCGAAGACGTACGCGTCACGGGCTACCTGCACGACCCGTGGACCACCATTCCGTGAACGACGGACGTTGAACCCTGTACCCTGTAGTTATGTTTACCGGCCTCATTGAAACTACCGGCACCGTCGTCTCGCTCACTCCGACCTCGGGAGCGGCCCGCCTTGTCCTCGCCGCGCCTGCGCTCGCAGGCCGATGGCGTACCGGCGACAGCATTGCCGTGAACGGCGTCTGCCTCACGGCGATTCCGGTCGCGGACCCAGACCAGTTCGCTGCCGACCTGGCCTCCGAAACTCTTGAGCGCACCACGCTCGACTCGCTCGCCGCAGGTGCGACGGTCAACCTCGAGCTCCCGACTCCTGCGGGCTCGCCACTCGGCGGACACGTAGTGCAGGGCCACGTCGACGCGACCGGCACCGTGGTCTCACTGCTGCCGCTGCAGCGCGATCTCGATAGCACGGACTGGCGTCTGACGCTGGAACTGCCGCAGCAGCTTTCGCAGCAGATTATTTCGCAAGGCTCGATCACCATAGACGGCATCTCGCTCACAGTCGCGCGAGTTGACTTTCCTCGCATCGAGATTGCGATCATTCCGCACACGTACAAATCCACCAATCTGCACACGCTTGCGCCCGGATCGCCCGTCAACATCGAGACCGATGTCCTTGCGAAGTACGCAGCAGCCCAGCGCTCCGCTTCGCAGGGAGACTGGCTGACGCCTGCGTATCTCCTGGCCAACGGCTACTGATTCCTGGGGAACGAGCGACTACGAAATCTCGTCCACCATGCCCTGCATTTCGCTTGCGGCGTGGGCGTTGCCCGTGCGATTGCACGCGGCGAGACCCTCCTGCAATCGCGTGCGAGCCTCGTCGATCCTTCCTGCTTTGATGAGCGTCTGAGCTGACATCTGGTAGGCAGGCACATAGTCCGGATTGTAGTCTGTCGTGGTCGCAAACTCGCGCAGCGCCTCGTCCGTCTTTCCCTCTGCGGCGTATGCCATCGCCAAGCCATAGCGAGCAAACGAGTCCTTCGGGTTCTGCTGCAAAATTCCTGTAAGCATTCCAATCTTGTCCATGTCTCTAGGATGCCGTCCGCACTCGGCCGATGCAAGGCCGACCCTATTCCGGGAGCGCCGTTACAATGGAAGGATGAGTGAAACGCCGCAAACGAGCCCCGTCAGTGCCTCCCAGTCCGAGCGCAGTGAGATCATCTTCCCCGCCGACTCAAACGCACTGGGCAACCTCTTCGGCGGGCGCCTGATGCAGTTCATCGATCTTGTGGGAGCCATGGCCGCCAGCCGCCACGCACGAGCCTTCACGGTGACCGCGTCGATGGATCATCTCGACTTCGTAGCACCGGTCAAAGTCGGCGACCTGCTCATCCTCAAGTCCAGCGTTAATCGAGCCTTCCGAACTTCCATGGAGGTAGGCGTCAAGGCGATGGTGGAAGACGTACGCGAGCAGAAACTTCGCCACGTCTCGTCCGCATATCTGACGTTCGTCGCGGTCGATTCGTCGGGCCAGAGGATTGAAGTCCCGCAGGTCGTACCCGAAACCGCTCACCAGATTCGTCGCTACGAAGATGCCGGCCGCCGCAGAGAGATGCGCTTTCCAGAAGTTCTTCGCAAGAAGGAACTCCGCGCCTCACTTGCTCCGGAATGGCATCTGTAAAACAGGGATTAGGGATTAGGGAACAGGGATTAGGCTCATGATTGCAGAGATGAAACCTCAACCAGACCCCGACTCCTCATCCATTGTCCTTAGTCCTTAGTCCCTAATCCCTAATCCCTGATCTTTAAGAGGCTTCCATGTCCCACTCGCACGCACCCACCCCGCAAGGCCCGCAAGCTCTACCCGGGATTCAGCACATCATCGCCGTTGGCTCCGGCAAAGGAGGAGTGGGCAAGACGACCGTAGCCGTGAACCTCGCGGTCTCGCTCGCCAAGCTCGGCCACCGGGTCGGCCTGATCGACGCCGACATTTATGGCCCCAATGTTCCGACCATGCTCGGAGCGACGCGTCAGCCCAATATTCTCGACGGCAATCAGATCGAGCCGCTCGTCGCTCACGGCGTCAAGTTCATCTCTATCGGCCTCATCTCTCCCGGAGATAAGCCCATGGTGATGCGTGGTCCAATGCTCCACCAGATCATCAAGCAGTTCCTGCAACAGGTCGCGTGGGGGGAGCTGGATTACCTGGTGGTTGACCTTCCTCCGGGCACGGGCGACGTCGTTATCTCGCTGGTCCAGACCGTACCTCTCACGGGCGCGGTCGTCGTGTCGACGGGTTCGTCCGTAGCGCTGCAGGACGCTCGCAAGGCTCTCGAGATGTTCCACCAGGTCAACGTCGAAGTCCTTGGGCTGGTCGAGAATATGTCGCAGATGACCCTCCCGGACGGTACTGTGATCGACGTGTTCGGAGCTGGAGCGACGCAGCAGACGGCGAAGCAGTACAACCTTCCCTTCCTCGGCTCGGTCGACCTTGACCCGCAGGTTCGCGAGGGTGGAGACCGCGGCCTTCCGGCGGCCCTCGCCGGCGACGCAACCGCTCGCGGAAAAGAGTTTGCCGCTATCGCCGAGAAGGTAATTGGACGCTGCAAGGAGATCGCCGCCAAGGCGGAAGTCGTCCTCGAAATCAACTAACGGGGCGTCACGGGTGGGGTCGTTTCAACCCCGAAGAGAGCATTCCTACCGCAAACTCCTGAGATGATAAACCTTTTCTTCTCAGGAGTTTGTGGTCCAGGCCGCTGTAATTTATGGCCTATTCCCTCTCTTCGCAGGGCCTTGCTCACGAAAGTATAGGAGGGAGGGTCCTCTGCTCTTGACGACCCGCGTAAAATCAATCTAGTGGCGAAACCCATCACAACCCGGCAGCGCGAGATCCTCACGGCGGTCATCGAGAGCTACATCTCGACCGGCGAGCCTATCTCCTCGGGAACCCTGGCGCAGGCGGCGTTCGCGAACTCGATGAGCTCCGCCACCATCCGCAATGAGATGGCCGAGCTCGCCGACGCAGGGCTGCTGGAGCAGCCGCACACCTCCGCCGGGCGCATTCCCACGGCCGAGGCCTTCCGCCTCTACGTTGGGCAGCTTACGAGCGCAGCCACTTCGACCACAAACTCTCTACGCATCGAACCGCATACGCATCGCGAAGCTCTCCATGCAAAGATCGACACCAGCTTCGCTGGCCTGGCGGGAACGTCTGCGCTGCTCGAACGAACCTCGCACGTCCTCGCTGCGTTGTCCTCCGGCGTTGGGCTTGCTATTGGCGCGGCAGCGTCCACGGACTTGCTGGAGCACATCCATTTCAGCCGCCTGGCGCAGCGCCGCGTCCTTGCCGTGGTTGTCACGCGAAGCGGTATCGTTCGCGACCGCGTCCTGGCGCTCGATCAGGACCTTTCGTCCGTGCAACTCGAGACGGCGGCCAACTTCCTGAATGAGCACTTCCGCGGCTGGAACATCGACAGGGTGCGGAACGAACTGACGCGCCGGATCGACCACGAGCGTGCCGTCTACCAGCAACTTGCCGATGCGGTTGACCTGTGGTCTCGGACCGTTCCCGCTGGTTCCGCGCAGCAGCAGTCGGTCTACATCGAAGGAGTAGCGAACCTGATCGGCCTTCCTGCGGACCGCGATCGCCTGCGTGCCATGCTGTCAGCGCTGGAGCAAAAGCAACGGCTGATCGAGTTGCTCAACGCCTACATCGATACCACCGAGCAGTCCGTTCGCGTGATCTTCGACCTGGAGCAGCAGGACCCTGGTATGGCCGGGCTCGTGCTCATCGCTGCCCCGGCGCAAATCTCCGGCGATAGTACGGTCGCGATCCTTGGCCCCAAACGCATGAATTACGAGAGCGCCATATCCGCCGTAGGATACATTGCGCAGCTTCTGCATCGAATAGACAGCGGCGAGATGGCGCCGTTGTCCCCCTAACGGCCGGCAAAGAGACTGGATTTATTCATGACCACCGTCAAAGACCGCTTCGCGCGTTGGTCGCGTAGCCAAAAGGAAAACACTATGAGCACAGAACAGATCGAACAAAACGAACTTCACGAACCGGAGACTGCGCAGGTAGACGTCGAAGCCGGGATGGAAGCGCAGGACAGCAACGCGGAGCTTGAGCAGCTTCGGGGTGAGCGCGATCAACTGGTCGACCGGCTTGCTCGCCTCCAGGCCGAGTTCGATAACGCACGCAAGCGGGAGATCAAGGAGCGTCAGGACGCTCGCGACTATGCCGTTCAGTCTGCCGTCGAGCCGTTCCTCGGAGTCCTCGACAACTTTGCGCTCGCCCTGAATTCAACGGGCGATGTTGCGCAACTCCGGACCGGCGTGCAGTTGATCGTGAAGCAGATGGAAGAAGCTCTGCGCGGCCTGAACGTGCAGCCGGTGGAGGCCATTGGTGCGCAGTTCGACCCGCGAATCCATGAGGCCCTCGGGAGCATCGAAACGTTGGAGCATCCGGACCACCAGATCCTCGAAGAGATCCGTCGTGGGTATAAGCTCCGCGACAAGCTGCTTCGCCCCGCTCTGGTTCGCATCGCCAGCAATTCGGCGCAGAAGAGTGAGTAGCAAGGGATGTCGCTGGATCAGCAGCGGTCCATTGCATGAGCAGCCGTTGAATGAGCAACATCCCTGCCGATTGGAAGTGGACTCGAGGCTGCGTGAAACGAACGCATCACGAGTTGGGATTTAGCTCCGAACAATAACGACCATCGAGTCATTCGCACATACCAGGAATCAGGAATGCCCACAGCCACGATGAAGACTGACTACTACGAAATCCTCAGCGTCGAACGCAACGCCTCTGACGTGGAAATCAAGTCTGCGTATCGCAAACTCGCCATGCAGTTCCACCCTGACCGCAACCCGAACAATCCTGAGGCCGAGGAGAAGTTCAAGGAGTGCAGCGAGGCGTACCAGGTCCTCTCCGACCCTGACAAGCGAGCGGCCTATGACCGCTACGGTCATGCCGGGGTTAACGGGTCTAGCGGCTTTGGCGGTGGCAGTCCGTTCCAGGGCCAGGGCGATCTCAATGACATCTTCGGTGATCTGTTCGGCGAGATGTTCAACATGGGCGGAGGCAACCGCCGGGCTACGCGTCAGCAACGCGGTCGCGACCTCAAGTTCGATATGAAGCTGGAGTTCGAAGAGGCCGTCTTTGGCGTGGAACGCGAGATCAAGATCCGTCGCGCCGAGCCCTGCGACGATTGCAGTGGCACCGGCTCCGCTAACGGTAAGCAGCCCGAGACCTGCCAACAGTGCGGGGGCCGCGGCCAGATCCGGTCGCAGCAGGGCTTCTTCGCCGTCGCTCGAACTTGCCCCGTCTGCAGCGGCACAGGCTCCGTCATCCGCACGCCGTGCGCCACCTGCAAGGGCGACTCACGTGTGACGCGCGAGCATAGCATCCTGGTCAAGGTGCCGGCAGGAGTCGAGACGGACACACGCATCCGCTACTCGGGTGAAGGGGAGGCTGGCCGCTTTGGAGGTCCCGCCGGAGATTTTTATGTAGTCCTCGAAGTGAAGGCCCACAAATTCTTCGAGCGCGACGGCGACGACCTCCACTGCGTGATCCCGATCAGCTTTCCGCAGGCCGCACTTGGCACAGAACTCGAACTCGAGACCTTCGACGGCGTGGAAACCATTAAGGTCCCCGAAGGAACGCAGAGCGGTCGAGAAATCAAGCTGCGAGGCAAGGGTGTCCCTCACCTCAACTCGCACGGCAAGGGCGACCTGATCGTCGAAGTACGCGTGCAGACTCCTTCGAAGCTGACAAAACAGCAGAAGGATCTTCTCAAGCAGTTGGCCGAATCCATCTCCGTCGAGAACACCCCGACCTCACGCGGCCTCTTCAGCAAAGTCAAGGAAATGTTCAGCTAGCTTGGAGTGTCACAAAGAGAACGGCGACCGATCTCTCATCGGTCGCCGTTTCCGTCTCTGCTCTACAACATCGCCGCGCACAGGGCGAGCCCCGCAATTGCCGCGGTCTCCGCCCGCAAGATCCTTGGACCCAGCGTCACATGCTTCCACCCGTGCTCACTGAACAGAGCCATCTCTTCTGCTGTCCATCCACCCTCGGGACCAATCGCGAGCGCCACGTTCGCGGCCTCCCCTAGCAGCGCCACGCGGAGAGAATTTTCCTGCTCCGTCTCGGCAAGCAGCAACTTACGCTCCGCGCTTGCCATTGCCAATGCGGCCTTCAATGCAACAGGATCATCGATCTGCGGCACGTCGGTTCGCCGCGACTGCTGCGATGCCTCGCGCGCAATCCGTCGCCAACGGTCCACGCGTTTTGCGGCCGCCTGCGCCAGGTGCTTCTCAGTCCTGCGAGCGATCACCGGAGTGATCCGCGCCACTCCCAACTCTGTCGCCTTTTCGATTCCCCACTCCATGTGATCGAACTTGAACACCGCCATGAGCAGGTGGACGGGCAGCGCACTCTCTGCCTCCAATTCTTCATGCAGCGTGAACACCACCTCCTGCTCGGAGGAAGAAATAATCTCAGCCCGATGTAAAAATCCGTTCGCCACTACATCAAAAATCTGCCCCGGCTGTGCCCGCAGCACTCGTGCAAGATGCACGGCCTGCTCGCCCTTCAACGATGCAGTTGTCTTTGTCCACGTATCGGCAATCCATCTACGTCTCGTCATACAAACAGGATACTGTGTTCGCACCATGCTCGAACACCTTATGAACATTGGCGATTAAACACCTCAGGGAATGCGAAGATCGCATTCCCTGAGTGTGTTGCCTTGATGGTGATGCTTTGCCTTGGTTGCGTTTGCCTGCGCTCCCGATCGATGGTAACCATCGACGCTGCGTTCATCTGTATGAAGCAGCTAACGAAGGTATAGTTTTCTCGCGCCGAAGAGTCAAGCAAAAAAGAATCGGTAGCGACGAAATTTTGTCCCTACTTTTCCTCACTCGCGATCGACCTCACGTCACGCCGGGGAGGCGCGGCTCCATGATCGGCTCAAGGTTACGAATGCGAGGCGCAACCACCATCTTGGTCGCCATCTATTTATGCCGAGGATGCAATGCAAACGCAGGACACCTCGCATCAAAATATCGACGAAGCGCAGCACAATGAGTTGCGCTTCGATGCCTCGAGCTGAAGCAGAGCGTGGGCGTTGAACAACCAATGACTCGCCACAGCATGCGACATGCTTTGCGTCGTATACTTCGGTGTTTGAAGAGTACCGGCAGCGAATGTCGTAAACATAGGAGTCCCCATGCGAGAAGTCGTCATCGTGAGCGCAGCCCGCACGCCCGTAGGAAAGTTCCTCGGCGCGCTCTCCTATCTCTCGGCCGTTGAACTCGGTGCGATGGCCGTGCGTGCCGCGGTCGAACGTGCATCCATCGCACCCGCAGAAGTGACTGAGTGCATTATGGGCTGCGTGCTTCCCGCTGGGCTTGGCCAAAATCCGGCACGTCAGGCGGCACTTCGCGGAGGCCTCGCTGATACTGTCTCCGCGCTCACCATCAACATGGTATGCGGGTCTGGTCTCAAGTCCGTCGGACTTGCCGCACAAGCCATCGCGACCGGTGATTCCGAGATCGCCGTTGCTGGAGGCATGGAATCCATGTCCAACGCGCCATACCTTCTACCCAATGCTCGCAAGGGGTTTCGCATGGGCAACACGGAGGCCGTCGACTCCATGATCAACGACGGCCTCTGGTGCGCCTGCGACGATCAGCACATGGGTATGACCGGCGAACTTGTCGCCGACAAGCACTCCATCACTCGCGAGCAACAGGATATGTACGCTCTCAACTCGCACCTGAAAGCCGCCGCCGCACAACGCGAAGGGCGCTTCGATGCAGAGATCATTCCTGTTCCCCTCGCAACAAAAAAGGGAGCTCCTCCGTCCTTCCTCACGCTCGACGAAAGCGTTCGCCCCGACACCTCACTCGAAGCTCTCGCGTCCCTCAGGCCCGCCTTCAAAAAAGATGGCACCGTCACGGCAGGCAACGCTCCGGGCGTGAATGATGCGGCCGCGGCCGTCGTTCTGATGTCTGCCGATCGCGCGCGTGAACTGCACCTCACGCCGCTTGCAACGATCCGCGCACAGGCCACCAGCGGTGTCGCTCCCCGATGGGTGATGCTCGCGCCGGTGACCGGAATCCAGAAGGTTCTTGCTCGCGCGGACTGGACACTTGATGAGGTTGACCTCTATGAGCTCAACGAAGCGTTCGCTGTCCAGGCGCTCGGTGTCACAAAGGAACTGGGGCTTTCTCTCGATCGCGTTAACGTCAATGGAGGAGCGGTCGCGATTGGTCATCCAATCGGAGCCAGCGGCGCTCGCATCCTGGTTACGCTGCTCTATGAGATGCAGCGCCGCAACGTTCATAGGGGAGTTGCCGCCCTGTGCCTCGGAGGAGGCAACTCCGTCGCCATGGCGCTGGAGCGCTAGACCTGCGTCGATTCATCAGCGCCGCGGCTGAGATGCATCAACCAACCTACCAGCATCAGCGCGCCGATATAGAGATAGGACTGCAAGATATTCCACCCGCGTATATCCGAAAGATAATTGAACGCCGGCAGAAAATTCATGCAGAGAAACACGGCAACGCCCAACAGCCAAGGGCGCTCCTTCATCCAGCATCCATGGGCGAACCAAGCCCACGCGGCAATCGCAAACACGATGCCGTAGTGATGCTCCCATGCCATGGGACTCGCCGCGACCGCAATAATCCCCATCGCTGCCAAGTCGGCGGTCGAGCCTCGCAGCTGCCTCCATGGATACGCCAGCACCAAACCGACCAGAAGCAGCGACGTCGCTACCGTGAGCCGGTACACCCAGGGAATGTATGGCGTGTACACGTATGGCGTGTAGCCGATATTCTCCCCGTTGAAGATCATGCGATTGATCGTTCCAAACATCGACTGGTTCGCATAGTGCGACTGCGCCTTATGACTCAGCCCCGCCAGCACCCCGATGTAGTCCAGGTTATTGTGCCAACCAAACACTGCAACCGACGCGGCAATCAGCACCACTCCGCAAGCCACAAACGCCCACGCCGCGCCCCACCGCTTCCTTACGAGCATCCATACGAGCAGCAAAATAAATTGCGGCTTCACCGCCGTCATCAGAGCAGCGACGACACCCGCACTGCGCTCACGACCCGTCGTCCACAACAAAAGCAGCAGTGCAAATCCAAAGGACAAAAACGTCTGCGCATTGCCGAGGGAATATCCCTTGAGTAGCGGATAGCATCCCAGCACCGCGAGCACAACTGCCACTATCGCAGGCCATGTAAGTTCGGCGCCACGTCGACGCAGCAGCCACCGGCCCATGACCAGCGACACCGCCGCCACTCCCCAAACTGCCAAAAATGAAAGCACCGCCAGCGTGCGAAGCATGGCCGCGTCGCTCATGCCAATCGCCCGCATCGCAACCAGCGGCAATTCGCTCGCAAGAGAATAAATGAGCGTGTCATATAGCTTCGCGTCATAGATTGGCAACGTTGGATGGGCCTTGAAATAATCCAGCGATTTCATCATCGGCAGCCAGGAATCCGTCCACTGCCGGAGATGAAAGAACGCGCGCAGGTCTGGAATCATGCTCCCTGGATTTCCCAGATGCAGTGCCCGGCAAATCGCCCACTGTGCAATGTTCGCAAGGAACAAACTCACCAGGACAAACACCAGCAGCCGCCGGTCATGCGTACGTGCGCCAGAGTTCTGCGATTCCAACGGGGCCATGGGCTTTAGTCTATCAACCTCTACTCGCCGTCTCAGCACTCAATAATATTCAGCGCTAACCCTGCCAGGCTCGTCTCCTTATAGCGCGACTGCATGTCCATTCCCGTCCGGTACATCGTCTCAATGACCTGATCCAGCGAAACTTTATGCACGCCCTGATCGTTGATCGCGAGCCTCGCAGCATTGACCGCCTTCACTGCGCCCATCCCATTGCGCTCGATGCAGGGAATCTGCACGAGTCCTCCGATCGGATCGCAGGTCATGCCGAGATTGTGCTCCATCGCAATTTCGGCGGCCGACTCCACAGCGGCGTTATCTCCTCCCAACGCCGCTACCAAACCGCCCGCCGCCATTGAGCACGCCACACCTACCTCTCCCTGACATCCAACCTCCGCACCCGAGATGGAAGCGTTCTCCTTATACAAGATTCCGATCGCAGCGGCGGTTAGAAAGTACCGCAGTAGCCCCTCCTGCTTCTGCTGGTCATCTAGCCCCTGGCTCGCGTGGTTCAGGTAGTAATACGCAATCGCCGGAATGATCCCCGCGGCTCCATTGGTTGGAGCGGTGACCACTCTTCCGCCTGCGGCATTCTCTTCATTGACCGCCATCGCCACCAGCGTTACAGAGTCAAGCGGTGCCAGAGGATCACGCACCTTCCCCACCTCGTCCATTGCTGCCAATCGCCGGGCGAGCCCCGGAGCTCGACGCCGTACATTGAGGCCGCCCGGGAGCGTTCCCTCCGTCGCAATCCCTCGCTCAATGCAATCGGACATAGCCTGCCACAGGGTAAAGATCGCCGCCTTAACCCTCGCTTCACCGGTCAGGGACTCCTCCGCCTGCGTCATCTTGTTGCCTGGCCGCAGCGGTGACACGATTCGATCGATCCTTCGCACGATGGTCGGATCGGCCAGCAATGCGACCTCATTCGCCAGCACCATTTCGGCAATCGACAGGCCATGTGCTTCGCCCAACCTCAGCAACTCATCCGCACTTGAGTAAGCGTACGGAACCTCACGCCGCTTCGATCCGCCGTCGGCCGCGGCAAACTCCTCCTCCGAAAGAATGAACCCTCCGCCCACCGAGTAGAACACGTGTTGAAACAAGACCTTCCCACTGGCATCGAGCGAGGTAAACCGCATTCCATTCGGATGGGTCACCACGCCCGCATCCGGATACATCTGGTCTCGGCGGAAACGCAAATCCATCGCGGGGTCGAATCGCACCGCATGTTTTCCCGATAGGTTCAACTCGCCAGTAGCGCGCAACTCCTCGATCTTCCCGCCAATAGTATTCAGGTCCACCGTGTCGGGCGACTCCTCGAGCAACCCCATGATCACGGCCCGATCGGTACCATGCCCAATCCCTGTAAGCGCCAACGAACCATAGAGGTCTACCGTGATGGCGGAACCGAACTCTCCGCGCGCTGAAAGCTCTCTTACGAATCTCAGTGCGGCGCGCATGGGCCCTACCGTGTGCGAGCTCGATGGCCCAATCCCGATCTTGAACAGCTCAAACAAACTCGTATTCATCGCAGGGTAAGCCTCACGTCCCCATGATTGTAGCCGTCACCTCTGAACCTTTGCCTTCGCCGCCACCGATTTCCGCCCCAAGGCCTGCTTCCCCAAAACATGCTGGAATGCCGTCGATAGCGCCCCCGCCAGCACACTCTCGGGAGCATCAACACGCACCAGCGTCGCACCCGATTTACCCCAACCTCCCGCGACGGCAGAGAAATACTCCGGCGCCTCCGCTACAAACAACGCCTGCTGTTCCGGACTGATCATCAGCGTACCGAGTCCCTTTCTGCCGTACGCCAGCGTCGCAAAGATCCTTCCGTTGATCCGGAAATCCGGCGCGCCCATGTGCGAGGCCTCCTCTGCGCCAGGTAACGCCAGAGCCAGCCGCCGATATGTCGACAGGTCTTTCTGCTCCCCTGATCTGACCCTCTCCTCCGTTCGCTTTGCCTTTCCCTGCTCTGATTCACGCGCCATAACGCCTCCATCACCGCGATCATTTTAGGTGCAGTGCTACACTTACCGCATCACGGCCTCAAGGAATCATCAGGCATGCTCTTCAAAGCTCGCAGCGCCGCCGTCTACGGCATCGACGCACATATCATCGACGTAGAGGTCGACTTCTCGGGCATCAAAACCCAGGAAGAAACCTTCGCCACGGTTGGCCTGCCCGATGCGGCGGTCAGAGAATCGCGAGACCGCGTTCGTTCCGCGATCAAGAACTCGGGCTTCGATCTTCCTCCCACTCGGATCACCATCAATCTCGCTCCGGCCGACCTCAAGAAAGAGGGGTCGGGCTTCGACCTTCCCATCGCGATTGGCATCCTTGGAGCCTACGGAGCCCTCACCATCAAGGACATCTCCGACTTTGTCCTGGTCGGCGAGCTTGGCCTCGATGGCTCGCTCCGGGCGGTCCAGGGCATGCTCCCGATTGCCATCGCAGCCCGCGCCGCTGGCATTCACAACCTGGTCATCCCCGCGGCTAACGCCCGCGAGGCGGCCGTGGTCTCCGGAGTTAACGTCTATCCTGTGACATCACTACTTGAGGTCCGCGAGCTGCTTAACTCCGCCGCCAACGGCAGCATTTTTGCCCAGCCTCTCGTCGTCGACTGCACCACCCTGCTTAATGAGGCCGTTGAATATCAAGCTGACTTCCGCGACGTCCGCGGCCAGCATGTGGCAAAACGTGCTCTGGAAGTGGCTGCAGCTGGGGGGCACAATATCCTCATGATCGGCCCTCCAGGCTCAGGCAAGACCATGCTGGCCAAGCGCCTGCCGTCGATACTCACGCCGCTGCGCTTTGAAGAGGCTCTGGAGACCACGAAGATCCATTCTGTCGCCGGGATCCTCAACCGCGACGAAGGCCTCGTTACGCACCGCCCGTTTCGTTCGCCGCACCACACTGTCTCCGATGCTGGCCTCATCGGTGGCGGCATGATTCCGCGACCGGGAGAAGTGTCCCTCGCCCACAACGGATTGCTCTTCCTGGACGAGCTCCCTGAGTTCCCCCGCAACGTCCTTGAGGTTCTCCGACAGCCACTCGAAGATGGTATGGTGACGATCTCGCGAGCGGCCATGTCGCTCAGCTTTCCCGCGCGGTTTATGCTCGCGGCCGCCATGAACCCATGCCCCTGCGGCTACTTCAACGACAAGTCGCGCGAGTGCATGTGCACGCCTCCCATGATCCAGCGCTATGTGAGCAAAGTCAGCGGCCCGCTGCTGGATCGCATCGACATCCACATCGAAGTCCCGGCGGTGCAATATAAGGAGCTTCGCGGTGGCGCCAGCTCCGAGGGCTCCGCAGAGATTCGAGCCCGCGTGCTGGCTGCCCGCGAGATCCAGCATGCCCGATTCCTTGAAACCCCGGTCCGCACCAAGCCATCCTCCCGCGCGCCCAGCCGCGCCATCTTCGCGAACGCACAGATGTCGACCCAGCAGATTCGCACGTTCTGCGAACTCTCCACCGACGCCGAGCGACTGCTCGAGCGAGCCATGCAGCAGCAGGGGCTTAGCGCGCGGGCTCACGACCGCATCCTCAAAGTAGCCCGCACCATCGCCGACCTCGAAGGCGCACCGTCCATCACAGTGCCCCACATCGCCGAAGCGATCCAATACCGCACTCTCGACCGCAGCTATTGGTCGTAAGTGCTGGTCCTAAATTGGGGAGATTCCATTTTCAGTAAACCATTCCGTGGAAAGTCCCAAAAAAAGGATTGACCTTTGCGATTTCAGGCGGTATCGTGCAAGAGGTAGGCATTAAGGCAGAAGTTTCTCCTCTAACACTTCAAGGGCTTCGTCTTAGTCTCGGTTCGGCTACACAGCCGACTTCAGCCGCGATAATCCTTCCAAACATAGTGTCGTCTCATGGTTCTAAGAGTATTCCCCTGATCCTATGGGGCGGGATCAACCTGTACGATCGCCACCTAACTAGCTGTGTGGCAATAACTTGCGGGAGGCAGCCCCTGCATAAGATTTTTGACGCATCTGGCTGTCCCAGAAATGCGTCTAACTAGTAACCGGCTTGTTACAACTTGAACAAGCCACGAAGCATCCGATCACAGGCGCTACCTCGATGTTGCCGGAGCCTCGCCCACCTTAGGAGAATTATCCATGCGCTCAGATCTGATTTTTGGTGCCCTTACGCACGTGAACAATCGCTATAAGCTCTGCCAACTCGCATCGAAAGCTACGCGCAAACTGCATAAGCCCAACACCCGCTTGCAGGACACCACCAATGAGGTCCTTGACCGTTTCAAGGACACGATTCCCATGGATACGACCACCGATGATGGCATCGCCGGGTTTGTTCCCAGCGAACGCCGCGCAGCTTAATCGAGATATGGCCGAGCGGTTCCGATCGCCCGGCCATGTTTTCCTCATCCCCATCTGCTAGGCTTTACCCAACCTACACGTCATATTTGTAGCACGATTAAACCTGCTTACCTGTCACCCCCCGCCCAATCACTTCTGTAGCTCATCTCTCGATGACTCCCCGTTCCAGCGTAATTCCGCACTACCCCCTCGCCTCATCCCATCCCGCAAAAATCTATGGAAACCACTCAGGTACTCATGACCATCTCCGAGTTGAAAGAAAAGAGCATCGCCGAACTCGGCAAGCTCGCCCGCGCTCTTGAAATTGCCGGCACCAGTGCCCTGCGCAAACAAGACCTCATCTTCAAGATCCTTCAGGCCCAGAGCGAAAAAGAAGGCCACATCTTCGCCGAAGGCGTTCTCGAGATCCTACCCGACGGGTATGGATTCCTGCGGTCGCCCGACTACAACTACCTACCCGGCCCGGACGACATCTACGTATCGCCGTCACAGATTCGCAAGTTCGACCTTAAAACCGGCGACACGATCTCCGGTAACGTACGCAGCCCGCATGAAGGCGAAAAATATTTCGCCCTCGTCAAGATTGAGGCCATCAACTTTGAGTCTCCCGAAGAGACCCGCAACAAGATTCTGTTCGACAACCTGACGCCGCTCTATCCGCAGGAACAGATCAAGATGGAGACCGTGAAGGACGCGATTCCCGGCCGGGTGATGGATCTTCTCTGCCCGATCGGCAAGGGCCAGCGTGGTCTCATCGTGGCTCCGCCACGTACCGGCAAGACCGTCCTGATGCAGTCCATTGCGAACTCCATCACGGCGAATCACCCTGAGATCGTCCTCATCGTTCTGCTCATTGATGAGCGGCCGGAAGAGGTTACCGACATGCAGCGCTCGGTCAAGGGCGAGGTCATTTCTTCGACTTTTGACGAGCCCGCCGCACGCCATGTACAGGTGGCCGAGATGGTTATCGAAGAGGCTAAGCGCCTGGTCGAGCACAAGCGCGACGTCGTCATCCTGCTTGACTCAATCACTCGCCTGGCACGAGCCTACAACACCATCGTGCCGCCTTCCGGAAAGGTTCTCTCGGGCGGCGTCGACTCCAACGCGCTGCAGCGCCCCAAGCGCTTCTTCGGCGCGGCTCGCAATATCGAAGAAGGCGGTTCGCTCACGATCATCGCGTCGGCACTCATTGATACCGGCTCGCGTATGGACGAGGTCATCTTCGAAGAGTTCAAAGGCACCGGCAACATGGAGGTTATCCTCGATCGCAAACTCGTTGACAAGCGAGTCTTTCCTGCGATTGATATTCAACGTTCTGGAACGCGTAAAGAAGAGCTCCTCATCCCCAAGGACGACCTCCAGCGTACCTGGATTCTCCGCAAGGTTCTTAACCCGCTCAGCCCGGTGGAAGCGATGGAGTTGCTCAGCGATAAGCTAGGCAAGACCCGCAACAACCAGGAGTTCCTCCACAACATGAGCTCCCTGTAGCCAGAGATTCAGAGCAGCAAAGAAGGGCGCGGCCACCAGCCGCGCCCTTCACTTTTTGTCGGTTCCAGTGCACTATCTCGACGGCGCAATTTGGGCGGGTCCAACATCCTGCTTCGCGGTTTCTCCCACTGCGCGGTAGCGCATGTTCGGAAACGCCTCTGGATACTTCGCCTTCACCCAATCCATCATCTCTTCTCTCACCAGGCACTGCAGATTGAATGCTGTACTCGAGTCCTTGGCACTCATAAGACACCGCACTTCCATGGCCTGCGCGGTGAGGTTCGTCACCTGGCAGCCCATCGCAACGCCGTCCCACATCCCAGAAGCCTTCACGACGACCTCCAGCTGGGCTCTCAATTCCTTGACCGGCACGGCGTAGTCCAGATACAGGAACGACGTGGTGAGGATGTTTGAGCTCTCCCTGGTCCAGTTCGCAAACGCGTTCTCGATAAACCAGCTCAGCGGCACGATCAGCCGGCGCAGATCCCATATCTTAATCACCACGTAGGCAGATGTAATTTCCTCTACCCGTCCCCATTCGCCCTGAACCACCACCACGTCGTCAATCCGAATCGGCTCGGTCAGCGCAATCTGCAGTCCGGCCAAAAAGTTCGAAGCGGTCGACTTCGCCGCCGTCGCCAGGATCAACGATGCAATTCCAGCAGACGCGAGCAGCCCGCTTCCGTAGTGCCAGATCCTTGGATCATTGAACGTCCAAAGCAGCGCGCCAATCGTTACAACCACCACAAAGGCAATCGCCATCCGCCGGAATAACTGGAACTGCGTATGTACCCTGCGGGCCCGGAAATTATCCTCTGCGGTGAGGTCGTACTTGCGAAGCAGCACCGCCTGAAATACATACACTAACCCCACAGCAAACCATCCGAGCGAAGCTACAACGGCCATCACTACGCCCTGTCGAATCGACGCGTCCATGGACTCCGGAAGCCCCGGCACAAACGGTAGCGCAATCAGGACGCAGGTCAGCAGAAAGATCGCCCGGGCTGGCCTGCCAAGGTGTTCCTGCAGTCCCCAACCCATCTGCCTTCCGGCGGCCTCCTTCCGCTTAAGCAACCGAAACAGCACATAGTGCAGCACATTGGCGGCAACCAACGCACCGCAAAAGAGAAAGACCACAAAGAACCATCCATGACGAAAATGCAGCACAGTCATCCCATCCCTCCTTCCTGAGTTGGATGCAGCCCAATCTAACGTTGCTGGGCCGCAACCTCGCACTATTCAATATCCTCTCCTCAAACGTCCTTCGCTTGAGGGAGCCGTGAGCGTATTTAGTGCCAAGTGGAGAGAACACTGGATTTCGTTCGCATAGCCACAACTCTCAGCCGGTCCGAATCCTCGATCCCGGCGAAACATCTATACTTGAACGATGCCGCAGACTCAACTCCCGCGCACACTAGGTCAGCTACGTTCCTCTGAATACACTCCCGAACGCGTCGCACGCAGCGTCAAGGACGAGCTCCGCGACAACCTCATCGCGCGTCTGCGCGAGATCGCGCCCGGAGGATCTCGCGAAGGCGAGTCCCTCTTCCCCGGCATAGTCGGCTACGATGATACGGTCGTCCCGCAAGTGGTCAACGCCGTCCTCTCGCGCCACAACTTCATTTTGCTTGGGCTGCGCGGCCAGGCCAAATCGCGCATCCTCCGCTCGCTTACTACTTTGCTCGATCCCTATTGCCCGTACGTCGCCGGCTCTGAGCTCCGCGACAATCCCTACGCTCCTCTCAGCAAATTCTCCCGCGACCTCATCGCGTCGTTAGGGGACGACACGCCCATTGCATGGATGAAGCCCTTCGACCGCTACGTCGAAAAGCTCGCGACCCCTGACGTCACCGTAGCCGACCTTATCGGCGACGTCGACCCTATCAAGGCAGCACGCTCCGGGCATGAGCTCGGGTCTGAGCTCACGATGCATTATGGGCTTCTTCCCCGCGCCAATCGAGGCATCTTCGCGATCAACGAAATCCCCGACCTAGCCGGCAAGATTCAGGTTGCGCTCTTCAACATCATGCAGGAAGGCGACGTCCAGATTAAGGGTTACCCCATTCGCCTCGAGCTTGATGTGGCGATCGTCTTCTCCGCGAATCCCGAGGACTATACCGCGCGCGGCAAGATCGTCACACCGCTCAAGGACCGCATCGGGAGCGAGATTCGCACCCACTATCCGGAGTCGCTCGACGAGGCGATCAGCATAACCGAGCAGGAAGCCTGGACGGCCCGCTCCTACGCGCCCGGCTCTGATGCTATCCAGAACATCGTGATCCCCCACTACATTCGCCAGATTGTCGAGCAGGTTGCCTTCGTCGCGCGCGAGGACAAGAAAGTGGACAAACGCAGCGGCGTATCGCAGCGGCTGCCGATATCCACCATGGAGCTCGTCGTCTCGAATGCCGAACGCCGCGCCCTCATCCACGGCGAGTCGCTCGTCGTTCCACGCGTTGGCGATATCTTTGCTGCGCTACCCGGCATTACCGGCAAGATCGAACTCGAGTATGAAGGGGAGCTGAAGGGTGCCGACATCGTCATCCGCGAACTCATACGCCAGTCCGTCGCTAACATCTACGATACTTACTTTGCCGACACGAACACGCAGCAGATCGAGCAGTGGTTCAACCTCGGCGGTTCCGTCGAGCTTAACGACAAACAGCCCGCGCAATCGGTGTTCACTGAGCTAAAAACAATTCAGGGCCTGATGGAGAAACTCTCGCCGCTGAAGATCAATTCGCGTACCCCCGTCGAAGTAGCCGTCTCCGCCGCGGAGTTCCTCCTCGAAGGCATGACCGCGCACAAGAAGATCTCGCGCTCAGAGGCCCGCACCTTCACTGCCGGAGAAAAGCGTCGCCGGAACGAAGACGCCGCCAACGCTGGGGAGCGAGCCCGCGAACGCCTTCAGGAGCGCGACCTGGACGACATAGCCCGCAACCGTACCCGCCGCGGCTTCAACTAAACTCTCCGCAAGCCCATCACGCTGTATCCTATATAGCGAGAGAGATACCATGTCCGCTACGCAAACCATCTTCGACATCACAGCCCCGACCTACGACGCTGACCGCGCCAAGCTTATTCCCTGCTTCGACGCGTTCTATCGCCGCTCCACTGACCTCATCGCCCACGACGCCAAAAATATTCTCGACCTCGGCGCCGGCACCGGCCTCCTCTCGCAGTTTGTCCGCCAGTGGTACCCGAGCGCCCACATTGTTCTAGCCGATCTCTCCGAACCTATGCTGGCTAAGGCCCGCGTCCGCTTCGCGAACGATTCGAATGTCACGTTCGAGGTCACCGATTACACGACTGCGCCTATCGATGGCACGTACGACTCCATCGTGTCCGCACTTTCGATTCATCACATCGACCATGAGGCCAAGCGGGCTCTCTTCGCCAAGATCTTCCGTGCGCTCCGCCCGGGCGGCACCTTCGTGAATGCCGAACAAGTCGCCGGTCCCACCCCGGCCCTCGACGCTCTCTACCAGAAACTCTGGTTGCAGCAAGTTCGCGAAGCCGGAGCGACGCCCGATCAGATCGCGGACTCCCTCTACCGCCAGCAGGACGACCGCTGCGCCTCTGTCGAAGACCAGCTCGACTGGATGCGAGAGGCTGGCTTCGCGGACGCCGATTGCTGGTTCAAGGACAATCGCTTCGCTGTTCTCGCCGGAACGCGCCCCGCGTAAAATCGGCTTACTGCTTCGACACACAAAGCCCAATGCCTCGCTCAACTCCGCGGTGCATTGGGCTTTCGTACGTGCATCCGACCCACGTGCGTCCTTCTTCCGGATACACTCGTCTACAACATATTCCCTGATGCAACACCCGAGGTCTCTGTGCGCACTCGCTTCGTGGCAGTCCTGCTGTTCGCCCTTCCTCTCGCCCCTCTGTCTTCGCTTCTAGCGCAGAGCGCCGAGCTGAGCCTGCCGTCGCTCGCCACACCCGCGCTTTCCCCCGACGGCAAACAGATTGCGTTCGCCTCCGGGGGCGACATATGGACAGTCCCCATCTCTGGTGGCGATGCGCGGCTGCTCATCACCGACCCTGCTGACGAGTCGCGCCCTCTCTACTCCCCCGACGGCACCCGGCTCGCCTTCGTCTCGACGCGCACCGGCGCGGGGGACATCTACGTGCTCACCCTCGCTAGCGGCCAGCTACAGCGCATCACGTATTCCGATGCGCCTGACAATCTGGACGCCTGGTCCCGCGACGGCAAGTGGCTCTACTTCACCTCCTCCGCCAATGATGTAGGGGGGCTGGGGGATATCTTCCGGGTCTCCAGCACCGGAGGCACTCCCCTGGAGGTCAGTAGCGAGCGCTATCTCAACGAGTTCGAATCCGCTCCCTCGCCCGACGGAACACAGATCGCTCTGCTCGCCAAAGGCATCAGCTCCAGCCAGTGGTGGCGCAACGGCCACTCTCACATCGACGAGACCGAGCTCTGGCTTCGTCCAATCGCGAGCCCTAGCTATAAGCGCATACTTGCTGGCGACGCCAAGCATGCGTGGCCCATGTGGTCGCCTAACGGCAAGACCCTCTACTTCATGTCAGACAAATCCGGTGCCGAAAATATCTGGCAACTCGATCTCTCGTCCGACATACCAAAGCAGATCACACACTTCACGAATGGGCGGGTCCTCTGGCCCACGATCGCCTATGACGGCCATTCCATCGTCTTCGAGCGAGACTTCGCTATCTGGCAACTCGATACCGCGACGGGTAAAGCCGCCAAGGTTGCCATCAACCTGCTCGGAGCTCCGAGCTCCCTCGGACGTACACACCTGCAGCTCACCAGCTGGAACGGCCTCGCTCTGGCGCCTGACGGAAAGAAGCTCGCCGTCCTCGGGCACGGAGAGGTCTTCGCCGCTCCCGCGAAGGAGGGTGGCGAAGCGCAACGACTCACACACACCGACGCCGCCGAATACGACCCGGACTGGTCCTCCGATTCCTCCCGCGTCGTCTACCGCAGCGAGCGCAATGGTGCCTCTAATCTCTATGAGTATAGCTTCGCCACCAACACGGAGCGAGACCTCACCCACGGCACCGGCTATGACGTTCACCCCACCTATTCGCCCGATGGAAAACTCGTCGCCTTCCTTCGCAACAACCACGAGATCCACGTTCTTACCCTCGCTACGCTCGCCGATACGCTCGTCGCCCACATCGTGCCCGGCTTCTCCGAGACCCGCCTCTCCTGGTCGCCCGACTCGCAGTGGCTCGCCTTCGTTTCTAACGGCGTCGACGCTTTCGCTAACATCCACGTCGTCCAGGCAATGGGTGGCGAGGACCATCCCATCACCTTCCTCGCCAACGGCCAGACCGGCTCGAACATCGCGTGGTCTCCTGACGGCAAATACATCCTATTCGACACGACTCAGCGAGCTGAACCCGGCAGCATCGCCCGCGTCGATCTCGTTCCCCACGTGCCCGCCTTCCAGGAAGATAAGCTTCGCGACCTCTTCAACAAGCAATCCACTCCCGGAGCGCCCGACACCCCACAGCAAAAATCTCCAGACACCACGACGGCAGAATCCAAGCCCTCCTCCAAGCCAGACAAGAAGCCCGAGCCAGTGAAGATCGTCTTCGAAGGAATCCGCGATCGCGTGACGGTTCTTCCCCTTGGCCTCGACGCTGAAGCGCCAGTGATCAGCCCTGACGGTAAGACCCTCATCTTCCTCGCCACGACTGCCGATCAACCCAACCTCTACTCGTACTCCCTTGACGAGTTAGCCCGAGAGCCTGCCGTGGCCCATCAACTTACCACCACGGCCGGAAGCAAGGCCGCGTACCACTTCACCCCCGACTCTAAGGAGCTCTACTACCTCGAAGGAGGTTCCGGTGAGGGTGGCCGATTCAACCCCAGCGGCACCGTCCACGTCCTGACTCTTGAGTCTCACGTGTCCAAACCCGTCGCAATCGACGCGTCCATGGACATAGACTTCGACCATGAGAAGCAAGTGGTCTTTGAAGAACTCTGGAGCACTCTCGATCGCCGCTTCTGGGATGCCGACTTCAATGGCCACAACTGGGCCGCCCTTCGCGACCGGTGGCAGCCTTACATCCGCGGTGCCCGCAATCCTGTCGAGCTTCGCCGCGACGAGAATCTGCTGATCGGTGAGCTCAACTCCTCCCACTCCGGAACCTCGGCCATGACGCCGCCTCCTGAGCGAGTCGGGCGTCTCGGTCTGCGCTTTGAGCGTGAACCCTTCGAGTCCGGTCACGGCCTCATCGTGCGCGAGGTGATTCCGCTCGGGCCGGCGGCCATCGAGGGCTCCATCCATCCCGGGGACCATCTTCTCGCTATCGACGGAACCTCCATCGAGCCCACCACCAATCTCGACGACCTACTTACGGGACTCGCAGGCAAACGAACCATCGTGGCCGTAGCCCCTGCGGGCGATCTCGCAAAGAAGCATGACGCCGTTCTCCGCCCCGTCACGCTACCCGTCGAGAGTGGACTCCTTTACAACGCGTGGGTCGAACAGAAGCGCGCCTATGTCGATCGCATCTCGGGTGGCAAGCTCGGTTACGTCCACCTCGCCGCGATGGGAGACTCTGATCTCACCCAGCTCTATCTCGATCTCGACGCTCAAAATGAGTCACGGAAAGGTGTTGTCGTCGACGTCCGCAACAACAACGGAGGGTATGTGAACGGCCGAGTGATCGACGTCTTTGCACGCAAGAACTACCTGATCATGACTCCTCGCGGAGCCGATCCCGTACCGAGCCGTCAGGCCCTTGGACAGCGAGCGCTAGGCCTTCCGACCATCCTTGTCACCAACGAGTCCACGCTCTCCGATGGAGAGGACTTCACCGAAGGCTACCGTACCCTCCAACTGGGTCAGGTCGTCGGAGTCCCCACCGCCGGGTGGATTATCTTCACGGGAGCCCAACGTCTCATCGACGGCTCGCAGGTCCGTGTCCCTGGATTCCGCATCCAAGACACGCGTGGCCAAAACATGGAAATGCATCCCCGCCCCGTCGACATTGAAGTCGAGCAGCCCCTCGGCGAAACCGAAGCCGACACCGACATCCAACTCCAGCATGCGGTCGAACTCCTGCTGAAGTCAACAAAATGAACCAATCACATGCTGCAGGCGGTCCGACGTTGTAGCACCAATGCGTGGTTTCCTGCTGGATGAACACCGATGACCATCCGTTCATGAAACTTTGTGCCGGCTACTTTAAAATCAAAGCTCGATGCGCATAACTTATCTCGCGACCTTCTCTCTCTTCCTTGCGCTCCTCGCCACGTCGCCCCTGCGTGCGCAGGATAACTATGAGATACAGGTTTACGGCTCTGATACTGTCGCTCCCAAGTCCCTCATGGTGGAGCTCCACTCCAACTACTCCATCGACGGCTTCAGGCCGCTGCCGGGTTCGCCGTACACGGCCGACGGCACCTACCCCACCAACCATGCGGGTCGAGAGACTCTCGAACTCACCGAGGGCGTCACCAAATGGAGTGAAGTCGGCTTCTATGTCTTCACCACCTACTCGACAGCCTTCGGCTATCAGTGGGTCGGCGACCATATCCGCCCGCGCGTCCGCGTACCCGACTCTTGGCACTGGCCCGTCGGTGTCTCCATCTCCAACGAGGTCGGCTACCAGCGCGCGCGCTTCTCCCCCGACACCTGGACATGGGAACTTCGCCCCATCGTCGACAAGCAAATCGGCCGTTACTACATCGCCTTCAACCCCACCCTAGACCGCGCCTGGCATGGCCCCGACGTCAATCAGGGTGTCGTCTTTTCTCCTAACCTCAAAATCGGTTACGACTTTACAAAGAAAGTTCAGGCAGGAATTGAGTACTACGGCCAAACCGGCCCCATATTCAACCCCGTTTCGATTCATGACCAGCAGCAGCAGATCTTTCTCGCCTCCGACCTCAATGTAAGTCCTAAATGGGAGATCAATTTCGGAGTCGGAGTCAATGTCACAGGGGGCACCGACCACCTGATAGTAAAGGGCATTCTTGGCCGTCACTTTGACTGGGGCCACCACTCCGCGGAGTGACCAGCCCTCAATCTAAATCGCACTCATCCAGGCCCTATTCATCAACTTTCCTGACCGCCGGAATCCTCCCACTTTGCAGGACGTCTAATCTGAAGTAGAGTCCAAGGTCTCGGTCTAATTCAATGAAACTCACTCGTTACACAAAGTTCACCGGCGACCTCTCCTCGAGCTTCGATCTCGAAGACCTCATGCAGGCCCTCTCCGACTTCCTGCTCGACTCCGGCTTTCAGGACCCGTTCTCCCCCTACCAGAACATGGACGACTCGATGGAGAGCCTGCGCGAGGCCATCCGCCAAGCGCTCGAGTCCGGTGAACTCCTCGACGAAGAATCCCAAGAGCAGTTCGAAAAGCTTGAAGATGCGCAGGTCGAAGAACTCATCGACAAGATCATCCAGCGCATGAAGGCCGAAGCCTACCTTAACGCCGAAGAGCCCTCCGAAGGCGAAGGGAAAGCTGGCCAGGGTAACGACGGCGCCCGATTCGAAGTCACAGACAAGGGCATGGACTTCCTCGGCTACAAAGCCCTCCGCGATCTCCTCGGCCCTATTGGCAAGTCGTCCCTGGGGCGTCACGACACCCGGTACGAGGCTGCCGGGGTTGAGACCAACGGCTCGTCCAAGCTTTACGAATTTGGTGATTCTCTGAACCTCGACATCACCGCCACGCTCAACAGCGTCTTCGCCCGCGAAGGAGCTCCCGACGGCTCTGGCCTGCTGAACCTTGAGTACTCGGACCTCCACGTCCAGCAGGCCGACTTCCAGTCGTCGTGCGCGACCGTGGTCCTGCTCGACTGCTCGCACTCCATGATCCTCTACGGCGAAGACCGCTTTACTCCCGCCAAGCGAGTGGCCATGGCGCTCGCCCATCTGATCCGAACGCAGTATCCCGGCGACTCCATCGATCTCGTCTTGTTCCACGACTCCGCTGAGCACATCCCCATCTCCCAACTTCCTCGAGTCAAAGTCGGACCCCACTACACTAATACCCGCGAAGGCCTGCGGGTCGCGCAACGCATCCTCAAAAGCAGTGGCAAGGACATGAAGCAGATCGTGATGATCACCGACGGCAAGCCGTCCGCCCTCACCATGGATGATGGACGCATCTACAAGAACGCTTTCGGCCTAGACCCCATCGTTATTCAGGAAACGCTGGAAGAAGTAAGCCGCTGCAAACGCGCAGGCATCATGATCAATACGTTCATGCTCGCCGATGACTTCCAACTGGTTCAGTTCGTCCAGAAAATGTCCGCGATGTGCCGTGGCAAGGCCTACTTCACCACTCCGCAAACATTAGGCAATTATCTGCTCATGGACTTCATGTCCCGCCGAAGCAAGCACGTCAACTGACAGGCGCATCACTTTCCCGTCATGAATGCCGCGATGTGCTCATTCAAAAACTTTTCGTCCGCAGGACTCGCTCCCGCACCTGCTGGATGTCCCCACAAACTCGGTATCGGCATTAGTGTCACATTCGGAATGAACTGCGCCTCATACTGAGCATCCGTCACCGGGAAATACAAATCCGAGGCCGATGGCATATACAGCACCGGAGCTTTGATGGACCGGAGGGCCTTCTTCTCATCTCCTCCAAATCCCGGAGTCGCTCCTACGTCGTTCTTTTCCCAGGTCCGCATCTGCAGGATTAAATTATTTGCGTCCGCCCCCGGAATAAATCCCGAGCGAAAATGGTCGAGGACCTGCTCCAGCGTGGTTCCCGCCGGTTCCTCGGTCTTCCATAATTCCTGCCGCCACCACTCCTGCGAGTAGAGCCACGCAGCCCACACCATACCAAACGCACTAATCCCTTTTGCCGGCTCCTCCGTGTAATCACCGCCTTTGAAGTTCTCATCCGCTGTGATCGCCGCGATTTGCCCCTCATTCCGGGCAATCCCGTGCCCATAGGTCTTCGCCGTCCCACTCGTCGCTACTATCCGGTCCATAAAATCCGGATAGCTCACTGCCCATTGAAATGCCTGCTGCGCGCCCATCGAAAACCCGATCACGGCCTTCAGGTGCTTCACCCCCAATTGCTCAGTCAGCATCTGATGTACCGCGTTCACATTGTCCCGAATCGTCATCACGGGGAACCTCGGCCCATGGAACGGCTCCGGAGTATTACTCGGCGAACTCGATCGCCCATTCCCAAATAACTCGCTCGTCACGAGAAACAACTTTGTCGGATCGAGCGCCTTGCCCTTCCCGATTCCTCCCTCCCCAATCAACCACCCATACCCATGCATCTCCGCCATGTAGTGCGACGGCAACAGCACCGCATTATCTCCCGCTGCATCCAGCTTTCCGTACGTTCCGTATAGGATCTTCGCCTCCGGGAGCACCACGCCGCTCTCAGTCTTGAAGTTCTTAATCACATACTCGTGCTGCACAGGCTCCTGCGTCTCCACCTTTGCCTGCGCCTGCATTCCGACGACACACCCCAGCGCAACACCAAGGCACCTCAGCCTCATCTTGAACATGTCAACCCTTTCATCAGCAGTAATGACGTTCAGCCTACACCAATCCCGCACCTTCTTAAAACAATCTCCCCAACGGCTACTTAAAACTTGACCTCACCAAAGCAACTCCGGCTCCTACGACTTTCCCAGCTTATCCTTCCACACTCGATACACACCCCACGCCGCAACGGTGCAATTATCCATCACTCTCCCGTCCAATATCATCGCTTCAAACTCAGTCACTGCCACCCGGTGCACAGTCATGTCATGCTCCTCGGGATCGCGTTCGGTCTCACCATGGCTCAACCCCTCAGCTAGAAACACATGATGAATTTGCCGCATGGCTCCATACGCAATCCACAAGTCCGCCAGCCTAACCATGCGCTCCACACGAAGCCCAGTCTCTTCGGCTAGCTCCCCACGAGCCAGCTCCTCCGGGTCCACCTCTGCCGTCTCCCAACCGCCTTGCGGCAGCTCGTAGTAGGTGTCACCCACCGTGTACCGGTACTGTCTCACCAGCCACACAAACTCTCCGTCAGCCGCCACCTCGAGCGGAATCACGATGCACGCTGGGTCCTTATCCATCACCCCATAGATTCCCCGCTTCGGCTCGCCCTCCGCAGCCCCGCCCCGTTCAATCACATCCTCCCGCACGCTGCACCACGGGTTCCGATACACCTCACGGCTACTGATCGTTTTGATCGACACAATTCCATCCCCCTTTTTCGTGTCGCCATTATCTCAGCCTCAATGCACCTCGCGCTCCTCCGCCTCTTCTGGACTCGACATCAACACAGCCAACGTCATCCCTGGCAGCTCCACCGTGCGGGCCCTGACCTCCAAACTCTCCCGCGATACCAGTCGCAGCTCCTCACCTTCCAGCAGGTCGAACTGCTGAGTTTCCCTCCC
The DNA here is from genome assembly GCA_027452215.1 of Granulicella sp. GTDB lineage: Bacteria > Acidobacteriota > Terriglobia > Terriglobales > Acidobacteriaceae > Granulicella. Next base: position 40,493 of record DAIDGQ010000027.1, on the reverse strand, counting down.
CATATTGAGCACAATACGCACCTCGTCCCGTTGCAACACCAGCGTCCGCTTTCCCTCATCGCTCGACACCATCAGGTGCTGCATGCTTCCGTCATTCAACGCCACCGTCGATCGCCGCAGCTTAATCAACGCCTTCGTCCACGCCAGCATCTCCGCATGTCGTCCCTCACCCACCTCGTCCCAATTCAACTTCGACCGCTGAAACGTCTCCATCTCCTCCGGATTCGGAACGTCATCTCCAAATCCAAATAGCGCAAAGTCCCGTTTACGCCCCTCGGCCACCAGCCTCCGCATCTCCTCGTCGTCGTGATCCGCGAAGTACAGAAACGGCGTTGACGCTGCAAACTCCTCGCCCATAAACAACAGCGGCACATAAGGAGCCATCAACACCAAACCAATCGCAACCTTCGCCGCATCCATTCCGCAAAGATGCTCCAGTCGTTCACCCTGCGCACGATTTCCCACCTGGTCATGGTTCTGATCGAAATGCACAAAGTGGTGCGCCGACAATCCCTCCGCTAGCCGTCCATGCTTGCACTTCCGATAGGTTGAATACTGCCCGTCATACACATACGCATGCTTTAGCGCCTTATGTAGATCGGCCAGCCTCCCGAAATCTCCGTAATATCCTCGCCCCGGCTCCTTCGTATACAACAACGAAAAGAGCGCATGATGGAAGTCATCGCTCCACTGGGAATCCATTCCATACCCGTGCGCCTCGCGCGGTCGAATCACCCTCGGGTCATTCAAATCACTTTCTGCAATCAGGTAGTATTCGCGTCCCACCGTTGCACTCAGTCGTTCCACCTCCACTGAGAGCTGCTCCATGAAATGCACGGCCGACTTATCGTAATACTCATGCACTGCATCGAGGCGCAAACCATCGCAGTGATAATCCTTCAGCCACATTAGTGCGTTGTCGCAGAAGAATCTCCGTACCTCGTCACTACCACCCTCGTCCAGATTCACCGCGTCACCCCATGGCGTACGGTGCTTGTTCGTAAGATAGGGCCCAAACTTAGTCGCGTAATTTCCCACCGGCCCAAAGTGGTTGTACACCACATCCAGTATTACGCTAAGACCCTTCGCGTGACAGGCATCGACCAGTCGCTTGAATCCGTCCGGTCCACCATAAGGCTCGTGCGTCGCAAACAAGGCAACGCCGTCATAGCCCCATCCTCTATCTCCGGCAAACTCCGCAACAGGCATCACTTCAATGTGCGTCACCCCAATATCCACCAAATAATCCAAATGTTCGACGGCTCCGTCGAACGTTCCAGCCTTACTGAACGTACCGATGTGCACCTCATACAGCACAGCTCCCGTTCTCGGTGATCCTCTCCAAAGTTGATCGTGCCACTCAAACTCATCATGGCAATAAACCCGCGACGGTCCATGAACCCCATTCGGCTGCCGCAATCCACGAGGATCGGGATACGCCGTCGGGTCGTCATTCATCAGGAATGAATAATCGTCACCACACACGGCCCCTTCCACCTGCAGGGTCCACCATCCGCGCTTATTCGGACCATCCATCGGCAACACACTGCCGCGCCACTTCAGCGACATCGTGTTCGCCTTCGGCGCCCATACGCCAAACGTATACATAGATTAATTCTCCTTCATCGAGCCGTTGTTGCGTCTAGACGTTTCGCACCAGCAACGCCACCGGAAACTCCGTCAGCAGATCGCCCACTCGTACCTTGCCGACAGGCACATCCATGTCCGTCATCCGATTCACCCACCGACCTTCCGGAACCGCAATCGTCGTCTCTCCCCAATCTGCCGCCTCATGAGACCACCGCGGAACTACCGTCAACACGCTCCCACCTCGAAGGTACGCAATCACGCGATCCCGCTGCAATCCCTCTGCCGTCACTGGCACATACTCCGCCTCAGCACCAAACCACTCCGGATGCTCCATTCGCAAACACAGCGCGCGATGCACCACCCAAAGTTTGGGCAATCCCTCCTCACTGCGCTCCATCACCTGCGTCGCACACAACCCTTCAATTTCTTTCAACAGCTTTCTCCGAACCGCATAATTCACTGGTCGTCGGTTGTCCGGATCCACCAAAGAAAAATCCCATAATTCCCCTCCCTGGTACGTGTCCGGCACTCCCGGCGACGTGTACTTTAACAGCGTCTGTGCCAACGAATTGACACGCCCCGCCTCGGCAATGCCCCCTACAAACTTCTCCAACTCCATGACAAAACCCGCATCCCCCAGTAGCGAATCGATATACGCATTCAATGCGACTTCATAGTCCGCATTGTTCCACACCCAATTCGTTCGTATCTTTGCCTCGCGCATCGCCTTCCGCATATACTCCCGCAAACGCTCCGCGCTGATCGGCCAAACACCCACCAGCGTCTGGTACAGAAACCACTCCGTCCCCGTATCGATCTGATCTCCACTCCGATGCTTTGCATTCTTCGCGCTCCACCGCCGCACGGCCTCTGCAAACGCATCTGGCATCTCGCTCAACACCAGCATCCTCGCACGAACATCATCGCTGCGCTTGGTATCATGCGTGCCCAGCGCAGTCATCGTGGTTGGAAACGTCTCCTGCATCTTTGCGTTGTAGTCGTGGAAATAATCCAAGCTGAACCCGTCACAATCCGGATCGCCGCCAACTTCATTCATCGCTACCAGACGATTTGAGCAGTACAGCGCAGTATCTTCCACGCCCTTCGCCATTACCGGTCCAGTGAACTGCTGGAAGCGATTCACAAACTCCGTCTCAATTTTTCCAGTCACCTTCAGTGTCAGAACGTCCCGCATAAAATCGAACAAGCCGCCGTCGATATCCACGCGATTTGCCTTCGCACACTCGGTCGCATGCTCGATGCGCTCGCGATCTTCACCCTCGATCTCGTTTCGCTCCGGCACCACATACGTTCTGTACACCGAGAAGCAAGCGGCCACCTCACGGATCGCGCGCCGAATTTCGGCGCGGGTAAAGTCCCGCTGGTCACGATTCCCTTCGCAAATATCCACGAACAAACTGGCCAGCCGATTCACATCGCTACCGAGAGCCTCTTGCGTCACCGCAATCTTTTTGTCGTGCGCGACCACCGGAAACTCCGTCGTGTCTCCTGTAAAAGCGGTGTAGTGCTCTCCCAGTCGTTTCAGCCCGTCTCCATGGACCAGCACTCCCATAACGACGTTCAGAAAGTCATATCCCGTCGTTCCTTCAATCGGCCAGTCTCGACGCATCCACTCGCCGGGCTCAAGAATCTTTTCTCCCACAATCCACGCATCCGGAGCTCGTTCACGAAGCCGCTCAAGATATTGTTTCGGATCCCGCAAACCATCCGGGTGATCTACCCGAACTCCATCCAGAACTCCCTGCTTGAGCCACTTCACAATCAGCGCATGCGTCTCATCGAACACAAACTCCCGTTCGACTCGCAGTCCGATCAAGGTATTTACATCAAAAAATCTGCGATATCCCAACTGCTGATCCGCCGTCTTCCAATAAGCCAACCGGTAATACTGCTGCGATAGGAACTCATCAAGCAGATCCACATTTGCGTTCAACTCGCGCACAACGCGGTCAATCGCCTCAGGCAGATTGGCTTCTGTCCTGCACAGTCGCTCCAGCAATCCATGCAACACATTCTTATCCCGATGTCTTGCAAGAATGGTTCGCCGATCCCAGAAATCCGGAGTCGGCAAGCGAGCAAAGCTCGCACTCACAAAGCTCAACGCATCGCTCTTTGCATAGTCTGCCGCCCTCCCTAAAATCATCGACAAACTTGTCGGCGACACCGGAAATGTCTGCCCCGCCGCTTCCACCATGAACAACGCGCCCTTGCGAACCACCACCACCCCACCCGCGCTCAGCGCACGTCCATACTGGTCCGGCAAGATCGGCACCAGCACCTTATCTCGCAACCTCTCCTCCGACGAGTTCCAATCAATATCGAAGAAGCTTGCGTATCGGCTATTCGTCCCGTTCTCCAGCACGTCCCACCAATAACGGTTTTGCGCGCCCAAGCTCATGTGGTTCGGCACTGTATCCAGCACTTGTCCGAGCCCACTATCACTGAGTTTCTTACAGAAGCGCTCATGCGCCTCCGCTCCCCCCAACTCCTCATTTACTTTGCGATGATCCACGACATCATATCCATGCGTGCTCCCCGGAGCGGCCTGCAGATACGGCGAGCTATACACATGCGTCACCCCAAGCGCCTTCAGGTACTCAACGATCGCTACTGCGTCATCAAAACTAAAGCCCTTGTGCAACTGCAGGCGATATGTCGAACCAGGCACACGCCCCATAGTTGGTTCTCTCCTGACAAAACATTTATCTAGTCAAACTAGATAGATTCTGGCATCCGCACTTGAGGTTGCATCCATTCCTCGTCGCTGGGTCCCCGACGCTAACTTGTCTCCGGACGCCATTGCCCCGACAGCGCAAATGCCGCATGAAGCAAGCCGATATGCGACAAAGCCTGTGGAAAATTTCCTAACATCCGCTTCGCCTTCGCGTCATACTCCTCACTCAATAACCCCACATCATTACGCAGCGACAGCATTCGTTCGAACATCGCCGTCGCCTCCTCCTTCCGGCCAATCAGCCACAAACACGTCACCATCCAGAAGCTGCACGCCAGAAATGTCCCCTCACTGCCACGCAATCCATCCTTCATGGCTGCGGTGTCGTACCGCTGCACCAATCCATCCTTTGTCAGCGATCGCTGAATCGCGTCAATCGTTCCCACCATCCGAGGATCATCCGGGGGGAGAAACCCCACCAGCACCATCCGCAGGCACGAAGCATCGAGGATCTTCGATCCATAGCTCTGCGTAAATGAGTTCAACTTTTTATTGAATCCTTTCACGCAAATCTCCTTGTGCAGCATGTCACGATTCTTTCGCCATCGCTTCACATCGCCACCGCCATCGAATTGCTCATGCCGCTTTACTGCGTGGTCCAGTGCCACCCACGCCATCACCTTGCTATAGACAAAGTGCTGCGCTCCACCGCGCGTCTCCCAGATCCCCTCATCCGGTAAAGGCCACACCCTGCAGAGATGATCGATCAAGGCCGCTTCCATTTCCAGCGACGGCGTCTTCAACTCGTCATCCGCCACCGGTGTTCGACCCAATGCGACCGAAACCTCTCCATACACATCCAACTGAAACTGTTCAGCCGCTGCATTCCCAATCCTCACCGGCAGCGAATGCTCATAGCCTGCCAGCCATCCTACCTCCCACTCCATCAGACGCCGCTCTCCATCAATTCCATATAGGCTCTGTATCTGCCCCGGGGATCCGGCAATCGCGCGCAAGAGCCATAGCCTCCATCGCACCGCCTCATCCGTATACCCGGCGCTCATCAGCACCAGCAACATGAATGACGTGTCCCGCAGCCAGCAATAGCGGTAGTCCCAGTTGCGCTCACCGCCAATGCTTTCCGGAAGCCCCGCCGTCACCGCCGCAACTATTCCACCCGTTGGCCGATAGGTCAAGGCCTTCAGCGTCATCAAACTGCGCTGCACTGCCTCGCCATACTTCCCCACGTACGTCGATCTATCCGACCACGCACACCAATACTCAGTCGTATCCCGGAGAGCATCTTCTACCGGCACTGCAACGGGAACATCCTCCGTCGACCCCGCATACGTCAGCGTAAAGCAAACCTGGTCGCCGGCACACAACACAAAGTCGCTCATCGTTGTCATGTCCTCCCCGTGTAACTCCGCAGCCGTTCCCCCCATGCACTCACTACGAAGAACGGTCATATTTGGCCCCGCAATTGCTCGCACCTCCTGCACGTGTTTCGTCACCCACGGAACCGTCAGCCCATAATCGAATCGCAGCACCAGGTCCATATGCATCTTTACCTTGCCGCGAATTCCGCGCACTATCCTGACCACATCTGAATGCTTCCCGCGTGGAGGCATAAAATCCGTCAAACAGACTTCTCCACCCTTTGTCACGAACGTCGTCTCGACGATCATTGTTCCCGGCTGATAGCGCCTGCTCCTAGCGACAATCTGATCCACAGGACGTACTCGCCAGAACCCGTTCTCCGCAGTCCCCAGCAGTGCCGCAAAGCAGGCACCCGAGGAGAACGTGGGCCAGCACAGCCAGTCAATCGACCCATCCAGGCTCACCAACGCCGCCGTCTCGCAATCTCCGATCACCGCATAGTCCTCAATGCGAGCTCCGTGCAGCGGTAATGATTTTCGCTTCGCTCTCTCGGGCAAATTCCCTCCATTCGGGCGCGCTCCATGTTTTGGATGCCCTTTGATCTACTCCTTTACTTCGATGCACGCGCATTCATCTCAGCCGTACTCCCACACCACATGCCACGACGGATTATCATGGGCTCGTACGAATCGACCACAGTCAGCAAACCGCATCAAAGAATTCAAAGGAGTCGCACCGAGCATGAAGCCAACCGAAGGCCGCAAACGAATCGTCATTGAAGAGATTCAACCGTCCGTCAACGACGGACGCTATCCCGCCAAGCGAATCCTCGGTGACCTCATCGAAATCACGGCCGCCATCTTCGGCGACGGCCACGATCACGTCGCTGCACGCCTGCTCTACCGCCACGCGTCCCAACGCAAAACCCAGGCCACTCCCTTCGCCGCACTCACCAACGATCTCTGGTCCGCCACCTTCACCGCAGACAGGCTAGGACTTTGGTACTTCACCATCGAAGCCTGGATCGACCACTTCGACACCTGGACACACGACCTCGCCAAGCGCCTCGCCGCCCAGACCGATTCAGCGCAGGACATCCCCCTAGCTCTCCGCATCGGTGCCAATCATCTCGACGCCGTAGCGTTACGCGCCAAAGCCAAATCTGCCGATGCGAGAAAACTCACGGCTGCCGCCGCCGATCTCCGCAGACTCGCGGACCAAAACCTCGCCCTCTACGACTCTCCCATCACGACCGATCTCATCGCCCTCGTCGCCAAATATCCTGATTTAGGCTTCGCCACAAAATATTCCACCGAACTCCCCCTATGGATCGACCGCGAGCGCGCCCGCTTCTCTAGTTGGTATGAACTCTTTCCCCGCTCGTCATCACTGAACCCCGGGCACCACGGAACCCTTCGCGACGTCGCGGCACGCGTCCCAGAAATCTCTGCGATGGGCTTCGACGTCCTCTACATGCCGCCCATCCACCCCATCGGCACAGCCTTCCGCAAAGGTCGCAACAACTCGACCACGCCCGAACCCAACGACGTAGGCAGCCCCTGGGCCATCGGAGCACCCGAAGGCGGACATACTGCAATCCTCCCCGCACTAGGCACCCTTGCCGACTTCGACGCCCTCGTCCACACCGCACAGTCCCACAATATCGACATCGCGCTCGACATCGCTTTTCAGTGCTCCCCCGACCACCCGTGGGTCGCCGCCCATCCCGCCTGGTTCTCGCATCGTCCGGACGGCACCATCCAGTACGCCGAAAATCCTCCTAAAAAATATCAGGACATCTACCCTCTCAACTTCGAGTCCTCGGATTGGCGCGGACTCTGGGACGCCCTCTTCGGCGTCTTCAAATTCTGGATCGATCGCGGCGTTCGCGTCTTCCGCGTCGACAACCCACACACCAAGGCGCTCCCGTTCTGGGAGTGGTGCATCGCCGAAGTACACAAGACTACGCCGGACGCCCTCTTCCTGGCCGAAGCTTTTACCCGGCCCCACGTTATGTACTCGCTTGCCAAGGGTGGCTTCAGCCAGTCCTACACCTACTTCACATGGCGCAATACCAAGGCTGACCTCATCGAATATTTCGAAGAGATCTGCAATCCACCCGTCTCCGATTTCTTCCGTCCCAACGTCTGGCCCAATACCCCCGACATCCTCCACGCGCAATTCCAAATCGATGACCTCGCTCAGCGCCGCTCTATTTTCCAGCAGAGGGTCATCCTCGCAACCACTCTCTCCTCCAACTACGGAATCTACGGCCCCGCCTACGAATTACTGGAAGGACGTCCAGCCAAACCAGCCGCCGGCAAAACTTCCAGTGAAGAATATCTCGATAGCGAAAAATATCAACTCCGCCATTGGAACCGCGATGACCCCAACTCCATCGCGCCACTCATCACCCAACTTAACCGCATTCGCCACGAAAACCCGGCGGTACAGCGCAATGAGAACCTACACTTCCACACCATCGCGAACGACAACCTGCTCGTCTATTCCAAGTCCTCATCCGACTACACCAACATCATCCTCACTGTAGTCAACCTTGATCCCATCAACCCTCAATCCGGAATCGTTGACCTCGCCCTCGACAAACTCAACCTTCCCTGGGACGCGACCTTCATCGTTGAAGATCTCCTCACCGGCGCGAGCTACACCTGGAGCGGCCAATACAACTATGTAGCCCTCACCCCAGCTACAACCGCCCACATCTTCCGCATCACCCGAACATAACTGCACCTTCGGAGGCCCACATCTCGATTCTGAAATTGGGTCCTCCACAATTCGAGCCACCCCCCTTTCACCGCTCTGCATCAAACCGCAAAGATGCCCACAACCCAAGAGGCAACCAAGCACGCATGAAGAAGCCCTGCAGCGCCACCGATCCCCTGTGGTACAAAGACGCGATCATCTACGAGATCCACGTCCGCGCCTTCGCCGACTCCAACGCCGACGGCATCGGCGACTTTCAAGGCCTCATCTCCAAGCTGGACTACCTCCAGGAACTCGGCGTCACCTGCCTCTGGCTTCTTCCATTCTTCCCGTCGCCCCTCCGGGACGACGGCTACGATATCTCCGACTACACCAACGTCAATCCCTCCTACGGTAGCATCGCAGACTTCCAGCAATTCCTCGACGAAGCGCACGCCCGCAACATGCAGGTCATGATCGAGCTCGTCATCAACCACACCTCCGATCAGCACCCCTGGTTCCAGCGTGCCCGCCGAGCTCCCAAAGATTCTCCCGACCGCAACATGTACGTCTGGTCCGACACGGACAAGAAATTCGAAGGCGTCCGCATCATCTTCACCGATACTGAAAAATCCAATTGGACCTGGGACGACGTCGCCCAGCAGTACTACTGGCACCGCTTCTTCTCCCATCAGCCCGATCTTAACTTCGATAACCCCCGCGTCATGGAAGAGGTCCTCAATGCGATGCGCTTTTGGATGGACATGGGAGTTGACGGCTTGCGTCTCGACGCCATCCCTTACCTAGTCGAGCGCGACGGCACCAGCTGCGAAAACGTCCCGGAGACTCATCTCCTCATCAAGCACATTCGCTCCGTCATGGACGCCGAGTACGAAAATAGGCTTATCCTCGCCGAAGCCAACATGTGGCCCGCCGACGTCCGCCCCTACTTCGGCGACGGCGACGAGTGCCAGATGGCCTTCCACTTTCCCCTGATGCCGCGCATCTACATGGCGCTTCGCCAGGAAGACCGTCTCCCCATCACCGACATCATGGCGCAGACTCCGCCCATCCCCGCCAACTGCCAGTGGGGACTCTTCCTCCGCAACCACGATGAGCTTACCCTCGAGATGGTCACCGACGACGAGCGCGACTATATGAACCTCGCCTACGCCGCCGATACCCGCATGCGAATCAACGTCGGAATCCGCCGCCGCCTCGCACCCCTGATGGACAATAACCGCCGCCGCATTGAGCTCCTTAACTCCCTCCTCCTATCCTTCCCCGGCACGCCCATCATGTACTACGGAGACGAGATCGGTATGGGCGACAACATCTACCTCGGCGATCGCAACGGTGTCCGCACTCCCATGCAGTGGAACTCCGATCGCAACGCCGGATTTTCCAAAGCCGTCCCTGCCAAGCTGTACTTCCCGGTCATTATGGATCCCATCTGGGGCTATCAGGCGATCAACGTGGAAGCGCAGCAGTCCGACGCCTCCTCGCTGCTCCACTGGACGCGCAATATGATCGCGCTGCGCAAAATCTTTCAGGTCTTCGGCCGCGGCACGCAGGAATTCCTCCATCCTGAAAATCGTAAGGTCCTCGCCTACATCCGCGAGTACAAAGAGCCCTCCAGCGCGGACGCCTCAGATGCCGACGCTCACTCCGAGACCGTCCTTTGCGTGGCTAATCTCTCCCGCTTCGCGCAGCCTGTACAACTCGACCTCTCAAAGTTCGCCGGCCGCCAGCCCGTCGAGATGCTGGGCTATGTCCCCTTCCCCCCCATCACCGACCAGGCCTACCAGATCACCCTCGCGCCCTACAGTTTCTTTTGGCTCGAGCTCCAACCCGCTAATATGCGAGCGGCCGTAGTTCCCGTCAACCTCTCACCGTCCGAGATCGTCTCCACAACCGCCCCGCTCCTCCCCCGCTCCGAAGACATCGCCGTCTCTGCCGCCGCACCGCTCACCATCGCCGGCCTCATGCAGACCAATCTCGATCTCCTCACCACCTCTCTGATCTCCTACATCGCGCAGCAGCGGTGGTTTGGCGGCAAGTCCCGGACTATTCGCTCTGCCGGCATCACTTCCACCATCGCCATCGATGCGGCCTCCGTACTAGCGCTAGTTGAGCTTACCTACGACGACGCCACCACCGACCTCTATCAACTCCCTCTCGCCATAGCATCGCAGCAACAAGCTGCATCGCTCCGCGCCAATTCGCCCTCCGCCGTTATCGCTGTCCTCGATCCCGCCACAACCCTCTTCGACGCCACTGCCAGCCCCGCGTTCCAGTCCGCGCTTCTCAATAAAATCTTTAATCCCTCCAACACCTCCGATCTCATCGCCACGCAGTCCTCCGCACTCGACGCCAAACGCTTCACCGACATCCCCTCTAGCCTCGGTTCAGCCGAGCAGTCCAACACCAGCATCCTCTATGACAACCTAGCCATCCTCAAGCTCTTCCGTCACCTCCGTATCGGAGAAAATCCCGATGTCGAAATCACACATTTCCTCACCGAGGTCGCTCACTTTCCCCACATACCCGCATACCTCGGCGACCTTCACCGCTCTTCAGATAGCACCACCTTCGCCTTCCTCCAGACCTTTGCGCCCAACCAGGGCGACGGCTGGGCCTGGACACTCAACGAGCTCGATCACTTCTACACTACCGTCGCGACGCTGCCCTTTCCCCCCACCCTTTCATCCCGACCGGAGTCGGAGAGACCCTCAGCTTCCGCCGACGCGATCTTCCACTATGCCGCCGAGTACCTCGCCGCAGCCGAACTACTAGGCCGCCGCACAGCCGAGCTGCATCTCGCCCTCGCCACCCCAACCGACGATCTCGCCTTCGCCGCTGAGCCCACCACCGCTGAAGACCTCGCCGTTGACCGCGAGCGCATCGATCGCCAAGCCACCACCGCCCTCAATGCCCTCCAGGCCGCCATTCAGAACCCGACTACAACCCTCTCTCCCGATGCTATCGACCTCGCGAACAGGCTAATCACTCTGCGCGAGTCGCTACTCGCCCGCATCCAGTCCCTCACCGGAGATCCCGCCGTCTTCGGCCAGCGAATCCGCATCCACGGCGACTACCACCTCGGCCAGGTCCTTCGTACCCAATCCAAATCCCACCCCGACTTCCTCATCATCGACTTCGAAGGCGAACCCGCCCGCCCGCTCGCCGAACGCCGCCGCAAGCAATCCCCTCTCCGCGATGTCGCCGGAATGCTTCGCAGCTTCAGCTACGCAGCCCACTCCGCGCTCAACACTGCGATCCAACGCACGCCCGCCCACGCCGCCAATCTGCAAGCATGGGCGGCAGGATGGGAGGCCACCGTCTCCAACACCTTCCTCACCGCGTACCGATCCACCCTCCTCAAGCACCCCACTCTTCTCCCTCAGCCTCCGCTGACTCTGGAAGCCGCGCCCGCGACCCAGGACGCTGCGCACCCAGCCATGCTTCAAGCCTTCCTGCTGGAAAAGGCCTGCTACGAGCTTCTCTACGAGTTAAACAACCGACCCACGTGGATCGTCATACCCCTTAGGGGCCTACTCACCTTGGCGCGAAACGGTGCATAATCGCTGCATGCACCTGGATTGATTACCACCCACTCCTCTATGGCATCCACTTCCATCCTCGACGACGCCGCACTCCCCAATGCCCCCTCGGCGGCTTCTCGCGCCGCTGGCGATGTCCTCGTCTGCCTTCCCACCATACCCGCGGACGGGCTACCCTCCGCGTTCGAAGCCATCGCCTCAGCCTTTCCCGGCGAATCCGTCCTCGTCGCCTCCTCGAATCCCCCCAACGCCGCCAACGAATGGCCCTCGCTCGAGTTCATACCCTACGCCCGGACCCTGACCGAGGTCGGCTGGGTCCTCTCCGTTGGAGACTATGCCGCCGCCGCCCACATCGTCGCAGACCGCAACCCTCGCGCTGTCATCCTCCTTGGCGATGATCACGCCCCGCTCAACCCTCCACTACTCCGCAGCCTCGCCGACGCCGTCCGCACGAAGAACGTCGACCTGGTCCTCCCCCGCTTCAACCTCGGCCCCAATGACGCCCTCGTCAACTCCGCCCTCCTCTATCCCCTCTCCAGAGCCCTCTTCGGCGTCGATATTCATCTTCCCCTTCCCGTCGATGCCGCCCTCTCCTCCCGCATGGCGCAACGTCTTCTCTCCACTACCCAGCGCCTCGTTGCCCTCAATCAGTCCTCCCTCCTTCTCTGGCCGGTCGCAGAGGCTGCCATCGCCGGCTTCTCCGTCCGCGAAATCCCCGCCGGCGACGCCACTCCTCCCTCGCCTCCTCCCTCCCAGACCGACTTCAACACCCTGTTCACCACCGTCGCGTCTTCCCTCTTCACCGACATTGATGCCAAAGCCTCCTTCTGGCAGCGAGCCCGAAGCCTCCCCCTCCGAACCCCCGTTACCCCTTCAGCGTCCCTACCCGAGCTCGTCGCTGCCTCGCCCGAGATCCACTCAATGATCGAAAGCTTCCATCTGGCGCAGGACAATCTCCAGGAAATCTGGTCCCTCGTCCTCCCTCCCCAATCACGCCTCGCACTCAAGAAGCTCGCCCAACTCCCCGCAGACGACTTCACCCTCGAGCCCGACCTCTGGGCCCGGATCGTTTACGACTTTACACTCGCGTTCCACCTCCGCACCCTCAATCGCAATCATCTTCTGGGTGCCATGACCCCACTCTACCTAGCATGGGTCGCCTCCCACCTCCGTAACGTAGCCGACGACCCGACCCGCGCCGCCCAGGCCATCGAAATCACCGCCGCCGCCTTCGAAGACGAGAAATCCTACATCGTCTCCCGCTGGCGCTGGCCCGACCGATTCAATCCCTAGGCATTCAGGCACCACAGACCCCGCGTCTCCGCATCAAAACTCAGGAAGGGAATCTTCACCACCATGGGACAACAATTAGGACAGCAGATCAGCTCCGCCCTCCATCAATCCCTCCACAGGGTCGTCCTCGTTCTGGCCAGCTTCCTCCCCGGAATCCTCGCCTTCCTGCTCGCCCTCGTTGTCTTCACCCTCATCGGCTGGGCCATTTCCGCCCTCGTCCGGACGCTGCTCTCTGCGCTACGCTTTGACGACCGTCTAGCTTCCCATGAAGCTCCCGGCTCCGCCGTCTTCATAGCCGACTGGTCCCGCTCCAACTCCCCCACCCTGCTCGCCGCTCGAGTCACCTTCTGGGTCTTTGTTCTAGTCGGCGTCGCCATCGGTATCTCTGCATTCGACGCATCTTACGCCGTGGATTCCAGCTATACGGTCTTCCTTCTCCCCTACGTCGCCCACGTCACCGGAGCTATTCTCATCCTGCTCGCCGGCAGCCTGCTCTCCCGCTTCCTCGCCCGCACTGTCCTAATCGGAGCTGTCAACGCCCAACTTCAATACGCCCGATTCCTCTCCCACGGAATCAAATGGCTCGTCCTCGTCTTCACCGCCGCCATGGCGCTCGACCACCTCCAGATCGGAGGCTCCGTCGTCGAACTCGCCTTCGGCATCCTCTTTGGAGGTATCGTCCTCACCCTCTCTCTCGCCATCGGCCTCGGCTCACGAGATCTCGTCAGCCGCTCCATTGAAAAGAATATGGAGCGCCCCGCGCCACCCCGCCCTACCGAAGTTCCACCGCTCACCGACTCCACTCCGCCCCGCCCCAAGCTCCGCCACTTCTAGCAATTGAGAGGCATCTCCGCCTTTACCCCACACGCTGCCGGGTCCATCCCGCAGCGCGGCGTAAGAATTTGCCTGTGACCTGAGGTCGCGCCAACCCCGAGTGCCTCGCCCGCCCCACTACTCAATCAAATGCGGTGCTGCATCCACGAGCAAATCCCCACCTCTCGTCTCCCGAATCATCATCAACCCCACCAAGGTCACCACCGCCGACCCCGTCAGGTAATATCCGACGTATCGCAGCCCATAATTCTTCGCCAGCCATGTCGCCACATACGGCGCCAGCGAAGCCCCAAGAATCCCCGCCATACTGAACGCCAGCGAACTCCCCGTGTACCGCACCGCCGTCGGAAACAGCTCGGATACCACCGTGCCCAGCGGCCCATATGTCATCCCCATTAGCGCCAGCCCCACCGCCATCATCACCACAGCTCCAGTCGGTCCCGACGCAAATAGCGGCCCGAGCACCAGCCCAAACAACCCAATCGCCACCGTCACCGCCAGCATCACCGGCCGCCGTCCCCTCTCTGCGAGCAGCGCCGAAACGGGGATCGTCGCAGCGAAAAACAGAATCCCTACCAACTGAATCATTAGGAAATTCGCCCGGCTGTAGTGCAACGCGGTTGTACCCCACGACAACGCAAATACGGTCATCAAATAGAACAATACGAACGTCGCCAGGCAAGTCAGAATCCCCGCGACAAGCTCGCGCCCATGCCTCCGCAACACTTCGAACATCGGGACGCCCACCTGTTCCGCTCGCTTCATCGCTGCCTCAAACACTGGAGTCTCAGTGATCGTCAGCCGCACATAAAGTCCCAGGAGCACGAGCACCGCGCTAGCCAAAAACGGCAGCCGCCATCCAAATGCAAAGAACTGCGCATTCGTCAGCCACCGCGACAGCAATAGAAACGTTCCTCCCGAGAGCAAAAATCCCAGCGGCGCACCCAACTGCGGAAACATCCCATACAGAGCCCGCTTGTGCGGAGGAGCATTTTCCACCGCCAGCAACACCGCTCCGCCCCACTCCCCGCCCAACCCAATCCCCTGCCCAAACCTGCACAGCGCCAGCAGCAGCGGTGCCGTCACGCCAATCGCCTGATACGCCGGCAGCACGCCAATCGCGAACGTCGACAACCCCATCGTCGACAGTGCCACTACCAGCGTCTTCTTTCGTCCAATCCGATCACCGAAGTGTCCAAACAACGCCGACCCTACCGGCCGTGCCAAAAACGCAATCCCAAACGTAGCCAGCGAAGCCAGCGTCGACGTCGTCGGATCAGACGAAGGAAAAAACAACTTCGGAAGCACCAGCACCGCAGCTGTCGCATAAATATAAAAGTCGAAAAATTCGACTGTCGTTCCCACCATGCTCGCAAACAGCACCTGGCGCGGAGTATTCCGTGGCTTCAACTTCGTAGCGTTTGTCTTCATCCTGAGACATCAGATTCTATTCGAATCCGGTTCTCAGCGTCTTTTCAGCATTAGCGCCGGCACCCCGTTTCGTACTATCCTCATCGGATACCCCAAACCCCGCAGGCATGAGGCGCATGTCCGAAACCAAATCCATCCTCGGCTCCTCGCCACTCCGCAAGGAGGGTCGCCCCAAGGTCCTCGGTGCGGCACAGTACATCGACGATCTGACCCTCCCCGGCATGTGGCACGGCGCCACCGTCCGTTCCACCATCGCACGCGGCACGATCCGCTCCATCACCTTCGCGCCCCATATCAACTGGTCCGAATACGCGATCGTCCGAGCCTCCGACATCCCTGGCGAAAACGCCATCGTCCACCTCCCCAAGGATCATCCTTGCCTCGCGGCCCGTGAAATCAACCATGTAGCCGAGCCCATCCTCCTCCTGGCCCACCCCGAGAAATCGGCCTTACTTGCTGCTAAAGCCGCCATCCACATCGACTACGACGAACTCCCCGGCATCTTCAACATCGAAGCCTCTGAAGCCGCCGTTGCAGCCTTCATCAATGACCCCAACGACACCGACAACATCATCTGGCCCGGCTCCTCCGAAGGAGGCACCCCCAACTGCTTCAAAAACTACCAGATGTATACCGGCGAAGCTGCGCCCACCGAATCAGCCCTTGTCGAAGCCTTCGAGGCCGCCGACTTCATCGTTGAAGGAGAGTACACAACCGGCGCGCAAGAACAGCTCTACATCGAGCCCAATGGCGTCATCGCCGAATGCGATCTCGACCCCGTCACGGGTCACGTTCGTGGAGTCACCGTCCGTGGCTCCATGCAGTGCCCATACTACCTCGTCCACGCCCTCACCTTGGTCTTCAATCTCCCCGAAGAAAAGTGCCGCGTCATTCAAGTCGAAACCGGAGGAGCCTTCGGCGGCAAGGAAGACTTCCCCTCCGTTATCGGCTCACACGCCGCGCTCCTCGCGATGAAGTCCGGACATCCGGTAAAAATCATCTACGACCGCGGCGAAGACATGGCCGCCACCACCAAGCGCCACCCCTCCCGCACTCGCCTCCGCACGGCCGTCTCCCGCGACGGCAAGCTCCTCGGCGGCACCATTGACGTGGCCATCGACGGAGGAGCCTACGCCACCCTCTCCCCCGTCGTCCTCTCCCGCGCAACCATCCACGCGCCGGGCCCCTACAAGTGGCCGCACCTCCGCGTTCGCTCCAAGGCCATGGCCACCAACATCCCGCCCCACGGCGCCTTCCGAGGCTTTGGAGCCCCCCAGTCTCTCTTTGCCCTCGAGCGGCACATGGACAAGATCGCTTACACCATCGGCTTCACCCCCGAGGAATTTCGCCGCCGCAACTTCCTCTCCACCGGAGACCACACCGCCACCGGTCAACCCCTCGTCGAGCCCGTAGACATGCATCACCTCCTTACCCGCGCCCTCGCCGACTCCGGCTACCACGCCAAACGCGCCGCCTTCGCTGAATCGAACCAGCATTCCCGAATCAAGAGAGGTGTAGGTTTCGCCGCCTTCATGCACGGCACCGGCTTCACCGGCTCCGGCGAGCGCCGCCTCAACTCCCTCGTCCACCTCGACATCCTCGCCGATGGCCGCCCCCAAGTCTTGGTCTCGTCGACAGAGTTTGGGCAAGGGACGAATACCATCCTCTGCCAGGTAGCCGCCGAAGCCCTCCACCTCCCCTACGATGACATCCTCATTCACGAAGTAGACACCGCCGCAGTCCCCAACTCCGGTCCCACCGTGGCCAGCCGCACCGCCATGATCGTCGGCAAATTAGTCGAGCGCGCCGCCAATGAAGTCCTCGCCACCCTCCGAACCCAGGCCGCGCTACCCACGCCCCACACGCGGGAGCAATTCATTGCCGCCGCCCAGCGCCATCACGCCCAGCAAGGCTTCCTCCGCGCCTCCGTTCGCTACGAGCCTCCCGCCAAAATCTTCTGGGACGACGACCTCTATCGCGGCGACGCCTATCCCGGTTACGCCTGGGCCGTCTACGTCGCCGAAGTAGCCGTTGACCTCAACACATACCAAGTCCAGGTCACCCGTTTCGACGCCCTTCAGGAAGTCGGCCGCGTCCTCCACCCAATCCTCGCTAAAGGCCAGATCGAAGGCGGCATCGCCCAAGGCATTGGTTACGCTCTCTACGAAAAGTGCGTCTATAAAGACGGTCACCTCATGAACAACCAGATGACCAACTACATCATGCCCACCTCCGCCGACCTCCCCGACATCCACGTCACCTTCGAAGAAGTCCCCAGCCTCCATGGCCCCGGCGGAGCCAAAGGCATCGGGGAGTTGCCCATGGACGGCCCCGCCCCGGCGATCCTCAACGCCATAGAGAACGCCACCGGCATCGGCTTCAACTCCATCCCTCTCCTCCCCGAGGATGTTTATGAACGCCTGACATCCTTGACCGCCCGCCCACACGGCGGCGCAGAAGACCTAAACCCCGTAGTCGATCAAGCCACCCGCACCGAGTCCCCTGAGGTCAATGCATAATGTCGCGAACGACCATGTCTTCCTTTCCGAAACTTGTCATGGACCTTGGCGTTCTTTGCGTCAAAGCGCTTGCTGTTGTCTCTCCAATCTCCGGCGAGGCAACAGCGTTATGACCACCATCAAACTCACTATCAACAACACGCCAGCAACGCTCTCCGTGTCGCCCATTAAGCGTCTCCTCGACGTCCTCCGCGATGACCTTCACCTCACAGGAACCAAAGAAGGTTGCGGCGAGGGCGAATGCGGTGCGTGCGCCATCCTGATGAACGGCGAGTTGGTGAACTCCTGCTTGATCCCCGCGCTCCAAGCCGACAACGCCACCCTAACCACCATCGAAGGCCTCGCCAACGCGACCCACCTTCATCCCATCCAACAATGCTTCCTTGAGCAAGGCGGAGCCCAGTGCGGCATCTGCACCCCCGGCATGATCCTCGCCACGCACCATCTTTTAGCTCAATACCCCAATCCCACCGACGCCCAAATCCGCGAAGGCCTCGCCGGCAACCTCTGCCGCTGCACCGGCTACATGCGCATCTTCGAATCCGTCCGGCAAGCAGCCGCGAAATCGCTACTCCCTAACCACTAGACCATGCACTCCGACCCCACCCAATTCGCCCTGATCGCCCCCGCCACGCTCTCCGAGGCCCTCGCACTCTTGAGCAATGGCCGCCACACCCCCATCGCCGGAGGCACCGAACTCATGGTCGCTCTCGCTGCTGGCCGCCTTCAGCAAAAATCCCTCGTCTCCATCAACCACCTCCCCGAGCTCCGCTTCATCCAAACCACCCCCACCGCCATCACCCTTGGTGCCAACACCACCTTCACTGACATCCGCCGCAACCCCACCATCGCAGCCGAGCTGCCCCTCCTCACCCTCGCCGCCTCCTGGACCGGTTCCATTGCCAACCAGAACCGCGCCACCCTTGGCGGTAACATTTGCAATGCCTCCCCCGCCGCTGACACCCCTCCCGCCCTTCTCGTCTACGACGCCGCCGTCACCCTCATCAGCGCAAATCCCGAGACCCGTGAGCTCGTCGAACGCACCTTCCCTTATGCTGAATTCCACCTCGCCTACAAACGTACCCTCCTCCACCCCGGTGAGCTGCTCCACAGCGTAACCATTCCCCTCCCCACTCCGGCTCACCACCACTTCATCCGCAAAGTGGGCACCCGCAACGCCCAAGCCATCTCCAAGACCGCCCTCGCCGCCATTGCAACAGTTGGCGACCATCACACTCTCACCGAAGTTCGCCTCGCCGCTGCATCTCTCGCCGACCGCCCCGTGCGGCTCTATACTACAGAAGCCGCCCTCCTGAACGCGTCGCTTGCGGCCGCCGACATCACCACCACCGTCCTTCGCGCACGAGCCGCCCTCGCCTCCGAGTCCTGCCCCATCGACGACATTCGCTCCACAGCCGCCTACCGCACCGCAGTGGCTGCTAACCTCCTCGAACAGTTCCTACGCACCTTACCTGCCTAAAGCTCGCGGCGTTTGGATGGAGCGTCTCGGAGGACTATAGGCCCGTTCTCGTTCCAGCGGGCCAAGTGACAGCAGTGGCAAACAAAGCACGGTATCCTGAGGTACGATGATTACTCGTTCAAATGCGGTTCAGAGTTCGACGATTGCTGTTCGTACGGCGTCGGTTGCGTATGACGTGGAGATTGGTGCGGGGTTGGTGGGGCTGGTGGGCGAGCGCGTGGATGCGCTGCTGGCGGGAGGGATTGCGGCGGGGAAACAGCGGGCGTTTGTGGTGACATCTGAGGAGATTGACCGGCTGTGGGGAGAGCGGCTGGTGGGTGGCTTCCCTGCTCCGATGACAAAGCTGATGGTGCCGGCAGGCGAGGAACATAAACGGCTGGCTACGGTGGAGCGGCTGGTGGAAGAGCTGGCGCAGCATGGAGCGGATCGGGATTCGGTTTTGATTGCGTTTGGTGGCGGCGTGATTGGCGACATGACGGGGTTTGTGGCGGCGATGTATATGCGCGGGATTCGGTATGTGGGGGTTCCGACGACGCTGCTGGCGCAGGTGGACAGCTCGCTGGGCGGGAAGACGGGCGTGAACCTGGCGGCGGGAAAAAATCTGGTGGGAGCGTTTCATCATCCGCTGGCGGTGTACTCGGATACGGCGGTGCTGGAGACGCTGCCGGCGGAGGAGTTGCGGGCGGGGCTGCAGGAGTCGGTGAAGGCTGGGATTATTCGCGACCGCGCGCTGTTTGAGATGTTGGAGGCGGAGAGCGCGGGGATTCTCGGCGGCAATGAGGGAATACAGGGGTCTCTCCACTCCGGCGCAAAGGGCGCGCCTCCGGTCGAGATGACGGATTATAAAAATGCGCAGAGTGCGGATTCGGTCGAGATGACGAATTCTTTCGATGCGAAGAGAAACGCATTGCTGACGAGCGTGGTGGCGGCCATCGTTCGCGTGAAGGCCGATGTGGTGAATGCGGATGAGCGCGAGCTGGGCGTGCGGATGATTTTGAATTTGGGACATACGCTGGGGCATGCGATTGAAGCGGCCACTGGATATAAGCAGCTGCTGCATGGCGAGGCTGTGGCGTGGGGCATGATTGCGGCCGTGGGGATTGCGTTGCGGCGTGGGACGGTGAGTGCCGCGGAGGCCGAGCGGATGGAGCGCGTGATTCGGATGTATGGACCGATGCGAGGATTTATTGCGGACGCGGACGAGCTGGTGGCGTTGACCGCGAAGGATAAGAAGAATCGGAGTGGGGCGAGGTCGTTTGTGCTGCCGGTGGGGATTGGCGATGCGGTGGTGGTGAAGGATGTGAGCGAGGCGGAGTTGATGGCGGCGGCGATGGGGATTGTTGCAGAGGCTGGGGTGATCGCGTGAGTCCCGTCATCGAGGACGGTGTGACTCCGGGGGCGCGGCCGGCGGGTGAGGCTACGGAGGCGGCCGCGGCGGAGCATGTGCAGGAGATTTTTAATTCGATTGCTCCCAGCTATGATTTGCTGAATCATCTGCTATCGATGGGGCTGGACCGGCGGTGGTGGTCGAGGGCAGCGAGGCGGTTTCAGGCAGTGCTGGCGCAGCCGGACGCTCGGGTGCTGGATGTGTGTTGCGGGACCGGGGATATGACGGCGGCGCTGTTGAAGGAACGGCCGAAGAGTGCGACTCCGGTGACGGGGCTGGATTTTTCCGCGGAGATGCTGAGGCGTGCTCGCGTGAAGTATGCGGCGGCGAATGCGGTGTGGGTGGAGGGCGATGCGATGCATCTGCCGTATGCGGAAGGGAGCTTCGACCTGGTGACGGCGGCGTTTGGGTTTCGGAATCTGACGAACTATGCGGAAGGGCTGGCGGAGATGTACCGGGTGCTGGCTCCGGGGGGAATGATTGGAATCCTGGAGTGTAATCAGCCGGGGGGGTTGAGTGGATTCGGCTATGGAATTTACTTTCAGCACGTGCTTCCACTGCTTGGAGGGATGATTTCGGGGGATCGGGCGGCGTATCGGTATCTTCCGGCGTCGGTGGCGAGGTTCCCGCGGCCTCCGCAGATGTTGGCGATGATGGCGGAGGCGGGGTTTGTGGAGAGCTCGTGGGATGGATATTTGCTGCGGGCGGCGGGACTTTATCGCGGGGTGAAGCGGTAGCGGTGCGGGACGCGTGTATGCTCAGGGCCATGGGGCTTGGTTGGATGAGGTTGGAGAGCGCGAGACCGTGTTAGCGAGCCAAAGCCAGTCGTCGGCGGCGAAGAGATCAGCGGCGCAGTCGTCGGTGTTTGCGGCGCTGGGGATTACGCTGCTGAAGCTGCTGACGGGGATCCTGACGGGGTCGCTGGGGATGCTGAGTGAGGCGGCGCACTCGTTTATTGATTTGATTGCGGCGGGGATTACGCTGCTGACGGTGCGGGTGGCGGACCGGCCGGCGGATGAAGAACACAACTACGGGCATGGGAAGCTGGAGAACCTTTCGGCGGCGTTTGAGACGGTGCTGATGGTGGTGTCGTGCGCATGGATTGCGCGTGAGGCGATTGAGCGGATTGTGCATCATCGGCATTTGGACCTGCGGTGGTCGGTGTGGCCGTTTGCGGTGCTGCTGCTGTCGATTGCGGTGGACTATACGAGGTCGCGGGCGCTGCACAGGGTGGCGCGGGAGCATCGGAGCGAGGCGCTGGAGGCGGATGCGATCCACTTTGGGACGGACATCTGGTCGTCGACCGCGGTGTTTTTCGGGCTGCTGGCGGCGTTTGCGGGGGAGCGGCTGCACATTGCTGCGCTGGAGTATGCGGACCCGATTGCGGCGCTGGTGGTGGCCGCGATTATTTTGCGGGTGACGTGGAGGCTGGCGCGACAGACGGTGGATTCGCTGCTGGATGCTACTCCTCCGGAGGTGCGGGAGCAGGTGAGCCGCAGGCTGGTGCATGACCTGGCGGCGGTCGGCGGGGTGCTGTCGGTGGGGAGGGTGAGGGTGCGGAGGTCGGGATCGAATTATTTTGTGGATTTGACGCTGAGCCTGCCGCGAAACCTGACGTTTCAGCGGTCGGAACAGATTACGTTTGCGGCGACGGAGGCGGTGCAACTGCTGCTGCCGGGAGCGGATGTGGTGATTCGCACGGTGCCGACGGCGTCGCTGGGGGAGAGCGTGTTTGACCAGATTCGCGCGGTGGCGGCGCGGTCGAACCTGGCGATCCACGATGTGAGCGTGCAGCAGTACGATGGGGCGCTGCATGTGGAGCTGCACCTGGAGGTTCCGGAGACGATGCCGCTGCGCGAAGCTCATGAGATTGCGACGACGCTGGAGACGGAGATGCGGACCGAGATTCCGGGGATTGCGACGCTGCTGACGCACATTGAGAGCGAGCCGGCGACGATTGCTACCTCGGCGCAGATTGATCCCAGTGTGAACCTGGAGAATCAGCTGCGGGAGACGGCGAGCCACTTCCCCGAGATTTTGGATATTCACGAGATTTCGCTGACGCGAGGGCATGGCGGAGCCGCGAACAGCGTGCAGGTGAACTGCCACTGCACGCTTCCGGATGACCTTCCGATGGAGGCCGTGCATGAGGTGATTACCAACTTTGAGAGCGAGTTTCGGCTGGATCATCCGCAGGTGGCGAGGGTGTTTATTCATCCGGAGCCGGCTACGGATAATCGGCGGTAGATGGGACGGCTGCTTGCTCTTAGCTTTTAGCATCTAGCTCCTAGCTTTTTGGTGGGGGCTGCTAGCTTTTTTGGTGGTGCTTCTCGATCTGTCGTCGCGGTTGCTGGTGTTTGGGGTCGTCCGTTGCCAGCTGCTGAATTCTCGCCTTTGGCTTGGAGCTAGAAGCTAGGAGCTAGGAGCTGGAAGCGAGAGGCTTACGGCGGGGGTTGCACTCTCAGAGGTTGGAGCTTGACTGTATGCTGGGGCTGGGATGAAACGTTACTTCAGGATTGCGATTACGGCGCTGGCGATGCTGGCGGTGATGCTGCTGTCGGCGGCGATAACGCTGCGGATTGCGTTGCATGGCCATGAGGTGACGATTCCGGACTTTGCGGGGATGAGCGTCTCGGAGGCCAGTGAGGCGGCGCTGAAGACGGGTGTGGATCTGAATATTGAGAACAGGTTTTATTCGACGACGGTTCCGGTGGGGAGGATCCTATCGCAGGCTCCGGCGGCGGGGTCGAGGGTGCGGCATGGGTGGCAGGTGAGGGTGACGGAGAGCCTGGGGCCGCAGCAGGTGACGATTCCGGATGTGGTGGGCGAGTCGTTGCAGCAGGCGTCGATGGAGATCCGGAAGATGCAGCTGGACCTGGGGACGTTGGCGCATATCGAGGCGCCGGGGGACCCGGATATGACGCTGGCGCAGACTCCTCCTCCGAATGCGGGGGTGGATCAGCCGAGGGTGAATCTACTGCTGAGCTCGTCGGCAAATGTGTCGACGGCATTTGTGCTGCCGTCGTTTGTGGGGATGAGTTTTGCGGCGGCGAATCATGCGGCGATGGGGCTGGGACTGCGGGTGGCGCTGGCGGGCGATGTGCCGGCGGTGCCTGCGGCAGGGCTGCCGATGGTGCCGGCTGTACCGACCGGTACGGTAATGGCTCAGTCGCCGGAGTCGGGGTTCAAGGCGAGTCGGGGGGACATTGTGCGGTTGACGCTGGGGGCGGCGGCTCCTGTGGCGCCTCCTGTGGTGCATTAAGAGATCGCCAAGGGCTCCCTAGGTGGACGGAGGGGGTTGCGGGTCTTTATGCCGGCGTGGAGGATGAGGCCGTCCGGCTGCGGCCTGGGAGACAGCTTTAAGAGCGGTGGAAGAGGGCGGCGAAGAAGCCGTCGCCCTGGAAGGGTGTGCCGGAGGTCGCGGCGGCGGGGGCGGATGCTGCGGTGGACGCTTCAATGGCCGGGCTGGACGGGACGCCGGGGAGGGTGCGGAGGCGGCCGTTGCGGAGGAGGTTGGTGGGAGCGGGGGCGTTGAGGATTCCGGCGGTGGCGAGGTGGGTCAGGACGGGTTCGAGGGAGGTGGCGGCGATGTCGGTGCCGGGTGGGAGGGCGGCGAGGACATCGGCGACTACGTTCTCGTTTTCCTCAGGCTCGAGGGAACATGTGGAATACAGGAGGCGGCCACCGGGGGCGAGGCTGGTGAGGGCGGCGGAGAGGATCTCGCGCTGGCGGGTGGCTTGACGGGAGAGGTCGGATGGTAGAAGGCGCTGCTTTATCTCCGGGTTACGGCCGAGAGTTCCAGTACCGCTGCAGGGGACGTCGCAGAGGATCAGGTCGAAGAGGCCTTCGGGTTCGGGGAGCCTGGTGGCGTCGGCTTCGAGGGTGCGTACGTGCGGGGCGTCGGTGTGGAGGCGGGCGGCGAGGGCCTGGAGACGGCGAGGGTTGGCGTCGGAGGCGAGGAGGTCGGAGGCTGGGTGGCGGTGGGCGAGGATGAGGGTTTTGCCGCCGGGAGCGGCGCAGCAGTCCCAGATACGAGCGGGGCTGGGGTGGCTGGCGGCGGCTAGCTCGGCGACGAGGCGGGAGCCGTCGTCCATGTGGGGGAGGGTTGGGGTGTCGGGTTGCTGCGTGGGGAAGAGGGTGCCGAGGGTGGGTGGCTGCTGGTCGTAGGCGCAGATGGCCATGGCGGCGGTGCGGCCATAGGTTCGGACCCAGCGGGCGACCAGCCACTCCGGATGGGCGAGGCGCTGGGCAAAGAGAGCGGTGGTTTCGTAGAGTTTGGGCTGGGGCGCGGGCTGACGGGTGAGCTTGCGGAGAATTGCGTTGACCATGCCGGAGGCGTGGCCGTGGCCGGCGGCGCGGACGAGCTCGACGGATTCGCAGAGCGCCGCGTGGGCGGGGATGCGGTCGAGGTGCTGGAGCTGGAAGGCTCCCATGCGGAGGGCGGTGGCGACGGGGGTGGGGAGGGCGAGGTCGGGGCGCTGGAGGAGCGGCTGCATGCGGGCGTCGAGGGCGATCTGCCAGCGGAGGACTCCGAGGACGAGGGTGGTGGCGAGGTTGCGGTCGGCCTGGGAGAGGGCGGACATGCCGGGGCCGTGGAGAAGATCGTCGGAGTGGGCGGAGGTGGTGGCGACGCGGTCGAGGATGGCGAAGGCGGCGGAGCGGGCCGGGCTGATGGGGGCGTGGCTGGGGGCGGTGTTTTCCACAGGATGTGCGGAGGTGGGTTTTGCGGGGCGCCGCGGGTTGCGGGGGCCTGTGGATTTATTCAAGATGCTCACCGGGATGGAGTTGGAAGTCTCGGGCGAACTGGGCTCCGGACATGCGGGGTTTGCCTTCGAGCTGGACTTCGTCGAGGGCCAGAAGGGTGTTGTTGGCAGCTCCCACCAGAAGCTCGGAGGTTGAGGCATCAAGCTGATTAGGGCTGAGAGTTGAAGTAACCGATGAAGGGTGCATCTGGTGGATGAGGAAGCGCTTGCCGCGGAAGATCGCGTGGGCTCCGGGCCAGGGAGTGAAGCCTCGCCAGCGGTTGTAGGTCTGGAGGGCGGTGCGGTGGGCGAGGTCGAGGCGGCCGTCTTCGCGGGTGAGGATGGGGGCCAGGGTGGCGTTGTGGGAATCTTGTGGCGTGGGGCGAAGAGTTCCCTGCTCCAAGCCGGAAAGTGTTTGGATGAGGAGGTTTGCGCCTATCTGTGAAAGCTGTGGATAGAGTTGGGGGGAGGTTGTGGAGGGAGGGATGGAGATGCTGTGGAAAAGCAGAGTATCTCCGGTGTCGAGGCCGGCGTCAAGGAGCATGGTGGTGACGCCGGTTTCGGTTTCGCCGTTGGCGATGGCCCACTGGATGGGGGCGGCTCCACGGTATTTGGGGAGGAGCGAGCCGTGGACGTTGATGTTGCCGAAGCGCGGGAGGTCGAGCATCCACTGGGGGATGATGCGGCCGTAGGCGACGACGATGATGGCGTCGGGGGCGAGGGTTTCGAGGCGGGAGCGGAGGTCGAGGTTGGTTTTGAGGCGCTCAGGCTGGAGGACGGGGAGGCCGAGGGCGAGGGCGAGCCGCTTGACGGGGGGGGCGTGGAGCTCGAGCTTGCGGCCGGCGGGGCGGTCGGGCTGGGTGAGGACGAGGGCGACTTCGTGGCCCGCGTCGACGAGGGCCTGGAGGCTGGGAACGGCGAATTCGGGGGTTCCGCAGAAGACTAGTTTCATGGGCGGGAAGAGGAAAGGCTTTGAAGCAAAGGGCGCGAAGGTGTGACGCGAGGGCTCGCTAAGGAAGGGCTCGCAATGGAAGGCAAGAGCTTACCAGTCGCCGTTCTTCTGGAGCTTCTTGATGCGGCGGAGGACGAGGTCTCGCTTGAGGCGGCTTAGGCGGTCGATGAAGAGGATCCCGTGGAGGTGGTCGATCTCGTGGAGCATGGCTCGTGCCAGCAACTCTGTACCCTCTACTTCAAAGAATTCCCCTTTGACATTCTGTGCGCGGACTTTAACCCAGGCATCGCGCTGAACTTTTTCGTGGATTTCGGGGAGGCTCAGGCAGCCTTCCTCTTCGACCTGCTTGCCTCGGCGGTCGATGACCTCGGGGTTGATGAGGACCAGCTTATCTTCAGGTCTTTCTTTAAAGCTGATGTCTATGACTGTGATTTGTTTGGAGATGCTGATCTGCGGGGCGGCGAGGCCGATGCCTTCGGCGGCGTACATGCTGTCGAACATCTCTTCGACGAGCTGGGCCAGGTCGGGGGTGAACTCGGTGACGGGTTCGCCCTTCTTCATGAGGATGGGGTGGGGGTACTTGATGACCTCGTGGAGTTTGGGGGCGGTCTTGCGGACGGCGTCGCGGGTGGTTTGGCGGGCGAGGCGTCGTTCGGCGGCGGTGTCGAGTTTGGTGTCCGTGGGCATGGTTCAGAAAGACTTCGTCAGAATGATTTTATCTGGGCGCAATAGCCCTGGTAGTTTCGCTGGAGTTCGCGGAGGCTGTCGCCTCCGAATTTTTCGATGACGCAGCGAGCGACGGTGAGGGCAACCATGGCTTCGGCTGCGACTCCGGCGGCGGGGACGACGCAGACGTCGGAGCGCTCGTAGGCGGCCTTGGTGGCCTCGCGGGATTCGAAGGAGACGGAGGCGAGGGGGCGGCGGAGGGTGGAGATGGGCTTGAGGTAGCCTCGAACGACGAGGTCTTCGCCGTTGGAGATGCCGCCCTCGATGCCTCCGGCGTTGTTGCGCTCGCGGATAAATTTGGTGAATGGCTGGGCGTCGCCTTCGGCATAGGCGATGGCGTCGTGGACCTGGGAGCCGGGGCTGGAGGCTGCGGTGACTCCGCGGCCGAGCTCGACGGCTTTGACGGCCTGGAGGCTCATGACGGCCTGGGCGAGGAGGCCGTCGAGGCGCTCGTCCCAGTTGACGTGGGTGCCGAGGCCGGGGGGGAGGCCGTGGACGACGACCTCGAAGATGCCGCCGATGGTGTCTCCGGTGCGGAGGGCGGTGTCGACTTCGGCCTTCATGCGGGCTTCGGATTCGGGGTCGACGCAGGCGAGGAGGACTTCTTCCCTGCTGCTGAGGGCTGCGATTTCGGCGAAGGAGGCTTCACGGGAGAGTTCGGCGGTGCCGACTCGGGTGACGTGACTGGCGACCTCGATACCGAGGGCGCGGAGGAGCATTTTGGCGACGGCTCCGCAGGCTACGCGGGCGGCGGACTCGCGGGCGGAGGCTCGCTCGAGGATGTAGCGGGCGTCGGGGAAGTCGTACTTGAGGGCTCCGGCGAGGTCGGCGTGGCCGGGGCGCGGGGAGGCTACGGCCTTGTGCTTTTCGGGGTCTCCGGTCTCGATGGGGAGGATCTCTTCCCAGTTCTTCCAGTCCTTGTTGGCGAGGGTCATGGCGATCGGGGAGCCGATGGTCTTGCCGTGGCGGACGCCGGAGAGGATGTGGGCGGTATCGCGTTCGATGCGCATGCGGCCTCCGCGACCGTAGCCCTGCTGGCGACGCCAGAGTTCGTGGTCGAGGAAGGATTGGTCGACGGGAATGCCTGCAGGGAGGCCGCTGATGAGGGCTGCGAGAGATTCGCCGTGGCTTTCGCCGGCTGTAGAGAAACGAAGCATGAGCTACTGATTATAAAGCGCGGCGAGGGGGTACTGCGCGGACGGCGGGAGGCTTCGCGTGGTCTGGGCTGGAAGCGTGCTCCGGAATCGAGGTTGGCGCAAACGCCGTATTTCTGGAGCCAGCTAAGTATCCGTGAGCATCCGGATCGGCTTGTCTCAGGTTGGCCCTAGATATGGCTGCCGGTAAGATCGAGGCCAAAGGAATCCGTAGGCTCGACAAATGCTTAGCGGATGTGTAATCGGCTCACTGACAACGTCAGAGTCGCCTACAGCTCAGTATCCCGTTTTCGCCAAGAACACCATGTCATATCCATTACCAGGGGCGGATAAATAATTGGTTGACGCCGACAGAAATACCATGTAGTGCCCGTCGGCGCTGATCTGGGGGTAATCGTTTATGGCATTCGACTGTTGCGCGAAGTAGGGAGAGTCGCTCACGGAAACCCGCACCGTGCTCACCTTACACGTCGGGCCGGCACCGAAGCAGGTATCGCGGACGAAGATGTCTTTCCAGCCATTAGAGGGAAAAGTATCACCTGGAACGAGGTTCGAAGCTAGTGAAGCGAAGGCTATAAACCGTCCATCCGCGCTGATGGACGTGTTGTCCTGGCTGGCATTGGCTATGGAACCGTCATTACCTAGCGAGGCGAGACTTGTCGTTGGCGTGCAGCCCGAGGCCACGCCATTGCAGGTGTCACGCAGATAGACGTTGCCAAATCCGTTCACATTCTGGGAAACGAGATTTGTGGCAAGCGTGGAGAAAGAGAGAAAACGCCCATTGCTGCTGATCGACGCGGGCGAAAAAGTATCCAACGCACCAGCGGCTTGGGTGCCACTGGTTGAAACATCTTCCTCCGTAGTGCTGGGGACACATCCTGTAGACGCCCCAAGACAGGTGTCCCGCAGATAGAGGTCAGGATCGCCCAGGTTGGTATCATTCGCAATCAGATTGTTCGCATAGGAGGTAAAAGCCACATAGCGACCACCCGTGTTAGCAACTTGCAAAGAACTACCCTCATTCCCGATTGCTTCACCCGATGACTGTGACACCAAATAGGTCGTTAGGCGACAACTAGTTGGAGCGCCATTGCAAGTATCGCGCAGAAAAACCTGTAGTAACCCACCCGGATTATTTTGGGCCTCATTTGCCGAACTGGAGTCGTATGTTACGTAACGACCATCCGGACTGATTCCGGGATTTCCACCATTGGCTATATTCCCATCTGCAGTGATGGATATTAGTGTAGTTTGTGGGGTGCAGCCTACAGTCACGCCAATGCAGGTATCCCGCAAAAAAACACAGGCCGTACTACTGCACATACTTGTATTAGGAAGTATGTTTCCCGCGCTACTATCGAAAGTCACATATCGCCCATCTCCGCTGACGGAGGAATTACGGTTGTGACCATCAACTGGCGACCCGTCATAGGTAACCGAGATTGGAATGGTGGTGGGAACACAGCCCGTTGGTGCCCCGATGCAGGTGTCACGCTCGTAGATCTGCTGATAAGCGCTGGATACGCCCGCACTGAGATTGGTGGCTGCCGATTGAAAGGACACATACCTGCCAGTCGCGCTAATGGATGGTGCGACGAGGCTGTTGGCGTTGGCCGGAGTTCCATCAGGAGCAACTGTAATCATCTGGACTACGCCCGCAGTTGCAGCGGCTGGGGAGGCGATGCCGAATGGCAGAGCGCTCGATGTTGCACTGGCCGCAGAATCGTAAGCGGTGATGCTGGCTGTTCCAGGCGATGCAACCAATGTTGCGGCAACGGTGGCGGATAGCCCTGTGCTACTGCCAAACTGCGTCGCCAACTCCGTACCATTCCAGCGAATCACCGACGTTGACGTAAATCCGGTGCCCGTCGCAAGCAACGTAAAGCTAGGCGTACCCGCGACAACCCAGTTCTGTCCACCGGTAGTTACGCCCATGGGCGCAACTACGGTCAACGTCAGAGTCGACGGAGGCGGCGGAGGCGGCGGAGTTCCGCTTACCGCGCTACCACCACTGCAACCGCACATCCCCAGAACAGCAAACACAACCCATTGACCACAGCCTCTCATTACGTCGCTCCCCTGCTTGTGCCGATGGTACTCCCACAAAAGTTGGACTTGAGAATGTCCGCATCAGTTCATTCGCGCCATCGCATGTCCAATTGCCTCAAAAGTCGGGTTTTGGCTAAGTTCGAGCCGACGGCAGGACTGGCGTTAGGGTTTGGTGGTTTTGGGGTTGGTGGAGGTTAGGTAGGCATGGGAGTTGAAGAGGTTGCGGTCCATGGAGCGGACCCAGTCGGTGGGTTCGGTGGGGGGGCGGCCGGCGGCGGTGGCGTCGGCGAAGGCGTTGCGGAGGGTTTGGAATTTGGCTTCGAGGTCGTCGAGGGCGCTGAGGAGGATGGCCTCGGGGGTCATGGGGAGTTTGGGGCTGCCGAATTCGAGCTTGCCGTGGTGGGAGAGAAGCATGTGCTCGATGAGGAGGCGGAGTTGGGGCGGGAACTCCTGCGCGGACGGCGGGAGTTGGGCTTCGGTGGCGGGAGAAGCGGATCCG
Source organism: Granulicella sp. (assembly GCA_027452215.1). Classification (GTDB taxonomy): domain Bacteria; phylum Acidobacteriota; class Terriglobia; order Terriglobales; family Acidobacteriaceae; genus Granulicella. Next base: position 9,496 of record DAIDGQ010000027.1, on the reverse strand, counting down.
CCGCCTGCGGCGAAGGATGACAATTCCGGTGGGGACAGCGAGGGGGTCGTGGCGAAGAGAGATGGGTGGGGTGACGAGGGGTCGACTTGGATGGCGGCTGCGGCGGCGGCGTTGAGTTGGGCGATTTTTTCGTTGAGCATGCTCATCGCGATGGAGATGTGGCCGATGAGCTGGCCTTCGAGGGTGTAGTCGAAGCTGGAGCGCCAGGAGAGCTCGCGGACTTTGCCGATGTCGTGGAGGATGGCTCCGGTGAGGAGGAGGTCGGGGTCGACTTCAGGGTAGAAGGGCGCGGTGGCGAGGCAGACGCGGACGAGGCAGAGGACGTGCTCGAGGAGGCCACCGATCCAGGCATGGTGGAGGCGCTTGGCGGCGGGGGCTTCGAGGAAGGCGGCGCCGATGGCGGGGTCGTCGAGGAAGGCGAGGACGAGTGCGCGGAGGTGGGGGTTCGAGAAGGCGTGGACGTAGCTACGGAGCTCGGCGGCCATGGCGGGGATGTCGTATTGGGTGGTGGGGATGAAGTCGGCGGTGTCGATCTCGGAGGCGGCGGCGAGGCGGATCTTGGTGAGGGTGATCTGGAATTTGCCCTGATATTTAGAGACCTGGCCCTGGACTTTGACGTAGGAGCCGGCGGGGCAGGTCTGGAGGGCGTCGGCGAAGTCGTCCCACATGCGGGCTTCGAATTGGCCGGATTTGTCGGAGAGGGTGAGGGCGAGGTACTGGCCACTTCCCTTGCGGTCGCGGGCACCGATGGCGGCGACGCAGAAGAAACTGGTGATGGGCTGGTTCTCAAAGTGCGCGGCGTCGGCGATATAGAAATCTTTCATATATGTAGCCAAGATACGACAGGGCGGGGGACAAAACACGACAGCGAGGACCGGTTGGCCCTCGCTGCAGGTGGTGAAAGCCTCATGGAGCCTACTGAGGCTGTGATGTCGTGGAGGAAGTGGACGGCGCGGTGGACGGCGCGGTGGACGGCGCAGCGAGGTCCGGATTGACGGTTGGTGCGATGCTAGGCGCTGCGTCAACTGGCTTGGGCTTGTCTTGGAGGCGCTCCTTGACGTCACCCTTCTTGCGCTTACGCTTCTTGGGCTTGACAGTGGTGTCGCCGTTGAGGCCGAGGGGGGCGGCCTGATGCTTCTCGGTGGCGTCCTCAACCGGGGTCTGAGCTATGGGACGAGTGGAGGCCTTGGTCTCAGCCTTGGCTAGCTTGACCTTGGCGGCCGCCTCTTCCGCCTCACTCTCGTGAGCCGACAGGCGAGTCTTTTTATGAGGACCTTCCTTGGCGGCAAACGGATCCGCATCCGCGTCGACACCCGTACCGGTGGTGATGGATGTGATGGAGTCAGTAGGGGACATGGCGACGCCGGGGGCCTGACCTGTGATCGGCGCACCTACGGAGGTGACAGTCGCAGATTGTGTTGTTCCAGACGGCAGCGATCGCTGCGGTGCCTGACCGTAACGGATCTTTTCGCGGTGTGTCTTCTTGGGTTTATAGGGCTTTGAAACGCTCTTGGCGCCTGACCTCTGCTCGACCTCGGCAGCCCTGGCAGCCTGCTTCTGTGCGACTCGCTCGCGAGCGGCGGCTAGTTCGGCCTGGGCCTTATTGGCCTGCTCCTGCTCGACACGCTGCTTGACCTTAATCTTCTTTTTGACCGCTGGCGCCTTATAAGCGGTGTAAGCGATGTCTCCTGGCGCAGATAGTTTTCTGGCCGAGCCAGCATCGACGAAACCGTTGGCGATTTCCATATAAGCATCTTCACGGGCCTTGGTCAGGTAGGCTCGCAACGCAGGCTGGAGTTCCTGGAAATAAAGCGCCTCCTGAATCTTGTCCTCGACACTAGAAAGAGGGGGGACGCCCGCGGCCTGGTGGGCATCGACGTGCAAAATCACGAAGCCCTGTCGAGTGCGGATGGGAGGAGTGTTACCTCCTACAGGTAGCGAGAAGGTGGCCTTTTCGAGGATGTCGCCTAGTGCGCCCCGCTTCCAGTCACCAAGATCGCCTCCAGTAGAAGCATTCGGGCCTCCCGACGCGGTCTTCGCAAGTTCGGCAAAATTTGCACCAGCCTTGAGTTTGGCCGCAACAGCATCGGCCTTGGCCTGAGCTGCGGTGATGTCGGCTTCCGACGCGTTTTCGGGCGTGGGGATGAGGATCTCGCTCAGATGAACCTGCTCCGGGACGGTAAAGTCCGAGGCGTGGGCGGCGTAGTAGGCCTGCTCATCGGCGTGGGTCATGTTGAGGTGACGACCGACTTCGTCGCGAACGACCTGCTGGCGGATGATCTGGTCGCGAATGTGCTGCTTGAAGTCCTCGAAGGAGACTCCCTGCGCGGCGGCGGCCTTTTCGAGCTCCTCCATGGAGGCGAGGTTGTTCTTCTTGCGGATGTCGTCGAGCTCACGCATGGTCTCGGCGTCGCCGGTGATGCCGAGCTCCTTGCCCTTGGAGAGGAGGAGTTGCTCGTCGATCATGTCGCGGAGGAGATTGTGCAGGTGGTCTTCGAGCTCAGCTTCGGAGAGGTTCTGTTGGCGCGCGTCCTGAAGGAGTTGACCCTCCGCAGCCTCATATTCACTTCGAGTAATGATCTGGTCGTTGATTCGGGCAATGACATCCTCGACGACGCTGCCATTGGGAGTAATGGCGGGCGGGGTCGGCAGGGGCGGGAGCTGCAGATTCGACGCCGGAGTAAAGGCTCCACCGGGGGTAGGAAAGTTGGATTGCGGCGCCTGCGCCAAGGCAGCCGGGCCTGAGGCCGCTGCCGCGGAGAGAACGAAGGCGGCTACGATGCGGGTCGCGGTGCTGAAGCGGCCGTGGAGGTTGATGCGTGTTAGCTTCTCGGTCATCCGATCCTTATGCAGAACCGCCCGTGCAGGAATGCTGCCCCTGCGGTCCGATGAGGATTAGACCGCGCGGCCGGGTAGAGGTTATCTGGCAACTTCATTCTACCCGTGGAAAGGCTCCCGTGGGGACACGGAGGCGTGCGAGTGCCGTTGAGAAGAGCGCCGGAGCAACGGATGGCACAGTAAATGCGGGTAAAGGCTAACCTGGCGATGCTATACTCCGTCCAAATGGAGACGGCTGCGATAGAGCAGATCTGCAGGCCGTGTACCTCGAGGTTTTACCACTACCCTATGGCTTTCTCTACGGCTTCCCCTACTCGTCGCGCGCTGTTTACAGCAACCATCTTTCTCGCAGCCTGCGGGTTCACGGGCTCTATTATCGGCGGCGGCGTGGCGGCGCAATCGGCGACGGACCAATCGACGCTGCGTGACTCGATGAAGCAGTTCACGGACGTCTATGCGCTGGTGGAGGAGAACTACGCCAACAAGCTGAACACCGACCAGGTGGACAAGGCGATCTACGACGGCGCGATTCCGGGCATGCTGCATGTGCTGGATCCGCACTCGAATTTCTACGATCCGAAGAGCTACGCGCAGATGCGCGAAGAACAGAGCGGCAAATATTACGGCGTAGGCATGCGGATCGTGCAGCAGAATAACAAGATTGTGGTTGTGTCACCGCAGGAAGGAACGCCGGCGTACCGCGCGGGTATTCATCCGGGGGACGTGATCATGGCGGTAGATGGCAAGTCGGCGGAGAATATGGATTCGGCCGCGGTGGCTGCGGTGTTGAAGGGACCTCGCGGGACGCATGTGTCTGTGACGATGGGGCGGGAGGGATCGGCCAAGCCGTTGGTGTTCGACCTGATTCGCGATGAGATTCCACAGTACTCGGTTGACCTTGCGTTCATGATCAAGCCGGGCATCGGGTATATCCATATCACGAACGAGATGGAGACGACGTCGCACGAAGTGCAGATGGCGCTGGACAAGTTTGGGCCCGGGCTGCAGGGGCTGCTGATCGACCTGCGCGGCAATCCGGGCGGACTGTTGAACGAGGCCGTTAATGTGTGCGACAAGTTCCTGCAGAAGGGACAGATCGTCGTATCGCAGCGAGCGAGGAAGGGCGTTTTCCCGGATCAGGTGTATACGGTTCCGAGCGGGTCGGATGCGAAATACCCTATCGTAGTGCTGGTGAATCGCAACACGGCGTCGGCTGCGGAGATTATTTCAGGAGCTCTGCAGGATCATGATCGGGCGCTAATTGTGGGCGAGACGACGTTCGGGAAGGGCCTGGTGCAGACGGTATTCCCGATCTCTGAGAACGCCGGGCTGGCGCTGACGACGTATCACTATTACACTCCGTCGGGACGCTTGATTCAGCGGAATTACAACGGCGTTTCGCTGTACGACTACTACTATGTGCGCAACGATGCGGCTCCGGCAAACGACACCAATAAAGAGGTGAAGCTGACGGACTCGGGACGTACGGTGTATGGCGGCGGAGGGATTACTCCGGATGAGAAGATTCCGGAGCTGAAGAGCAATCATTTCCAAGATGAGATGCTGATGCACTATGCGTTCTTCGACTTCAGCAAGCACTATCTTTCCAACCATACGGTGACGAAAGAGCTGGTGGTCGATGATGCATTGCAGCAACAGTTCAAGGACTTCCTGAAGGCGCAGAAGATTGACTTTACGGACAAGGAGTTTGCTGACAACCTGGATTGGCTGAAGGCGCGGATCAAGACGGAGTTGTTTACATCGTCGTTTGGGCAGGCCGCGGGCAGCGAGGTGATCACCGAGTGGGATCCGCAGATCAACAAGGCGCTGTCGTACATGCCGGAGGCGCTGGCGCTCGAGAATCATACGCTGGCCACGGAGCAGAAGACACAGACAGCGAGTGCGAAAAACTAGCCCGCCGTGAGGAAGAACAAAGGCCGCGCTGAGGAGCGCGGCCTTTGTGTTTGTGGAGCTGAACTTTGGAGCGGGAGACCGGGATCGAACCGGCGACATTCAGCTTGGGAAGCTGACGTTCTGCCACTGAACTACTCCCGCAACAGGTCGAATTATACCTTGCGGCTGAGGCGCAATGAAACAGGACGTGGGTCGCTTCCTGCAAAACCGCTGCCTGCAGAAACTTCGTGTGCGACGTGGAGGAAGTGCCTCGCGACTACGAATTGATGATCGAGCGGCGTCGGCAGAAATGGGACGAAAAATCGGTGATGAACGTCACAGACTGAAGCGGGATGCGACGCAATCCTTGAGGCAGTTGGAAGCCCCAACGAGAGAAGGAGAATGGAAACGATGACGAATGAAAAGGAACTCGCGGAGCCTAAGCCGTGGATTGAACTGGTCGACCTGGGGAGCCTTCGCAGGATGGCGGAGGGCGTGGCGGCCAGCAAGGGGTCCGGGTGCACGCCTCCGACGCAGACTCCGTCGTCTTAGCATCGCGCAACGGGTATCCCGCGGCGTTGATTGAGATGGGCAGCACCCGACGAGTCGGCGGCGTGCTGCCCGTTTTGCGTACGACTGAAGGAAGACGAAGGACGAAATGAAGTCTCTGCTGGAGCAGTTTCTGGCTCTCGACCTGGTGGTGCTCGGAGAGCAGGATGCTCCGCTGCTGTTCTGCCCCGAACGCTTGGTGCTGATGAGATTGAGCCCTGACGGGTTGCGAATCGCGAAGGCCGCGCTGTCACGCGAGGCCGAGGCGGAGATGGAGAGCGAGGGGGTTGCCGGCTTTTTGCGGGCCACGGTGGACTGTGTCTTGAGAGCTCCGAAGTTGGAGACGTTTCGTTCGTCGCTAGTGGGCGAGCCGGGTCGAAGGAGAGTTCTTCCGAAGCTCGTGCTGATGGTGAATAACTACTGCAATTTGCAGTGTCGCTATTGCTATGAGAAGGAGACGGCCCTCAAGCATCCGGCGCGATGTCTTGGACGAAGGGCTATCAGGACTGCGATCGATCGGTGCTATGAGTTTTTCGAGACGATCGAGACCCTTATGTTCATTGGCGGGGAGCCTTCTCTTAGTGAAGAGGCCATCGAAGAGGGCTGTGAGTATTGCGTCTCGGAGGCAGTGCGGTTGGGGCGAAGGACGCCGCGATTCGGAATGATTACAAATGGGGTGCGAATCTCGGAGCTCCTGTACGCGGTGATCGAGAGGTTTGGGATTCAGTTGACGTTTAGCGTGGATGGTCCGAAGGCGACCCATGACCTGGTGAGAATTCGGAAGGATGGGACGGGTTCTTACGATGCTGTTTCTCTCAATATCAAGCGCTATGCGGAGGCACATGCGGAGTCGGTTTCGATTGAGAGCACGGTGACGGGAGCGCAGGCAGATGGCGGGTTGTCGGTTTCGCAGCGCTTGAATTTTATTGCGGAGGAGTTTGGCGTGGTGGCACCGCATATCACTGTTGCCTGCCTGCCGGAGGGTCATGCACTGAGGGGAGCCGACGCAGATTCGGCCGCGCTGGATGAGGAGTTTCAGGATGCGGTCGAGATGAGTGCGACCAATATTCTGGACGAGTTGGCGGAAGGAGACGCAGCCGCTGGCGGGCCTAGGCTTAACTGTGTGGAGGAGATGATGCGGGCGCTGGCGAAGAGGTCTGCGACGACGGCGATGTGCTCGGCTGGGACGGCGCAGCTGGTCGTCGATGCCCATGCAGATGTCTACCCTTGCTGGATGTTCGCGGGCAATACGCGATTCAGAATGGGGAACATATTGACGGACGACCTGGGGCAGATTCTGGGGAGTGATGTGATGGCGGAAGTTATTGCCAATACGAGGGTGACGAATATTAATTGCTCTTCGTGTTACGCGCGGTTCGTCTGTCATGCGTGCATTGGGAACAACTACATTCGCACCGGATCCATTGGGGAGATGGATTATGCGTTTTGCGATCGAACGAGGCAGAGCCTTGGCACGGTGCTTCGCGTGATGGCGGGCGCACGGATGTGACGACGTTACGAAGCGGAGGGTAGATGGTTACGATAGCGGATCACTTCAACGTCAGAGATGGCGACGACGCCCTCTGAGACCATCTTGTCGAGGTGGGGAAGGAGGGTTGCGATCTGATCTTCGCGATCGATGATGGTGATCATGATGGGAGGATCGTTCGAGCCGGGCCAGAGGCTGGAGTGATGGATGTGGGCGCTGAGGCCAAAGCCCTCCACACCCTGATAAACAGTGGCTCCGGCGAGGCCGAGGTCCATGCAGAGGGACAGAATCGCTTCATGGAGTGGCCGGCCATTCCACTGATCTTTCTGGCTGAAGTGGATGCGCACCATCCTGGCGTTGAACTCTTCTTTACGCATGGGGTGCCTCATCGGGGAAGGCCAGCGGCGATGCGCTGCCCTGGCGGTAGGTAATGACGTCGACGTCGGAGAGGACGACGAGGCCGTTGGGCATCATCTTGTCAAGGAGGGGGAGAAAGCTGCGGATCTTCGGCTCGATGTCGATGACGCTGAGCATGAGGGAGGCTCCGGTGGAGAAGACGTGGCGTTGATGGACGTGCTTTCCGGAGCCATAGCCGAGGATTGCTTTGTAGACGGTGACCCCTGCGATGTCGTTGGCTCGGAGAGCTTCGACGAGGGCTTGGTGGAGCGACTTATCATGCCACTTATCGGTTTCATCGATGTAGATGCGGAGCAGCTTCGCTTTGCCTTCGACCTTGTGATGTACGGGCGGAGGCGGAGAGGCGGAGTTGGCGGCCTTGACGATGGTGGTCTCCTGGATTTCGATCATGCCGGTTCCGCAGAGCTCCTTGAGCCTGGGGAGCAGCTGCTCGACCGTGGCGGGAGTTTCGATGAACTCGACTTTGATGGGGAGACGATCCGAGACATCGACGAGGGAGGCGGTATGCAGGTGATGATCTGCACCGAATCCTGCGACGCCTTTGAAGACAGTCGCTCCGGAGACTCCTCGATAGAACAGGAAGTCGAGCAGCGCTGAGGCGCTGGCTACGCCGTGGTGCGTTGATCCATCGGCGACGTAGATGGAGACCTTGAGTGCTTTGCCTGGCTGCTGCATTTCCCCTCCCTGCGACTGCGATGGTGCGCTTGCACTGTCGGATGCGGTGTGAAGGCTATGAGATCGACCGCGCGGTGGACGATCCAAGCGCGACAGCGATGAGGCCGGCGATCAAGCTGACGGCGACATAGAGAATGGCAATCCAGAAGGCTCCGCTGGTGAGGTCCGACCAGGTCTCCCACTCGAAGGTGGAGAAGGTGGAGAAGGCACCGATGAAGCCGATGGCGACACCATATCTCCAGACCGGGCTCATGCCGGTATGACGGTTGAGGTACTCAAGAAGGAAGCCGATCATGAAGCAGGCACTGAGGTTGATGGAGAGCGTACCTACGGGAAATCGCTGTCCGAATCGTTCGGCGGCGAAGACGCCAACGACGTAGCGGGCGATGGCCCCGAGAGCTCCGCCGAGGGCGATGAGCAAATAGCGTTTCACGCGGAGGCTCCCTTCGGGGCGACGCGGGCCGCGGCATGCGAATGCTGCGCGGCGGGGCGGCGATGGGGAGGGTCGGTTCGTGGATGAGATCCGACGTGGGAGGAGTGGAGCGAAGTCGTTGCGGTCGTCATGCAGCTCACCCGGAGCCATGGCGAAGATCTGCCAGGCGCTTCTGATTGATTTGGGGGATCGCCGAGACGAGACACATCCTCAGCAGGGCGATTCCCTGTGAGGAGTCATCATCTGCATCCGAAGAGGACACAGCGGTTGGGGTGAACTCCATCACCCTTACTACGTCTGGAATGATTGTAAGGCCAGGTCGAGTGTGGGACTCGTATCACGAGAGGTACGTTTGCGTGATGGATTTGGTGGAGCTGAGCGGGATCGAACCGCTGACCTCCTCGTTGCGAACGAGGCGCTCTCCCAGCTGAGCTACAGCCCCACACCACAGACTGAAGGAACGCGCAAAAAGCCGCACCCGCACTCTGCCACGAGAGTTAGTTTAGCAGGAGATTGGCCATGGCTCCAAGCATGAAGAGACCTAGGTGGCACGCCGGGGAGGCGTGAGGCCCATCTCGGCCATGACTCGCTGTAGATCCTTCCAGGCCTCACCCTTCTGGCGAGGATCGCGGAGAAGGAACGCAGGGTGGTAGGTGACGGCGACCTTGGCACCTCGAGCGGTGTGCCACTGGCCGCGGAGGGAGGCGAGCGACTGCTTGACGCCGAGGAGATAGGTTGCGGCTGTGGCTCCGAGGGCGACGATGATCTCGGGACGCACGATGTCGATCTGGCGGAGGAGGAAGGGAGAGCAGGTGGTGGCCTCGACGAACTCGGGCGTGCGGTTGGCGGGAGGGCGGCACTTGACGATGTTGGCGATGTAGACGTCTTCTCGCTTGAGTCCCATGGCGGCGATCATGTTGTTGAGCAGCTGGCCGGCCTTGCCGACGAAGGGGAGGCCGGTGGCGTCTTCGTCGGCACCGGGACCTTCGCCGACGAACATGAGGCGGGCGTTGGGATCACCGTCGGCGAAGACAATGTTGTGACGACCACCGTAGGCGAGCGGACAGCGGGTACAGTCGCCGATTTCGGCGCGCAGAGCTTCGAGAGCCGCGGTGCGGAGGGAGGGAGCGAGAGGCTGAGAGGGAGGCGGAGCGAGGGCGTCAAAGGAGAGGGGCCTGGGCATGGATGAATCGAAGTCCGGG
>DAIDGQ010000026.1 GCA_027452215.1 Granulicella sp. | reverse complement strand
CGTGACTGAGGGAAGGTTCGGGTTGCGCGCGGGCGAAATGCTCTAGGGGGTGGGGGTTAGGACGGGGTCGGACCAGCCTCCGGGGGGGGTGATGGATTCGGCTTCTTTGGGGCCCCAGGTTTGGGGGGCGTAGGGGAAGATGGGGGTGGAGGCTTTGAGGACGGGGTCGACGATGCGCCAGGCTTCTTCGACGTAGTCCTGGCGGGCGAAGAGGCTTTCGTCGCCGGACATGGCGTCGGTGAGGACACGCTCGTAGGGCTCCATGTTGTCGGGCTGGGGGTGGCGGGTGGCGATGAGTTCTTCGAGTTCCCTTCCTCCGCTGCCGTCGTCGGAGAGGACGGAGACGCACATGGAGATGGTCATGTCGGGGCTGATGCGGAAGCGGATCTGATTCTGGGGGAGCTCGCCTTCCATGTACTTGGTGGCGGGGGGACGGCGGAGGCGGGCGACGACTTCGGTGCAGGTGACGGGGAGGTTTTTGCCGGCTCGGATGTAGAAGGGGACCCCGGCCCAGCGCCAGGACTGGATGTTGAGACGAAGGGCGGCGTAGGTTTCGGTTTTGGAGTCGGGGGCGACACCCTTCTCGTCGAGGTAGCCGTGGAACTGGCCGCGGACGAGGTCGGCGGGCTGGATGGGGGAGATGGCCTTGAGGACTTTGACTTTTTCGTCGCGGATGGACTCGCTGTCGTTGCGGGCGGGCGACTCCATGGTGAGGTTGCACATGAGCTGGAAGAGGTGGTTCTGGATGACGTCGCGGACGGTTCCGGTCTGGTCGTAGAAGGAGCCTCTTCCCTGCACCCCGAAGTCCTCGGCCATGGTGATCTGGACGCTTTCGATGTGATTGCGGTTCCAGAGGGGCTCCATGAAGGAGTTGGAGAAGCGGAAGGACATCATGTTCTGGACGGGGCCCTTGGCGAGGTAGTGGTCGATGCGGAAGATGGAGGATTCGGGGAAGGCTTTGAGGAGGATGCGGTCGAGCTCTTCGGCGGAGGCGAGGTCGTGGCCGAAGGGCTTTTCGACGATCATGCGGGCGCCTTTGGCGGCTCCGGAGTGGACGAGCTGGTCGACGACTTCTTCAAAGAGGGAGGGAGGGATGGCGAGGTAGTGGGCGGGGTGCTGGGCTCCGGCGAGAGCGGTCTTGACGGCGGTGAAGGTGGCGGGGTCGGCGTAGTCCCCGTCGACGTAGCGGAGGAGAGAGCAGAGCTTCTCCCAGGCGGCGGGGTCGAGGCCTCCGTGCTCGCGGAGGCTGTCCTGGGCGCGGGCTTTGAGCTGGTCGAGATTCCAGCCGGCTTTGGCTACTCCGATGATGGGGACGGTGAGGGTTCCTCGCTTGACCATGGATTGCAGGGAGGGAAAGATTTTTTTGTAGGCGAGGTCGCCGGTGGCGCCGAAGAAGACGAGTGCGTCGGAGTGGGTCTGGGTCACGGAGGGTCCTTTGCCTTGGTTCGTTTTGCGAGTGCTTCCGGGTTAGGTAGATGCTCGGGGTGGGGAGCGCGGGTTGCCGAGTATTAGTGTAGTTGGGGTTGGGGTGGTGTGGGGTGTTGGTTGTTGGTTGTTGGGAGAACAGGCAACGGCAAGGGCAACGGCAAGAAGCAGATTCCCTTCGGGAATGACAGAAAGAAAGGCAAGGGCAAAGGCAAGGGCAACGGCAAGGGCAAGGGCAACGGCAACGGAAAGCAGCAGATTCCCTTCGGGAATGACAGAAAGAAAGGCAAAGGCAAAGGCAAAGGCAAGGGCAACGGCCAATACAGGGGGATCTCCGGGGCGCCACGCATGAGGGCGCGTGGCTGCGGTCGAGATGACAGAACCCTCGCTGCTACTCGCTGGGAAGCACCTTTGCTGGTAGTCGCTGGGAAGCACCTTTGTTGGTAGTCGCTGGGAAGCACCTTTGCTGGTGGTCGCTGGGAGGCACCTTTGTTGGGTGGTCGGTGGAGGGGGTCTAGGCTTCGGTGGCCTGGGGGAGCATGTGGCCGGTGCGGAGGTAGCGGGCGTGCCAGGAGAGGGCTTCGGTGAGGAGGTGGGGGGTGTGCTTGCCGAAGGAGAGGCGCTCGGCGCGGTTGAGGTAGTCGCGGAGGGCGGGGCGGTAGTCGGGGTGGGAGCAGTTTTCGATGATGAGGCGGGCGCGCTGGGTGGGGGAGAGGCCGCGGAGGTCGGCGAGGCCCTGCTCGGTGACGACGACGGAGACGTCGTGCTCGGTGTGGTCGATGTGGGAGGCCATGGGGACGATGGTGGAGATGGCTCCCTTCTGGGCGGTGGAGGGGGCGATGAAGATGGACATGTAGCCGTTGCGGGCGAAGTCTCCGGAGCCACCGATGCCGTTCTGGATGCTGGAGCCCATGATGTGGGTGGAGTTGACGTTGCCGTAGATGTCGGCTTCGATCATGCCGTTCATGGCGATGACTCCGAGGCGGCGGATGATCTCGGGATGGTTGGAGATCTCCTGGGGGCGGAGGAGGATGCGGTCTTTGTAGTCGCCGATGTGGGACATGACGCTGGCGGCTTCGGAGGGGCTGAGGGAGAAGGCGGTGGCGGAGGCGCTGACGAGCTTGCCGGATTTGAGGAGGCTGATGAGGCCGTCCTGGATGACCTCGGTGTAGGCGGTCATGTCCTGGAAGGGGCCGGCTTCGAGGCCGTAGAGGACGGCGTTGGCGATGTTGCCGACTCCGGACTGGAGTGGAAGGAGCGAGGAGGGGATGCGGCCTTTTTTGACCTCCCACTCGAGGAAGTTGAGCATGTGCGAGGCGATGTGGTGGGAGGAGTCGTTGGACTCTTTGAAGGGGCTGGAGCGGTCGGCGGTGTTGGTGTGGACGACGGCGACTACTTTTTCGAGGGGGATGTCGAGGTAGGGAGAGCCGATTCGCTGGTGGGGTTTGGTGAGGGGGATGGGCTGGCGGTGGGGAGGGAGGCCGAGGCCGTAGTAGATGTCGTGCATGCCTTCGAGGGCGAGGGGTTGGGCGGAGTTGACTTCGAGGATGATCTTGTCGGCGCACTCGACCCAGGTTTTGTTGTTGCCGAGGGAGGAGCTGGGGACGACGCGGCCGTCTTCGAGGATCGCGGTGACTTCGATGAGGGCGAGATCCATTCTGCCGAGGAAGCCGTATTCGACGTACTGGGCGACGTGGCTGAGATGGATGTCCATGTAGTCCATCTCGCCGGCGTTGATGCGCTTGCGGGTTTCGGGATCGGACTGGTAGGGGAGGCGCATGTGGATGCCACCGACTTTGGCGAGGGCTCCGTCGAGCTCGGGGCCGGTGGAGGCTCCGGTGAAGATGCTGACCTGGAAGCGCTGGCCGCGGAGGTCGGCGTCGGTGATGCGGCGGGCGAGGGCCATGGGGACGGCTTTGGGATAGCCGGAGCCGGTGAAGCCGCTCATGCCGATCTGGGAGTCGGGCTGGATGAGGGCGGCGGCTTCGTCCTCGCTCATGACAAGGCTGGCCAGGGTGGAGTTCAGGATTCTGGAGCTGGCGGAGGGGCTGGAGGACATAGACGACACGTTTCCTTGGGGGCGGGAGTGAGGAGATGGGACGGGATTCGCGGAGGGGCGGTGAGGTTCGCGGGAGTGCGATGGCGCGTTGCGTGCTGTCCGATTGTCGAGTGCGGCGAAGGGATTGTCCACAGGGCTTCCCCGGTTTGCTACCACTGTGCTCCGGCGGTTCTACGGTTGGCTGTGATGGGAGTCACTCGCGCAAAGGGGCGGAGGTGATTTGCTAACAGGGTGGGGACGGAATAAGAGTATAGAGGGAGACTGCTGGCGGGGCGCGGGAGTCTGACGACGTAGACGAAGTTGAAAGGAAGAACGGTGCAGACAATTCAGGAGACAGCAGCTCTACAGGCGGAAGCTCAGCAGGCGACAGAGCAGGCGGCGACAACCCACGCGGCGGCGGCGGCGATGCGGGTCGAATCGGACAGCATGGGGAAGATTGAGGTTCCGGCGCAGCACTACTGGGGAGCGCAGACGGAGCGGTCGCTGCATCACTTTGCGATTGGCGATGATCGCATGCCGGTGGAGTTGATTCGCGCGTTCGCGGTGCTGAAGAAGGCTGCGGCTATGGTGAATCGTGATTTAGGGAAGCTGCCGGAAGAGAAGATGGAGCTGATTATTCGCGCCGCCGATGAGGTGATCGAGGGAAAGCATGGGGGGGAGTTTCCTCTTCGGGTGTGGCAGACGGGGTCGGGCACGCAGACGAATATGAATGTGAATGAGGTGATCTCAAACCGCGCGATTGAGCTGGCTGGCGGAGAGATGGGGAGCAAGAAGCCGATTCATCCGAACGATGATGTGAACATGTCGCAGTCGTCGAATGATACGTTTCCGACGGCGATGTATATTGCCGGAGCTACGGTGGTGAAGGAGCGGTTGATTCCGGCGGTGCGGCATCTGCATGATGCGCTGATGGTGAAGGCGAAGCAGTATGAGGCGGTGGTGAAGATTGGGAGGACGCACCTGCAGGACGCTACTCCGCTGACGCTGGGACAGGAGATTGGCGGATGGGCGAGCTTGCTGGAGCGCGATATTGCGAGGATGGAATCGACGCTGGATGGGCTGTATGAGCTGGCGATTGGAGGGACGGCGGTGGGGACGGGGTTGAATACTCATCCGGAGTTTGCGGAGCGCGCGGCGGCGAAGATTGCGGAGCTGACGGGGCTGCCGTTCCGGTCGCATCCGAATAAGTTTGCGGCGCTCTCGGCACATGACGAGCTGGTGTTTGCGAGTGGGGCGCTGGTGACGCTGTCGGGTTCGCTGATGAAGATTGCGAACGATGTGCGGTGGTTGAGCTCGGGGCCACGGTGCGGGCTGGGAGAGTTGGTGATTCCGGAGAATGAGCCGGGGAGCTCGATTATGCCGGGCAAGGTGAACCCGACGCAGAGTGAGGCGATGACGATGGTCGCGGTGCAGGTGCATGGGAATAATGCCGCGATTGCGTTTGGAGGGAGCCAGGGGAACTTTGAGCTGAACGTGTTCAAACCGGTGATGATTTATAACTTCATGCACTCGGCGCGGCTGCTGACCGATACGTGCCATATGTTTGTGGAGTTCTGCGTGGAGGGGCTGGAGGCGAACCTGGCGCGGATCAATGAGTATGTGGAGAAGTGCCTGATGCTGGTGACGGCGCTGAATCAGCATATCGGGTACGACAAGGCGGCGAAGCTGGCGAAGACGGCGCACCATAAAGGGCTTTCGCTGCGTGAGGCGAATCGGGAGCTGGGGTATCTGACGGAGGAGGAGTTTGATGCGTATATGCGGCCGGAGAGGATGACCAGCGCGCTGGGGTAGTTGTGGGGGCCGGGCGTTCCCTCGGCGGTTAAAGCCGCGTTGAGGTGGCGGGGGTGCGGGCAAATGCCAATGCGGGGGTCCTTCGCCTTCGGCTCAGGATGACGGCGAAAGACGGGCAAGGGCGAAGGCGAAGGCAAAGGCAAGGGCAACAGCAACGGCAACGGCAGAAGCAGATTCCCTTCGGGAATGACAGAAAGAAAGGCAACGGCAACAGCAACAGCAACAGCAGAAGCAGATTCCCTTCGGGAATGACAGAAAGAAAGGCAAGGGCAACGGCAAAAGCAACGACAGCGGCAACGGCAACGACAGCGGCAACGGCAACGGCAACGGCAAAGACGGCGGCGGCGGGAACCGCTACTGCGGAGTTTGGGTGGGGCTTGTGGAAAGGGGGGCTAGAGGGGGGTGCCGCAGGAGCCTCGGACTACTAGTTCTACCGAGAGCATGATTTTTTTGGTGGGGGTGTCGGTGCCTCCCTTGGCCAGGCGGGCGAAGAGGAGTTCTCCGGCGAGGCGGCCCATGGACTCTACGGGCTGGCGGACGACGGTGATGCCGGGACGGAAGAGGTCGGCGCTTTCGAAGTCGTCGAAGCCGACCATGGCGATGGGGTGGGGAGGGTGGAGGCCGAGGGCCTGCAGGCTGTGGAGGAGATGGCGGGAGATGAGGTTGTTGGCGGCGAAGATGGCGGTGGGGGGATGGCGGGAGGCGAGGACGTCGCGGAGGGCGGTCTGGGCGTCGCGGAGGACGTCGGAGATGAGGATGATGTCGGGGCGAAGGCCGGCGGTGGTCATGGCGTCGCGGTAGCCCTGCTGGCGCATGCGCATGGTGTAGAGCGGGCCGGCGAGGCCGAAGAAGGCGATGCGCTGGTGGCCGAGATCGATGAGGTGATCGACTCCGAGCTGGGCTCCGATCTTGTTCTGGACGAGGACGCGGTCGTACTGGCTGCCTTCGACGGGGCGGTCGATGGCGACGATGGGGAGGTCCTGGAACTCGGGGTCGCGGAGGCTGGGGATTCCTTTGATGGAGGAGGTGGGGATGACGACGAGGCCGTCGACTCCGCGGCGGAGCATGCTGTTGGCTTGTTCGTACTCGGTGCGGGGGTCTTCGTCGGTGGTGGAGAGGACCATGGAGTAGGCGTGGGCTTTGACGACGACGCTGATGGCGTGGGCGCAGGTGGCGAAGAAGGGGTCGTAGAGATTGGGGATGAGGATGCCGATCTGGCGGGAGGTTTGTTCGCGGAGAGAGCGGGCGATCTCGTTGCGCTGGTACTGGAGCTGCTCGACGGCGGCGAGGACGCGGAGGCGCGTCTCTTCGGTGACGCTGGCGCTGTCGTTGAGGACGCGCGAGACGGTCATGGTGCTGACACGGGCGAGCTTGGCGACATCGCTCATGCGGGCTGTGCGGTGCGTGGCGATGGCGGTCAGGCTCCTTGGATCAGGGTGAGGATTGAGCTGGATAGATTGTGCCTGGGAGGCTCGGGTCAGGTCTGCAGCATTGTCTCGGCGGATGTAGCCGCGTTGAAGTGGCTGAACGTGGGGCAGGAGTCCTGTCCCGCCCATTCAAGGCGAAGACGTATGCCTAGGTTTCCCAGAGGGATTACGTCATGGAGAGACTGTCATGCGGAAGAGGTCAGCGTCAATGGTCGAGGGGACAGAGGATCACCAGAGGGGCGAGTCGTCGGAGGTGAAGGTGGAGGCGGGCAGGCCGGCGGCGTTGAAGAGGTTGGTGTCGAAGTAGCCGGTCCAGCCGTAACGGACGAAGACGGGGTGAGGGACGGCGGGGGAGGAGACGAGGACGGTGTCGCCGTCGAGGTGCTGGGAAGTGGCGGGGACGTAGTGGCGGTCGGGGCCGGCGAGCTCGAAGCCGGAGACGGGCTGGCCGTGGGAGCTGAGGCCGTCGGCGTTGTCGAACCAGACGCGGAGGGCGGTGGTGCCGTCGGGCTGGAGGTCGGTGGTGACCTGGCGGAAGAGGGGGGAGCGGAAGGGTATGGGCTCTCCGTAGACCATGGCGCGGGCGGCGAGAGCGAGGCGGGAGGCGACGGTCTGCTTGTCGGGAGGATGGACGTTGTCGGCCTGGCCGATGTCGAGGGTGACGGCCATGGCGGTGTTGGCGACGGAGAGGGTGCGGCGCTGGGCGTCGCGGACGGTTCCCCAGTCTTCTCCGGGGGAGTTGAAGCTGGAGATCTGGACGAAGAGGAAGGGGAGGGTTCCCTGGGCGAAGTGCATGCGCCAGTCTGCGATAAGCGCGGGGAAGAGGGTGCTGTAGTAGGCGGCGCGGCCGGGGCCGGAGTTGGTCTCACCCTGATACCAGATGAAGCCTTTGAGGGAGTAGGGGATGAAGGGCGCGACCATGCCGTTGTAGATTCCGGCGGGGGCCCAGGAGCCCTCCTGCGGATGCCAGGGGAACTGGGGGCCGGGCTTTCCGGCGGCCTTGGCGGCGGCGGTTTCGCGAAGCTCTTCGGCCTTCCTCAGGTCGAGGTCGGTGAGGTTGTTGGCGAAGCGGGCTCGGGCGGCGAAGGCGGGAAGGAGCTGGGGGTTGGTGCCGAGGGTGTCGAGGGAGACCCAGGAGTCGGCGGGGGTGCCACCCCAGGCGGAGTCGATGAGGCCGATGGGGACGTTTTCTTTGGAGGCGAGCTCGCGGCCGAAGAAGTAGGCGACGGCGGAGAACTTTGCGGCGGTCTCGGGGGTGCAGTCGGTCCAGGTGTCAGGGGTGTCGCTGAGGGGGAAGTCGGAGAGCTGCTGGCCGACGTGGAGGAGACGGAGGCGCGGATTGGTGGCGGCGGCGATCTCCTGAGGGCCGTTCTTGAGGACGGCGCCGGGAAAGCCGTTGAGGGGGAACTCCATGTTGGACTGGCCGGAGGCGAACCAGACGTCGCCGACGAGGAGGTCGTTGAGGGAGGCGTCGGGGCCGTCGCCGGTGAGGGTGAGGGTGTAGGGGCCGCCGGCGGACTCGGGCGCGAGATAGAGGCTCCAGGCGCCGAACTTGTCGGCGTCGGAGGAGACGGTTTGAGCGTGGAAGTGGGCCTTGAGATGGGCTCCGGGAGTGGCCCAGCCCCAGATATGGATGGGGGCTCCTCGCTGGAGGACGGCGTGGTCGCTGAGGACGTGGGGGAAGCGGACGTCGGCGAGCGCGGTGAGGGAGGAGGCGGCCAGGCAGAGGAGGGTGGCGAGCTTGAGGGTGGTGCTGTTGCTGGACTTCATTGGAATCGTTCCTCGAGGATCGGTGGGGCCGGATTCGATTTTATGTCTTGTGCGAGAAAGGGCAACATGCCGGCACCGAGGAGGCCGGCGGAGGGGCCGATGGTGGCGGGACGGATGAAGGTTCGGTCGGGCTCCTGATAGAGGCGCTGGGAGGGGGCGACGAGGCGGTAGACGACGCTGTAGTCGTGGACGGCGGCGAACATGGCGGGAGCGAAGAGGTCCCAGGCGCGGGCCATTCCTCCTCCGATGACGATGAGAGGGAGGTCGAGGGTGTTGATGAGGTTGGCGAGGCCGATGCCGAGATAGGAGCCCATGCGCTCGAAGACGAGGATGGCGGCGGGGTCGGAGTGCTCGGCGAGCTGGGCGATTTCGAGGGGCATGAAGCCGGAGGGGCGGTCGACGATGCGGCGAAGAGCGTCAGTTCCCTGCTGGGATTCGGCGACGGCGTGGGAGAGGCGGATGACTCCGTTGGCGGAGGCGTACATTTCGAGGCAGCCGCGGGTTCCGCAGGCGCAGAGGAGGCCGTTGGGGTCGACGGTGGCGTGGCCTACTTCTCCTCCCATGCCGAACATGCCGTGCCAGACTTTGCCGTCGAGGATGATGCCGCTGCCGACACCGGTGCCGAGGGTGATCATGGCCATGGACTGGAGGCCGGAGGTGCTGCCGGAGCCACACTTCCACTCGGCGAGGGCGGCGGCGTTGGCGTCGGATTCGAGGGTGACGGGGAGGCCGGTGGCGAGGTGGAGGGCGTCGCGGAGGGGGAAGTTGTCCCAGCCGGGGAAGTTGGGGAGGAGACCGAGGACTCCGGTCTGGAGATTGATGGGGCCGGGGCTGCCGATGCCGATGCCGATGGGGTGATGGCGGGGGTGGGCGCGGAGGAGATCGGCGATGGCGGCGGCGGCTTCGTCGACGACGGATTGCGGGCCGGCGGCGACGCGGGTGGGCATGGAGTGGCTGCTGAGGAGATCGAGGCTGCGGTCGTAGAGACCGAGGCGGAGGCTGGTTCCTCCGAGGTCGATTCCGACGGAGAGTGGCGAGGGGGGAAGGCTCACCGGGGGCCTCCGGAGCGGGGCTGGGGTGAGGCGGTCAGAGGTCCACGGGCGGGCGCGGAGGGGTGATGAACCGATGAATCCGGCGAAGCCAAGAACAGGGCAGCAAGAGGCAGTCGCAAGAGCATGTATCCCTCAAAGTGGAGCAGGAAGAGTGGAACCGAAATTCTTGTGAACGATATCATAGCGAGCGCAGGACTCGCCAGCGGAGGGCGGGATGGTGTGTTTCGGAGGTGGGTGGGTGCTCGTTGGAGGATGAGAGAACGGGCGACGGCGCCACGCATGAAGCCTCGTGGGTGGGGTCGAGAGGACGAGGGTTTGGACTTAGGAAGCTGTGGGTGAGGGATGGGCGTTCCCTTGGCGGCTGAAGCCAATGCGAGGGTCCTTCGCTTCGCTCTAGGATGACGGCGAAAAACTGGCAACTGCAACTGCAAATGCGGATCCCTGCGGGATGACAAACCAATAGAGGCAAGGGCAACGGCCAATGCGGGGGTCCCTCGCTTCGCTCCAGGATGACGGCGAAACACTGGCGGGGGCGGGGGCGGAGGTGAGTTGGAGGTTGGCGCAGGGGCGGGCTAATTGGTGTTCCAGCCTTGGGCTTCGACTACGGGCTGGGCGGAGCCGAGGCTGGCGGTGGCGCAGGTGACGGTGAGGTCGCGGCGCTCGTGCGGGAGGAGAGAGATGTAGTTGTCTTCCCAGAGAGCGGGGAGGACTTCGTCGCCGTGAGGGCCTTTGTCGAGCTTGAGACGGATGCCGAAGGCGAGCGAGTTGCCGGAGTTGCGGAGGGTGATGTGGGTGATGGTCTGGTCGCCGGACTGATGCGTGGTCTGGGTGAGATCGAGATGGACGGAGGGAAGATGCGCGAGTGCGGTGTAGTCGGCTGAGGAGGAGGAGGGCGTGACGTACCAGTTGGACTTGCTCCAGTCGATGGTGTCGGGCGAGGTGGAGAGCCAGTAGAAGTTGGAGCCGAGGACTTTGCCGTGGCTATCGGTGAGGACGAGCTTGAGGAAGTAGACGGAGGAGAGGCCGCGGGGGGAAGGCAGAGTGAAGAGGCGCTGGGTGGTGTCGGCGGCGGCGCTGAGGGTGACGCTGCGCGAGAACTTCGGGGTCATGTCGAGGTTGTAGAGGTTGGCTTGCAGGCGGAGGTGCGGAGCGTCGGTGTATTGGCTGCTGACGACCCAGATGGAGCGGTCGGTGGGAGAGTAGAGGGGGTGCAGGGGCTGCATGGCGAGCTTGGCTCCGAAGTAGCCACCGCCGGGGCGAAGGTAGTAGTCGTAGAGATGCCAGATGAGGGAGGGCCAGGAGTTGTTGAGCATCCACTGGATGACTCCGGTGGCTTCGTACTTGTTGCGGCTGAAGGACTCGTACATGGCACGCGTGCTTTCGTAGGCCATGGCCTGCGATTTTTGCGCGTAGTCGTCGACGGAGGAGGCGGGGCCGAAGCGGGCGTCGAGGGCGTGGGTGTAGTTGTCGAGCTCGTGGAAGACTCCACCACCGGCGTGGAACTTCCAGGTGTCGTCGATGGGCCAGAGGTGGTCGGGGCCGAGCATGGTTCGGAGGCTTTCGATGGGAGGGATGGCGGGGCCGGCGCTGGTCTCGGTGTTGAAGCCGTGAGCTCCTCCGCAGCCTCCGAGGTCGCACTTGTGGCCGGGCTGATTTTCCTGCGTGTCGGCGAGCCAGTAGGAGGGGGCGATGAAGTCGTAGGGGCCGGTCATGCGGACACCGTTTTGCGCGTTGCCGGTGGCGAGCTTGGCGGTGGCGGAGGAGAGCGTGGGGTTGGGCCAGTGGAGCTGCTGCTCGATGCCGAGATAGACCTGCTCCTGCTGAGGAGGCGGAGGGTTGTCGCTGCCGTTGAGCCAGACGAGCAGGCTGGGATGAGAGCGGAGACGATACATCTGGGCTCGCAGGGAGTCCGCCGCGATGGTGTAGTCCTCGGGCGTCCACTTGGGCCACTGCTCCCAGAAGTCGCAACAACTCCAGCCGGCCATGACGAGGATTCCACGACGATCGGTCTGCTGATAGAAGTCCTGGGTCTCGGGACGGCCTTCGAGGCGGAGGGTGTTGAGGCCCATGTCCTGCACGTAGGATAGCTCGGCGTTGAGTCGCTGCGAGTCTTCGCGGAAGAGGAAGTCGGTGGACCAGCCACCTCCCCGGATGAGCAGGGGCTTGCCGTTGATGCGGAAGAGACGCCGCGTGGGACTGGTGATCTCGGATGTGATTTGACGAATGCCGACGCGGGTGTCGGTGGCGTCGGAGACGACTCCTGCAACTTCAAACTGCAGATGCAGAGGATAGAGGTACGGCTCTCCCATCTGCGCGGGCCACCAGAGATGAGGATGGTTGAGGATTAATTGCGGGTAGTCGCGAGCCTCGAAGTCGATGTCCCTGGTCTCTCCGGGAGCGAGGGTCACGGGCTGCTCGAAGGAGACGTCGCCGAGGGTTCCTCGCAGAGTTCCTTGAAGAGGTTCTGCGGTTGTGTTCGTTGCCTGCGCGGTGATGCTTAGCTGCGCGCGGTCGCTGGTGGGGGAGTTGAGCTGCGAGGCGATGGAGGGATTGCTGAGCGTGACCGGGCCGCTGAAGGTGAGGAAGACCTTGCGGAAGATGCCCATGTCTTTGTCGGGAGGCATGGGGTTCCAGTCGGCGAAGGTGAAGGCGAGATCCTTTTCGGTGGGCGCGAAGACTTCGACGGCGAGGGCGTTGTGGCCGTCCGGGCTGAGCAGGGTGGTGATGTCGAAGGAGTAGCTTCGCCATGATCCTGCGACGGACGAGGTGTCTGCAATGCGCTGGCCATTGAGCCAGATGTTGGCTCGGTAGTTGATGCCGTCGAAGTGTAGTTGAACGTGACGGCCGGAGGTCGGGGCGGCGATGTCGAAGGGCGTGCGATACCACCAGGAGACGGCGAAGGGGCTGGACGCGGGCATGGGGAGCGTCGCGAAATTTACTCCGATGGGATAGTCGACTCCGGGAAGCTTGCGAAGATTCATCGCGATGGTTGGGTCGGGAAATATATTCGCCTTGACCAATGCGGCGACGACTGTGGCGGGGACGTGGACGGGCGTCCAGCCCTGCGGCTGATAGCTGCTGGTGGAGAGCACGTCGCCCGAGGCGTGCGTGCTGGCGGAGGATTGGAGGGCCCAGCCGTCGGCGAGTTGGACGGTGCTGGGGACGGCGGTTTGCGTGTGGGCGCGGAGGGAGGCGCAGACGAGGACTGCGATGCTGGCCGCTCGAACGAGCCGTCGGTTGCTACTGATCATTGCGGGAGTTCTCCGTCTGCGGCGTTGAGTTGAGGGAGCACGATGGACGCATCAGGGAGCACGATGGACGCGTCGGGGAGCACGATGGACGCATCAGGGCACGGCAATGTGCCCTCGAAGGACAACGATGGACGCTGCCGGAATTTGGAATGTGGTGTCCTTGCCGGCATGCAGCGTGCTTCTGAGGATTGGGCCGTCGGGGTCGGCGTGGCCTTGCGAATTTTGGTTGGCAGAGAGATCCGTCGATAGAGGTGGATGCGCGTTGAAGTCCTGTTGCTCCGGGTGCCAATGGTATTGCTGACTGCCAAAGATGGCTTCGTGGATTTCTCCGGAGAGGAATGTGCTGGCGTTGGTGTCTTGATCTTCGAAGACGAGATGCACGGTCTGACTGGTCTGCTGCGACTTGTTGATCAGCAGGATGGACCACTCGCCATCGGGACGCTTGACGGCGTACGCGGTGACGAAGGTGTGACCGGCGTCGTCGTGCATGTCGGAAGTGGTGGGGAAGGTTCGATGCGCGGCTCCCGTCATGTTGAGCCAATCGTGATTGATCATCTCGCTCGCGAAAAATTGCGAGAGAGGCTGCTTAATCTTGTAGTCCTGATCGACGGTGAACATGCCGAAGGTTCCTGCTGATCCGTTGCAGCCTCGCTCCATCTGCAGCGGAAGGTAGTGGAAATAATAGACGGCGTTGCCGCCGGCGCTGAGGAAGGAGCCGATGAAATCGGCAAGCCACAGGCCACCGAATGTATCCATGTAGGGTTCGGAGGCGGCGGAGGAGAGGTTCGTTTCGGTGATGAACATCGGGATGTTTTTGGGCACGCCGTCGTTGTGCCAGACGTCCATGATGTGCGTGACGAACTCGGGCTCTTCATAGAGCGTGGCCCAGCTGGTGCGGCAGGGCTCGAACGGATAGTGCTCGAAGGAGAAGAACTGGAGGTCCTGCATGCGGCCGTGAGACTTGAGGTAGTCGAGGAAGCGAGTGAGCCAGGAGGTTCGTCCGAGGCTGTCGGGCCAGGTCTCGATATCCTGATTGACTCCCTGGAAAGAGGGGCCGCCGAGCTTGAGGGTTGGGTCGACGCGATGGACGGCGTCGGCATACTGAAGATAGAGGGCTCCATAGTCTTCGGGCAGCATGTACTGGCCGTCGGCTTCCTCTCCCATCTCGACGTAGGAGATGGGATATTTGTGATCTTCGAGATAGCGAATCTCGGCGGCGGCGTTGTCGGGATTGTCGTAGAGCATGGCGACGGGGACGACGGCGGGCAGCTTCTGTGTGACTCCGCTCTGGAAGAAGAGATCGAAACCAACCTGCGCTTCCCTGTCATTGACGCGGCTCTTCGCGTCGTGCCAGGGGTCGGTCGAAGAGGCGTAAGTCGGGGCCTGCTCCTGGTCTGGAGTGTGACGCAAGAGATCATGAAAGACGCCGTCGGAGGACGTGGTCCCCATGTAGATTTCGCGGATCGCGTAGCCGACACAGTTGCGCGGGTCAGAGGCATCGTGGGTGTCGCAGGTGTTGGAGGAGTGCGTCATCCAGATGCGGATGTAGCGGGTGTGCACGGGGAAATCGGAGAGTCGCAGAGGGGCGCTGGCGCCACTGCCGGAGGAGATGGCGCCGTGAGCGAAGGTGCTCCACGCTCCCTTTGTGGGGTAGTGGATGGGGTCGCCGAAGATCTTGCCGTCGGGGTCGACGGGGCCGCTCCAATACTGGACGAGATAGGTGGTTGCGAAGGGCGCGGCCCATGCGATTTTGATGGTGTCGACGAGCTGCTCGTCGTTCAGATCGAGGATGACCCACTGGGGATGGAGGGCATCGTCTTCGCCGGTGAAGCGGCTGGTGAGGTAGGGATTGCTCTTCCAGTAGGAGACCTCATCGCCGTCGGTGAGACGCGAGTAACCGACGTTGCCGGTGCCGTCGTTGTGGGTGACTCCGCGATGAGGCAACGCGAATCCATAGGAGTAGCGGATGGGCTGCGTGGAGTTGGTTGAGCTGGTGAAGTAGCCCTGGCTGCCGGGCTCGCTCCACTTGCCATCGGCGTTCCAGTGCCAGGCCTCGACGACGAGGTCCGTGTTTTGGCGATAGGTCACGGGCTGCCAGCCGGCGGCGAAGACTCGGTCGAGGGTGGCGGGGGTTAGATCGTGGTCGATGGCGGCGACGGGGATGCGGTCGATGCCTGCGCCGAGCGACTCTTTCGGGACAAAGCTGTTGGTCGCATGAGTGGGCGTGATATCGACGCGGATGGTCTGCGATTGAAGCGAGAGAGGGAGGAGCGCGACCGCGGCGAGAAGCACAGCGCAGCGTGCGGTGTTGAGAGGGAGACGAGCGGTACAGACGGTGAGGTTTGAGATTTTCGCCGGACGACTCCAATGCGGGATGAAGCGCACGATGTGCCTCCTTGTGAGTATTCAATCGTTGGAATACGATATTGATTTAGGAAAGCAAAGTCAATTGTTACCTTCAGGAGGTTGGCCTGCAACCTTCTTATGGAGGAGACCGTGAGCGTGAGATGTGCGCGGATGTAAGCCGTAACGTATGGGGACGGTAGACGTATGCGCGGGTTATGCTTCGTGTTGAGATGGAGTGCATTCCTGCGGCAAGCTGAAGGCAGCGCGACGGGGAATGGAGTTCTGCCGGTGCGGCCGTAGCTGACATAGTGAAGGTTCTTTACAAAGTGGGAGCACTGGGAACGTCAGTACGAGACAGGAGAGCAGATTGGTATCAGACGATGGGGCGAGTGAAGGACTGAGCGCAGCGGTGGATGACCGAAGAGCTGGCTTGCAGCGGTCGCTCAAGCTATGGCACCTGATTGTCTACGGCATCATTATTATCCAGCCCACGGCACCGATGGGCATCTATGGCGTGGTGAGCAATGTTGCCGGCGGACATGTGGTGACGACGATCCTGATCGCGATGGTCGCGATGTTGTTTACCGCGGTTAGCTATGGACGAATGGCTCGCGTGTATCCGAGCGCGGGATCCGCGTACACGTATGTGGGGAAGGAACTGCATCCGCTGGCGGGCTATGTTGTGGGCTGGTCGATGCTGATGGACTATCTGCTGAACCCGATCATCTGCGCGATATGGTGCAGTGCGGCGGCGCAGAATGTACTGCCGAGCGTTCCGTATGCGGCTTGGGCGGTGTCTTTCGTGATCCTGTTTACGGTGCTCAATCTGCGCGGGGTGAAGAGCTCGGGGCGCACGAATGCGTTGCTGGCGCTGGTGATGAGCCTTGTGGTCCTGGTCTTCTTGGCGGAGGCGATCCACTACATCGCACTGGTGGTGCGGCCGATCGCCGGGCAATGGCTGCTTCCCTTCTATGACCGGACGACGTTTGCACCGTCGCGGGTGTTCCGCGGAACGTCGATTGCGGTGCTTACCTACATTGGCTTTGACGGTATCTCGACGATGTCGGAGGAGGTGGAGAATCCTCGCCGAAATATTATGCTGGCGACGGTTTATACCTGCCTTGTGATTGGGATCCTGTCGGCGATTGAGGTGTATGTGGCGCAGCTGGTGTGGCCGGCGCACACTCCGTTTCCGGAATCGATGATCGATACGGCGTATGTATTTGTGGCGAAGAGGATTGGCGGAGCGGTGCTATTTCACGTGCTGAACGCGACGCTGCTGGTGGCAAACTTCGGGTCGGGCATGGCTGCTCAATTTGGCGCGGCACGCTTGCTGTATGGCATGGGACGAGCGAAGGCGCTGCCTGAACGGATCTTCGGAGCCGTCGATAAACGCAATGGAATTCCTCGCAACAATGTGATCATTGTGGGCGTGTGTACGCTGGTGGGCGTGTTTATGATGACCTACCAGAGTGGAGCGGAGCTGCTCAACTTTGGGGCCTTCATCGCGTTTATGGGAGTGAATGCCGCGGCGTTGATTCACTACAAGTTTCGTTCAGAGAATAAGGTGTTTCTTGCAGCGACGATGCCGTTTCTTGGCTTCGCGGTGAGCGCGTTTATCTGGCTTAATTTGAATCACAAGGCGCAGATGCTGGGAGTGATCTGGATTTTGATTGGGCTTGCGCTGCACTATATTATGCGGCGCGTCGAGGGAGGAACGGACCGGCTACCGGACCTGGATGCGATGGGGGCGACCGAGCCATGATGCGACGATGGTCCGCGACGACGAGCTTTAGCGATAGAGTCTTCGCTTCGCTTTCAGCATGCAGTTTGACCTGCGATACGTTGCGCGGGTTGCGGGAGTAATCGACACAGTTTCCGATCCAATCCGCACAGTGGTCTTCGTTGGAGTTCTTCATCGGAGGCATGGATAATAGAGGCGGCTTGAGATCCACATCGAGGCAATATCGTGGCAAAGAAGACTTCTCCGTTCAAACGCGTGACCCTGCTGGACGTCGCGCGGGCCAGCGGATTTTCGACATCGTCGGTGTCGATCGTGTTGAATGATGCACCTCTGTCGCGCTATGTCGCGCTGAAGACGAAGGACCATATTCGAAAGACGGCGCAGGAGATGGGGTATCACCCGGATGCGTTCGCTCGCTCGCTTCGGCGCCGGCGCAGCGACACGATTGGAGTTCTGGTCTTCGATATCTCCGATCCGTTTTGCATCTCGCTGCTGCGAGGGATCGAGCATACGCTTTATCCGACGGCGTATCTGCCGATCATTATCGATGCGGACAATCGTCGCGATCAGTTTGAGCGCTACCTGGAGATGTTGATCGAGCGTCGGGTCGAAGGGCTGGTGGTGGTGGCGAACTGGCTGTTTGCCGATATCGATCCTCTCTCGAAGGTTGCGAACAGCGTGATTCCCACGGTGGTTGTGGGGCGCGACCTTACGCAGAATTCGATTCAATCGGTGGTGGTGAACAACGAAGAGGGAGGGTATGCGGCGATGCAACATCTTTACGCGCTGGGGCATCGGCAGATTGCCGTGCTGCGCGGGCCGGAGGAGATGAACGACAGCACGCGGCGATGGGAGGGCATCCAGAGATTTGCGGCGGAGGTGGGCCTGCAGCTTGAGCCTCGGCTGACGTCGCAACTGCTCTCGGCGATGGATCCGAACTCCAGCTTTGACGGGGGCGTTCGGTTGACGAATGGGTTCATAGAGACGGGACTGAAGTTTAGCGCGATCCTGGCCTTTGATGACTACACGGCGCTGGGAGTGATGCGTGCGCTGTGGAAGGCGGGCCGGCGCGTTCCTGAGGATTGCTCGGTGATCGGGTTCGACGATATTCCGCTGGCTGGCATTACTACTCCGGGCATTACGACGATTCGGCAGCCCATGATGGATATGGGGAAGCTTGCAACGAGGCTTGTTCTGGAGGCGATGGAGAGCCCGAAGGATGGGCCTGTGGGGTCGAACCTGTTGCATACGATGCCTCCGGAGCTGGTCGAGAGGGATTCAACACAACGGGTTCCGGCTAAGGGGAGACGAGCCGCGGTTCGGTAGACGGTGGGGATTAGGGGCGGGACGCTGGACGGCGATCGCGGTGGTCGCCAGCGGGACCGGGCGGGTGAGATGTTGGGCTGCTGGAGACTTTGTAAGGATACTTTAGGAACTGGGTTATGATGGTGTCGGAGGTCAGCTATCGCTATGCGTTCTTCGCGATCTAAGGCGGTGCAGTACGCTCCCGAGAGCGAGGCTAGCCCGTCTCGACCGGAGCACCTTCGGCGGGGAAATGCGCGGGTCTTGCTGCGGCTGCTGCGGGAGCATGATCCTTGCTCAAAGGCGGACCTGGTGCGGCTTTCCGGATTGAGCGCGCCTACGATCTCGAGTGCGGTTGCGCTGCTGGAAGCGCGCGGATTGGTCAAGTACATCGGAGACGGAGAGTCGAAGGGGGGCCGGCCTCCGGGGCTGCTTCGGTTTCAGGCTCGTCATGCGTTTGTCGCGGGAGCGGACATCGGGGGGACGAGTCTGCGGATGATGCTTGCGGACTTGAATGGCGCGTTGGTCGCGCAGTGGTCGGCGGACTTTGCGGCGCATCAGCGGACGCCGCGAGCGGTGTGTGCGCTGATGCGCAAGGGGCTTGCCGCGCTGTGCAAGGAGGCGAAGATTCCGATGAAAAGGATTCTGCACATCACGGCGGGGGCGCCGGGGATAACGAACGTGGAGGCGGGCGTGGTGGTGTCTGCTCCGAACCTTAGCGGATGGAGTGAGGTGCCGCTGCGAGCGATGATCGAGGCGTCGATGGGTATTCCTGCTGCGGTGGAGAATGACACGAATCTTGCGGCGATTGGCGAGCAGTGGAGGGGCGCTGCGGAGGGCATTGGGGACTTTGTTTTCATCGCTCTTGGAACGGGGTTGGGCGCAGGGATTTTTCTGCGGGGACGAGCGTACCGCGGAGCGAACTGGAGTGCAGGCGAGATTGGCTACATGGGGCGGAGGGGCGAGGAACGCCAGCCGTTGCGGGTGCAGTCGACTGGACAGTTGGATCGCGCGATCGGCGGTGCGGGGATTGAAGCAGAGTGGCGGCGGTTGCTGCGGACGCGACGAAAGAAGCAGGAGGGACGGACTGATTTGCGGGCCACGGAGATCTTCGATCTGGCGGCGGATGGACATGCGCTGGCTGCGGAGGTCGTGGAGTATACGGCGAGAGTGCTTGCGGATTGCGTGTCGGAGCTGGCGCTGGTGTTGGATCCGGAACTGGTCGTGCTAGGGGGTGGAATCGGCAGCCACCGAGCGCTTTGTGTCGCTACAGAAACGATGCTTCGCGAGAACGAGTTTGCTCGGCCGAAGATCATTTCGAGCTCGCTTGGGACGCAGGCGCAGTTGTATGGAGCCATCTCGGTTAGCCTGGCGGCGATTGAAGAGAGGCTGATTGCGTAGGCGGTGCGCGGTGATCAGAAGAAGGTTTCGACGATGTCGACGACGTCGTAGTGGGCGTTGAGGATGGGCAGGGTGCGCCACTTGTCGAAGGTGAGACAGGGGTGCGCGATGTCGAAGCCGATCATGTCTCCGACGCGGAGATCGTCGTGCTCGGCGAGGTGCAGGTAGGCGTGCTGATCCATCATTTTTGTGATGGCCCAGTGTTGCGATGCGGGGCGCGGGGCGCGGTCGCCGGGCCTGTAGTGAAGTGCGGGGACGGGCAGGCCGGAGTCGAAGGCAGCGTCGCGTTTGCCCATGGCGATGATGGCCTTGTCGGGCTCCGGGACGGATTGAACGTAGGCCCAGACGTGCAGCGCGGGGAGAAGACTGGAGCTCATGCGGCGCGCGATGGGGTTGCGCTCGAGGATGCTTGTCTGCGCGTGGCGATAGGCTCCGATGTCGTGGGTGAGGTAGCAGCCGGGGCGAAGGACGATGTCAAGGGAGTCGCCGAAGTTAGCAGAGGAGAAGACGTCGGCGACGACGTCGTACCAGGCGGAGCCGGCGCCGGAGAGGAGGATGGGATGGCGCTCGAAGCGCGCGTCGGCGGCGAGCTTGCGGGTGAGGGTGACGGCGTGTTGCAGGAAGGTTCGGATGGAGGGTTCGCTGTCGAGGACACCTTCGTAGATCTCGATTCCGCAAAGCGCGATGGTGTTGGTCCAGCGAGACAATGCGGCGAGGACGGAGTGCAGTTGCTGGTCGGTGCGAATGCCGGCGCGGCCGCCGGGGACGCCTAGTTCGAGAAGTACGTTGAGGCGCTGGCGCTGCTGTGAATAGAAGGTGCCTAGCTGATCGATCTGCTCCGGTGAATCGACGAGGCAATAGAATTCGAAGTCGGGATCGCGGAGGAGGCGTCCGATGATGGCCATGTTTTCTTTACCGACGAGTTGGTTGGCCATGAGGATGCGGCGGACGCCGTGAGTGTAGGCGACGAGGGTCTGGTGCGCGGTCGCGAGTGTGATGCCCCAGGCACCTCCCTGTAGTTGCAGGTCGAAGAGGCGGGGGGCCATGGTGGTCTTGCCGTGGGGTGCGAGCTTGACTCCGTAGGCCGTGATGAATTGCTGCATCCAGTTGAGGTTGTGCAGCAATTTTTCCTGATAGAGGACGGCGGTGGGAAGGCTGAGGTCCTCTCGCAGAAGGTTCCATCCGAGAGCGGCGATGTTGTCGCGGTGGATGGCGTGCGGCGCAAATCCGAGACCCTTGTTGAGAGGAGCGATGGGGGCGGGAGGGTTCGTTGGTGGTGGCGATTGGTTGTTCACTTTTTGCTTCTCTCCTCGGGCCCACAATTATGAGGGTACGCTCCTGAACCCGCGCCATTGCTGGCATATATACTTATCTCTTATGTCCAGCTGTGACACTTTGATTCGGAATGCGAGCGTGCTGGACGGCAGCGGTGGCTCCTCCGAAATCCTGGATGTTGCGGTGCGAGATGGCCTGATTTGCGAGGTCGGTTCGGGACTTGAATACCACACGCAGATTGTAGTGGACGCGGAAGGGCTGACGCTGACTCCGGGGTTTATCGATGTGCATACGCATGATGACCTGGCGGTGATCAGAGACCCTGCGATGCTGGCAAAACTTTCGCAGGGAGTGACGACTGTGATCGTGGGCAACTGCGGGATCAGCGCGTCTCCGGTGCGGCTGCGCGGCGAGCCTCCTGACCCGATGAACCTGCTGGGCGGAGCGGGTGATTTTCGCTATGGAACGTTTTCGTCGTACAAAGCTGCGATCGCGGAGGCTCGGCCCGCGGTGAATGTAGCGGCGCTGGTTGGGCATACGGCTCTGCGCAATAATCACATGGACCGACTGGACCGCACGGCGACCGATGCAGAGATTGAGGGGATGCTGGCGCAGTTGCAGGAGGCTCTTGACGGCGGAGCACTGGGGCTGAGTTCGGGGCTGGCGTATCTATCGGCGAATGCGGCGAGCACGGAGGAGGTGCTTGCGCTGGCGGGGCCGCTGACGTTGGCGGGAGGCGTGTACACGACGCATCTTCGCACGGAGACGGAGGCGATTCTCGATGCGATGCGTGAGGCGTTTGAGATTGGCCGGAGGACGCAGGTGCCGGTGATTGTGTCGCACCTGAAGTGCGCGGGGATCGCGAACTGGGGACGGAGTGGAGAGGTGCTGCAGGCGCTGGAGACGGCTCGTTCGACACAGGATGCGGGCTGCGATTGCTATCCCTATGCGGCTGGATCGAGCACGCTGGATTTGCGGCAGGTGGATGAGCGCGTGGAGATTACGATTACATGGAGCACGCCGCACCCGGAGATTGCGGGACGATCGCTGGCGTGGATTGCGGCGGCGTGGAGCGTGACGCAGATGGAAGCGGCTCGGCGGGTGCAGCCGGCGGGAGCGATTTATCACAGCATCTCGGAAGAGGACATGCGGAGGATTCTGCGGCATCCGGCGACGATGATCGGGTCGGATGGGTTGCCGAATGATCCTCGGCCGCATCCTCGTTTGTGGGGAACCTTTCCTCGCGTGCTGGGACGCTATAGCCGCGAGGAGAGATTGTTTTCGCTGGCGGAAGCGGTGCATAAGATGACGGAGATGCCCGCGCGGCGATTCGGGCTTGCGGGGCGCGGACTGATTCGCGAGGGATATTGCGCGGATCTGACGCTGTTCGATGCGGAGAAGATTATGGACACGGCGACGTATGCCGATCCTGTGCGAGCGGCGGAGGGGATTGAGAGCGTGTGGGTGAATGGCGTGCTCTCGTACACGGCTCGGGGAGCGACGACGGAACGCGCGGGTGGCTTTGTGGCTCGCGGCAGGACTGCCTGGATTCAGTAATTCGAGGACGGAGGAAGCGGGATGAGCGTGAAGCGATATGGCGTGGAAGGTGGTAAGGGCACGGGTGGACAGCATCTTCCGTTTGCTCGCGCGGTGGAGGCGGATGGATGGCTTTTTGTGTCGGGGCAGGTGCCGATGGTGGACGGCGCGGTGATCGAGGGCAACATCGTCACGCAGTCTCACCAGGCGATTCGCAATCTGCTTTCGATATTGAAGGAGGCTGGGTATGGTGCCGAGGATGTGGTGCGGTGCGGCGTGTGGCTGGATGATCCGCGCGACTTCCCTGCCTTCAATCTGGTGTTCAAGGAGTATTTTGGGGAGCATCCCCCGGCGCGTGCTTGTGTGGTGTCGAGTATGGTGGTGGATTGCAAGGTAGAGATCGATTGCGTGGCGTGGAAGAGTCCTGTCGCTTGATGCGGTTCCTGTTGGTTTAGCACGTCAATCTAATCGAAGCGGTGACCCTCGTTTGGCTATGATCGATTCTCACAGTGTGTACCTGCTTGCCGCAGCGTTTGCTTCCGTCGTTGGCTTGATTCTGCTGATTGCGGTGTTCAAGCTGAATCCGTTCATCAGTATTTTTCTTGCGTCGATCGCATTGGCGGTGGCGACGAGGATGCCACTGGCGACGGTGATTCATTCCTTTGAAGCGGGAGTGGGAGCGACGCTGGGCCACATTGTGATTGTGGTGGCGCTGGGTACGATGCTGGGCAAGATGATGGCGGAGTCGGGTGCGGCGGACAAGATCGCGCACACACTGATCGCGGTGTTCGGGCCGAAGCGGATCCATTGGGCGATGGCGCTGATCGGGTTGGTGGTGGGGCTGCCGGTGTTCTTTGAGGTGGGCTTCGTGCTGCTGATTCCGATTGCGTTTACGGTGGCGCGGCGAACGAAGACTTCGTTGATCCTGGTGGGACTGCCGATGGTGGCGGGGCTTTCGGTGGTTCATGGAATGGTGCCACCGCATCCGGCGGCGATGCTGGCGGTGTCGATATTTAAGGCGGATGTGGGGCGCACGATTTTTTATGCTCTATTGGTAGGGATACCGACGACGGTTCTGGCTGGGCCGCTGTATGCAAAGCTGATTGCTCCGCGGATACGGTTGTCGGCGAAGAATCCAATCGCTGCGCAGTTCGTTGATCACGGTGCGGAGCGCAGCCTGCCGAGCTTCTGGCTGGCGCTGATCACGATTCTGTTTCCGGTGCTATTGATGCTGGTGGGGAGTTGGGCGGATGCGGTGTCGGCGCCGAAGAGCGAGGTGAATGAGTTTCTGCACCTGATTGGCAATGACGATGTGGCGCTGCTGATTGGAGTGCTGCTGAGCTTTGTGACGCTGGGGCACATGCGTGGATTTTCGCGCGCGACGATTCTTCGATTCAGCAATGAGTGTCTTGCTCCTACCGCGACGATTACGATTCTGGTGGGAGCGGGCGGAGGGTTTGGGCGGATTCTGCAGGACAGCGGAGTGTCGCAGGCGATTATTCTGGTGGCGCTGCATACTCATATTTCATTGCTGCTGCTGGCGTGGCTGCTGGCTGCGGCGATGCGTCTTGCTACCGGGTCGGCGACTGTGGCGATGACGACGGCGGCGAGCATTGTGGCTCCGATTGCGCTGCATGCGCCGGGCGTTCATCCGGAGTTGCTGGTGATTGCTACGGGTGCGGGGTCGCTGATTTTCTCCAATGTTAACGATGGAGGCTTCTGGCTGGTGAAGGAGTACTTCGATATGACGGTGGCGCAGACGCTGCAGACTTGGTCGGTGTGCGAGACGATTGTTTCAGTTACGGCGCTGGGGCTGACGGGGGCGTTGTCGATGGTGCTTCGATAGACGTGGGGAGAGCGTAGTGGAGGGATCGATGAGACCTAGGGTGAAACAGACGTCCGCTATGTTGCTGGGGTTGATGCTGGGAAGTTGGAGCGTATGCGCGTGGCCGCAAGCGGAACAACAGCAGGCGACGAACAGTGCAGAGCAGCAGGCGAAGACGAACGACGCTGAAGTAATGTGGCGGAATGCGGCGAAGGCACATCCGATGGACCCGATTCCGCTAGCGAATCTGGGACTGTTGGAGGCTCGAAAGGGGCACTACCCGCAGGCGATTGCGCTTTACAGGAAGGCGATGGCGCTGCAGCCGTCGCTGCCTGGGCTGCGCTTGAATATGGGGCTTGCGTACTTCAAGAACAGCCAGTTCAAAGAGGCGATCCAGATGTTTGCGCCGCTGCTGAAGGGAGAGGCTGCTGGTTCGCAGGAGGCACAGCGGCTGACGTTTCTGATGGGGATGTCGCACTATGGGCTGGGGGAGTACAAGGCTGCGGCGGCGGATTTGAAGGAGGCTGCGGATAACGATCCGCAGAATCTTCCTCTGCTGTTGACGCTGGCGCATAGCTGCCTTTTGTCGGAGCAGTATCCTTGCGTGGTGGATACGTATCACCGGATGGTTTTGCTGGATGCGAAGTCTGCCGAAGCGGACATGCTGGTGGGCGAGGCGCTGGATGAGATGAAGGATTTGCCGGGAGCGACGAAGGAGTTTCGCGCGGCGGTGGAGGCGAATCCCAAGGAGCCGAATGTTCACTTTGGATTGGGCTACCTGCTGTGGAAGCAGGTGCAGTATCCGGAGGCGGCGAAGGAGTTTCAGGCGGAGCTGGAGAATACTCCTCACTACACGCAGGCTACGCTGTACCTGGCGGATTGCTACATTCGGATGGATCGCATGGATGAGGCGAAGCCTCTGCTGCTAGAGGTGGTGAAGGAGAATCCTGGCCTGTATATGGGGCGAGTGGATATGGGGATTGTCTATGCCGCGATGGGCGATAACGAAGAGGCGGTGCGCGAGTTCAAGGCGGCGACGAGGCTGGAGCCGGACGAGGTGAATGCGCATATGCGGCTGGGGCGGCTGTACCGCTCCATGGGGCAGACGGCTGAGGCAGAGAAGGAGTTCGACATTGCGAAGGGCTTGAACGAAGCCACGAATGAGGGGCTGAGCCACGTGCTGAAGAACGGTGCGGAGAAGCGAGCTGGTGACGGGGCCGGCGCGAAACATCCATAAACAAAGGCCGGAGCGTGGGCTCCGGCCTTGGGGTTGAGGCATTCGTGGTTGCGAATGCGGGCGTGGGTTAGAAGTAGAGCTTCGCGCTGAACTGCATGGTGCGCGGGATGTGAGCGCTGGTGGTCTGGCCGAAGGTACCGTCGGCAACGCCGGTATCTACGGAGGCAAAGTTGGTGTGGTTGAAGAGGTTGATGGCCTCGGCTCGCATTTGAAGACTGGCAAAGCGGCTGAACCGGAAGTTCTTCATCAAGCCCAGATCCACTTGCTCGACTCCGGGTCCGAGGAAGCTGCCGGCGGATTCACTACCGAAGTGACCTTGCGCGGTGGCGAAGGAATTGGTGGTGAACCATTGGGTCTGCTTCTTGATGAGGCGGACGGGAGCGACCTGGTCGGGGCGCGCCACGATGTCGAAGTTCGGACCCTGAATTCCCAAGCCTCCGGGATAGGTTCCGGCGGCGCAACCGTTGGCGGTTGTGGTGTCGGTGACGCAACCGAAGGGATCAGGAACCTGGGAGGCGGAGATAGACAATCCAGAGTTGAAGTGGGTGATTCCGGAGAGCTCCCAACCGCCGAGGACGTGACCGGTGAGGCCATGCTGCTCGCGCAGGAACGGGTCCTTGTAGACGAAGCTGGCGATGAAGATCTGCGGCTCATTCAGAGTGGAGTTGCCGTAGTCCAACTTCGGATTATAGGTATAGGTGTTGGCCGAGCCACGGTCAGAGGATTGATCCGTGAGGTTTTTCGACCAGGTGTAGGCGATGCCCAAGGTGAGGTCGCGGGAGTTGTGATTGAGCGATACCTGCAGCGAGCTGTAGTTGGCGGTGAATACGGGCAGGCGGGTGTGGAAGTCCGAATAACCGAGGTAGGGGCGAATGGTATTGAGAGCAGCGCTGGGGTTGGCCTGGCGTGTGGCCAAGGTGGGCATGTTGAGATCCAGTTCGCCGAGCATGTGCCGGGAGATGGAACCGACGTACGCGATTTCAAGCACGGTGGAGGGGGCGACTTGCTGCTCCATGGAGAGATTGAAGTCAGCGTAGGACGGGACCTTGAAGGCAGGGTTGCCGGTGGTGGTGAGCTGGTTGGGGCCGAGGGCCGGAGGCGCAGCAGAACCAACTCCGATGGGGTTATCAAACGTGGTGTTGACGATGGTGGTTGTCTGGACGAGGGGTGGATCACCGAAGGCATTCTGCTCCCAGATGCCGTTGAGGGTGCGGTCGTAGAAGATACCGAAACCACCACGCAGAACGGTCTTGCCGTCGTCAAAGGGTGTATAGGCGAAGCCTACACGGGGGCCGAAGTTCCAGTTGTAGTTGGGGTTGACTGTGCTGCCGTAAGGGGAGCAGGTGACTTGCGAGGAGATGGCCTGGGCAGCGGTGCAAGCAGCTCCCTGGGGGAAGATGAGGCCGTTGGCGTAGGTGGCTGGGGTGAACTGCTGGCCGGGGACAAAGTTTCCGTTGGCGTCGAGAGCCGGAGCGAGCTTGGCCTGATAGACGAACGGATCAAAGTTGGTGATCGTGTTCTTCGCGTCGGAGGGCGAGGGGAACCTGGTCCAACGAAGGCCGAGGTTGACGGTGAGTCTGTGGCTCGCCTTCCAGTCGTCCTGGAAGAAGGCTTCTGTGTTCCAGAAGCGGAGATCGGGGATGATGTCGCGGCTGGCCTGGGAGTACTGGGAGGCGTTGCCTAGCAGGAAATCTCCCCAGGTATTGAAGTCGAAGACCGGATTGCCCTCAGAGGCATCTTCGGTTTTCAGCATCTGCTGCGCGGTGACGCCGGCACGCAGGGTGTGGTTGCCGAGGGTGACGGAGAAGTTGTCGAAGATGTTGCGATCGAGGTTTCGCTCGAAGTAGGGAGCGCTGCCCTGCGAGACTCCGGTAACGGATCCGTCAAGGATGGCTACGCTGGGGATACGACCGTAGGGATCGGGGTTGGCGAGCTTGTTGGTGAGTGAGGCGAGCAGCGAGGGCGAGTTGCCGGGGCCGGAGAGAGCTCCGCTGATGGTGCCCTGGGAGTAGGCGAACTCAACTTCGTTCACCATCCGGGGAGAGATGGTCCAGGTGAGATTGGCGACCACGTTTTTGCCGGGGGCGTTGATGGCGACGTTGACGACTCCGGGATAGTTGGATCCTCCCCAGAGGCCGGTGGGAAGATTGCTGGGGGCAATGTCCTGCATACCTCTTGCGAAGAAGTGCAGCTTGTCGTTGAAGTAGTGGTCGACACGAACGAGGTCCTGACGGAAGTTGTTCAGCGTCGAGTAGGAGGTGAGCTGACCACCGTAGGTGAAGCCGTTTGTCGCATTGACGGTGGTGTAGTTGGCTTGGTTCTTGCTGAAGATCTGCGAGAGATAGACCTTGGAGTTGGAGCTGTAGCAGGAAGGATTGGCTACGGCAACTCCGGTGGCAGGGTCATAGGAGCTGACGCAGGAGGCTCCTGAGGCAGCTATCGTTGCGGCGTACTGGGTTGGGGTCTCGTAGAAGGTTCCAGCGAGCTCGGCGGCGGTGGGAGCAGCTACGTTGTTGGAGGAGGGGCTGGTGATCTTGCGCCACTCTTCTGACCAGAAGAAGAAGGTCTTCTTCTTATCCGTGTTGTAGAAGTGGGGAATGTAGAGCGGACCGCCGAGGGTGAAGCCGAAGTTGTTGTAGTGATCGGGAGGACGGACGAGACCGTTGAGGTTGTTGAAGTAGTTGTTGGCATCGGTCTTGGCGGTGCGGACAAACTCGTAGGCAGAGCCGTGGAAGGAGCTGGTACCGGAGCGGGTGGCGACGAGGACCTGGCCTCCTCCGCTGCGACCGAAGCTGGCGTCGTAGGAGCTGCGCTCGAGGGTGAATTCCTGGATGGCGTCGACGCTGGGGATGTTGAGCAGGGTGGCGTTGGAGCCGCTGTCGTTGATGTCGGCACCATCGACGGACCAGTTGTTGGCGGTGGTGCGAGCGCCATTGACGGAGATGGAGGATACGCTGTTGATGCCTCCGAAGCCGGGCTGATCGCCGAGCAGATCGACGACGCCGGGCTGCAGGGTGACAAGCTGCTGGAAGTTGCGGTTGACGAGCTCAAGCTCTCGCAACTGGGTTCCGGAGATGGTGCCGGCCTGCGCACTGCTGGAGGTGTCGACGGCTACTGCGTTCTCTTCCACCGTGACGACCTGATTTTCGGAGCCTACATGCAGCTCCGCGTTCAGGGTTCTGGTCTGAGCGACGTTCAGGACGACGTTGTGGCTGGAGGAAGTTTCAAATTTGGGAACGGTGACGGTGATGGTGTAGGTTCCGGCGGGAAGGTTGGTGGCGGTGTAGTTGCCGGAGCTGTTGGACTTGACGACGCGGGAGAGGCCACCGACTCCGTCGAGGGTGATGGTGATGGTTGCGTCGGGGATGACGGCACCGCTTGCGTCGGTGATGGTTCCGGTGAAGGTACCGGCGAGCTCCTGCGCGCGGGCACCTGGGGGACAGAGCATGAGCAGAAGGGTCAGCAGCCAGAGGAGGCTGAATCGAGTTGAATTTTGCTTTGGATCAATCATTGCCATCGCACCTTTCTTCGAAATCCTGTGGAGGTCCATACGGGGATTCGTATCGACGGATGAATTCGGAAACCGTGGAGTGCGGAATTTGTGCGGAAGAG
The DNA here is from genome assembly GCA_027452215.1 of Granulicella sp. GTDB lineage: Bacteria > Acidobacteriota > Terriglobia > Terriglobales > Acidobacteriaceae > Granulicella. Next base: position 27,394 of record DAIDGQ010000026.1, on the reverse strand, counting down.
AATTGGACTGGGGACGGTGAGAACGGGGGCGGAATGAAGCGGTGGATGGCAGGCCAACCGATCGTTGGGAAAGGAACCCGGGCCCGGTGTCTGGATGTGGTGCTGGACTCTTCTGCATCAATGTTGCCTCCCAGAGTGGTTCAAATGTGGGGGATCGAACCCACGAGTGCTTGCGGGCAGATCCGGCTTTCCTACTCAATCAATAAAAATCAGGGCATGTTTCTAAGCGGTGATCGAGTTGCAGCGGTACATAAAGTGTGTCAATTGCAAAACAATAGGGCATGGTCGGTTAAAAGTCAAACAAAAATGATCGTTAGAGATGCAAACAATCAGGATAGTGGTGCTTACAGCGCCAGAAAGGCATTCTTCAGGCGTGTCGTTTTCGGTCTAAATCCCACAAAGCAATGGCCGGAGAGGGCTGGAGCCGTTCGAGGCGGGGGAATCGGGCGGAAACCTGAGGGAATTTGATTTTTGGGGCCGGAGTCAAGAACGGGCGGCTAGGGTGAGGGATGGGCGACGGGAGGTGTCGTGTAAGGGATGGCCCTGCTGTGGTATTGTCACTGAAATGTTCATATATGCTTCAAATAATCAAAATTAGTTGGAGTAGGCTGAATCGGGGCGAGGGCCCAGAGGGCTGAGAGGACGCACTGCATCCTCGGCGACAGGCACAGGAGACCAATATGGCTATGGGAACGACAGAGACCACGGGCGCGGTTCGAAATGCCGATGCGGGGAGCTATTTTCTGCCGATGGTGTTGATGGTTGCGCTGTACTTCAGCGTTGGCTTTATTACAGCGCTGAACGACATCCTGATCCCCCACTTCAAGGACCTGTTCCACCTGACGAATGTGCTGGCACTGCTGGTCGACTTCTGTTTTTTCGGGGCGTACTTTGTGATGTCGCTACCGTCGGGCTGGATTGTGGGGAGGATTGGGTATAAGTCGGGCATCATTGCGGCGCTGTCGACGATGGGGGTCGGGCTGCTGATGTTTGTTCCGGCGTCGATGCTGATCTCGTACCCGGTGTTTTTGCTGGCGCTGTTTGTGGCGGGGAGCGGACTGGCGCTGTTGCAGGTGGCGATCAACCCTTATGTGGGAGCGCTGGGCAAGCCGGAGACGGCGTCGTCGCGGCTGAATCTTTGCGGAGGGTTGAACTCGCTGGCGACGACGATTGCTCCGAGGGTTGGGGCGGCGTTTATCTTTATCGCGGCGGGAGCGACGACGGCGCAACTGGCTCGGTCGGTGCGACTTCCTTATGTGATTCTGGCGGGCTTCACGTTCCTGATCGCGATCATTACGAGGTTCGTGCATCTGCCGGAGCTGATTGAGAAGCCTGCGGCGACGTCGTCGGAGGATGGCAGCGCGTGGCAGTTTGTGCATCTGCGGCTGGGAGCGGCGGCGATCTTTGCGTATGTCGGCGTGGAGGTCGCGATTGGGAGCATCCTGATCAATTTTCTGGGGCAGCCGTCGATGGGCAGCCTGTCGCATGTGGCGGCTGCGGGTTATGTTTCGCTGTATTGGGGAGGAGCGATGGTGGGGCGCTTCATCGGCTCGTTCGCTCTGATTTATATTCGGGCGCAGCGAGCGCTTGCTGCGGTGGCGGTGTGTGCGGTGGTGCTGGTGGCGGTGACGATCTTCGGGCACGGAGCGATTGCGATGTGGGCGATCGTTTCGTGCGGGCTGTTCAACTCGGTGATGTGGCCGTGCATCTTCCCTCTGTCGCTGAAGGGGCTGGGGAGGTTTACGAGCCAGGGGTCGGGGATTCTGGTGACGATGGTGGTGGGGGGAGCGATCATCCCGGAGATTCAGGGGCTGCTGGCCGATACGCTGGGGTATCAGCATAGCTTCGTGATCGTGCTGCTTTGCTATGCGTACCTGGTGTACTTTGCGGTGAACGGATACAAGATTCGGCAGCCCCGGTTTGATTCGCTGCCGGATTATGTTCCTCCGGTGGAGATCTAGAGCATCGAGCGAGACGCGAGGGAAGCGTAAACAATCGGCACCTCTTCTTTGCGGAAGAGGTGCCGATTGTTTTGTGACTCAGACTGGCTTGCGGGTGCGGATGCTACTCGACGAGCTTTCCGTGCAGGATGCTTCCGGTGCGGGCTCCGGTTTGATCGAAGACGTTGAAGTTCGCGGGAGTGCCGGGGGCCATCGCGGAGAGATGCGACATGCCCATCATCTTTGCGGGGTTGCGAGAGGCGAGGCGGACGGCGGTTCCGAGCGATGTTCCGGTGAAGCGCTGCACGTTGGCGACGGCCTGATTCATGGTCAGAACGCTTCCTGCGAGGGTGTCGCCGAAGAGGCAGACACCGTCTTTGACTTCGACGTCCAGGTCTCCGAGCTTGTAGGGGCCGTCGGGCATACCGGTGGCGGAGATTCCGTCGGTGACGAGGATGGCGTGCTCCTCTCCCTTGAGCTTGAGCCAGAGGCGGATGATGGCGGGGTCGACATGAACACCGTCGCAGATGGCCTCGGAGTAGATGTCGTCGCGGTCGAGGATGGTTCCGACGATGCCGGGCTCACGATGGTCGAGGGGCCGCATGGCGTTGAACAGATGGGTGGAGGTGGTGGCTCCGGCGGCAATGGCGGCGCGGGTTTCAGCGGCCGTCGCCATACTGTGGCCCATGGAGACACGGACACCGGAGGCGGTGACGTGCTCGATCAGTTCGAGGGCATGGGGGAGCTCGGGGGCCATGGTCATGAGGCGAATGTGACCTCTGGCGGCTTGCTGGAGACGATCGAAGAGCTCGACGCTGGGCTCGCAGATGCTGACGTCGGGATGGACTCCTCGCTTGATGTGAGAGACGAAGGGGCCTTCGAGATGGATCCCGACGGGGATGGCGGCGGCGATGGGGGCGTTGTGGCCGTGGGCGGTGTCGATGGCGTGAGCGAGAGTGTCTAAGGCTCGCAAGGTGTGATCGATGGAGGCGGTGACGGTGGTGGGGAGGTAGTGAGCGACTCCTCGGGTGGCGAGAAACTGGCCGACCGAGGTGATCTGCGCGGGAGTAGAGGCCATGAAGTCGTGCGAGTAGGCGCCGTGAACATGGATGTCGAAGAAGGCCGCGGCGAGGGTATCGGTGGAGCCGTTGGGCTCGCCTTGCTCGATGCGAACGATGCGGCCGTCTTCGATGGAGATGACGGGATCGTCGATATGGCCGGTGTCGGTAATTAATCTGCGTGCGGTGCGTGTGGTAACCATCGAATCCTATTCTTCCACCATCAGCGGGTGGTTGGAGCGTGCTGGCGGAATTCCCTAACCTTGTAGAGATTATGCTCCTGTAAGGCCACGATAGCTCAGAATATTGCTCATTTCAACACAAAGCAATCAATTTATCTCGGCTTGGGAACTGAGGAAATGGCGTGTTTTCGGGGTGTGTCGTGGTCGACGCAACCGGATTATCAGCATAGGCGTTTTCCGGGAGGGTTGGCCAGATGGCTGGCTCGGTGGGCAGGGGGCGCCGGGGGCTAAGTTTGGTGGGCCAGACCGAGGGGCCAAGGAGCTACGCGAGAATGACTTCGATGCCTCGAGCGATGAGCTCCTCGTGAATTTTTTTGGGGAGGTCGGTGTCCGTTACGAGGACGTGGATGGAGGAGATGGGGCAGATGAGGGCGGGGCTGACGTGGCCCATCTTTCGGGAGTCTGCGACGACGATGACCTGCTTGGCGTTGCGAATCATGGCGAGGGAGACGGCGGCCTCCTCGGACTCGAGGGTGGTGATTCCCCGCTCGAGGTCGAAGCCGGTGACTCCGATGAAGGCCTTGTCGAGGTAGACGTCGCGGAGGAAGTTGAGCGCGGGCTGGCCGGCGAGGGCGAAGGTCCAGGCCCAGGCGAGAGTTCCTCCGGTGAGCATGGTCTTGATGGTGGGCTGATTGCAGAGCTCCATGCCGATGTTGACCGCATTGGTGATGACGGAGATTCCGTGGCGATGACGGAGCGAACGGCCAATCTGCGTGGTGGTGGTGCCGGCGGTGAGAGCGATGGTCTCCTGCTCGCCGATGAGTTCGCTGGCGGCGACACCGATGCGGCGCTTCTCGTCGGCGGAGCGGAGCTCGCGGGCCTGGAAGGAGGTGTCGTGGCGGTAGGGCTCGTAGAGGAGCGGCTCGAGGAGGGTCGCGCCGCCGTGAGTTCGAAGGACGAGACCTCTCTTTTCGAGGCGGGCGAGATCGCGGCGAATGCTGGGAGCGGAGGTGCCGACCTGGTCTACGAGCTCCTGAACGGAGATGTCCCCGGCTCGGAGCAGGGCCTTCATAATGCGGTCGGCGCGTACGTCAGTTTTGGTAGACATAAGATGATTCGGATTCAGCCTGAGTGTAGCCCACGGATGGGAGGCAATAGGTGGGCAATCGATAATTATTTCTCTTGCAGCATTCCGAAATGTACCCTAAAATGATCGTATTGAGTTGAAACGATCATTTTAGTTGAGATTTAAGCGAGGAAAGACACTTCGTGCCCCTGACAAACAGCCCCTCCCCTTTCGCTCACTGGATGCTGCGTGAGATATACGAACAGCCTGCGGCGCTTGCTGCGACCATCGATCGCTACCTGGATGGCGAGGAGTTTCGCGCGGAGAGTTGTGCCCCGATTCTGGAATGGGTGAAGCGGATGCGGACGAAGCTGCTGATTGCGGCGAGCGGTTCGAGCCGGCATGCGGGTCTGTTTGCTGAGTTGATGATCGAGGACCTGAGCGGCATTGCGGTCGATGTAGAGTATGCGAGCGAGTACTGCTACCGGTCCGAGAAGGCGCTGAGTAATGCGGCGGTGATGGTGGTGTCGCAGTCTGGTGAGACGGCGGATACGCTGGCGGCGCTGCGCAAGGCAAATGCTGCGGGACATGAGACGCTGGCGATTACGAATGTGGATCACTCGACGATGGACCGCGAGGCTACGGTGTGCTTCCCTACCCTGGCGGGACGCGAGCGTGCGGTGCCGGCGACGAAGAGCTTTACGACGCAGCTGCTGAATCTGTATCTGTTCGCGCTGATGTGCGCACAGTCGCGCGAGGCGCTGGATGCGTCGGAGCTGAAGGCTCGCATGGCGGAAGCGGCGAGCTTGCCGGGGAAGATTGAGGAGCAGTTGAAGGGTTGGGATGAAGCGATGCAGCGGGTGGCTTACGCCTATCGCGATGCGAAGAATTTTCTGTTTCTGGGCCGCGGGATTCACTATCCGATTGCTCGCGAGGGAGCACTGAAGCTGAAGGAGTCGGCTTATCTGCATGCCGAAGGGTATCCGAGTGGAGAGCTGAAGCATGGGCCGAATGCGCTGGTGGCTGAGGGGACTCCGCTGGTGATGATTGCGACGGTGGACCGGTCGAGTGCGGATTCGGTGCAGCGGTACGAGAAGGTTATTCAGTTGATGCGCGATATGCGTGAGCAGCGTGCCAGCATTCTGGCGATAGCGAACGCGGGAGACGAGGCGGTTGGAGAGCTGGCAGACCACACGGTGTATGTGGCAGAGATGCGCGAGCCGCTGCTGGGAATGTGCGAGGTGATTCCGCTGCAGCTGCTCTCGTATTGGATGGCGATCAATAATGGGATTGACGTGGATCATCCTCGCAACCTGACCAAGGCAGTGCTTGCGGAGTAGCGGATCGCGGGGCATCTCGATCTGGCATAGGCTTCGTGCAGGCAAATAGAAACTCCGGCAGAACTGCAGGTCTCTCGATCGGAGCAGGACATGAAGCTGTCCTGCTTCGGTCGAGATGACAGCTCCATATCCACAAGGGAAAGGCTCTAGTGGCTGGAGGCCTGCACGAGTTGTTCGACTCCGGGAACGATGGCGTCGAGTAACACGGCCTGGGGAGCCTTCAACTTTTTGAGCTCGGAGAGTTGCTGCTCCTGCACGGTGGATGAGGCGGGCTTGTGATCTTCGAGGCTGGAGAGAGCATCGAGGCCGATCGTTGCGGTTTGCTTGAGGTTGAGCGACATGGGAGCTAGCTCCTGGGTTAGGGCGGAGCCGGCCAGCAGAGGCTGCAGGGTGGCGTCGTTATCGCGCCAGATGGTGAGCCACCGGCGTGCCTGTGCGAAGTCCGCGGGGGAGGCGTTACCGGCTGCGATCTTCGCGGAGAGTTCGTTGAACTCGCGCGCGGTCTGGCTTTCAGCGGGGACAGCGTCGACCAGTTTATTGAGCGGGGTGTAGGCGCCGTAGGTTGCGAGGGACTCTCGCGTGTACTCCTTGGGCGGCTCGACGACGCTGGCGAGCACGAGCAGAGACGAGGGATCGGCGTTGCCAATCATGCGTTGGACGAGAGCGCGATTGATCGCGCCGGAGGGAAGACCGTACCAGGGCATGCGCTCGGAGAAGATGGCGAGGCGACGGTACATCGACGCGGTGTCGGTGACGCTCTGCGGAGACCAGAGGCGTTCGGCGACGGCTGCGGCGCGAGGCCAGATGCGGCCGCTGATGATCTCTGGCGTCATGAACTCGCTCCACATGGCGGACTCTCCGCCGAGGATGAGCTTTTGCTGCTCTGGGGTGAGGTCGGCTGCAGCGCCGGCTAGTGGGTCGATGCCGTAGTGCTGCGAGGCGGGCTGGTTGAGGTCGAGATAGTAGCCCCAGGAGAGGATGCCGCGATTGCCCTGACGCGCGGCTACGGCCAGCGACTCCTGACCTCGCCAGGATTGGATGACCACATCGCGCGGAGTGTCGGGCTGCAGCACTTCATCCCAGCCTACGGTGATCTTGTGATATTTGGTGACCAGCTTTTCGACGCGGCTGGTGAAGTAGGCCTGCAGCGCTGCGTCGTCTTTCAACTGGTGCTCGTGCATGAACTTCTGGATGCGCGGGTTGGCGTCCCACTCTTTGCCGTTGCACTCGTCGCCGCCGATGTGGAAGTAGGCGTCGGGAAAGAGGGCGGTCATCTCGCCTAGGAAGCGGTCGAGAAATTGATACGTACTTTCGCGGGTGGGGTCCATCGCGGGATCAAAGATTCCCCACTTGCGAATGATGGAGTAGGGGCCGGCTCCGCTGGCGAGTTGAGGATAGCCAACGAACCACGAGGCTGCGTGGGCAGGCATATCGAACTCAGGCACGACGCGGATGCCGCGATCACGAGCGTAGGCGATCAACTCGCGAGCCTGGTCCTGGGTGTAGTAGAGGCCGTCGGAGCCTTTGCCCTGGAGGAGAGGATAGATTTTGCTCTCCATGCGGAAGCCCTGGTCCTCGGACAAGTGCCAGTGAAAGACGTTGAGCTTGGAGGCTTCCATGAGGTCGATGTTCTGGCGGAGGATGTCGAGCGGGATGAAGTGACGGCCGGTGTCGATCATCAGACCTCGCCAGGGGAAGCGCGGCTTGTCGTCGATGGTGACGGAGGGAACGACGTAGCCGTGGTCGGTGAGCTCGACCATTTGGAGGAAGGTCTGGAGGCCATGGAGGATGCCGAGGGGGTTGGGGGCGCGGAGAGTGACTCGCTCGGGCGTGACCTCGAGATGGTAGGACTCATCCTCACCCAAGGCCTCGACCGCAGCGCTGGCGTGCTCTGTATGAATGACGAAGTGAGGCTGGGACGCGGTGGGCTCGGGCCAGTGAAGGATACCTGTCTCACGGCTGAGCTGCGTGAGGAAACGATCGCGCGCCCGGTCGAGGCGAGGCTCGGTGAAGCCTTCGAATGAGATCTTCAGGCCTTGGTCGATGACGAGGCTGCCGCTGCCCGGAGTGACGTGCTCGGGCAACGGCAGGTTGGGCAACTGAGATTGAGCTGCGAGCGGAGCCGCGCTCAGGATCAGGCTGGAGGCTACAGATAACACTACTGCGCGGGAAGAAATCTTAGCGGACCAACCCATGACAACTCCTCATCTGACGCGTGGCTGTGGTGCGAGTTAGAAGGTGAACCTTGAAGCGAACTGGAATTGACGCGGTGTATTCACGTCTGAGGTGATCACGCCAAATTGCGAGGCGTAGGTGGCCGGGTTGCTGACGAGATTCTGGATCGAGGTAAGCCCCGGGCCAGCGAACTGCGCCTTGTTGAAGACATTGTAGGAGGAAACCTCGAAGCGAAGATTCATATCTTTCTTGAAGGGGATGTTCTTGAAGAGGGTGATGTCCATATCCCTTGCTCCCATGGTACGAGCATGATCGAGATAAGCGGGAGCAGTGCCGGCGACGAAGGCACTGGAGGGCAGGGCAAAACAGTTCGGGCTGATCCACTGTGCGGCGGTGTGGGGCGCTCCCTTGCCGGGATCGCAGGTCATGTCGGCTCGCTGGTTGAAGTACGAAGGCTGGATGCCAGAGAGCGGCGAAGCGATGGGAATTCCGCTGCTCATGTAGGCAATCGCGTTTACCGTCCACGCCCCGAGAATGACGTTCGCGGGGCCGCTGAGGGAGATCGCACGGTCCTTGCCGATGGGAAGGTCGTAGGATGCCTGCGCGGTGAATTGATACTTGACGTCCTGCGGGCTGACGGAGTGCTCTAGCCTCAGGTTCTTCCAGTCCTGAGGCGAGCCAGCATGTGAGCCGACAAAGTCAAGGGGAGGATTTCCGTCGTCGGTCATGAGCTTGGCCCAGGTATAGGATGCGAGCGCGGTGAAGTGGTGGGTGAGACGCTTTTGCACCTTGGCCTGCAATGAGCTGTACTCGGAGTCTCCTGCGGGATAGCCGTGCACGATGACACCGTTACCGTTGCCGTAGCTGCCGTTGCCAAACTGCGGGAACTCTTGCAGCGAGACGAAGAGCGGCACAGTGGGTGAACCATAGTTGGCGTTGGTGGAGGGTTGGATGTTAGCCCACTGATTGGCTACCGTGGTGTTCTGCAAGGCTGACTGATACTGGCCGATCGTACCGAGATCAAGCTGGTTGAGATCGACGCTGGCGAACGGAAGGAAGAGTCCCCTGCTACCGACGTAGCCGATGCTGACGACATATTCTTTGGGCAACTGATATTCAAAGCCGAGGTTGAAGTTGTAGGTGGTGAGCGTGCGCTGGCTGTGCAGGACGGTGTTCAGCGTAGTACCCAGGTTGTTGTTGAGACCGGTGGGAGCGCTGATGAGCGGCACGACTCCTTGCGGAAATGGATTGCTGACCGAGTAGGGGCCGGTGGTGGTGGGGGCAACGCTTCCCGGCCCTGCTCCTGCACAGAAGCTGGACCCGTTGAGAACGGTATTGCCGTCGGCGTTGTAGCAGGTGGAGCTCCAATTGGTGGTGGAGGAGTAGCCGTCGCTGTCCTGCGCGGCGCCTGCGACCATGGCGGCGCTGGGGCCATAGTAGATGCCGGCTCCGCCGTGGATGACGAGGTCTCTGGCGGGCTGCCAGGAGACGCCGAGGCGCGGGCCGAAGTTCGTCAGATTGGTGGTGAAGGGAGAGCGGGCTCCGTTGTTGACATAAATTTCAGCACCGGTGAAGGAGACGCCGCTGGTGCTGCTGGAAGCCTTTGGATCGAAGTACTCGAGGCGGTTATGGCGCTCGGTGCGGCCACCGAAGATGTCCCAGCGAACCCCGGCGGTGATAGTGACTTTGCTGCTGGGATGGTAGGTGTCTTCGAGGAAGCCAGCGTAGTACGGGCTGGATTCGGCAACGAAGAGGTCCTTGGTGAAGTTGGTATTCTCTGCTCCCGGCGATTCACCCATGCCAGTGAGGAAGGATGCGAAGTCGCTGCCACCGACGCCGGTGCTGGTCTGCTGATCGGTCGCGGAGATATCGAAGTCGTAGTTGCCGGAGGGAGCGGGCGGCTGGCCTACGTTGAGGAAGCGCTTCATGTACTCGACGCCAGCGCTGAGTTCATGCTTGCCGAGAACCTTGGTGAGGGTCGCGTTGACGTCGCTGTTCTCGCTGGCGTAGATGAAGGTGTTGTAGTTGGCGGTTCCTCCGACTCCTCCTCCGACGTCTGAGAAGAGGACATAGGGAAGGGTCTTGTAGACCTCCTGCGCGGCGAGGGAAGCGGGAAAGCCGAGGGTGGTAATGTCAAACCCATTCTGCTGCGGATCGCCACCCTGATCTTCGTAATGACGAGTGAAGGAGTAGCGCAGTTGCAGGACAGTTGTGGAACTCAGCGTGTTGTCGTAACCGACGAGGATGTTGCGGCCGTTGGTTACGTTCTGCGCGTAGTTAGGGTCCCAATCGTTGTTGAACGCGTTGACTCCCGAGGTGAACAGACGGTCGAAGGAGAAGCGGCTGAAGAGGCGCTGCTGCGCGTTCAGGTTATAGTCCATGCGGATGTCGAACCGCTGTGCGGTGGTGGGATCGAGGCCCGGGACGTAGAGATTGTTGACGGCTCCGTTAGTGGCCGAATCGCAGGTGGCGGGGTTCGGATAGTTGCACTTGGGGAACATGGACAGAAACTTCAGAGCGATGGGATTCGGATTGGGAATCTTGTTGCCTGCGAATGGCTGGCGGGTTCCGTCCGGATTATCGGGGACCATGGGGTTGTAGATGGTGAAGCTGTCGGCGGAGAAATCACCGGTCCTCTCGGCGGTGGTAGGGACGGTGAAGATGTTGGAGCCGTCGAACTGCTGCTGCTGGGTCGCTTCGTAATCGGCGAAGAAGAAGAGCTTGTCGTGAAGGACTGGACCGCTGATCGATCCACCTTCCTGATAGCGATGAAAGGAGGGCGCCTGATTGGCGGCACCGCTGGCGAGCTGACTCTGCTTGTTGAAGTAGTCGTTGGCCGCGAGGACGTCGGGACGGAGGTAGACGAATCCGTCGCCGTGGAAGCGATTGCCTCCGGACTTGCTGGCAAGGCTGATGACTCCGGCTCCACCGCTCTGGTAGGAGGCGGGAGTGTTCTGCGTCTCAACGCGGAACTCGTCTACTGCGTCTTCGGGAAGGTCGAGAGCGGGGAGGATTGCGGCGGCATTATTTTCTGCGACTCCGAGCGGGCTGCCATCCACCATGAAATAGACGGAGCCCTGGATAGCTCCGTTGACGGTGTAGGAGGAGACGTCGATGTTTGGACGGCCGCTAGAGATGTTCGTGATGGCGACGGAGCTGGAGGAGTTGGGCGAACCATTGGCGGGGGTCACGCCGGCGCTGAGCTGCACGAGGTCATAGACATTTCTGGTGAGCAGAGGAACTCGATCGATGGTGGCTGCGGAGAGGAGCTGGCCCACGGTGGAGTTGCTGACGTCGATGAGATCGTTCGGTGCCGTGACGGTTACGACGTCCTTGGCGCTGCCGACGTGAAGACTGAAGTTGACTGTGCTGACCTGATCGACGTTGACGATCAAATTGTCTTTGGCAACGGACTCAAAACCGCTGACGGAGGCGGTGACCTCATAGACTCCGGGGTTGAGCGAGACGAAGGAGTAAAGGCCGGCGGCACTGGAGACGCTCTGCTGCGTGACCCCGGTGGCATGGTTGAGGGCGGTGACTTTGGCCTTCGGAATCACGGCCCCGGAGGAGTCGGTAATGGTGCCGCTGATGCCACCTCGTCCGGCCTGCGCAAGAGCCACGGTTCCCGAGAGGCTAACGAGGAGGAGGGAGCTTAGGGCGAGGTTCACTAGGAGACTGCAGCGGTTCCAGATATTCACTGTCGACCTCTCATTTGTCATGAAATATTGATATTCAAACGTTGGAATTTTATGGTTTACGGGTTTGACTTTAGGAAAGAGCCTAGGGATATTTATTTTGGCTGTCAAGCAGAAAGATGGAATGACGCCCAATCAAACAAACAAAGTGATCGTTTCGAGGCCAATTTACAAAAATTTAGGAGTTGAGGCTTAGTTTTTCGAAAATTTCGTGAAAAGTTGTGAGACGATGCTGGCTATGTCCACCGCCACTGCTACTGTCGCCGCACCTACGCAACGCGTTCTGTCGATTGATATTCTTCGCGGAATCACGGTCGCGTTCATGATTCTGGTGAATGATCCGGGCAATGGAAATGTGAGCTACTGGCCGCTGGAGCATGCGGAGTGGAATGGCTGGACGCCGACCGATCTGGTGTTCCCTACGTTCCTGTTTCTGGTTGGGTGCTCGATTGTTTTCTCGGTGGGGTCGAGGCTAAAACACGGGGTGCCTCGGCGGAGAATTGCGTGGCAGGTGACGAAGCGATCGTTCTGGATCCTGGTGATTAACTTTGCGATGAGGCTGCTTCCGGATTTTAAAAATCTTCATCACATTCGGCTGTATGGCGTTTTGCCTCGCATTGCGTTCGTGTACTTTTGCGCGTCCATGCTTTATCTCGTATCGCAGCGCGTGCGGAACCTGGTGATCGCGATCGTCGTGCTGCTGGTGGGCTACTATGCGATGCTGCGATTTATTCCTATTCCCGGGGTGGGGATGCCGGGGCGCGATTTCCCATTCATGGATCAGTACAACAATCTGACGGCGTACATCGATCGCGGCTTTAATGCGTGGACGCAGACGCATCTTCACACGGGATATCTGTATGAAAAATACCGCGACCCGGAGGGCTGGCTGAGCACGCTTCCGGCGATTGGCACGAGCCTGCTGGGAGTGCTGGCCGGCAAGCTGATCCGCTCGGAGGAGCCGGCGAAGACCGTTCGTACGTGGTTGTTTGCGGGAGGAGCGGCGGGGATCGCGCTGGGGTATTTGTGGAACATCTGGTTCCCGATCAACAAGAATATGTGGACGAGTTCGTATGTGCTGCTAAGCGCGGGCATTGCCGGGATTCTGCTGGGTGGCTGCTACTGGATCTACGATGTGAGCCAGCGGCAGAAGAGCTCGCATGTGGTGCGCGTGCTGTCGTGGCCGTGGCTGGTGTTTGGCTCAAACGCGATTACGGCGTATGTGATGTCGTCGGTGTGGGAGAAGCTGCTGGGGCTGATTCGGATTCACGATGGAAGCCATATACTTTCTCCGCTTGGATGGCTGAACAAGTATGGATTTGAGCACTGGGGAGCGACGGCGAATAGCTCGCTTGCCTATGCGATTTTCTATGTTGTGCTGTGCTTTCTTCCGGTGTGGGCGCTGTGGCGGCGAGGGATATTCCTTCGCGTTTGAGGTTGAGAGGAAGCTGCTGCGTGGGTAGGGGCAGGCTAGATATTGATGACGATTTTGTTCGCGTGTTGGCGTAGACTGGGCCAGCATGCTGCGAGTACCTCGATGGGCAAGGGCGATTTGTGTGAGCGGGCTGCTGGGCTTGCTGGCGCTGCAGTTGATCCATGTTGCGCGAGCGACGTCGTCTACGTGGGATGAACCGCACCATCTGCTGGATGGGTACACGATCTGGAAGCGCAATGATTACCGACTGAATCCTGAGGTCCCTCCGTTTGTGAAGCTGACGGCTGCGCTTCCGCTGTTGAGGATGCAGCTGAAGGTTCCGGTGGATCAGGGCAGGCCGGTGCCGCTGGAAGCGTTTCGTGATGGCAGGAAATTTGTGTTCGGCAACGGAGGCGACCGAGTGCTGTTTCCGGCTCGCATGGCGTGCATGGGATTCACGCTGGTGCTGGGGCTGCTGATTTATCTTGCGGGCGAGGAGATGTTCGGCGCGGTTGCGGGATTGTTCTCGCTGGCGCTGTTCGCGTTCGATCCGAATTTTCTGGCGAACGGGGCGCTGGTGACGACGGATGTGGGAAGCGCTTGTTGCTTTCTGGCGGCGATCTACAGCTTCTATCGGTATTGCAGGAAGCCAAGCTGGATGCGGCTGGCGCTGGCTGGCGTGGTGTTGGGCCTGGGACTGGTGGCGAAGTTTACGGGGATCTTTCTGGTGCCGATGCTGTTGCTGATCGTCGTGCTGGAGGGGGCGATGGCGGGGAGCATGCTCGTCGTTTGGAGACGGCTTGGAGCGCTGGCGGTGGTGGGGACAATTGCATGGGTGGTGCTTTGGTCCTTCTATGGATTTCGTTATAAGGCTGCGCCCGCGGGACTCGAGTTGAATCCAGCGCTGACGCCGTATCTGGCCGAGATGTACGACCAGAGGGATGCGCATATTTTAGGCATGCTTGCGAAGCATCGCGTGTTGCCGGAGGCGTATATCTGGGGGCTGGAGAATACCAAGAACATCGCCTATGAAGATGCGAGTTATTTTTGGGGCAAGGTGTATCTGCATGGCCACTGGGCTTACTTCCCTGTTGGATTCCTGATCAAGTCGACGCTGCCGTTGCTGATCTTGTTGTGCGTGGTTCCGCTCGTCTGGAGGTGGCGGAAGGAGACGCGGGAGCTTGGATTTTTGTTGATCCCGGTGGTGGTCTATTTTGCTATTTCGATGAGCTCGGGGATGGATATCGGGCTGCGGCATTTGCTGCCGGTGTACCCGTTCCTGTACGTGGCGATTGGCGGTGCGGCCGTGATGCTGATGGAGAGGGATTGGCGATGGAGCGTGTTGCTGGCGGTGCTGCTTGGCTGGCAAGTGGTGACATCGTATCGCGTGGCTCCGGCGTATATGGCGTATGGCAATGAGGCGTGGGGCGGGCCTTCGAAGGTGGATCGATACCTGGGCGATGCGAATACGGATTGGGGACAACAGCTGAAGGCGGTGAAATCATACCTGGAGGAACGGCACATTACGAACTGCTGGTTTGCCTACTTTCCGGATGGGTCGATTGAGGCTTCGGACTATGGGATTCCCTGCAAGCGATTGCCGACAACGGATTCGCTGTGGTGGCTGGATCTTCCGATGAAGGTTCCTCCGGTGATTGAGGGTACGGTGCTGATCAGCGCGGGCGATCTGGAGGGCATCGAGTTTGGAGATGGCGCGCTGAACCCCTACGCGAGCTTTCGAGGGATCAAGCCGACGGCGGTGATTCAGCATGGGGTGTATGTCTACGATGGGCGGTTCCAGGTGCCACTGGCGGCGGCGCTGGTGGAGTCACATGATGCTTCGAAGCTCGCGAAGGCGGGTGCGCTGCAGGAGGCGTTGCAGAAGGCAGAAGATGCAGTGCGGCTGGCGCCAGGATCGGCGCAGGTGCAGATCGTACTGGGAGAGGTACTGCTGGCCGCGGGCAGGAGTGCGGAGGCGTTGACGCACTACGAGATTGCTCTGCAGATTATGCGGGCGGTGCAGCCTGAGTTGCAGGCGGACGATGCGGCGGAGATGGAATCGAGAATCGAGCAACTGCGGCAGACGCAGAATTAGCGGCGTGTACGGCGGGAGATTCACGGGTGAGGATGGATTCGTGGCGCGGCTAATTCGTGAGACGGCACGCGGGAGTCGAGGGTTTGCAGGGTGTCGCGAATGTCGTTGCGAAGGAGCGCTACTGAGAGGCGGCCATAGCCTGGGGGATAGGGCTCCAGCTTGCGCAGTGCGGCGCGCAAGAGTCGCTCGGCTCCGATGTAATTGTTTCGTTGGACGTGGTGGAACGCTGCGGTCACTTGAATCAGGCTTTGCAGGAACGTCTTGTCGGGCTCAGGAGCTGCGAGCCACACGGTCTCCCATGATTCATGGGCAGCAAAGTATTCTCCGGCGTCGTAGCGTCGCAGTCCTTCGGCTAGATCGCCTTGTGTCCAATCGAAGTTCATGCGACGTAGTGCCTCTGTCACAAGCTAGCATCCTATAGATAGTTCAAGAAAGGATAGTGTTATGGCCATCATCCGAAAGTGTTTGGCGTGCGGGAAGGCGAATCGAATTCCGGCGAAGCACCTTGCCGATGCGGGACGATGCGGTTCCTGCAAAGCTCCTCTGGCTGCGACGGCTGAGCCAATCGAGGTGAACACGGCAGAGTTTGACGAGATTATTCGAGAGAGCAAGGTACCTGTATTCGTGGATTTCTGGGCGGCGTGGTGTGGACCTTGCCGGTCGGCGGCGCCGCATGTTGCACAGGTCGCGCGAGACCTGGCAGGACGGGCGGTGGTGTTGAAGGTCGACACGGAGCGATCGCCGGAACTCGCGGCACGTTATAACGTGCGAGGGATTCCGAACTTCGCGGTGTTCTCCCACGGGAGCCTTCACTTCCAGCAGGCAGGGCTGGTGGACTCGAGCATGATGAAGAGCTGGGTGGAACACGCTATGTAGTGGGCGCGACGTTCTTGTCACGATCATCATGCATGGAGCAACAGAGTCGAGGGGCTACCGGGGAGACGCTGATCCAGTAGCCGCGAGCGAGAGGTGGATCAGGGGAGCAAGCCGAAGACCGCGACACCGCTGGGGGTTCCAACGTAGACCTTGCCGTGGATGATCATGGGCGTGATGAACTTGTTGCCGGTTCCAAAGTTGTCGCGGTTGGATGGGGCCTGCTCACTGCTGTAGAGCTCTTTGGAGAGGTTGGTGGCGTCGTAGGCATGGAGGACCGCGGTGGAGCCGATACCGCTTTCGACCGCCCAGACGATGCCATTGGAGGTGCCGTTAGAGCTGACGCTCGGGGTAGCGCCGGGGTAGCCGAAGGTAGCGGCAGACCGGCTGGATGGAGTGCTGCCGAGCTTTGCGTTGGTGATGGAATAGGCCTTGAGGTTGTCGCCGACCCCGCCGTAATACACGGTGTTGTTGAAGTAGGCTGGCATGGACCAGGCTCCGCTAGGAAGGGTGTTGGGGATCTCCTGATAGAGAGCGTTGTTGTTTGACGCGTTGTATTTTCCGAGGTTGTCGCGATCGCCGATGTAGATGTTCCGGTCTTTGCCGGCACCGACGATGAGGTGATGAACGACTTTGCTGCTGTCAGTTAGATCGGGCAACAGAAGAGCTCCTCCGGAGCCGAGATCGATGTCGGCGTTGGACTCGGAGATGGAGTTATAGGGCTCGAAGTAGTCGGCTACTTTGAGGGTGTTATTGGCGGTGGAGAGCTTGACGATAGCGTTCCCATAGTCGGCATTGAGGGGAAATCCGCTGGCATTGACTGTGGGGTCCAGGGTTCCGTTCGCATCAAGAAAATAGATATTGCCGGAAGTATCAGCGGCAAGGCCGGCACCGCTCATCCAGATGGAACCTTCGCTGCCGTTGGGAGTGAGGTTGAGGATCTGGGTTTGGCTCAGCGTGTTTTCGCTGTAGCCCATTACCCATCCGGTATAGGGGCGGAAGTCGCAGTGGGATGTCCAGCCGAGGTAGATCGTCTGATTGAGGAGCAGGAGACCGACTCGCTCGGCGTATTTGGCGGGGTCGAAGATGACGTTGCCTCCGCTGCTGTTGTCGCCGGTGCCGGGGTAGGTGCCGGTGATTTCAGAGGGACTGCCGGTGGTCTCGGCTCCAGTGGTGATGTCGAGGGCATGGAGGCGCTGGTGGTAGGCACCCTTGCTGTCGAGGGACATGGCGACGATGAAGATCGTGCCGTTGGCTCCTCTGCGGCGGTCGATGACGGGGGTAGAGGTGATGCCAATCTCGGGAGTGATCTGGCCGCAACCATGGTCGTCGCTGGGAATCTCGCCACTTCCGAGAACGGAGGCCTTCCAGAGCTGCGTGCCATTGTCGGCGTCGAAGGCATAGATGCTGTCGTGCTCGGTGACGACGTAGAGAACGTTGTGGGTCTGGCCGTTGAGGGTGACGGAGGAAAGGTAGAGCGGCTCAGCGTCGACCTTGCCATCCACGGCGAGGAGATTGAGCTTGCCGAAGGTGGCGGAGGTTACGTTTGCGGGGGTGAGGATTGTCTCGTTCGGGTTGAGGCCGGTGCGGCCGTTGTCGTAGTGGTAGGTGATTGCATCCGTACCCGTGGGAGCGGCCACGGTGAGAGCGAGGGGCGCAGAGTGACTTAGCGATCCGGACTGCCCGTTGATGTTGACGGTGGACGTGCCGACGTTGGCGTCGGCTGCGGCGATGAGGGTGATGCTTTGCGGAGTGCCCGGAGTAAGGGTGAAGGTGGAGGGCGTGGCCGTGACGCCGGACGGAAGAGCAGAGATCGAGACGCTGATCGATTTGCTGAATCCGTTCGCAGCGGTCGCTGAGACCGCGGTCTGCTGGCCGGAGGCTCCCGCGGTGAGGGTGAGACTGGTGGGATTGATGGCGATGGAAAAATCCGGCGGCGGCGCGGCCGTGACGTTGAGAGTGAAGGTCGCGGTGTGAGAGAGCGAGCCAGCAACTGCGGTGAGCGTGATGGTGCTAGTGCTGGTTGCTGCCGTTGCGGCGGCGGTAAGAGTGATGTTTTGCGGTGTGCCGGGATTTAAGGTGATAGACGCCGGTGCGGCCGTGACTCCCGTGGGCAGGCCTGAAAGGACGACAGCTGCGGAGGAGGTGAACCCATTGATCGCGGTGGTCGAGACCGTGACTTGCTGGGCCTTAGCTCCGGCGGTCAAGGCGATTGCTGCCGGGGCTGCCGAGAGGGAGAAGTCCGCCGCCGGAGCTGAGCTTGAGTTAGGACTGCAGCCGGTCGCCGTAAAAGCCAGGCAGCTCAGAGCAATGATCCATCGGCTGAATGTCCGGATGATGGAGCGGGAGTTCTTCTCGTAGATTGGCGTATAGAGCAGCATACGTCTCCTGTTGTACTGGAGTGGGGTCACTCAGCGAGTGAGGTTCGATAGCGATGAGCGACACGATGGACGAGGTACTCCGCCGCATCACGCAGTCCAGACTTCCCATGGCAGTTTTACAGCAGCGCAGCAATAGAAAAAGATACTGATCGTTGGGTTGCATGCCTATGATACGACGGACATCGTGCATGGAACATGGTTCTGCAGGGACTTGCACTGGCGTTTCTAGTTAGTTACTGATTGAGTGCAGATATTCCAGCGATATCCACATTCAGGGGCATGAATTTTCGGTCTCCGCAGAGTGTAGGAGCAGACTCACGATCCTGCTTTTCCGCAGCGGTGGATGCAGGAGGCAAAGGCAGGAACGCTCTGTCGCAGCGTGTAACCAGCGGTTCGTGACAGAATGATAGGCAGACTATGATGCCTGACGAAATCATCCCCAACGCCGCCCCCGAGAGTGAAGCCCTTCCCGAATCGCCTGCTGAATCTTTTAGCGAACTGCTTGCTGAATTTGAGCATACGCACACGCACAAATCCGAGGGCGATGCGAAACAGATGGAGGGTACGGTCGTTTCGATGGACGCGGAGTCGGTGTACCTGGATATTGGGTACAAGACCGAGGGAGTTTTGTTGCGCAGCGCCTTTTCTCGCGATGCCGAGGGAGTGACTCCGGGAAGCAAGTTTGCGATCTCGGTGAAGGGCCGCAATCCCGAGGGATACTATGAGCTTTCGCTACTGCGGGTAGCGCAGGCAACGGATTGGGGCTCGCTGGAAGAGGCGTTTGCGCAGAAGACTGCAGTGGTGGGAACAGTGACCGGCGTGGTGAAGGGAGGGCTGTCGGTGGATGTGGGCGTGCGTGCGTTTATGCCGGCGTCGAGGAGCGGCGTTCGCGATGCTGCAGAGATGGGCAAGCTCGTCGGCCAACAGATTACGTGCCGCATCATCAAGCTCGACACTACGGAAGAAGACGTTGTGGTCGATCGCCGCGTGATTGCCGAAGAGGAGGCGAGCACGCTGCAACAGAGCCGCTTATCCGGACTTCGTGTGGGCGAGACGGTGAGTGGACAGGTTCGCAGCCTTGCCTCTTATGGCGCGTTTGTTGATCTGGACGGAATCGATGGACTGCTGCATATCGGCGACATGGCATGGAGCCGCGTGAAGTCGGCGGAAGATGTGCTGACCGTCGGACAGCAGGTGGAGGTGAAGATCCTCAGTGTCGATGCAGAGACGAAGCGTATTTCGCTCGGACTGAAACAGCTTCAGCCAGAGCCATGGGAGGCAGCGGCGGATAAATATGTTACGGGTCAACGCATAACGGGCACTGTCGTGCGACTGATGGACTTCGGTGCGTTTGTGGAACTTGAGCCGGGTGTCGAGGGACTGATTCATGTGTCGGAGATGTCGTGGGTGAAGAAGGTGCGGAAGCCGAGCGACTTACTGAAGGAAGGAGAGACGGTCGAGGCGGTGATCCTGTCAGTGAGTCCAGCGGAGCGGCGCATTTCTCTGGGACTGAAGCAGACGCTGGGAGATCCGTGGAGTGAGGTTCCGCAGAGGTTCCCGGTGGGGTCTGCTATTGAAGGCCCCGTCATTAGCCTGATGAAGTTCGGCGCGTTTGTGCAGTTGGCGGAAGGCGTGGAGGGACTTGTTCACGTAAGCGAGATCAGTGCGGAGCGGCATATTCAACATCCGCAGGACGTGCTACGCGTGGGAGAGATGGTTAAGGCGCAGGTAGTTGGGCTCGACGCAGAGAAACGTCAAATCAAGTTGAGCATGAAGCAACTAGTTCCGACCAGCCGCAGAGAGTATCTAGAGGAACATAAAGAGGGCGACGTAGTGTCGGGCCGAGTCGTCGAGCAAACACCAGAGTCCGCGGTGATTGAACTGGGCGAAGGGATTCGTGCAGCGTGTTTGATTGTGGCGGACACTGCTGTCGTTGCAGAGAACAAAAGCAGTGGAGGCGTCGATCTTTCATCGTTGACATCGATGCTGAGTGCTCGGTGGAAGGGCGGCGCGACGGCGTCCGCACGTAAACCAGAGCCGCTCGGAATGGGGCAGATCCGGAGCTTCCGGATTGCAAAGCTCGATCGCGAGACAGAGACGATCGAACTGGAGCTGGCTTAGTCGCACAGAGCGCCTGGTTCGTGAGGTGCGCTGTGAAACTTCTGCAATGAGGTCCAGAGCCTCAACGTGCAGCTATGCGTCCGTGGTTAGCGATGAGCCACAGTATCGCGTTGTGACTCATGAACAAGCCTGAGCGTTGATTCCTTTGCCGCCAGCACACGTAGCCGTCGTCCGCTATTTCATGAATTGCAAGCTATAGGCGATGGTGGGATCGATGGGCTTCTGAATTACGTGTAACTCGAGGAGTTGGTTGTAGAGAGTGGTCCAACGGGTGGGATCGAACTGCCCAGTCTGAGAGCCCGTGGGGTCGTCGCCTATGACGTAATGTCCCGTCTTTAGGGCGTTATAGCTATAGGTTGCCCAATCGGGACTGAGGGCCGGGTTGAGCTTTTCGATCATGGCATTGGCGGCAGCGGGGTCATTCATGTAGTCACGCCAGCCGCGAATAGATGCACGTGTGAACTTCGCGACGATGTCGGGATGGTCGTGTGCAAAGGTCTGCGAGGTAAAGAAGACGCGATAGGGGTCATAGCCCGCATCGCGGTTAAGGAGCATGCGAGTGGCGACTCCGGCGCGTTGAGCGAAGTAGGGTTCGGAGGTGACGAAGGCCTGCTGAATGTAGTTCGGATCCTGGAGGAAGTTCGCCACACTGAAGGTAGCGGGGATTTCATGGACCTGATCGAGGTGGAATTTATTGCGGATGAACTCCCACCAGGTGGAACCAGGTTTGACGGCAAGAGTGTGGCCGTTGAGGTCGGCAAAGGTATGGACAGGTGAATTGGCGTGGAGCATGATGCCTTGCGGGTCATGCTGCATGGTGGCACCTACGGCGACAATGGGTTCGTTCGCATTGGCGATGGATTCGAGCACATGGTCTGAGGAGTTCATACCGAACTGGACGGCACCGCTGGCAACGAGCGCCTCGCTGGCGACGTATGGACCGCCGGGGATGATCTGGACGTCAAGGCCCTCGGCTTTGTAATAGCCCTTGGCGATCGCGTCGTAGAAGCCGCCGTGCTCGGGCTGCGGGTACCAGTCTGCCTGAAACTTTACGGTCGTGAGGCCGGATGTATTCGAGCGGGAATGGCAACCGGTGAGCGTGGCGAGAGACAGCAACAGAGCGGCGGCGAGATTGCGGACGCGATGGAAACTCATGGATGCAGCGTAGCATCGTTTGCCAGGTTTGCAGAGGGGACAGAGATGATGGGAGGCGCGGTCGAGTCTCTGACAAGCTCGTCAAAAGAATATTTGAGAGCATGCAGCGGTAAAAAGGATTTCTAACGGGAAATGACGGCGTCATGCTATTTTCGACTATGGGCCTCAAAACATCCAAAGAGAAACTGCAAACTGTGGCGCTGGATGCAGAGCGAATGCGCTCGCTTGCTACGTGGACTGCTCGGTCCCTGGAGACGGAGCATCCTGTACCGTTCGGTGCTGCGATTTTTCATGGCCAGACTGGCGAGCGGCTGATGCGTGCTGCGAATGCAGTGGGCAAGGAAAACGATCCGAGCTCACATGCCGAGGTGCGGACGATTCGCCTGGCGTGCAAGAAGCTGAAGGGATTTTCTCTGAAGGGCTATACGCTCTACACGACATGTGAACCGTGCCCGATGTGCATGGCCAATGCGTTGTGGGCGGGTCTGGATCGCGTGGTGTACGGCGCGACGATCGAGGATGCTAACCAATTCTGTAGACAGATACGGATTCCGGCAACAGAGGTTGCGGCGCGGTCGGATATGACGTGCTCAGTCGAGGGGCCCGTGGAGCGCGAGTTGTGCCTTACTCTTTTCACACACCCAAAGATGAAGAAGGCTTTTCGTACCTGGAGCAAGCAGCGGTGACGGTCGTAACTGGCTAATGAATTGGCGTTGCAGTGGCATCGAGCCTGAGGAGAGTCGATGAGCAATCTTGCGATAGAGCTGTCTGAGCTTCTTGGCGATGGGGCGCGGGTGTTGACGCAGTCGCAGGTAGTGGAGCGACTCTCTCGCGATTTCTACTGGTACTCCCCTGTGTTGAAAGCACAACTCGATGGCAAGCGCGCGGACGTGGTGGTGCAGCCGATCAGCACGGAGGAGATTTGCGCAGTGTTGCGCTACTGCTACCGGCATGATGTACCAGTGACGGTGCGTGGCGCTGGTACCGGAAATTATGGGCAGGCGGTTCCGCTCAAAGGCGGCGTGGTGCTTGATCTACAGCACATGGATGTGATCGAAGGGATCGATGAGGAGGGCGTCGCGGTTTGTCAGCCGGGAGTAAAGCTGGGCGCACTGGAGAATTATGCTCGAGAGCGTGGATGGGAGTTGCGATGTTATCCGTCGACAATTGCAAAGGCGTCGGTGGGGGGATTTTTGGGAGGCGGGTCGGGTGGGATCGGCTCAGTGGCTCACGGAGGTTTGCGTGACTTCGATACGGTTCGAGCATTCGAGGTTGTGACGATGGAGACGGAGCCTCGCGTCGTGATGCATGAAGGCAACGCGGTGCATGATGTGCTGCATGCCTGGGGAACGAATGGCGTGATGACGCAAATACGAATCGCGCTGACTCCCGCGGTGGAGTGGGCACAGGTGGTGGTGAACTTTCCTGCGTTCGATTCGGCTTATGACTTTAGTGAGACGATCGCCGCGAACGAGGCATGGACCAAGAGACTGGTGACCGTGTTCGAGTGGCCGATACCGTCATTTTTCGCACCGGTGAAGCAGCTGATGCTGGAAGGTCATACGTCGATTTTTTTTCTGATTGCTGAGGCGCAGCGAGAACAGTTAGCTGACGACGCTCAGGCAGCGGGCGGAACGGTGAGCTACGCGGAGACGTATGCGGGGTTGAGGTCTTCCCCGCTGCTATCGGATTACACGTGGAACCATACGACGCTGTGGGCGATGAAGGCAGATGCCGCGTACACCTATCTTCAGTGCGGATTCGATGCGGAGAGATCTCGTGAGCAGATTGCGCTGCTGAAGAAAAAATATTGCAGTGACTTTTTATTACATATGGAATGGATGAAGAATGGCGCCGGTGTGGTGATTCCGGGTGCAATCCCCGTCGTTCGTTTCACGACGGAGGAACGGTTGAACGAGATGATCTCCTATTGCCGGGAGATTGGTGTGTTCGTTGCAAACCCGCATGTAAACCATGTAGAGGGCGGAGGGCGGTATCGCGAGGACAATGTCCAATTACAGACGAAGTATCGGTATGACCCGAAGGGATTGATGAACCCGGGCAAGATGGCGACGTTCGAGCGACGAGATGTGGGCGAGGTCCAGCCGATATGAAGACGTGGATTCCCGATGAACGAAATTTTGCTTATTTGAATTGGAAGCAGGTGGAGGCGCTGCCGAAGGATAAGGCGATGCTTGTGCTCCCGACTGCGGCGATTGAACAGCATGGGCATCACCTACCGCTGGCGACCGACACTCTGATTAATAATGCGTTGCTGGGGAGGGCGTTGGCTTTGTTACCTGCGGAGATGCTGATCTATGCATTGCCGCCGGTGTGCTACGGCAAGAGCAACGAGCACATTGGGTTTCCGGGAACGATGGCGATGTCGGCTACGACGTATATGTCGGTACTGCGTGATATTGGAGCGAGTGTTGCGGCCGCTGGGTTTAAAAAGCTAGTGTTGTACAACTCGCATGGGGGGAATACGGCGCTGAATGATGTGATGGCTCGTGATCTTCGCGCAGAGTTTGGATTGCGGACATTCCATATGGGAGCAGGCGCGGGGGCTAAAGCTGAGGGGTTGAATGCGCAAGAAGCGAAGTATGGCTTCCATGCGGGAGAGTGGGAGACCGCGGTGTTGTTGCGTGCCACTCCGGAGTTGGTAGATACGAATGCGTATACGGTGAACTATATCGCACGGCTGGAAGATGAGAGTGTTTTGTCCCCGGAGAATGGTGCGGTGAACTTTGCATGGCTGACTCGAGATATAGCGGCAAGCGGTGTGATGGGTGATCCTCGACCGGCGAGCGCGGAGAATGGCGAGAGGTGGATCTCCGCTGCAGCGGCGAAGGCGGCGGCGGCGTTCGAAGCGGCGTACCACTATGAGAATCATTACAAGCCATAAGAGATGAGGCAGGTGCGAGCGTAGATGGGCGAGAGTCGGCGAGTGGACTGTGGCGATGGAGTGACGCTGGAACGAGGCGTGGCTTGCTGTATGTCCGATGGTGTTGTACTGCGATCCGATCACTACTATGCGGGAGGCGATAAGCCACAGCCTACGTTACTGATGCGACAGCCGTATGGGCGAGATATCGCATCGACCGTGGTGTATGCGCATCCAATTTGGTTTGCGCGGCGCGGGTATAACGTGGTGATCCAGGACGTGCGCGGACGAGGTGGCTCGGGGGGAACGTTCTATCCGTTTCGGCATGAGGGGCGTGATGGCGCGGAGACAATTGCGTGGCTGCGAACGCGGCCCGAGTGTAATGGCCGGATGGGGATGTACGGATTTTCTTACCAGGGAGCCACGCAGCTACTTGCAGCCGCCGAGCAGCCAGAAGGGCTGGAGTGTATTGCGCCAGCGATGACTGCGTGCGATTTGTATCGCGGATGGTTTTATCACAATGGTGCGTTGCGTTTGGCCTCGTCGTTGGGCTGGGGTTTGCAGATGTTGAAGGAGGACGCGCGACGACTCGGATTGCGGGAGGCAAGCAGCAAGCTGGAAAGTGCGTGGAGTGCGGTGCGTGCTCAAGCTGCGGTGATGCCCTATGCTGAGCATCCTGCGATTGCCGATCCGGCACTGCCGTCGTATGTCCGGGACTGGTTTGAGCATGATGCGCCGAGTGAGTATTGGACAGCGATGGATGTGAGTGAGAGGGCGCAGAAAATCGTGGTGCCTGCGCTGCATGTTTCGGGATGGTACGACAGCTATCTTGAGGGGAGTATTCGCGGATTCGAATTGCTACGAAGAGGTGCAGGGACGGAACGCGCTCGCGAAGGGCAGTACCTAGTGGCGGGACCGTGGGTGCATATTCCTTGGGGCGATCGCGTGGGCGAGACAGCGCTAGGCAATGAGGCGTTGCTGGATATGGACTCGCTGCTGCTACGTTGGTTTGATCATTGGCTGAAGGACAGTGGAACATTCGCCGAGCAGCCGCGCGTTCGGCACTTTGCGCTGGGAGTGGATCGATGGCTTGAGGCAGACGATTATCACGCTGCGGAGGAACGCACTTATTTTCTTCACAGCGGAGGACGAGCCGAGTCGCGGAAAGGAGACGGGCGCTTGTCGGAGGCACCGGCTGATGATGAATCTCCGGATGTGTTTGTGTATGACCCCGAGGTTCCCGTTCTCGCGCCGGGTGGGCCGCTATCGTTGAGTGGAGGATTTGATCAGAGTGGGATAGAGTTGGGGAATAATCTGCTGGTATACACGAGTGAGCCGCTTAGAGAGGCGATGCATGTATTTGGTTCGCCGCGTGTGGTGGTGTATGCAGCGACGTCTGCAGTGTGCGCTGATTTGACTGCGAAGCTTGTGAGGGTCACGGGCGGACGAGCGGAGTTCTGCTGCATTGGGATTGCGCGGTCTTCGTATTTGTTCGGGGCAATGTATGAAGGCGATCGAGTGCACCGGTGGGAGTTTGCGCTGGAGCCTACATCATGTGTGTTTGCGGTGGGTGAGCGAGTGCGACTGGAGATTGCAGGGGGTGCGTTTCCTCTGTATGACCGCAATCCTTCGAATGCGACTAAGCCAAGCCGGATGACTCAATGGAATTGGGAGCGTTCCACGCACATGGTGTTCCACGATGCGGAGCGTGGGTCGGCGTTGCATCTTCCGGTGATTGCATGACGATACCTGAAGTCTTGTTCCGGGGAGTTGGGAAACGCTTCGCGAGTGGCACCGACGCGGTGTTGACTGGAATTGATCTTTCGATTGAACGGGGCGAATTTGTGTCGATCATAGGGCCGTCGGGTTGCGGTAAATCCACTCTGCTTAAGCTGGTTGCGGGATTGAGCTCTTGTTCGGAGGGAGAGATTCGGGTGAATGGTATGACGCCCGCGAATGCGCGGGAGATTGTGTCGTTTGTCTTTCAGGATGCAACGCTATTACCGTGGCGGACGGTACAGAAGAATGTGGCGCTGGCGCTGGAATTGGAAGGTCGCACGCGCGCGGAGATTGCGAAGACCACGGAGGGATTATTGGACTTGGTGGGGCTGTCGCATGTTGCGGGGCACTACCCGAGGCATCTGTCTGGTGGGATGAAGATGCGCGTGTCGATAGCTCGGGCACTGGCTACCAAGCCGCGAATTCTGCTGATGGATGAGCCGTTCGCTGCGTTAGATGAGATGACGCGCGATCGGATGAATGAGGAATTGTTACGACTGCGTGAGGAGCAGAATTGGACGGTTCTGTTTGTGACACACTCTGTGGCGGAGGCAGTGTTCCTGTCATCTCGAGTGATTGTGCTGGCGCCGCACCCGGGACGGGTCGCGCAGGACATTGTGGTGAATTTACCGTATCCGAGGACGGCGGCCACGCGGGAGTCTAAGACCTTTGATGAGATAGTGAATCGGACTTCGAAGCTGCTGAGGGAGACGCATCGCGCATGAAGAAACGTCTTATGTTGATGGGGGGCGTCGCTTTTGTGTTTAGTTGTTTGATCATCGGCTGGTGGACGATCATCCTGGCATTTTCTGTACCGAGCTATCTGCTGCCGACACCTCTCGCGGTGGTGAAGGTGGCATGGCTCCGGCTGCCTGATCTGGGGTCCTCATTGATGATTTCAGCGGAGGCAGCAACAGGGGGTTTGTTGGCGAGCATTGTGGTTGGTATTCTGCTCGCACTGATCTTCGCGCGCTCGCAATGGGTACGGAGGATGCTTTTCCCGTACACGATTCTGCTACAGACCGTCCCGATCCTCGCGGTGGCGCCTCTGATTATTATTTGGGTTGGCCCGGGACTGCTAGCTGTCAGTGTTGTGACGTTTGTGATTTGCCTTGCACCCATCATCGCGAATACCACGCAAGGATTGATTGGTGTGGATGAGAATCTAGTGCAGCTATTTCTGATGCATAATGCGTCGCAGGCACAGATTTTGTCGAAGCTGCGTTTGCCGCACTC
>DAIDGQ010000025.1 GCA_027452215.1 Granulicella sp. | reverse complement strand
CCGCCCGCCGTCCTGAATCAACGGACTCTGCATCGCTCCCAACAGCGTTTTGCCGTCGGGAGTAATCGCCAACGCCTCCATCCCCTTGTTCGTCACCCGGCCCGACGTGTTCCGCGCAGTCTCCACTTTCTCGTCCGCGCTAGGGCATGGAGGTGGTACGGTTGGAGCGATGGCGGATGATGGGAACACGGACGGGACGAAGGGCGGAGCGGGCGGGTCGCAGGGTGCGCCCTCCGGGGGGCGAGGGACGCTGGGCGACCTGGTGAAGGCTGAGTCGATGATTCAGCTGGCGCTGGCGCTGCCGGCGGGGTGCCTGATTGGGGCTCTGGTGGGGAGTGCTCTGGATAAACATTTTCATACGGGATGGATTGCGGTGGTGGGGATTCTGCTGGGAGCGGCGGCTGGGTTTACGCAGATCTTCAGGACGGCGTCGCGGTATATGAAGAGGGATAGCTGATGGCGGGGCTTGAGGGATTTACGGACGCGGATGTGCGGTCGACGCTGGTGCGGACGCTGCGGCTGCTGGCGGTGCTGACGGTGGTGGGGATGGCGTTTGTGGCGTGGAAGATGGGGTGGCGGAGTGCGGTGTTTCTGCTGGTAGGAGCGGCGATTTCGGGGACAGGGTTGTGGGAGTGGATGCGGCTGATGAGCGCGGTGATGGCGAGGATGGACGCGGGGGCGGAGGCCAAGCCGATGGGGCTGGTGCTGACCGGGTTCTTCCTCAGGCTGGGCCTAACGATTGCGGTGCTCTATGTTAGTCTTAAGTTTCTGAATGGTTCCGTGATTGCACTCGCTGTAGGGCTTGGATTGGGCATAGCTTCGCTCACATTTGAGGCCATCAGGATGGCGAGAGCATGGACGGTCTAGCGATTGGAGCTAGAGCTTTCAGCAGAATTTCTATATGCCGACACAGTTGTTTTTTACAAGTATTTTGAATCGCCTCTTCGCCGCGCCTGTTGATCGCCTGCTGGCGCTGGTCCACGTGACTCCGCAGTATGCGCAGGCTCCGATCACGAACACGTTTGCGATGGAGCTGCTTGTGTTTTTTGCGCTGCTGCTGTACTTCGTGGCGGTGCGGGTTTCGCTGAGCGTGGAGAAGCCGGGAGCGGTGCAGCACCTGGCGGAGATGACGAATGAATTCGTCTCGACGCAGGGCGAACAGATTATCGGGCACGGGTATGAGCGGTTTACGGGCTACCTGACGGTGCTGCTGCTGTTTATCCTGCTGGCGAATCTGATGGGACTGTTTTCGCCGTGGCTGGAGTCTCCGACGGCCAATGTGGCCGTGCCGCTGGGTCTGGCGCTGGTGACGTTTGTGTACTACCACTTCCATGGGTTGCGGGTGAACGGCTTTGGGTATATCAAGCAGTTCCTGGGGCCGGTGTGGTGGCTGTACTGGCTGCTGTTCCCGATCGAGGTGATCTCGCACCTGGCGCGTGTGCTTTCGCTGACGGTTCGTTTGTACGCGAATATGTTTGCGGGAGATTTGCTGACGCTGGCGTTCTTCTCGCTGATTCCGATTGGAATTCCTCTGCTGTTCCTGGGGCTGCATCTGGGCGTCGCACTGGTGCAGGCTTATGTGTTTATGCTGCTGGCAGCGATTTATCTTAGCCTTGCGGTGTCGCACGAACATTAAGGGTAGGGATTAGGGATTAGGGAACAGGGATTAGGGATTTGTAAGGAGTTTGAAATTCCCGTGGGCGGGTGCTCCCTGCTTGTGGTGCGTTCTAGTCAAGGCTGAAGCCTTGACCTACCATTTCTGCCGGAGACGTTTTCCGGTGCAAAAGATCCTGTGAACGGGTGCTCCCTGTTCACGGTGCGTACTACCGCCGATCCAGCGTGAGGGGGCCAGCACGGTGAGCCTCAACCACCCACTGGCGGCGAGACTAACGGGAGCCTGGAGTTGCAATGTATAACACGATGCGTACGATGAAGTTCGTATTTATGGCAATGGCTGCGGTGCTGCTGGCAACGCCGGCGTTTGCACAGGCGGCTGAGACGACCAGCCCATGGACACCGATCGCTGCCGGTCTCGGCATGGCGCTGGCTGCTGGTCTTTGCGGCCTGGGTCAGGGTCGTGCAACGGCTTCGGCTACCGAGGCGCTGGCACGCAATCCGGGTGCTCGCCCTGGTATCTTCACGTTCCTGATTCTGGGACTCGCGTTTATTGAATCGCTCGCGCTGTTTACGTTCGTCATCATCTTCCTGTACGTGAAGTAGTACAGAGGGTAGTGAGTAAGTAGTAAGGAGTAGAGCAAAGCTGAACGGCCTCCGCGGTTGCGGAGGCCGTTTTGTTGGTGCGGGACGATGAGGTTAGAGCTTGTGCCAGCGCGATGAAACTGCAGGTCTCTCCGCTCCGGTCGAGATGACAGATCTTCGATGGGTACTCCCTGGAAAGAGGCTCTAGCGGGGCGTGAGGGTGGGGACTGGGGAGGTGGTTGTTGCGGCGACGGTGGTGGTGGGGGTGGCTCGCTGGACCAGGTGCAGTAGGTGGTTGGGGATGATGCCGAGGCAGAGCGTGGCGGCGGCCGTGGCGGTGAGGGCGAGGGCGGCGGGGAGGGTGACGCGGCGGGGTGTGGTGGGGGTGTCCGAGAGGGTGTCGGTGACGGGGCGGCTGTAGAGCGCGGAGAGCACGCGGAGGTAGTAGAAGCAGGCGACGCCGGAGTTGGCGAGGCCGACGATGGCGAGCCAGGTGTGGCCGCTGTGGACGGCGGCGGAGAAGGCGTAGAACTTGCCGAAGAAGCCTCCCGTGAAGGGGATGCCGATGAGGGAGATGAGGAAGAAGGCGAGCAGGGCGGAGAGCGCGGGGCGCTTGAGGGCGAGGCCGGTGAAGTCCTGGATGGAGCGGAGTTTTTCGTCGAAGCCGGAGAGCTGGGTGAGGACGACGAAGGCTCCGACGTTCATGGCGGCGTAGGCGGCGGTGTAGAAGCAGGCGGCGGCGACGGCGTCCTGCTGCGAGGCCGTGAAGGCGACGAGGATGTAGCCGGCGGTGGCGATGGAGGAGTAGGCGAGCAGACGCTTGACGTCGCGCTGGGCGAGGGCTCCGAGGTTGCCGATGGTCATGGAGGCGACGGCGAGGATCTCGATCATGAGGATCCAGTGGCTGCGATACATGGGGGTCGCGCTGAAGAGGAAGCGGAGGAGGACGGCGAAGGCGGCGGCTTTGGGTGCGGTCGACATCATGCCGACGACGGGGGAGGGGGCTCCCTGGTAGACGTCGGGTGTCCAGACGTGGAAGGGGGCGGCGGAGACTTTGAAGCCGAGGCCGATGAGGACCATGGCCACGGCCAGCCAGCCGAGGAGTGGGGTGCTGGTGATGGTGAGGCCGGCGGCGATGGCGGCGATGCTGGTGGAGCCGGTGGCTCCGAAGCAGAGGGCGATGCCGTAGAGGAAGAAGGCGGTGGCGAAGCTGCCGAGGAGGAAGTATTTGATGGCGGCTTCGGAGGCGGTGGCGCGGCCTTTGCGGAAGCCGGCGAGGATGTAGGTGGAGATGCTGGAGATTTCGAGGCCGATGAAGACCATGAGGAGCTCGACGGAGGAGGTCATGAACATCATGCCGGTGGCTCCGAAGCAGAGGAGGGCGAAGTATTCTCCGGCGTGGGTGACGGTTCCGGCTTCGAAGTAGTCGAGTGAGGCGAGGAGGGTGACGAGGACGATGGCCGCGATGAGGAGGTGGAAGAAGACGGAGAAGGCGTCAACCTGGATTGTCGCGTAGAAGGCCGTAATGGTGCCGTGAGCGTTGCAGATTTGGAGTTGGTAGAAGGCGGCTAGGCCGGAGGCAGCGGTGCCGAGGATGGCGAGCCAGCCGAGGGGCTTGCGGGATTTGCCGGGGGCGATGAGGGGCTCGGCCAGCATGATGACGATGCCGGTGAGGGTGAGGATGAGCTCGGGGAGAATGGCGAGGAGGTTGGTGGACATTAGCGGACCTCCTTGGCGGTTTCCATTCGGGCACTTCCTTCAACGCGGCAATGACCCGGATGATCGATGCAATCCCGGTTGAACTCCTGCCAATTGACGCTGTAGGTTTCTGTCTCAATGTTCTTGTACACGCCAGGGGAAATTTGGACGACCTTGCCTGCGATGGGGGCGCCGTAGGTGTCGATGGCACGCATCCAGAGGGGGGAGGCTACTCCCATGATGAGGAAGAGGGCGGCGAGGGGCCAGAGTTCGAGGTGCTCGCGGGCGCAGAGGTCCCAGCCGTGGACTTCCTCGGTGCGGACGCCGGGGGAGCCGTAGAAGACTCGCTGGATCATCCAGAGCATGTAGGCGGCTCCGAAGATGACGCCGGTGGCGGCGAGGGTGGTCCAGAGGATGTGGTGGGTGGCGAAGGATTGCATGGAGCCGGAGAGGATAAGGAACTCTCCGACGAAGCCGCCGAGCATGGGCAGGCCGACGGCGGCGAGGGTGGTGAGGACGAACATGGTGGCCATCCAGGGATGTCGGGTGGCGAGGCCGCCGTAGTCTCGCATGTCGTAGGTGCCGTAGCGCTCGTAGAGCAGGCCGAGGAGGATGAAGAAGGCTGCTCCGATGAGCGACTCGTTGAGGATCTGGAAGACTCCTCCGTCGAGGCCGAGGATGGTGAAGGTGAAGATGCCGAGGACCACGAAGGAGACGTGCGAGAGGGTGGAGAAGGCGGCGAGGGTTTTGAGGTCGGTCTTGATGAGCGCGATGAGCGCGCCGTAGACGATGCCGATGGCTCCGAGGGCGATGAGGATGGGTGCCACGTGGCGGGATTGGTCGGGGAAGATGCCAAAGCTGAAGCGCAGGATGGAGTAGAGGCCGAGCTTGCCGGCGAGGACCATGACGGCGGCGGTGGGGGCTTCGGCTACGGCTTCCTGCAGCCAGCCGTGGAGCGGGAAGACGGGGACCTTGACGGCGAAGGCTACGAGGAAGGCGATGGAGCAGAGGAGAAGGGCGGTGGGCGTCGCGGCGAGGGTGTGGGTGGCGGCGAGGGCCTGCAGCGCGGGGAGGTCGAAGGTGCCGGTGAGGTTGTAGAGCCAGAGGATGGCGACGAGGAGGATCGCGGAGGGGATGAAGGCGTAGAGGAAGAATTTGATGGCGGCGCGGCGGCGGTTTTCGGTGCGGCCGAAGGTGGCGATCAGGAGGGTCATGGGAACGATGGAGAGCTCCCAGAAGCCGTAGTAGAGGAAGAGGTCGAGGGCGACGAAGATGCCGAGCATCGCGACCTGCTGGAGGAGGAAAAGGGTGTAAAAAAGCTTCGTGCGGTTGCGTATTGAATTCCAAGACGCGAGGACGCCGAGGGGGGCGAGGAAGGCGGCTAGGACGATGAGCCACATGCTGAGGCCGTCGACGCCGAGGTGGTAGTGGATGTTGGGGGTCGGGATCCAGGAGAGGTTCTGCTCGAACTGGAAGGTGTGGGGGGCGGCGCTGTAGTTGAAGTGCGCGGGGAGGTGGAGTGTGAGCAGCAGCGTGACGAGCGTGATGATGAGAGCGCCGATGGCGTGGCGCTTGCTGCCCGTGGGGCTGGAGGTGTCTTCGGGGATGAGGGCGAGCAGGATCGCTCCCGCGAGGGGGGTGGCGATGATGAGCGTCAGGATGATCGGGTCGAAGTTCATTTGGTTCATGGTTTCCGTGGTGGTTCTAAAAGCAGATTCCTCCGCTACGCTGCGGAATGACAGCCAGAAAAGCAAGGACAACGACAAAAGCGAAAAGCTAGTTCAATGACTACGGCGAAAAACTAGTGTGGCAATGTGTGGTGGCCGAAGAGGACGATGGCGATGACGGCGGCGGCTCCGATGGCTAGCCAGCCGGCGTAGGAACGAATGTTTCCGGACTGGATGCGGCGGACGAGCCAGCCTCCTCCTCGGGTGGAGACGGCGAGGCCGGTGCTGGTGCCTTGGATGATTCCTCCGTCGACGAGACCGCTGAGGATGAGGCGCGAGACGGCGAGGAGGGGAGCGATGATGAGGCGGCCGTAGATCTCGTCGACCCAGTACTTGTGGTCGACGAGGGAGTAGACGGGGGCGAACTTTTTGGCGAGTGCGGCGGCGGTGCCGGGCTTGCGGTAGTAGAAGAGGTAGGCGATGAAGAAGCCGAGCGCGGCGGTGAGGAGCGAGACGGCGGCGAGGGTGAGCTCGAGGGTGTGCGATGCGGCTTCAACGACGGGTTCGGTGGCGGTGGAGAAGACGGGGGCGAGGAAGTGTTCGAACTCGTTGTGGCCGCCGAGGGCTGCGGGGATGCCGACCCAGCCTCCGATGACGGAGAGGATGGCGAGGATGATGAGGGGGAGCGTCATGACCCAGGGGGATTCGTGGACGCCGTGCGCGTGGGTCGGTTCGGCGTCGGGATCGGCTTCGAGAGTCAGGGTGGAGGACTTGCTGGCGTGGACGGCGGCGAGGTGGCCGTGGTGAAGATCGGGGGCGTGGGTGGTGCCGTGCTGCTCGAAGCGGGACGCTCCGAAGAACGTCTTGAACCAGAGGCGGAACATGTAGAAGGAGGTGAGGCCGGCGGTGAGGAGGCCTACGAACCACAGGAGCTTGGCGAGGGGGTTGGGCGAGAGGAAGGTCTGGTAGAGGATCTCGTCTTTGGAGAAGAAGCCAGCGAAGGGATAGATGCCGGAGATGGCGAGGACGCCGGCGGTCATGGTCCAGAAGGTGACGGGGATGCGGCGGCGGAGGCCTCCCATGAGGCGCATGTCTTGTTCTCCGCCGAGGGCGTGGATGACGGAGCCGGCGGCGAGGAAGAGGAGCGCCTTGAAGAAGGCGTGGGTCATGAGGTGGAAGATTCCGGCGGAGTAGGCTCCGATGCCGCAGGCCATGAACATGTAGCCGAGCTGGGAGACGGTGGAGTAGGCGAGGACTCGCTTGATGTCGTGCTGAACGAGGCCGATGGTGGCGGCGAGGAGCGCGGTGGCGGCTCCGATGCAGGCGACGACGGTGAGGGCGATGGGGGAGTGGTCGAAGAGGACGTGGCAGCGGGCGACCATGTAGATTCCCGCGGTGACCATCGTTGCCGCGTGGATGAGGGCGGAGACCGGGGTGGGGCCTTCCATCGCGTCGGGCAGCCAGATGTAGAGGGGGATCTGCGCGGATTTGCCGGTGGCTCCGAGGACGAGGAGCAGGGCGATCGCGGTGAAGATGCCTCCGGTGAGAGGAGAGGCGGAGATGCTGGTGAAGATGGTGTTGAAGTCGAGCGAGCCGTAGTGGGCGATGAGGAGGAACATCGCGAGGAGGAAGCCGAAGTCTCCGATGCGGTTGACGATGAAGGCTTTTTTGCCGGCGTTGGCGGCGGAGTCTTTGGTGAAGTAGAAGCCGATGAGGAGGTAGGACGCGAGGCCGACACCCTCCCAGCCTACGAAGAGCAGGAGGAAGCTGGAGGCGAGGACCAGCACCAGCATGAAGAACATGAAGAGGTTGAGGTAGGCGAAGAAGCGCCAGTAGCCTTCTTCGTGCGCCATGTAGCTGGCGGAGTAGATGTGGATGAGGAAGCCGACGCCGGTGACGACGCCAAGCATGATGAGGGTGAGATGGTCGACGGCGAAGGCGAAGTCGACCTGGAAGCCGGAGACCTTGATCCAGGGGATGCTCGAGACAGAGAGCGAGAGGGGAGCACCGGCGGACTTCATGTAGATCCAGAGCTGCGCGACGATGAGGGCCGGGACTGCGGTGAAGAGCAGGGCGATGGTCGCGACGAGGGCGCGGGGTAGCTTGCGGCCGAGGGTTCCATTGATGAGGAAGCCGGCGAAGGGAAGGATCGGGATGAGCCAGAGCAGTTGAGGATTCATGGGTCGATTCGTGGTGCCGTGGTGCGTGAAAGAAAAGCAAGAACAAGTGCAGAAGCAGATCCCTGCGGGATGACAGCCAGAAAGACAAAAGCAAGTGCAAGTACAACTACAGATTCCGCTGAATGACGAAGAGCTAGTCCTTCATGAGGTTGATGTGGTCGACGTCGAGGGTTTGGCGCACGCGGAAGAGCGCGATGATGATGGCGAGACCGACGGCGGCTTCCGCGGCCGCGACGACCATGACGAAGAAGACGAAGATCTGTCCGGAGACCTGGTGCCACATGTGCGAGAAGGCGACGAAGGTGAGGTTGACGGCGTTGAGCATGAGCTCGATGGACATGAAGATGGTGATGACGTTGCGCTTGATGAGGAAGGCGGCGATGCCGATGGCGAAGAGGATGGCGGCGAGGACGAGGTAGTAGGCGATGGGGACCATTAGAGCTCCTTTCGCGCGAGGACTACGGCGCCGAGGATGGCGACGAGGATGAGGATGGAGGTGACCTCGAAGGGGAGAAGCAGGGAGGTGAAGAGGGTGTGGGAGATCTCGGAGATGTTGGAGACGGAGCTGGAGAGGTAGCCTCCGAGCTGCGTGGTGCCGAGCTGCTGGCGGTTGGAGAGGAAGACGTAGCTGAGCAGGCAGACGATGGCGGCGGCACCGGGGATTCCGGCGATGTAGGCGATCTTGGAGCCGTGGGTTCGGTCTTCTTCGCCGGCGTTGAGGAGCATGACGACGAAGATGAAGAGCACCATGATGGCGCCGGCGTAGACGATGACCTGGGCGGCGGCGAGGAACTCCGCGCCGAGCGACCAGTAGAGGACGGCGAGAGACATCATGACGACGACCAGCGAGAGCGCCGAGTTGATGGGATGGCGCTGGAAGAGGAGATTGAGGGCTCCTGCTACCGCTAACAGACCGAAGATGATGAAGAGTGCAATTTGCATCGTAGGCTACTTGCCGTTCGCTTTCCTTGCTTGCTGTTCGCTTCTAGTGCAGTGAGGTGTTCAGAGTTGCGATTGCCTTGCAGATGTTCGTCCTGATTGTAACCGGGTTGTCCAAATTTAGCGGTGATACGAGAGCGCGAGAGCGGTGGCGAGAATGTTGACCATCGCGACGGGGAGGAGGAACTTCCAGCCGAAGCCCATGAGCTGGTCGTAGCGGAAGCGGGGCAGCGTGCCGCGGACCCAGATGTAGAGCAGAAGGAAGGTGAAGACCTTGGCGACAAACCAGGCGATGGAGAAGAGGCCGGAGAGGATGAGGCCGGAGCCGATGGAGTCGAAGAGATGGCCGAAGGGGCTGGAGGCACCTCCGAAGAAGAGCAGCGTGGCGACGCAGGCTACGGTGATCATGTTGGCGTACTCGGCCATGAAGAACATGGCGAACTTCATGGAGGAGTACTCGGTGTGGTAGCCGGCGACGAGCTCGGATTCGGCCTCGGAGAGGTCGAAGGGAGAGCGGTTGGTTTCGGCGTAGGCGGCCATGAGGTAGATGAAGAAGGCGACGAACTGGAAGCCACCGAAGATGTTCCAGGAGATGGCTCCGTGCGCGGACTGGGAGGCGACGATGTCTCGCAGGGAGAGCGAGCCGGCGCGGAGAACGACGCCGACGAGCGAGAGGCCGAGGGCGAGCTCGTAGCTGATCATCTGCGCGGTGGCGCGGAGGGAGCCGAAGAGCGAGTACTTGTTGTTGGAGCTCCAGCCGGAGAGAGCGATGCCGTAGACGCCGATGCTGGTGACGCCGAGGATGACGAGCAGACCAATGTTGAGGTTGGCGATCTGGAAGAGATCGACGCCGTGGACCATCGTGACGGCACCGAAAGGGACGACGGCGATGGAGACGAGAGCGCAGCCGAGAGCGATGATGGGCGCGAGGATGAAGAGGGGGCGCTCGACGGCGAGGGGCATCATGTCTTCTTTGAGGAAGAGCTTGAGGCCGTCGACGAGGGGCTGGAGGAGGCCGAAGGGGCCGACGCGCGAGGGGCCCCAGCGATTTTGCAGGCGGCCGAGAACTTTGCGCTCGAGCAGCACCGTGTAGGCGACGGCGGTGAGCGTGATGACCAGCACGACGGCGATCTTGACGATCGTGAAGAGCAGGAAGATTTCGAAATTTGTGAGATGGGTCATAGGAAAGTGAGTAGAGAGTAGTGAGTAAGGAGTAGAGAGAACGAGTTAGTCGGCGCTTGCTAAGTGGTCGGCGGATTCGGTGGACTGGTGGCGCTGCACGTCCTGCAACATGGGCGAGTAGCGGGTGAGGGAGCCGGAGGTGAAGAGGGTGTCGGAGCTGGGGAGGACGAGGTCCTTGCGGGCTGCGGTGATCTGGACGAGACCGGTGGAGGCAGGGGCGATGTGCTGGTCGTTTCCGCTGAGGAGCTGGAGGCGGAGGAGCTTGTCGTAGCCGGGGACAACGCGCTGGATCTCGTCGAGGATGGCGAAGGGATCGAAGGGCGAGAGCCTGGGCTCCAGGTTGTGGGCGGTGAGCCAGACGGAGTGGCGGTCGGCTTCTCCGGACTGTGCACCGCGGGTCTGGCCCATGTCGGCGCGCAGACCTTTTCCGAAGGGGACGAGGGTTTTGATGTCGTGGCCTACCTTGTCGGCGAGGCGGACGATGAGCTCGAAGTCGGAACGGGTGCCGGCCTTGTCGGCGGCTTTGGAGACGAGCTGGAGGTCGCCGTAGCTGTTGGTGACGGAGCCGGATTTTTCGTAGAGACTGGCGGCGGGGAAGATGACGTCGGCGAGTGCGGCGGTCTCGGTGAGGAAGAGATCCTGCACGATGAGGAAGGTGGATTTGAGCGCGGCGGGGTCGATGCCGTAGCGCTTCACGGGATTAGACCCGACGACGTAAAGGGCGGAGAGATTGCCGGCGGCTGCGGCGTCGAACATGGCGAGGAGGTCGAGGCCGGGTGTATCGGCGGCACCGTATTCATTGGCGATGGTGCTGCCGGAGAGGGACTGGTAGCCGGGGAGGACGTCGGGGAGGACTCCCATGTCGGAGGCTCCGCGGGAGTTGGCGTAGTCGGCGGTGAGGGCGAATTTGGCGTGCGGGAGAGCCTTGATGAGCGAAGCGAGTTCGCCGCCGCGAAGCTCATTGCCGACAACGACGACGAGCTTTTCTTCGGCATGAAGTGCGGCGCGGAAGCTGGAGAGCTCGTCTGCCTGGGCGACGATGGAGGTGGCTTCGGCGGACGCGTCGTCGCCGGAGAGGTAGGCGGCGAGCGAGCCGTAGCCGAACTGCTGGACCTGCACGAAGGCCTTGGCCTGACGGCGGAGCTTGATCTCTTCGTGATTGGCGATGTAGACGCGCGCGTTGTTGTGGCGGACGTTGGTGCGGATGTTCCACGCGGTGAGCGGCGCCTGGTTGGTGGGATCGCCTCCGACGAGGAGGATGGCGGGGGATGTTTCGACGTCGCGCTGGGATGCGAAACGGCCCGTGGTTCCTTGTAACGAGGTGGCGAGGGTGACGTAGTCTGCGGTGCGGTGGTGGTCGATGTTGTTGGTGCCGATGACGGTGCGGGCGAACTTCTGGAGGAGGTAGTTTTCCTCGTTGGTGGTGCGGTTGGAGCCGATGATGCCGATGCTGTTGGGGCCGCGTTGATCGCGAAGCTCGCGGAGTCTGGCGCCGGCGAAGGTGAGGGCCTCTTCCCAGCTGACGGGCTTGTGGGTTCCGTCGGATTGGCGGATGAGGGGAGTGGTGAGGCGCTCGGTGGAGTTGGTGAAGTCGAAGGCGTAGCGGCCCTTGTTGCAGAGGAAGTCGCCGTTCATGCCGGACTTGTCGCGGTTGTCGCCGCGCACGATTTCGGAGCCGTCGGAGACGGAGCGGACGCCGAGGGTGGTCTTGCAGCCGTCGCCGCAGTGGGTGCAGACGGTGGCGACGTGGTTCATCTCCCAGGGGCGGGTCTTGTAGCGGTAGGTTCCGGAGGTGAGGGCTCCGACGGGGCAGGCGTCGATGCACATGCCGCATTGTTCGCAGTCAAGCTGGGCGAGGCTTTGGCCGTTTTCGATGATGTTTGATAGCTGCGCGGGGACGTTGGGTGCGATGACCGACGAGCTGCCGCGGTTCTGGACTCCGAGGGCGAAGACGTCCATGCCTTCTCCGCACATGCGGACGCAGCGGTAGCAGAGGATGCAGCGGGGGCGGTCGAAGTAGACGACGGGCGACCACTTTTGTTCTTCGCGATGATTCTTGGGCTCTGCATAAAAGCTGTCGGCGGCTCCGTACTTGAAGGTCATGTCCTGGAGCTCGCACTCGCCGCCGGCGTCGCATACGGGGCAGTCGAGGGGATGGTTGCCGAGCAGGAGTTGGAGGGTGGCCTTGCGGGCCTGGGCGATCTCGGGAGACTCGGTGACGACGACCATGCCTTCGGCGACGGGGGTGGTGCAGGCGGTCTGGAGCTTGGGCATCTTTTCGATGCGGACGACGCACATGCGGCAGGCGGCCTGGAGCGAGAGGCCGGGGTAGTAGCAGAACGCGGGGATCTCGATGCCATGGGACTTGCAGGCTTCGAGGAGGAGCGTTCCCGCGGGGGCGGTGATGGTCTGGCCGTCTACTTTGAAGGTTACGTCTGGCATGGGTTCCTCAGGCTGCCTGCAGGGTGCGGCGCTTGGTTGCGGCTGTTTTTATTTTGGTGAGCTTGGGCTTCGCGGCCTTCGACTTCGGCATGGTGATGCTGAGGCGTTCGACGATGACGTAGTAGCCACGCGGATGCGGAAACTCTGCGTCGGGTTCAAGGTCGAGGGTGACTTCGTCCGATGCGTCGGGGATGGACTCGCCTTCGTTGTGCATCCATTGGAGATGAGATTCTAGAGCTCCCTTGAGCATGGAGCGCATGAGATCGAGAGTCTTCCCTGTCGCTATGCAGCCGGGAACATCCGGTGCGTAACCGGAGAAGTTCTTGCCAGCCCATTCATAGACCACTGGATATTGTCTCGTCATCGTAAACCTGCCTGCTTCAGGATACTGATTAGGGTTCCGGGTGCAACTTCATCGGTTGGATGACCGCAGAAGGTTACCTTGCCGGGTTTCGTTGGATGTTTGTAGTGATCGTGACCGCCGGTTGAATAGCTGTATTGCCAACCGTCTTTCTTGATGAGCTTGAGTAGGTCACGATTCTTCACCTCAGTGTGCTGCTTCTACAAGTTCGCCTACTGGTTGGATCTGGATTAAGGGGTTGGCTACGCGGTCTCCGGCCAGGTAGGCCTCGAACTCGGGGCGGAATTTTTTGATGAAGCCGAGGGTGGGCATCGCGGCGGCGTCGCCGAGGGGGCAGAAGGTTCGGCCCATCATGTTTTCGGCGAGGTACTGGATGTTGTCGATGTCTTTCTTAGTTCCTCCTCCGGCGTGGAAGCGGGTGAGGGTCTTCTTGATCCAGTCCGTCCCTTCGCGGCAGGGGATGCACCAGCCGCAGGATTCGTGCTGGTAGAAGCGGATGGTGCGGAGGGCGAACTCGACGATGGAGACGGTTTCGTCGAGGACGACGATCCCTCCGGACCCGAGCATGGTGCCGGCTTTGGCCATCTGGTCGAAGTCGAGGCCTACGTCGATCTCGTCGGCGCGGAGGACGGGGCAGGAGCTGCCTCCGGGGACGACGGCCTTGAGCTGCTTGCCGTCCTTGATGCCTCCGGCTACGTCGTAGATGGCCTTGCGGAGGGAGTAGCCCATGGGGAGCTCGTAGACGCCGGGGCGCTCGACGTGGCCGCTGATGCCGAAGAGGCGGGTGCCGCCGTTGCGCTCGGTGCCTAGCTTGGCGTAGGCCTCGCCGCCCATGAGAAGGATGTGCGGGGCGTTGGCGATGGTCTCGGCGTTGTTGATCACCGTCGGTCCGCCATACAGCCCGACGACGGCGGGGAAGGGCGGGCGGATGCGGGGGACGCCTCGCTTGCCTTCGAGCGATTCCATGAGGGCGGACTCTTCGCCGACCTCGTAGGCTCCGGCTCCGGTCTGGGTGATGATGTCGAAGTCGATGCCTTCGTTGCCGAAGATGTTTTTGCCGAGGAAGCCCTTGGCGTACGCGTCGGCGACGGCCTTCTCCATGATGTTGAGGAGGTAGCGATACTCACCGCGGAGATAGATGAAGCCCATCTTGGAACCGACGGCGAGGCCGGCGATTATGGCTCCTTCGATGACGGAGTGAGGGTCTTCGCGGAAGATGACGTGGTCCTTGCAGGTTCCGGGCTCGGATTCGTCGCCGTTGACGAGGATGTACTTGGGCTTCTCGGAGACCTTGGGGACGAAGGACCACTTCATTCCGGTGGGGAAGCCGGCACCTCCACGGCCGCGGAGGCCGGAGGCTTTCATGATGTCGATGATCCAGGAGGACATCTTGTCGGGGCCCTGGGCGATGGCGTTTTGCACGGCCTTGTAGCCGTCGAGCTCGATGTACTTGTCGATATTGGCCGCTCCCTGGCCGAATCGCCGGGAGAGAACCTTCACTTCATCGGGGTGCGAGACGAGAGTTGGCATGCGTGTCCTTCGTTAGGTCTACAGTTTACGTGATTTTTTCCGGGCAGATGTAGGGGATAGGAGCCGCGTGGGGTTTTGGTTTGAGGCGAAGGAAAAATTCCTCAAAGGTGTATCGCGAGATATAGGCGACTGTGATTGCGACAGAAATTTGCACGGCGAACTGAAGCATCGCTTCGGAGACGGGACTGACACTGGAGGTAAGGCGAGTTGGCCAATGTCTCCCGATGAGCTCGTAAATGAAGAGATGGCACAGATAGAGGCCGTAACTGATGTTGCCGAGAAAGACGAGTGGACGGGCGATGGCCTTCGAAGCGATGCCCGGACGGACGTAGGCGAACAGGATCAGGCCGGAAAAACCGAGCAGCCAGGGTTCGAGCGAAACTGCCTGCAAAATCCTGAAAAAGAGACGGTTGGAAGGGTCGGGAAACGAGGTCAACAGGTAATAGAAAACTACGCCTGAGATTAGTAGCGGAAGGACGGCCCTGGGCATGAGCGGTCGAATGCGAGGGGAGCGGGCCGCCAGGGCCATGCACGAACCGGAGGCGAAGAAGTCCATTACATCCCAGGTTTTGTAATAGATGTCGTGCAGTTGGTGCGGTCCGTAGAGAAGCCCCAACCGGAGAAAGGGTGTAAAGAGAATGATGCCGACGGACAGGAACGCAAGGTGCCGGACTGATAGCTTGCTAACGACGAATGGCCAGAAGAGGTAGAACTGTTCCTCGACCGACAGTGACCAGAGCGGACCGTACTGGGAATGGACCCCAAAGAGCGTTGTCATGTTGCAGAAGTACAGCAGACAGACGATCAGATATCTCCCCGTGATGGAGTGGGTGACCATCAGAACCCCGAGCATGGCCAAATAGGCCGGGACGATTCGAAGGACGCGGCGAAGGT
Organism: Granulicella sp.; assembly: GCA_027452215.1. Taxonomy (GTDB): domain Bacteria; phylum Acidobacteriota; class Terriglobia; order Terriglobales; family Acidobacteriaceae; genus Granulicella. The sequence goes on along the minus strand of DAIDGQ010000025.1, from coordinate 163,819 downwards.
AGAAGCTGCGGAAATAATCGGGTTGCGCGCGGCTGTCGATCAGAATTCCGGAGATGAGAAATCCAGAGAGAACAAAAAATAGAGGTACACCCATGGTGCAGAGGCTGAGCCAATGAGCGATGTGGAGCGCGACAGGAGTTCCTATCGCCACAAAGATCATGTGGTGATCGGCATAGCCGTGGTACAGGAGCACGAGCAAGATCGCGAGACCGCGCATGACATCGAGCCCTGGCATATAGCGGAGGCTCGATTTGGAGGAGCGCGCGGAATGGTCTCCGGGAGCGTCGGCTTCGGTGGCTGTTGCCGCGGACGCGCTCATGCTATTTCTGCTCGCGGGAGCGGTAGGTTTCGAGGACGGCGTCCATCTTGGCGGGGGTCAGGTCTTCGTGGAAGTCGTAGTTGACCTGGACGGCGGGGGCCCAGCAGCAGGCACCGATGCACTCGACTTCTTCGAGCGAGAAGAGGCCGTCGGGGGTGACGCCTTTGTGGTCGATGTGGAGCTCGTCCTTGCAGTGCTGCAGGAGTTCGAAGCCTCCGCGGAGCATGCAGGAGATGTTGGTGCAGACCTGCACGTTGTACTTGCCGGCAGGCTTGGTGCGGAGCATCGAGTAGTAGCTGAGGACGTTGCGGACGTCGAGCTCGAGGAGGTCGAGGCGCTGCGCTAGTTCGGTGACGACGGCGTCCGAGACGAAGCCGATTTCGTCTTGCGCGTAGAGCAGCATGGGGACGAGGGCCGAGCGCTTGAGGGGATAGATCGTGGCCAGCTTGTCGAAGCGGGCGGCGGTGGCGGGGGTGAAGATCGTGTGGGTGATGGCGGCCATGGTAACCAGGGATTAGGGATTAAGGGTTAGGAATTAAGATCTCGCGGGCGAACTGTTCGGCGGCGATGTCCATTTCCTGTTCCGGTTGATGGTTGAGGGTGACGGTCCCGTTTTCATTCAGGGTAAATGGTTCGGGGGCTTTCCCGTTGTGTTGCAGATCACTTGGGGTGAAGCGGAGCCAGCGGTCGTTGACGCGGAGGGTGATTTCGTTGGCACTCACCTCGACTACGGCGTGGTGGGTGCTGTTGAGTCCGTGGGCGGCTGCGTAGCTGCGGAGCAGGGAGGCCCAGGAGGTCCAGAGTTCGGTGTGGAGGCGGTCTGAAGAAATTGCTCCACTCAACTGATCTTCCTCAGCTTTTGGTCCTGACTTCGAAACGAAAGAAAAAGTGTCACGTTCATGAAGATCAACGAAATTGCTGCTATCACGATCTTGAGGTGCATCGGGAACTGACGTGCAAGGTACATCGTCCAAAGGGGAATGCTTGCGTTGACTAGAATATAGACACCAAGCCTGACTCTCGTTTTCCGGTCCATCTCATTCTCTGTTGTCTTTTCATTACCAGCGCTTGATTGCGACTGCAGTTCGCGCTTCAGTCGCCGGCGCGTCGAAATGATAAGTCCATCAAACAAAACCAACTGAGTACCATAAATCAATGCGACGTGTCCTACCGTGGAATTTTCCAGCAAGGCAATAAGCGCCAGAACGATTTCTACAAGCGTAAACACGATGAAGCAAACCATCAGCATCCTGAGTCGCTTCTCGGTGCTCATCTGTCGATCTCTCCGAGGACGATGTCGATGCTGCCGATGACGGCGACTACGTCGGCGAGGAGTTGGCCCTTGCACATGACTTCCAGGGATTGCAGGGTGGCGAAGCCGGGGTTGCGCATGTGGACGCGGTAGGGCTTGGCGGTTCCGTCCGAGACGACGTAGTAGTTCATCATGCCGTGGGGTGCTTCGACGGAGCTGGTGACCTCGCCGGCGGGGACCTGGAAGCCTTCGGTGACGATCTTGAAGTGATGGATGAGGGATTCCATCTGGGTCTTCATCTGCTCGCGGTCGGGGAGGATGATCTTGGGAGCGTCGGCGACGATGCGTCCTTCGGGCAGGCCGTCGAGCGCCTGGAGGCAGATGCTGACGGACTCGCGGAACTCCTGCATGCGGACGATGTAGCGGGCCCAGACGTCGCCGTCGGTGGAGACGGGGACGTTGAACTTGAACTTCTCGTAGCCGGAGTAGGGCATGTCGCGGCGCACGTCAAAGTCGACACCCGAGGCGCGCATGGGGGGGCCGGTGACGCCGAGCGCGATGGCGTTCTCGGGTGAGAGGTAGCCGACGCCCTTGAGGCGGCCCATCCAGATGGGGTTGGCGTTGAGAAGGCCTTCGTACTCGTCGATCTTGGAGGGGAAGGTTTTGAGGAAGGCGCGGATGCGCTTGTAGATGTCGAGCGGCGGCTCGAGGGAGAGGCCGCCGACGCGGATGTAGCTGGTCATCATGCGCTGGCCGCTGACGGCTTCGAAGATGCGAAGGATCTCTTCGCGCTCGCGGAAGCAGTAGAGGAAGACGGTGAGGGCGCCGATGTCCATGGCGTGCGTGCCGAGCCAGACGAGATGCGACTGGATGCGGGTGAGCTCGCTGAAGAGGACGCGGAGGTACTGGGCTCGCTCGGGGATTTCGAGGTCGAGGAGCTTCTCAACAGCCAGCGCGTAGGCGAGGTTGTTGGTCATGGGACAGAGGTAGTCGATGCGGTCGGTGAGGGGAGTGACCTGGGCGTAGAACTTGGCCTCGCAGGTCTTCTCGATGCCGGTGTGGAGGTAGCCGATGTCGGGCGCGAGGGAGACTACGGTCTCGCCGTCGACTTCGAGGACGAGGCGGAGGACGCCGTGCGTCGAAGGATGCTGCGGGCCCATGTTGAGGACCATCGTCTGGTCGGTCACGGGGTCAGAGCCGTGCGGGTGGTGGTGCGAGGTGGATTCCTCGACGACGTCTTCGACGCCGGGGATGAGGAGGTCTTCGGCGGTTGGAATCAAGCTTTCGGCAGAGCGGAAGCCGGCGAGCGTGGCTCCGGTAGTGTCGACTTTCTTGGCGACGCCGGGTTGTTCGAGTTCTTCAACGAAGGCCATTAGCGGTAACCCTCCACGGGATAGTCCTTGCGGAGCGGATGCCCTTCCCAGTTGTCGGGCATCATGATGCGGGTGAGGCGCGGGTGTCCGGGGAAGTGGACGCCGAAGAGGTCGAAGATCTCGCGCTCGTAGAAGTTGGCCGAGGGCCAGACGGAGGTGATGGAGTCGATGCGGGGATCGTCTCCGGAGACGCGGGCGACGATGCGGATGCGCTGCTTGAGGGAGTGGCTGAGGATCGAGTAGGAGATCTGGAAGCGCGGCGCTGAAGGAGAGTCAGAGGGGTACCAGTCGACGGCGGTGGCGTCCTCGAAGAAGTTGTAGCCAGCGGCTTTGGCGGCCTGCATGGCGGCGACGATGGTCTCGGGCGCGACGGTGAGGGTGAGCTCCTTGCGGTCCCACTTGGCGTCGGTGATGAGGTCCTTGAGGCCAATCACTGCGGCGTGGTCGGCGAGGGCCTCGGTGACGGCTTCCTTGCCGAAGACGGCGGACGGTGTGGCGGGGTTTGTGATCGGGTCCATCGGGAGATGATTCCTCCGGGGCTAACGCCCCTTCTTTCTATTGTCCCAAATGCCCGGGCTGTAATCCGGACCTATCTCAGAAGCAAAAGCAAGTACAAGTGCAGAAGCAGATCCTCCGCTTCGCGAAGGATGACAAAACTAAAACGTTAGAGGTCGGCGCGGTCGTTGGACCAGTTGAGGATGCCCTTCTTCCAGACATAGAAGAGGCCGACGGCGACGAAGCCCATGTAGACCAGCATCTCCCAGAAGCCGAAGAGGCGCGAGCCGGTGATGGCGGGCAGGCGGCGGTAGATGACGGCCCAGGGAAGGACGAAGACGGCTTCCACATCGAACAGGATGAAGAGCATGGCGACCATGTAGAACTTGACGGAGAAGCGGCCTCGCGCGTCGCCGACCGGGTCCATGCCGCACTCGTAGGCGCTGAGCTTGGTGCGCGAACGCTTGTGCTTGCCGAGGAAGAACGAGGCGGCCACCATGAAGCCCGCCAGACCGACGGCTGCCAGGATCTGCAACACGAGCGGAAGATACTGCCAGATGTAGGGATCGCGTGTCATGACTAGTCTTGAGTGTAGGAGTGAGGCGGTCAAGGGTCAAGGAGGGCAGGGATTAGGGGGTAGGGATTAGGGATCAGGTGGAAATTTAAAGCAGGGAGCTGTACCAGGCGATAAGGGGGGTGCCGAAGAGGGCGGCGAGGAGGCCTCCGATGGCGAGGAAGGTGCCGAGTGGGAGGCGGGTGAGGGCGTCTGCTCGGCGGCGGAGGAGGAGCGTGAGCGCGTACAAGGAGCAGAGGATGCTGCCGAGGAAGAGCGCGAGGACCGCCGGCCAGAAGCCCAGGAAGGCGGCGATCATGGCGATGAGTTTGACGTCGCCGAGGCCGAGGCCCTCGCGGTGGCGGAGTTGCTGGTAGGCGAAGCGGATGAGGAGGAGAATGCCGGCGGCGGCGACGATGGCGAGGAGTCGGCCGAGGACCAGGTGCTCGGGGCCGGTGAGGATGACGTTGCCGCGGTCGGTCACGTTGCCGGGACTGGTGAGAGGGTTGCGGCCGTGGAGGAGAAGCTCGTCTTCGTGCGGGCCGAGGAAGACGGCTCGGGCGCAGATGAGGACGAAGGCGAGGAGCGTGCCGGTGAGGGTGAAGGCGTCGGGGAGGGTGTGGGTCTGCCAGTCCATGACGAGGAGGCCGATGAGGAGGAAGCCCAGGATGATGAGGGCGATGAGCGTGATGACTCCCGCAGCGGTCAAGGTGACGACCGCTGGACCCGTGGATGGATGTACGACCTGAATCGAGAGGTCAGTTGCGGCAACAAACCAAATCCCGACGGCGAGTTCCACGGCTGGGTAGCGCCAGGAGATGGGTTGTTTGCAGTCGCGGCAGCGGGCGCGGAGGAGGAGCCAGCTTATGAGCGGGATGTTGTCGTACCAGCGGATGGTGGTGTTGCAGTGGGGGCAGTGCGAGCGCGGCTTGCTGATGCTCTGGTGGGCGGGCAGGCGCGAGATGCACACGTTTAGGAAGCTGCCGAAGAGTAGGCCGAGGAGGAAGGCGGGCAGTTCGAAGGCGAGCGCGGTGAGCATCGCATTCAAGTATAGGGCGAGTCTCGGTGGGAGGCTGCGATCCTGTACGTGCGCATCGAGCCACGCATAGAGGGGCATACTAATTGTTGGTGGTGCGGAATTCGCGTTGGGTATGGGCACCCTCTACCCCACCCATGACGATGGGGCTGTCATGAATGGGGCACCCGGCTTTTTAATGGTGCGGAAGCGAATGGGGTGGGGTTGGAATCGCTCGTGCTAGAACGGCAGGAGCAGGAGCGGGACGACGACGCCGGCGAGGAGGAGGCCGGTGACGAGGAGCTTGTTGCGGTTGAATTTGTAGGCCATGAGGATGCCGGTGAGCGTCGAGAGGAAGAGGCTTAGAGCGACGGTGAGGAAGAAGATCTTCATCGGGAGATGGGACTTGGGTGCGGGCTCGGATTGTTTGGGTGCGGAGGTTGCTGCGGCGCTCGGGGCGGCGTCGGGCTTGGCGGCGTTGGGCTTGGCTGGGTCAGGCTTGGGGGCTTCCGTCCGCTGGGCTTGGGCTGCGGGCCACGGTTTGCGCACGGGGACGGTCGTCGTCTGCTTCTTGTGGAGCTGTGCGAGGGTGACGATCCAGGTGGGAGGTTTGTAGTCGCTGGTGCGCGAGGCTTCGTGGAGGCTGAAGGTCTGGAGGGCTCCGGTGAGGGCGAAGAAGAGGAGTGCCGGAGCGGTGAAGATGCCGAGATAGAGATGGATCTGGCGAAGGACTTTGAGGGTCGGGGGAGAGATGAGCATGAGTTGTGAGTCACAGTGTATCCCGAGGGAGTTCGGTCAACGTTGCAGGGAGGCGAAGAAATGGGTGCCCGCACAAAAGCCCCTCGCAGCGCAGGGAGCGCGAGGCGAGGGGCTTATTAAGGGCCGGGAGATGTGGGCCGTAACGAATCACTACCTTAGGCGCAAACAGCGCGCCGAAGATGAGCACCCGGGTGGTTGTGGGTGCGGCTATTGGCGGGAGAGGCGCTGGCGTTCGACTCCGTCGAGGGCGGTCCAGAGAGCGCGGGCGGCTTGCTCTGCGGAGGCCAGCGCGGCTTCGGCGGCGGAGGGGTCGAGGGCGATCTCCTTGTTGATGAGCTCGCGCCAGACCGAGGCGTGGGCTACGTCGGCGGTTTGGTGGAGGGTGAAGTAGCGGGAGGTGGCGGCGTCGGCGCTGTAGTGCTGGGCGAGGCCCTCGGCCTTGGTGACGGCGATGGCCGGAACCTTGGACTCGTAGGCGTAGAGAGCGGCGAGCGCGGCGGCGGGGGTGGGCTCCTGCATGGCGGAGCGGAAGGTGGCGAGGAGCGCGGTCATCTCGGGCTGGACGGCGTGCGATTCGACGGAGGAGCGGGTGGCTCCCATGCCCTCGGCGAAGTCCATCCAGAGGTCGGAGTGGGGACGCGCGGTGGGCGAGTCGGTGCCTTCTTCTTCGGAGAGATTGCGGAGGACTTCGCGACGAAGCTCGGTGTCGGGCAGGCGGCTGTGGAGTGCGCTGAGATAGGTGGGGAAGGAGGAGACGTGATGCCAGTACTCGGCGGCGTACTCGCGGAGATCGTCGCGGGTGAGATCGCCTCGCGACCAGGCCTGGTAGAAGGGATGCGCGAGGAGATTGTAGGGAGCGGTGCGCTCCTCAAGACGTGTCCAGAAGTTGGAGGTTGCGGCGTTGGGGATGGCGGCGTTAGGCATGGGAGAACTCTCTTTCGTGGTGGGCTGGCAGTGACGTCAGTGTACCCGCCGAGGCTGTGGGTAGGGCGTCCGCCGCGTAGAGTGGGACGATGGAGTTTTTGCGTTGGGTGCGAAATCGTTTTGAGTGGGCGGCTCCGCCGTTGGGCCGGGTGCTGCCGTGGGCCGGCGTGTTGCTGCTGGTGATTGCCGCAGGCTTTTGTGCGCACTCGTGGATGTTTGCGCGAGCCAGAGTGAGGGCGACGGCGACGGTCACGGAGAACGTTGCGGGGTTCGCGAAAGAGGGCGGCGTCTGGTATACGCCGCGGGTTCGATTTCGCACCGTGAACGGCGAGTGGGTGACGGTGGTGGCAGGGCCGGGGTCGGATGAGATTGAGTTTGCGGCGGGAGAGACGGTGCCGGTGCTGTATCGCGCGGACGACCCGCAGGGTGCCGTGATCGCGACGGTGTGGCGGGCGTACTTTGGAGCGATCGTGCTGGGATTGCTAGGGACGGCGCTGTTTGACCTGGGGTGGGTGCTGCGGGGGATCGTGCGGAGACGGGTGGCTGGTTAGTTCGTCGACGGGTGCTGAGACGTCGATGGTGGCGATGGGGTTGAGGTCATCGTCATAGATGCGGTGGGCACGACTAGCGCTCGTAATGCAGGCGGAGAGCGAAGATGGCGGGGATGGGGCCGCGATCCTTGTTGTAGGCGGGGTCGTCTACAAACTGGTAGTCGAGCGTGCCGTGGAAGTACTTTGAGAATTGGTGGTCGTAGTAGAGCTCCACATTTTTCTCCGGGCCGTAGTTCAGAGCTCCGTCGCCGGTGAGGATGCCGATACCTCCGGCTGCGAGGTAGGCCTGGTTCGCCTTTGAGATGCCGCTGGTGATGAAGGCCGCGCCGATGACGTCATCGGGGTGCTTCCATGTCTCGCCCTTGATGCTGGTGCCAAACGTTGCCGTCCAGTTGGAGTCGGTGAACTCGAACGATTCGTTCTGACCGCTGTTCCTGCCGATGCGGGAGAACACGCCGATGCTTTGGGTGATCTCCTGATCGATGTTGAGACCGAGGCCCCAGGTGTTGCGCAAGGCATGCGTGCTGTCGATTCCTCCGGTGACTCCGTTGGCGCTCGCGAGAAACTTTGCGGGCGTGCCCCAGACGGCGAGCGTGGCGGGGTCATTCGCCAGAGCCACCGCCGCCTTATAGCTGCCCATGTTCGCGCGGTCATCGTAGACCAGCAGGCGAACTGCTCCCGGATGCTTGTTGAGGTTGTGACGGTGTTCAAGTTCGGTCACCATTCCCCAGTCCTCGAAGATCTTGCCGTCGCCGCCCAGGGGCTCGGTGGGGAGGGTGAGGTATCGGCCTTCGGCAGTGAATTGATTTCTGTACTTTGACATCTGGAACCAACCGTAACGCAGGGTCCAGTGCGGGCGGTTCGCCTCGATTGCGATGCCGGTGGTGAAGCCCAAAGCGTCGGCCGGATAGTCAAAGGCGGCGTTGGCCATGAGAGCCCAGTTCATGAATTGCTCGCGAGGATCGTTGGAGTATTGATTGTTGTCGAAGATGTCCTTCACGTTGAATCGGCCGAGGGTGATCGTGATGCGATTCGTATCCTGCTTGCCTCGCAGGGTGAGCAGATCGTCTTCGACGGATCTGTCATCCTTGTCTCCGCCGAGAGCGATGGTCTTTCGAACGAAGAACCGGGCGAGCGAGAAGTGAGGGTAGCGGACGCCGACCTTGAACGCTTCGCCGTTGGGGAAGTCGGCAATGCCGTAAGTGTTGTTCAGGCCAAAGCCCTGCCAGAACAAGGTGTCTACATGAAACTCCGCGGTCGATCCCAGACGATAGCCGAAATAGAGGTCGAGCGATTGAGTCTCGCGAGCCTGGCCCTGGGTGGGGAGGCTGCTGCGGGTTCCGTAGACCGAATAGGCGGGGTTCGTGTACCGGGCCGCGAAGGAGGGATACCCTGTGCCGGTGAGGGTGTATTGCGCGTGGAGGTTGTAGGTCTGCGGGGTGCCTGCGGAGTTGTCAGTCGCTGAGGGCGTGTTGTGCGCGGGGCTGGTTGCGGGGTCCTGCGCGGACGGCAGGAGACTTTGCTTGCCTTCGGGAGAGTGTGCGAGCGGAGCGTCGGGGATCGCGTTTGGTATGGCGGTCAGGATCGCAGTCTGCGCTGGGAGTTGCGGGGGCGTCTGGGCGAGCGCGCCACAGACGGAGAGTGGCAGGCAGACGAGCAGGGCAGTGAGGTGAAATTTGCGCAGAGCGGGCATGATTCTTGGATTGTTCAGGGAGAAGAAGAATGGAGTGTGAATTTTGGTCGTCGAGGAATAGTATACCCCAGTAGGGTATTGGAGGGTTAACGTGGAACTGGATCGTGAGCGGGTGAAGCTGGTGAACCGCGCGAAGAGAATCAATGGGCAGATGGAGCGGGTGGAACGCAGCCTGACCGAGGAGCACGACTGCGCGAATGTGCTCATGCTGCTGGCGGCGGTCCGCGGCGGCATCGATGGCTTGATGGCCGAGGTGCTGGAGGATCATATCCGGCTGCACCTGATTGGGCCGAAGGCGAAGGCGTTGACTCCTGAGCTGGGCGAGGAGTTGATCGACCTGGTGCGGGCGTATATGAAGTAGCTGCGGCGATTTGGGCGGAGGCTTTTGGGTTGGCGGCTGCTTTTGCGTAAAGAGACTTAGCTGCTTTTGGCTCCCACCACGACCAGTCCGATGCCGCCGATGAGAGCGATGGCGCTGAGGATGGGAGGGATGGGCACGGTGCTCGTCTGCTTGTGGGAGACCTGGAGGGGACCGAGGTCGACGTCCTTCTTTTCGTGCGTAAAGCTGAAGCCTCCGACGGCGAATCCGATGATGCCGACGACGATGAGGAGGAGGCCGATGAGGGTTGCGGGTTTCATAGCGTGAAGATTCTCCGGTAGAGTTTTGTGCTCATTGGGTTGGGATGCAGATTTGCACACGCGCGACGTCTGGGCGTTTGACTTCGAGAGGGAGTGCGGCGTACTTTCAGTTTCAACACGGGAAAGGAGGATGGTCCAAACCTATGAAAATTGATTGTTCGAGTTGTACACACCAACGTGAGGTGACTGAGGCTTAGAGCATCCGAGCTCTAGACCTACGAGGGAAAGTCAACGGCAGAACAGCGAGTTCTTGCTTGCTTTCCAACTCCGAGGCCCATCCAAGAGAACGGATGCCTCAAGTCAATCCCACCAGATCACCGCATAACGGCTCGTCCTTCGGGGCGGGCCGTTTGTGTGTGGGCGGGGATGAGAGGAGAGGGATTAGGATTTGAGTATGGATATGTTGGTGATTGCGGGACGGACGTTTGGGTCGAGGCTGATTGTCGGGACAGGGAAGTACAAGGATGGCGCGGAGACGAAGGCTGCGATTGAGGCTTCGGGCGCGGAGATGGTGACGGTCGCGGTGCGGCGCGTGGAGCTCGACCGGACGAAGGAGTCGCTGCTGGATTTTATTGATCCGAAGAAGTACTTCCTGCTGCCGAATACGGCGGGATGCTTTACCGCGGACGAGGCGATCCGCGCGGCTCGGCTGGGGCGCGAGGTAGGGCTTTCGGACTGGGTGAAGATTGAGGTCATCGGCGATACGGCGACGCTGTATCCGGATGTTCAAGCCACGGTTGAAGCGACTCGCGTGCTGGTGAAGGAAGGGTTTACGGTGCTTCCTTATACGACTGACGACATTGTGTTTGCGAAGCGGCTGATTGATGTGGGAGCCGCCGCGGTGATGCCGCTGGGAGCTCCGATTGGGACCGGGCTGGGCATTGCGAACAGCTATACGCTGCGCATGATGCGCGAGCTGATCACGGAGGTTCCGCTGATCGTGGATGCGGGGCTGGGCACGGCGAGCGATGCGGCGCTCGCGATGGAGATGGGCTTCGATGGCGTGCTGCTGAATACGGCGATGGCGGCGGCGAAGGATCCGGTGCTGATGTCGTCGGCGATGAAGAAGGGCGTGGAGGCGGGTCGCGAGGCGTTTCTCGCCGGGCGGATGGGGAAGAAGTTGTATGCCACGGCCAGCTCGCCGTTGGAGGGAATCTCGCGGTAAGAATTTTGGGTGGGTTGAAGGAGAGGGGTCGCGCTCTCGCTCGATGCCCACCCATGACGATAATGCCGTCATGAGTGGGGCACCCGGTTTGTGCGGCGGGCTAGTCGAGGGTGTACATGGCCAGGCCGCTTAGTAGTTTGGGGTAGAAGTCGGTGGATTTCTGGGGCATGACTTCGAGGTTGAGGGAGATGTCTCGCATCTGCTCGAGGGTGACGGGCTTGATGAGGAAGGCTACGTCGGCGTTGCCGCAGCCGACCTGGGCGAGCGCCTCGGAGGCTTCGCGGAGGTAGCGGATGTTGCCTCCGGCTCTGACGGTCTCTTCGTTCAGGTTGAGAAGTTTTTCGAGGACGACTTTGTGGAGCTGGGTGACGTCGAGTTGCTGCTGACGCGGTGACAGGCCGGCGAGCAGAGGAGCGACGGCTTCGGGCTTGGGCGTGAGGAGGAAATCTCCGTCGCGTGTGGCCGCGATGAAGGCGACGCCGGGAGTGTCGTTGAGGCGCTGAAGCAGGGAGTTGGGGCCGGGGTAGTGGCCGCTGGGCGTGGGGTCGATTTCGGTGACGGTGAAGTAAGCGGCGGCGCGGGCGGCGAACTCGCGGCCGTGGAAGCCGATGAGGCCGAAGGCGACGCGGTGGGTGGGGAGGATGGTGATTCCGGGGGCGTCCATGTTGACGAAAGTCATCATCATGGCTTGCTCGGGGAAGGCGGGCTGCGGCAGGCCTGCGTCGGAAGTCGTAGGAGGCGCGTTGGGGTCGAGGCCGAGTTGCGCGGCTCGCTCATGCATGTAGGTGGTGGAGGTTTCGTAGCGGTGGTGGCCGTCGGCGATGAGCAGCCACTTGTCGGACATGGCGGTGAGGACGCGGGTGATGAGAGCGGGGTCGGTGACCTTCCAGACGCAGTGGAGGACGTCGTACTCGTCGGTGATCTGGAGGTCGGGAGCGGCTCCGGATTCGAAGATGGCCTGCTCGGCGGTGAAGGTGGGGTCGGAGTAGAGCATGTAGATCTGCTCGCAGTAGGCGCGGGTGGCCTTGAAGAGGGCGAGGCGGTCGGACTTGTGTTTGGGGAAGGTCTGTTCGTGGCGGTAGACGACCTTGTCGGCGTAGTCGTGGAGCTGGCCGAGGGCGATGAAGCCGCGGCGCTCACGGATTTCCTCAGAGCCAGGGACTTTGTAGGTCTGGGAGTAGCCGTAGAGGGCGGGCTCGGTCTCCTCTTTGAGGATGCCTTCGGCGCGCCACTCGTTGAGGGTGGCGGCGGCACGGGTGTAGACGTTGGGGCCGGCGTCGCTGTCGGCGGGTAGATGCTTGCCGAGGATGACGCGAATGAGGTTGTAGGGGCTTGCGGCGTAGTACGCGTCCTGCATGGCAGGTGTGATCTTGTCGTAGGGCTGGGTGACGACGTCGGTCATGTTGACGCGGGCTGGATCGTAGCGGAGGGCGCGGAAGGGGTACAGACGGGCCATCCCTCCATTGTACGGGTCCTACGCGGACGGCGAGGGGCTCCGCGTGGCTATGCGGACGGCGTGGGTTTCCGCGGTGACGTTAACGCTTGCCGCTGGCGATCGCGCCGAGGATGAGTCCGGCGCGGACGGCGAGGGGCTTCGCTTGCTTTGCGGACAGAGTGGATTTTCTGCCGTGAGGTTAACGCTAGCCTCCGGCGATGGCTCCGAGGATGATGAGGGGTTCGCGGCCGGTGAGGATCGCGTCAGGGAGAGGCGTGTTGGTGGGGAGGTGAGACCAGTCTTCTTCGCAGACAAAGAAGCGGAGGAAGGCGCGGCGCTGTTTGGTGACGTGGTCGCGGATGGTGCCGCGGAGCATGGGGTAACGGAGCTCGAGGGCGTCGAGGGTGGAGGCGATCGTGACAGGCGCGGGGACGTCGAGGGAGAGCTCGTGCGTGGGGATGCTCGCTAGGCGGCGGAGGTGCACGGGGAGATCGATGCGGAGGGTGGGCATGGGTGGTTGCGGGTGTGTTCGGAATGAAAGAGCCGGAGTGCGGCCCGGATTGCGGCGTACGTCGATGCTAATTCGGGGTGGGCACTTTATCTACATCGTCAACGACGAGTACGGTGATGGGCACATCTTTTTGCGGCTCCAGCTTTAGCCCCAACTGTTCTTGTAGGGCTGCAAACATGGAGGGCAGGTCCGAGTCGGGGGATCCTTCGGGAGCGTATTTGAGGTCCATGTTGTAGGTTCCGGTGAGGCCTGTCTTGTCGATGACCGGTCTTCCGGCGGGCGTGGCGAGCATGCTGGCTAGTGTCTTGATGGAGGCCCCGGGGATCTTAATTCCGTCGTTGAGAATGTAGCCGCCGGTGGATGCTTCCTTTGCGGCGGTCAGCTTTGGGCCTCCCTTGGCGACCACGAGGGAGTAGCCGGAGACGTACCGGGTCTCTCGATGCGCCACCAGATGAAAGCGAGTGGCGAGCAGATTCTGTAGGAACGGTCGCAGCTCTTCGTAGGTAAGACCCTGGTTCGTGGGGGGCTTGGCCTGAATGTCGTAATAGGTCGAATCGAGCCAGCCAAATTTTCCGGTGACCTGGTTGCCGTCTAGTCCGAATGCGAGCTCAATCAGCAGCTTCAACGACGCGGCGGTTGCGGTGAAGCGCTCCGAACCTGAGGGGCTGATCGATGTATAGCCGTGGTTGGCGGGTGAGGCCCGGACGGACGCGACCTCGAAGGACGAAGGCTGCGCTGGAGGTGTCTGCGATAGAAGCTGGCCGGTGTACAGAAGCGCGAGGGCAACCGCGAGCGACGTGGACGCTTTGAGCAACAATCTCGGGAAGCCGGAGTGCGATGATCCTGACGTCATGCGAGCGTTTGGGCTTCTACGCTGAGGACGGCTGGGAGGTCGTGGGTGATGGCTTGCCAGGAGTCTCCGGCGTCGGGGGAACAGTACACCTGCCCGCCGGTCGTACCGAAGTAGATGCCGCAGTCGTCGAGTTGGTCGACGGCCATGGCGTCGCGGAGGATGTTGACGTAGCAGTCCTGCTGCGGGAGGCCCTTGGTGAGAGGCTCCCACTCGTTGCCCCCGGTGCGGCTGCGGAAGACCTGCAGCTTGCCGTCGAGGGGGAAGTGCTCGGAGTCGCTCTTGATGGGCACGACGTAGACGGTTTCGGGCTGGTGCGAGTGCACGTCGATGACGAAGCCAAAATCGGTGGGGAGGTTGCCGGAGATCTTCGTCCACCGGTCGCCAGCGTCGTCGGACCGCATGACGTCCCAGTGCTTTTGCATGAAGAGGGTCTTGGGCGTCTTCGGGTTCATGGCGATGTGGTGGACGCAGTGGCCGACCTCGGCGTTAGGGTCGGGGATGTATTTGGAGTGGAGGCCTTTGTTGATGGGCTTCCAGGTCTTGCCTGCGTCGTCCGATCGAAACGCACCGGCCGCGGAGATGGCGATGACGATGCGGTCGGGGTTGGTGGGATCCAGGAGGATGGTGTGGAGGCAGAGGCCTCCCGCGCCGGGCTGCCAGTGCGGGCCGGTTTCGTTGAGGCGGAGGCCGGAGAGCTCGTGCCAGCTGTTGCCTCCGTCGGTGGACTTGAATAGGCCGGCGTCTTCGGCTCCGGCATAGACGGTGTCGGGGTCGGTGAGCGAGGGCTCGAGGTGCCAGACTCGCTTGAACTCCCAGGGGTGGGGCGTGCCGTCGTACCACTGGTGGGTGCCGGGGACGCCGTCGTAGGTGAACTGATTGTTGACGGGGGACCAGGTCGCGCCGCCGTCGTCGGAGCGCTGGAGCTGCTGGCCGAACCAGCCGGAGGTCTGCGAGGCGTAAAGGCGGTTGGGGTCCACGGGCGAGCCCTTGAGGTGGTAGAGCTCCCAGCCGGGGAAGTGCGGGCCGTCGATCTTCCAGGACTTGCGCGTGCCGTCGGAGGTGAGGACGAAGGCGCCTTTGCGGGTGCCGATGAGGAGACGGACGGAGGACATGGGAGGCTCCTTTGGGAGGAGGAGTGTTTATCGGGGATCAGTATAGGCGAATATGGGCGAGTGGGGGCGTCTCATTTTGGGATTTGGATCAAGATATCGTCATGTAGTTTGGTTGGACGAGTAACTCAGTGCCAGGGTGGACACGTCCAAAGGAGGGACAGGAGGGCCCATGAGAATCGATGGATTGCGGTTGGCCGGGGTTGTGATGGGGATTGCGTTGGCAGGTGGTGGCGCGGCTTATGCGCAGACGGATGTGTCGGCAAGCGTGTATGGGACGATGACGCAGGACGCCAACGGCAATGGGTCGACGGCTCATCAGTCGGACGCGGGCGGAGGGATGGTGGAGTTGCGGCATATATCGAATCCGTTGGTGGGGTACGAGGCGACGTACTCGTTTAACCGGGCGAACCAGTTGGATTCGACGACGAACGGCGTGTGCGGGCTGGTGTGCGGGCCGCAGCCGCCGGTTGCGGTACCGGCGAATGAGCACGAGGTTAGTGCGGATTGGGTGGCCTCGCTGAAGGTGTTGAATTTCAGACCGTTTGCGCTGGCGGGCGTGGGCGTGCTGGTGTTTGCGCCGAGCGGCCAGCCGATGAATTTCAATGCGAGCACGATTACGAAACCGGCGTTTGTGTATGGCGTGGGAACGGATTGGGGAGTCGTGCCGCATGTCGGTTTGCGCTTGCAGTACCGTGGAAATCTGTATAAGGCACCGCAATTTGCGTTCACCTCGACGGGCGCGACGACGGTGCAGTCGGAGGTGGCGATTGGGGTGTACTTCAGGCTTTAGTTTGTCGTCAGGCAACAACAAAGGCCGCCTCGACATGAGGCGGCCTTTGTGTTTTACGTGTTGGGTTAGAGGAAGAGGGGGGCGAGGACCAGCGTAATCGTCGCGAGGAGTTTGATGAGGACGTGGAGCGACGGACCCGCCGTGTCCTTGAAGGGGTCGCCTACGGTGTCGCCGACGACGGCTGCTTTGTGGGCGTCGGATTTTTTGCCGCCGTACTGGCCGGTTTCGATCCACTTCTTGGCGTTGTCCCACGCTCCTCCGCCGTTGTTCATCAGCATCGCGAGGAGCACTCCGGAGATGGTTCCGACCATGAGCAGACCGGCCACGGCGGTCGCTCCTCCGAGGTTGACGGGGATGCCGTTGATGGACGGAACGTTGCGCAGGCCGGCGCGGGTGAGGACCTCAGAGCCTGCGCCGTAGACGCTGCTGAAGTTGCGGAAGATGAGGCCGACGGCGACCGGCAGACCGACGGCTAGGATGCCCGGGAGGACCATCTCCTTCAAGGCTGCACCCGTCACGATGGAGACGCAGCGGGCGTAGTCGGGCTTGGAGGTTCCGGCCATGATGCCGGGGTTCTCCCGGAACTGGTCGCGAACATCTTTGACGACCATCTGGGCAGTTCTTCCTACCGCTTTAATCGCCATCGACGAGAAGAGGTAGACGAGCATGGCGCCCAGCATCGCACCGGCAAAGACGGGGATTTCGGCGAGGTTGATGTTGGTGAAGGACCAGCCTTCGGGCATGAAGCCAGCAGGGCCGGCGGCGGCTACCTTGGCGGTGACGAGGGACTTGATCTCCTCAAGATAAGCAGAGAAGAGGAGGAAGGCGGCGAGCGAGGCGGAGCCCACCGCATACCCCTTCGTCAGGGCCTTGGTGGTGTTACCCGCGGAGTCGAGCTTGTCGGTCTTGTCGCGGACGGAGTCGGGCTGGTTGGACATTTCGATGATGCCGCCCGCGTTGTCGGTGATGGGGCCGAAGGTGTCCATCGCGAGAATATAGGCAGCGCAGGAGAGCATGCCCATGGTGGCGATGGCGGTGCCGTAGATGCCCTTGACGTAGTTGGAGATTCCGGGGAGATGGACTCCTTCGAGGCCCTTGACGCCGAAGTAGTAGCTGAGCAGCAGAGCTGAGCAGATGACGATGACCGGCATCGCGGGAGTCTCCATGCCGACGGCGAGACCCGAGATGATGTTGGTGGCGGGGCCGGTGAGCGAGGCCTCGGCGATGGACTGGACGGGGCGGTACTGGCTCTCGGTGTAGTACTGCGTGATCCAGACGAAGAGGAAGGCGGTAACCAGGCCGATGACTCCGCAGAGGAAGAGGTAGAGCGGCTGGACGCCGGGGCCGTTGAGCATCTTGTAGACGATGCCCGCGAAGCCGGTGAGGGCGAGGATGGAGGTGACGTAGAAGCCGCGGTTGAGGGCTCGCATCGGGTCTTCGTTGTCGGTGGTCTTGACGATGGCAACGCCGATGATGGAGGCGACCAGGTTGATGGCGTGAACCATCAGAGGGAAGAGGATTCCCTTGATGCCGAAGACCGGATATAGAGCGGCTCCGAGGATCATGGCGCCGACGTTTTCCGCGGCGGTGGACTCGAAGATGTCGGCTCCGCGACCGGCGCAGTCGCCAACGTTGTCTCCGACGAGGTCGGCGATGACGGCGGGGTTGCGGGGATCGTCTTCGGGGATTCCGGCTTCGACTTTGCCGACGAGATCGGCACCGACGTCGGCGGCCTTGGTGTAGATTCCTCCTCCGAGCTGGGCGAAGAGGGCGACGAGCGAGGCTCCGAAGCCGAAGCCTACGAGCTCATAGACGACGTGGCGGGGATCGTTGAGGCCGCCGAAGGCGAGGAAGAGGACTCCAATGCCGATGAGCGCGAGGGCGACGACGACGAGGCCGGTGACGGCTCCTCCTCGCAGGGCCGATTGCAGCGCGCCGTTCAGGGAGTTGCGCGCGGCAGAGGCAGTGCGGATGTTCGCCCTGATCGACACGTACATTCCGGTGAAGCCGGCGAGGCCGGAGCAGATGGCTCCGACGAGGAAGCTGATGACGGTGCGGGTCGCGATGTCGTGGGTGCTGGGCGAGAGCCGGTAGCCGAGGAAGATGACGACGGCGAGGACTACGGCCATGATGCCGATGGAGCGGTACTGTCGGGAGAGGAAGGCTTCGGCACCTTCGCGGATGGCGTCGGAGATGCTGCGCATCTCGGGGGTTCCGGTGTCTCCGGCGAGGACGATGCGGGCGAGGATGAAGGCGGCGATGAGGGCGACGAAGCCTACGCCGAGAGCGACCCACAGCCAGATGTTGTCACTGCTGTTGACAACCGTCTGGGTGGCGTCCGAGGTACTGGACTGGACATCTTGAAAACTGAAGACAATTGCCGCGACTGCTCCGAAATTCATGGAAGGATGCTCCTCCTGGTACGTGTCTTAAAGTGATGGTGCTACCTCAGAAACAAGAAAAATGCAATTTTATGAACGCGCGAATTAGAGCATACGCCCACCTTAGGGTCAACGGCCCCTGCGGTCCTGCGCGGACGGCGGGAGTTGTATAGCCGATACGGATAGAGACTCAGAGAGGCGATCGCGGAGGTCAGGCACCTTGGATGTGGCGAAGCGGCATCAGATAGACGTAACAGTTGAGCTGGAAAACGATCTGAAGCCTCAGGGCGGCGCGAAGCGATCCGCGACCGGCTACACGAATTGGTTCGGAATCGGGTACACTCCGACGGAGAACAAGCGATACGAATCTTGTCGTAAATTGAAGTAACGGCTTTGCTGCCTTCGGGGTGTCCCGGGGGCTGAACGAGCAAGGTCGCGAGGGGTACTATGCACCATCGCTGTAGAAGTTGGATCGGGATTGCAGGGATGGTCGTACTTGCCGTGCAGGTAGCGGGCGGGCCGAAGCTCGTTGCTGCGCAGGCACCGTCGAGCCAGAGCGCGACGGAACAGAAGCCTACGGTACAGACTCGCAACGCCGCGACGCTGACGCAGGATTCGGACCCGGTGCCTTCGCCCGATACCGGGGGAGCTCCCGCGGCGACGGTGGTCGTTCCTCCGCAGGCCGGCGTGATTACGAAGGAAGATGGCCGGTTTACGCTGCGCGCGGATGCGTCCGAGGTGCGGCTGGAAGCGTCGGTCATCGATGCGACCGGGCATGCGGTCGACTCGCTGCCGGAGGACGCGTTCCATGTATATGAGGACGGCGTGCCGCAGAAGATTGTGGGATTCCGGCATGAGGACCTGCCGGTGTCGCTGGGAATTTTGATCGACAGCTCAGGGTCGATGTATGACAAGCGGGCGTCGGTAGATGCCGCGTCGTTGAACCTGGTGAAGTTATCGAACCCGAAGGATGAGGCGTTCCTGGTGGACTTCAGCTCGGAGGCGTATATCGATCAGGACTTCACGAATAGCATTGCGAAGCTGCAGCAGGGCCTGAGCTATATCAAATCAAGCGGAGGAACGGCGCTCTACGACGCGGTGATCGCATCAGCGGATTATCTGTCGAAGAATGCGAAACGGTCCAAGCAGGTGTTGCTGATTGTGACCGATGGCGACGATAACGCATCGAGCGCGACGCTGGAGGCGACGATCCGGCGCGTGCAGGATCTCGATGGCCCGGCGATCTATTGCATCGGTCTGCTGTTCGGCGATGACGTGAGCCATGGTGAGGCGAGACACTCGCGCGAGGTGCTGACGGAGCTGGCGAATCAGACAGGTGGGCTGGCATTCTTCCCGAAGTCGCTGAGGGAAGTCGACGGCATTGCGCAGGAGGTGGCGGCGGATATTCGGGCGCAGTACACGATTGAATATCACTCGTCGAAGCCTCCATCGGTCGGCGGATACCGGACGATCCATGTAGAGGCCAAGGCCAAGGGGTACAAGGGCCTGGAGGTGCGGACTCGCACGGGATATTTCCCGAAGACCGACGGCACGGGCGCGGGGAAGGCACCGGCCGGAACTTCGACGACCAAGTAGTCTTCGGGGGAGTGCGTTAGTCTTTTGGGGTGACGGAGCAGGCTGGCCGTCGCCGTGGACTGCGAAGGCGTATGCGGATAGGCAGAGATGTGACGGAGCTGGTGGGGCAGACGCCGATGGTGCGCATGAACCGCCTGGTGGGAAGCGGCGATGCTGAGGTCTGGGCCAAGCTGGAGACGATGAACCCGGGAGGCAGCATCAAGGATCGGGCTGCGCTGGGGATCGTGCTTGATGCGGAACGGCGCGGCGTGTTGCAGCCGGGCGACACGATCTGTGAGGCCACGGCGGGCAATACCGGGGTGGGGCTGGCGCTGATCGGCGTGCAGCGAGGCTATCGCGTACAGATCTATATTCCCGAGGGCTTTGCCGAGGAGAAGTGCATCCTGATGCGTGGGCTGGGCGCAGAGGTGGTTCGCACTCCGGAGAGCGAGGGCATGGCGGGAGCGATTCGCAGGACGCTGGAGTTTGAGAGCGAGACCCCCGGAGCGTTTGCCGCGATGCAGTTTGAGAACCCTGCGAACCCCGACTTTCATGAGCAGACGACCGCGGTCGAGATCTTTGAGCAGATGCAGGGCAGGATCGACGCGGTGGTGGTTGGCGTGGGTTCGGCGGGCACGTTTACCGGGATCGCCCGAGGCCTGAAACGGCGTCTGCCGGGCGTTTTGACGGTGGCGGTGGAGAGCCAGGGAAGCGTGCTGCAAGGGGGAGTTCCGGGGCCGCACCGGGTCGAGGGGATTGGCGTGGCGGTGGTTCCATCGACGTTCGATCGCAGGGTGTGCGACCGCATTGTGATGGTGCAGGATGAGGCTGCGTTCGCGATGGTACGACGGATGGCCCGCGAGGAAGGCGTGCTGGGGGGATCGAGTGCGGGGGCGAATATGTTTGCCGCGGTCGAGGTTGCGAAGGAGTTGGGCGAGGGCAAACGGGTGGTGACGATTGTGCCGGATTCGGCTGAGAGATATTTGTCGAAGGGCGTTCTGGAATAACCTGCATCCAAGCGAGTAGCATGAGCAACGTCGCAGTCGCGGCGAGCGGAAACGGAAGAGGTGTGGATGCTGAATTTTGACACGATTAATGACCTGTTTATTCGCATGAGCCATCGGGGCGATACAACGGTTGCGCTGTGGAAGAGTGGCGAAGAGTGGAAGCCAATCTCGTCGCAACAGATGTATGGCCGCGTTCGCGCGGTGGTGGAGCTGCTGCAGAGCTGGGGAATCCAGCGCGGCGACCGGGTGGCACTGGTCAGCGAGAATCGCTGGGAGTGGCCGGTGGTGGACTTTGCGGTGCTCGCGATTGGAGCGGTGGACGTGCCGCTGTACCAGACGCTGACTCCTGAGCAGATGGGCTACATCCTTCGCGACGCTGGAGTGAAGGCGATCTTCGTCTCCAGTAAGCAGCAGTTCGCCAAGCTGGTTGAAGCGGGGGAGATTCCGTCGCTGGAGAGAGTGGCGGTGCTGGACGTGGGCAGCTTTGAGAATGTGACGAGCTTCCCGGAGGTGCTGAAGCGGGCGCCGGAGCTGGAGGCTCCGGATGCGGCATTCGATGCGCTGCTGAAGCAGACGAAGGCGGAAGAGCTGGCGACGATTGTGTACACGTCAGGAACGACGGGCGATCCGAAGGGCGTGATGCTGACGCACAAAAATCTCGCGGACAACCTGCGGCACTCGACCGATGGTCTGCGGATTGTGGAGGGCGACTCGTCGATTTCGTTCCTGCCGCTCAGCCATGCGCTGGCGCGGCATCTGGACTACGCGATCTATGGCAACGGAGGAAAGATTGCGTATCTGCCGAAGTTCGACGACCTGGTGGGAGCGATGAAGGCCGTGAAGCCGACGATCTTCCTCGCCGTCCCTCGCGTGTACGAGAAGGTGAGGCAGGGCACCGAGCATAAGTCGATCGGATTCAAGAAGAAGATTTTGAACTGGGCGCTGGCGCAGGGAGAGAAGCATCGCAAGGAGCTGATGGAGGGAAAGACTCCCGGATCGCTGGGCTGGAAGATCGCCAACAAGCTGGTCTACAGCAAGCTGAAGGAGGCGTTTGGAGGCCAGGTGAAGATCTGGGTCGCGGGGGGAGCTCCGCTGGGAATGGACTCGGCGAAGTGGTTTCTGGATATGGGGATTCGGATCTTCGAGGGGTACGGATTGACGGAGACGTCGCCGGTGATCTCGCGAAATACGTTCGATGGCTATCGCATGGGGACGGTCGGGACGGTGATTCCGAACCTCGAGATTCGCATGGCGCAGGACGGCGAGATTGAAGTGAAGGGGACCTCGGTGTTTGCCGGCTACTGGCAGCGCGACGAGGCGACGAAGAAAGAGTTTACCGAGGACGGCTGGTTCAAGACCGGCGACATCGGGAAGTATGAGGACGGATTTTTGTCCATCACCGACCGCAAGAAAGAGCTGATCAAGACGAGCGGAGGAAAGTACATTGCTCCGCAGCCGATTGAAGGAAAGCTGAAGGTCGATTCGCTGGTGGGAAACGCAGCGGTGATCGGCGATTCGCGCAAGTTTGCCGCGGTGCTGATCTCTCCAAACCTTGCGGCGCTTGAGCGCTGGGCGGCAGAGAACGGCGTTGGCAAGAAGTCCCCTGCGGAGCTGGTGCAAGACCCCAAGGTGAAGCAGCACTATGAGAGCGTTGTGAAGAAGGTGAACGCAGGGCTCGAGCAGCACGAGACGATCAAGAAGGTAGGCGTGGTCGCGGAGGAGTGGAATATCGAGAGCGGCGAACTGACTCCGAGCATGAAGCTGAAGCGGCGCGTGATCCTGGAAAATTACAAGGACAAGATCAATGCGATGTATCACGGGGAGTAGGAGGCTGGGTGGGGCCAGGTGGGTACGGATCGCCGCTTGCTGGCTGCTCGTTGGCGTGGCCGCGGCGCAGGCTCCGGTCGTTCCGACGGATCACTACGGGCCTCCGGTGTGTAGCACAGCTCAGCAGCCCGCGACGCACCGGATGAGCGCGGAGGCGGCGCTCGCCGAGCAGCGGCAGGGAGCGGCGAATGCGCAGGCGCTGCTATCGGATGAGCCGCTCGAGAACTTTGGGATTGCTCGCCTGCGCCTGGCAGATTATGCGGACTGCGTGGGTAGCGGCGGGTGCTATTGGGAGGACCTCGATGCCCAGTACAAACGCGCGGAGAAGGCGCTGGCCATGCGGGTTGCAGCGGCGCGAGCCGGGTCGGGCGAGAAGCTGGCCGTGGTAATGGACATCGACGAAACGACGCTGTCCAGCTACTGCGAGATGAAGCGCGAGGACTTCGGCTATATCGGCCCGATGTTCAATCGCTGGATCGTGAGTCCCGAGGCCTCGGTTGCGATTCCCGGAGCTCTGCGGCTGTTCAATGAGGCGAAGGCCGCGGGAGTTGCCGTGTTCTTCATCACCGGCAGGCCAGGCCACGGTGCGGCGACCGACCAGACCGCTGCGACCGAGAGGAATCTGGAGGCCGCGGGCTTCCACGGATGGACCGGGCTGGCGCTGCGCAACGGAGCAGAGAACAGCATGGCAACGATCGCGTACAAGTCGGAAGAGCGGCAGAAGATTGTTGGCAAAGGATACAGCCTCGTGCTCAGCGTGGGCGACCAGTGGAGCGATCTGCTCGGGGATCCTCAGGCCGGGACGAGCGTAAAGCTGCCGAATCCGTTCTATTTTTTGCCGTAGCCGAGATGAACTGAGACCATAAGGATATGGCTGCATCCAATGTTTCAGTGAGTACCCTCAAACGAGCAGAGAAGCGTGGCCGCAAGTTTCTGAATCCAGCGCCGGCAAAGGTAGGCGGGCTCAGCGTCGTCTTCAAGGTGCTGCCCCAGTATTTGAAAAATCAGGCGGAGGTTGAGCCCAAGCAGCCGTTGGGGCCCTTTACCACCAACGCCCGGGTGTATTCGACGCCTCCGGCAAGCGGCCTGCGCGTGACCTGGTTCGGGCATTCGGCTTCGTTGATCGAGATCGACGGTCTGCGCGTGCTGATCGATCCGGTGTGGGAGCAGCGAGCGAGCCCGTTCCCGTTCATGGGCCCAAAGCGTTTTTTTCAGCCGACGATCGCTCTGGATGCCCTGCCGAAGATCGACGTGGTGCTGATCTCGCACGACCACTATGACCACCTCGGCGCGCAGACGGTGCGACGGCTGGCGAGGCTGGAAGCAACGGCCGGAGCGCGCTGGGTGACATCGCTGGGCGTGGGCAAGCGGCTGCGAGGATTCGGCGTAGCGACGGCGCAGATTACGGAGTTGGATTGGACCGAGAGCGCAACGCTGGACGGACTCAAAATTACGGCGTGGCCATCGCAGCATTTCTCCGGCCGTGGGGTGCTCGACCGCTTCACAACGCTGTGGGGCTCCTATGTGATCGAGGGGCCAGAGCATCGCGTCTACTACGGCGCGGACTCCGGCTGGTGGGAGGGCTTTGCGGAGATCGCCTCGCAGTACGACGGCTTCGATCTGACCATGCTGGAGGTTGGCGCGTTCCATCCGCTGTGGTCGAGCATCCACCTCGGGCCGGACAACGCCGTGAAGGCCTTTGAGGCTATGGCTGCCTGCGCCCCCGCTGGTCGGGCCGGTCTGCTGATGCCGATCCACTGGGGGCTGTTCAATCTGGCCCTGCATGGGTGGAAGCAGCCCGTCGAGAGGATCATCGAGCTTGCTTCAGAGAAGGGTCTTAGGCTGTGGCTGCCTGAACCCGGCGAGCCGAGTGAGGTGATTGCCGGCGTGGAGCGGCGCTCGGGCTGGTGGGAGCGCGAGGAGTAGATCGTCCGCGGCGGCGATCGGCGCTATGCTTTGGGGAGCGGGATGTCCGAGCCAATCCAGATCGAGTTGAGGGGAGCAGCGTCCGATAACGCGACGTGCTCCCCGGTGCGCCGGCCGGCGACGGTCTTCTGGCTACAGGGAATTACGCTCGCCTGGATGCTGGTGGAGTGCGGCGTCTCCGGCTATGCGGCGGTTGCGGCTCGAAGCCCGGCGCTGGCGGCGTTTGGCTCGGACAGCCTGGTGGAACTGCTGTCTGCGGGCGTCGTTCTGTTGCAGTTTCTGCCCGCGCTGCGGCTGTCGGAACGGGCCGCCGCGCGCTCTGCCGGGGTGCTGCTATTCGTCCTTGCCGGGGTCGTCGCGGTGCTGGCCATCGCAGCGCTGGTGCTGGGGATTCGCCCGGACGCGAGCCGCATGGGCATGGCGATCACGCTGGCGGCGCTGGTGGTGATGCCCATACTCGCGTGGCTGAAGCGCAGGGAGGCTCGCCGCACCGGCAATCGGGCTCTGGCCGCCGATGCGGTGCAGTCGGCCACATGCGCGTATCTAGCGGCGATTGTGCTGGTGGGGCTGTCGCTCCATGCATGGCTGGGGATCGCTTGGTTCGATTCCGCGGCCGCGCTGGTCGCGATCCCGCTGCTGCTGAGGGAGGGCCGCGAGGCCTGGCGAGGGCACGTCTGCGGCTGCTGCTAAGCCGTATCTCCGGGTGTGTACCAGTTGGTCAAGAGTGGCAAGGAGGAGACCGGAGGCAGGGGCAGGGTCTTGTCGCCCTGTGGAAAAACAGGTACAACCGTAGGTACTGGGAGAAACCCCGAAGATTCACCTACGACTGGAGACGTTCATGGCAACGGGATCACAGGGACAACTGGTGCTGCGCGAGGTCATGGATATTCGCCAGGCGGCGGACTACCTGGGTATCAGCGGAGACACGCTGTACCGTTACGCGTCCGAAGGGTTCGTTCCGGCGTTCAAGCTGGGGAACCGCTGGCGGTTTCGCAAGAGCCTGCTGGATAGCTGGATGGATGAAAAGAGTGGGGTCGTCCCGAAGGCCGCCGCTGCGGAGCCGGGCAAGAAGAAGCCGGTGGCAAGCGCGCGGTAGGTCTGGGCTGGCTCGTTCGGCGCTTCGACGTTTTCCCCGAATAATACGAAACGGCTTTGAATCTGTGGTTTGGCAACCCCCGTCTGAAGCTGTGTGCCTGTCGACTGTTGAGCAGGGGTGGCGCGGAGAACGGCCTGGACAGGCAACTCGATTTGGGAGCGAAGCCGGATGGAATGGATGAGAAGTGTGCGAGTGGCCTGCGTGATCGCGTTAACGACCACGTCAGCGGTGGCGTTTGCGAAGCCCAAGGTGAAGACCTACCCGCAGAGTTGCAACCAGGTGTGGGCTGCGGTGAAAACTGCGACCTCGTCGCCTCATTACAACTTCGCCCAGTTGGATGACTCGCAGAAGAAGGGCCTGGTGTCGACGGGCAATAATCTGACGGGCAAGCGCTACCTGGACATCACCCTGACCTCACCAACCCCGGAGACCTGCGACGTCGCGGTCGGAGGAGTCTTCTCCGGATTTGCTCACGACGACAAGGGCGACCTGTTCGGAAGGATCGAAGAGGCCATGAAGGCACCTTCGCCATCGACGGCTCCTCCGGCAACGCAGCCGACTAAATAATTGCCCGTGCAAACGTTCGGCGCGTCGATCTACTGAAGCCGCCAGGAAGAGCCCTCGGGCCAATGGCTCAGGGCATCTTCCGCCCACGCGGTTGATTTGTCCTTGTGGCAGGACGTGCACGGATTCGGGATCTTGTACCGGTCCGTCATCGCGGGCGATACGAAGCGAAACGTGTGGGCATGGACGAACGCTCCGGGAACTCCTTCACCCTCGATCTGGGGCATGTGGCACGCGACGCACTGGCTGCCCGGGCTACCGCTCTGGTGATGCGTATGGGCTTCAATCGACGCGGTGTGCGGCCCGTTCGGAGAGCTCGGCCCATGGCAATCCAGGCAGATCTGATCGGCGGGTTTGATCAACTGCGCGTAATTCTCTGTTCCATGGACGTCGTGGCAGGACGAGCAGGTGATCTGGTGGCGATACATCACACTCCGCGCAAAGTCGTTGCCCTGCATACGGTTCTTGTGCGCCGTGCAGTCCGGAAAGTAGTAGAAATCCGTCTGCCCCAGCGTGCAGTTTTCGAGCTTCCAATAGTCCTGTAGATGCAGCCCAACCCGGTAGCCGACGGGCCAGTCATACGTCTTTCCTTCGATCGGGTTGGTGAGCGGCCGTCCCTGCGAATGGCATTGGATGCACGTGTCATTGGCGGCTACCGAGTCCATCTGTGCCGGGTTCAGGATGTTGTCGCGCGTGGGATGTTGAATATGCTCGCTGCCGGGACCGTGACAGCGCTCGCAGCCGACGTTCCACTCCGCCACCTGCTGGGTATGGAGGTTGTAGTCCACGGAGTGGCAGCCGTCGCAGGTTGGCCCGGTCGGCCGCTGCAGGTTGTCCGAAGGATAAAACGCCGCCCACCAGTCAGCCCCTTTTTCAGGCACATGGTAGGGCAGCCACTTGTGGTTGCCGATGTCCCACTGCACCGGCAGTGGAGCGTAGCCGTCGCCCACTTTGGTGAAGAAGCGCTGCTTCCAGAGGCTCCCGTACACGAACGCAACCTGGCTCAAGCTGAACTTCGAGACCGTGTTCGTCGAGAGGTCGGGGAGGATGGCGTCGGGATGAGTGCGGGGATCGCGCACCACGTTGGCCATCGGAGTCTTCTTCCAGCGCTGATAGATCTGTGCATGGCATTGCTCGCAGGCCTGCGAACCAACATAGTGGGCCGAAGCGACGGTGGCTGCCTGCTGGGTCTTCTCCTCCGGCGAGAGTGGCCGGAGGCTGCGCACGAAGAGCACCAGCTTCCAGCTGTCCAGACTCGATTCCCGGCTCGATTCCCGGTGAGCATTTTTCTGGCCGGGCATTCCCGTGAAGCGCACGCCGTACTCAATGATGGAGTGGATTTGGCCGTCGCTGAGGCTCTGGGTCCGTGATTGGCGCAGGTCTGGAGCCCGCGGAGAGAGATTGACCCCGATCGAGGTTAGCCCGCTGCCGTCGATCCCATGGCACGTCGCGCAGCGCGCAAGGTACAGCTCGCGGCCCTGTTTTAGCGAGGAGGAATCTCCCTGGAGCGGATTTTTCTGGCGGCGCTCTCCCGCGGGGATGGAAACATTGCGCACCGCAATCGCGAGGGCCGTCTCGAAGCGGGAAGGGGCATTTGTGGCTCGAAGGCCGCTCCACAGCAAGAGCGAAACACCCAGGATCCCGGCGATCCCGCCGCCGAGAATCATCCAGAGAATCCGGTTCCGATATTTCGCCGCAGAGCTCACGCAATGCGTTGGAGTGTAGCATGCGGCGATTGCGTTTTGCTTACGCTGTCGCCGAGGCTGGAAGCCTCTGTTTACGCTCTGGCGAGCGTGAAGTGGGTCAGTTCGGCGGGGCAGTTGAGGCGGAAGGGAAGCCCCACTGTGCCGATGCCTCGATTGACGTACATCTGCATGTGGTCGAAGTGAAACATGCCCTCAACGTACTTCTGGCCCATCGGCGGAAGGATGAGCGGGCCGACGTAGGGAAGGCGAATCTGGCCCCCGTGAGTATGGCCGGAGAGCATCAGGTCGATCAGCGGGAAGCGCGGGTGGTGGATGACCCGGTCGACGTAATCGGGCTCATGGCACATGAAGAGAACAGGAGCGTGCGGCCGGGCGGGGATCGCGTAGTTCAGGTCGGGCCGGCGGGTCCCGGCGTCGTCCGCTCCACAGAGCCAGAGGACGTCGCGGCCGCGTTCGATGGGAGTATAGCTGTCAACCAGGATGGGCGTACCATGCGCCTCCAGAGGCCGAATGACGTGCTCGGCTCCGACGCCGACGTCGTGGTTGCCGAGGATGCCGAAGCGCTGCGGAGCCTTGAGCGTCGACAGAATCTCGGCTCCGGTTCCAGCTGCCTTCCATGCGACCGACAGCGGTCCGGGGCCGCGGCTGACGAAGTCCCCGGTGATCAGCACCAGGTCCGGGTCCAGCTTGTTCACCTGCGCGACCATGCGCTCGAGGAACGAGGGCTCGGTGTACTCGTCCAGGTGAATATCGCTCATCTGGACGATGCGGAAGCCCTTGAAGGAGTCCGGAAGGTTGCGGATAGGGATGGTGAGGTGGGTGATCTCGAATTCGTGGCGTGCATGCGTTCCGGAGTAGGTCGCCAGTCCAAGACCAGCGGCTGCGGCTGTGGCGATAAAGCCGCGGCGCGTCAGAGATGGAGCCTCCGAATGACGGCGGCGGCGGGGAACACGATGCATACTCCATGATAGCTGCCCAAGCGGACGAAGATGATCACTCGGAGACACAAACAGGGAAACTTGGGCGGATGTGTCCTGAATCGGTAGAATCGTCTGATGCGTGAACGAGCGAGACGGAAGAAGGCGATAGCGGCTGCGGTGGGGGCGGGCGCGGAGGCTCTGGTAGTGACTCACGGACCCGATGTCCGCTATCTGAGCGGGTTTACAGGGTCCAGCGGAGCCGTCGCTCTGGTGGGAGGACGAGCCGCCCTGTTCACCGACGGCCGCTACACCACGCAGGCTAAAGCCGAGGCAGCGGGCCTCCGCCTGGTGATCGATAAGCGGTCGCCAGCGGTGCAGGCCGTGGAGTGGCTCGCCGCGGAAGGCGTGACGCGCTGCGCCTTCGATGCCGGGCACACGACGGTCGCGGCCATGGAGGCCATGAAAAAGGCCCTTCCCGCCGCTGTGCGAAGGAGTTTCCTCGTCGCCTCCGACGGCCTCGTCGCGAGGATTCGCGAGGTCAAGGATGAGGACGAGATTGCGTTGATGCGCAAGGCCGCGGCGCTGGGCTGCCGGCTGTTCGAGGACGTGCTGGAGTTTGTGGTGGCGGGAGCGAAGGAGTCCGACGTGGCCGCGCAGCTGGAGTTCAAGGCCCGCATGGCCGGGGCTGAGGCCATGAGCTTTGAGACGATCGTGGCCAGCGGAGAGAGGTCGGCCCTGCCGCACGGCCGAGCCACCAGCGCAAAGCTGCCCAAGCGAGGCTTCGTGACCCTGGACTTTGGCGTGCTGCTGGGAGGCTACTGCTCCGACATGACCCGCACCGTGCACCTCGGCAAGGTCAGCAACCGCGAGTGGGACGTGTATCATTCGGTGCTGGAAGCACAGCAGGAGGCGGTCGCCCGGGTCGCTCCCGGGGTTCGCTGCGGCGACGTCGATGAAGCCGCTCGCTCGGTCCTGCGGAAGGCAGGCCTGGAGAAGGAGTTTTCGCACTCCACCGGACACGGTGTCGGGTTGGAGATTCACGAAGGACCGAGGATCGCGGCGAAGCAGGAACAGCTGCTTGAGCCGGGCATGGTGATTACGATAGAACCGGGAGCGTATCTTTCTAAGCAGTCGCGTTCGCTCCCGAAGTCAGCTTCCGGAACCGGGTTGTTCGGTGTCCGGATTGAGGATATGGTGCTGGTGACCGCAGCCGGTGGTGAGGTGCTGACGGCCGCCAGTCCCAAGGCTTGGATGGAGTTGTAAGACAGAATACGGAAAACGAACCTTAGGAGTTGGACAGTTATGGAAGGTAAGGATTTGCAGGAGTTGCGGGAGTTGGTTGAGTTTTTGAAGGCCAGCGGGATCGCCGAGTTTGAGATGGAGCGGCCGGACTTGAAGGTCGGGCTGCGGTTTGCGGGCGAGACCCCGGCAGCGGCGGCGCCCGGCGTCGACATGGCGCAGATGGCGGCTCTGTTGGCTGCTGCGAAGGTTAGCAGCGCTCCCCTCGCCGTTCCTGCTGCCGCGCCGGTAAATCTTGCCGCGTCGGCTGAGCCGGCGGCCGCGCCCGCGACTGAGGCCGATCCGCATGCCGGAGCGCACGTCGTGAAGTCGCCGATCGTGGGAACGTTCTACGACGCTCCCTCCCCCGATGCCGACCCGTTCGTGCAGGTGGGCGACAAGGTTTCGGTGGGCAAGGTGCTCTGCATCGTCGAGGCCATGAAGCTGATGAATGAGATTGAGAGCGACGCCGCTGGAGAGATCGTGAAGGTGTTCGTGAAGCCCGGCCAGCCCGTCGAATATGGGCAGGCGCTCTTTGCTGTGAAGTAGCAGTCATGTTGCTGTTGCGGGATTCAGAGAGTCAGCGTGCGGCGAAGGACGATAACCAGAAGATAAAGGCAGGACATGTTTCGTAAGGTATTGATTGCCAATCGTGGTGAGATTGCACTGCGCGTCATCAGCGCGTGCAAGGAGATGGGGATTCGGACGGTCGCGGTCTACTCCGAGGCCGACCGCAACAGCCTGCACGTTCGCTTCGCGGACGAGGCCATCTGCATCGGCCCTCCTCCGTCGAGGGACAGCTATCTCAACGTCCCGGCCGTGATCTCGGCCGCGGAGATTGCCGGCGCCGATGCGATCCATCCCGGCTACGGCCTGCTGAGCGAGAACGCGAACTTCGCAGAAGTATGCCGAGCGTCGAACATCAAGTTCATCGGACCTCCGCCCGAAGTCACGCGCATGATGGGCGAGAAATCAACCGCGCGCCAAACCATGAAGGCGGCCAAGGTTCCAATTCTGCCCGGCAGCGACGGCGTGATAGAGAGCGAAGGAGCCGCGCTTGAGTGGGCGCAGAGCGTCGGCTATCCGGTGATCCTGAAGGCGGTGGCCGGCGGAGGAGGCCGTGGCATGAGAATCTGCCGCAGCAAGGAAGAGCTTCCCGCGCTCTTCCAGCAGGCCTCGCAGGAGGCGCTGAACGCGTTCTCAAACGGCGACCTCTACATGGAAAAATTCATCGAGCGGCCGCGTCACATCGAGTTCCAGGTGCTGGCCGATGAGCATGGCAACGTGATGTCGCTCGGCGAACGCGAGTGCTCGATTCAGCGCCGTCATCAGAAGCTGATCGAAGAAGCTCCGAGCCTGCAGGTCACGCCCAAACAGCGCGAAGAGATGGGCAAGATCATCAAGCGCTCGCTCAAGGACATTGGCTACTGGAACGCCGGCACGATCGAGTTCCTGATGGATGAAGACGGTTCGATCTACTTCATCGAAATGAACACGCGCATCCAGGTCGAGCACTGCGTCACGGAGATGGTCACGGGCGTCGATCTCGTAAAAGCGCAGCTGCGCATCGCGGCCGGAGAGAAGCTCGGCAACATCGTTCCCGAGGTTCCAAAGATCGTCGGCCACGCAATCGAATGCCGCATCAACGCCGAGCATCCGGAGAAGTTCACGCCCAGCCCCGGCAAGATCACGGTCTTCAATCTGCCCGGCGGCAACGGCGTGCGCGTCGACACGGCGCAGTATGCGGAGGGCGTCGTGCCGCAGTATTACGACTCCCTGATTGCGAAGCTGGTCTGCCACGGCAAGGACCGCGAAGAGGCGATGAACAAGATGCAGCGAGCCCTTTCGCAGTTCGTGGTGCAGGGAATTCATACGTCGATCCCGCTGCATCAGCGAATCTTCGCCGACGAAGAATTCCGCTCCGGAGCATTCGATACAAAGTTCATGGAGCGTTTCCTGGAGCGCGAGAAAGCACGCGCTTAGGCAAAGCGTTTTTGTAGAAAGTAGCGCGAACCTCCGCGCGGGTAGTCATCGAGTTTGCCGAATTGCTGATAGCCGAGTTTTTCGTAGAAGGGGAGTGCCTGAAACGAAAACGTGTCGAGCCAGAGGCCAACGCAGTTGCGGTCGATTGCGGCCCGCTCGGCTTTTATCATGAGAGTGCGGCCGATACCGCCCCGTCTTAGCTCAGTTGGGACAGCTAGGTAATCGACGAAGAGCCAGTCGTATGCAAAGCGACCCCAAAGGCCACCGACCGTCTCACCGTTCGCGTCCTGGAGGAGCAGAGCAAACGGCTCGAAGTTGGGAGGCGGGCCGTGCTGAAGGTTGTATTCAAGCAATGGCGCGGTGATCGCGGCAAGGTCTTCTTGAGTGGCTTTCTCGGAGACTACGATTTCATAGTGCAAACTGGGTTACTCCCTGCGCGATGTGTCTCTATCGCCATGATCGATGAGGAGGAATAGAGGGTGAAGTTGATTCTCTCGCGGCTGTACGCGATTGTCGATGCAGACGTGCTGAAGGCGCGAGGTGTTTCGCTTCAGGAGTACGCTCGCGAACTGCGCGATGCCGGCGTGACGCTCGTCCAGTATCGCGATAAGAGCGGTGCGCCAGCGGAGATTCTGCAGGCCGCGGAAGCGATTAGCGCAGTGTTTGCAGAGGTGAATGCTGCATTGATCCTGAATGACCGTGCTGACCTGGCGCAGCTCGCAGCATGGGGAGTGCACGTGGGCCATCTGGACTTGATCCCCGCAGACGCGCGCCGTGTCGTCGGCGCAGCCAGCGTGATTGGCGTCTCGACGCACAACGACGCGCAGGTCATTGCCGCCGATGCCGGCGACGCGAACTACATCGCCGTCGGCCCAGTCTTTTCCACCTCAACCAAGACCGATGCAGAGCCCGTGATTGGCCTCGACGGAGTGCGGAGAGCGCGTGCACTTACTCAAAAACCGTTGGTCGCTATCGGCGGAATTACGCTCGAAAATGTTCGCAGCGTCATCGATGCCGGAGCGGATTCCGTCGCAGTCATCAGCGGGCTAATGGTGAGGGGCGAACGCCCGCGGAAGCTTGCGGAAGACTTTCTCGAAATTTTGCGGTAGGGTTTGGATTACGTGAACTCACCAGATTCAGGGCCCGCAAGGGCGAATTCCATCGATCCTTCGGCTCTGCCTTCGCACAACAGCGACGCTGCGAACTCGTCTC
This sequence comes from Granulicella sp., assembly GCA_027452215.1. Lineage (GTDB taxonomy): Bacteria > Acidobacteriota > Terriglobia > Terriglobales > Acidobacteriaceae > Granulicella. The sequence goes on along the minus strand of DAIDGQ010000025.1, from coordinate 130,905 downwards.
CGCATTTCGTGCAGGGGATGGGCCTGTTCTCCGCGACGGCGATCGTGATGGGCTCGATGATCGGCTCCGGCATCTTCATCGTCCCGGCGGACATGAGCCGCGTGCTCGGCTCGCCCGCTCTGTTGATCGCCGCCTGGATCGTCACGGCCGCGATGACCATCATCGGCGCACTTAGCTACGGCGAGCTCGCCGCGATGATGCCCAAGGCCGGCGGCCAGTACGTCTATCTGCGCGAATCGCTCGGCTCCATCTGGGGCTTTCTCTACGGCTGGACGCTGTTCCTCGTCATCCAGACGGGGACGATCGCAGCGGTCGGTGTCGCCTTCGGAAAGTTCCTCGGCGTCTTCTTTCCCAGCGTCAGCGCGACCCACTGGCTGTGGCACATCGGCCACGTACCACCGTGGCAGGTTGGCCCGATGGTGCTGGGCAACATGGACATCGGCCTGAACACCGCAAACCTCGCGGCCATCGCCATCATCACGCTGCTGACACTGAGCAATACGCGCGGCGTCAAGCTCGGTGCGGCGGTGCAAAACGTCTTCACCAGCGCGAAAGTTCTCGCTCTACTCGGCATCGTCGCCGTCGGCCTCGTTGCAAAAAACGCAACTGCAATCGCGGCGAACTTCGGCGCGGGCTGGCACGCGTTTTTCGCGAACGCAGGCTGGCATACGCAGCACGCGGTGCAGGTCGGCGTGGGCGGCCCAATCGAGTACGTCGGAATCTTTACCGTCATCGCCGTCGTCCAGGTAGGAAGCCTCTTCAGCTCCGACGCATGGAACAACGTCACCTTCACCGCGGGCGAGATTCGCAACCCGAAGCGCAACCTCCCGCTCAGCCTCGCGCTCGGAACCGGCGTCGTGCTGCTGCTCTATATCGCCTGCAACTTCGTGTATCTCAGCGTGCTTCCGATGACGGCGATCCAGACAGCTCCGCAGGATCGCGTTGCGACCGCAGTCATGGAATCCGCGTTTGGAGCCCTCGGCGCGAAGCTGATGGCGGGAGCGATCCTGATCTCCACCTTCGGCTGCGTCAACGGAATGCTGCTCGCCGGAGCCCGCGTCTACTACGCGATGAGCCGCGACGGCCTGTTCTTCAAGAGCGCCGGCGAGCTGAGCGCGACCTCGGGAACGCCAGTGAATTCGCTATGGATGCAGTGGGCGTGGACCTGCCTGCTGTGCCTCAGCGGAAGCTATGGGCAACTGCTCGATTACGTGATCTTCGCTGTGCTGGTGTTCTATATTCTTACGATCGTCGGACTTTTTGTGCTGCGTAAGAATCGCCCGCTGGTTGCGCGACCGTACAAGGCGTTTGGGTATCCTGTACTTCCAGCGCTCTACATCGGCTTGGCGGTATGGATTTGTGGTGTACTGTTGCGATACAAGCCTCAGTACACGTGGCCGGGGTTGCTGCTGGTGCTGCTCGGTGTGCCGGTCTACCTGGTGTGGAAAAGACAAGGAACGGCGATTACGGAATAGGGATTAGGAGAACAGGAACGAATGGCGAATCTGCTTGCGGTTAAACCGTTGTCCATGTTGTTGAAGGAAGCCGAGAACGAGGGAGGCGTCGGCCTCAAACGCGTTCTCGGGCCACTGAACCTGATCACGCTGGGCATCGGCGCCATCATCGGCGCGGGCATCTTCGTGCTCACGGGGCAGGCCGCCGCAAAGCACGCGGGACCTGCGGTGGTGCTTAGCTTCGTGGTGGCGGGTATCACCTGTGCGTTCGCCGGGCTGTGCTACGCAGAGTTCGCTTCGCTGATCCCGATTGCGGGCTCAGCCTACACCTACGGCTATGCCACACTCGGCGAGTTCGTCGCCTGGATCATCGGCTGGGATCTCGTGCTCGAGTATGCCTTCGGTGCCGCGACCGTCGCCTCTGGCTGGAGCGGCTATCTCGTCGGCCTCCTGCAGGACTTCCACATTCACATCCCTCCGCAGCTCACCACGACGCCCGGCAACGTCCTGTACTTCTACCATGATCGATGGCAGCCTCTGGCCGCACTGCCTGCCGGCCTGTCGGCGAGTTCGCTGCCGCACGTGGCGGGCATCTTCAACCTAGTGGCCTTCCTTGCGATTCTCGCCATCACCGCGGTGCTCGTGATCGGCATCGAGGAGTCGGCGAATCTCAACTCCGCGATCGTCATCGTCAAGCTGCTGGTGGTGGGAATCTTTCTGTTCCTCGGAATCAATTTTCTGCTGCACCATCCCGAGGTCGCGAAGGCCAACTGGCATCCCTTCATCCCTAAAAGCGAAGGCCCGGGAGCGTTTGGCATCGGCGGAATCACCGCGGGCGCTGCGTCCATCTTCTTCGCCTACATCGGCTTCGATGCCGTCTCGACAGCCGCGCAGGAGGCCAAAAATCCTCAGCGCGACATGCCCATCGGCATCCTTGGCTCGCTCGTCATCTGCACGATTCTCTACATCCTCGTGTCGGGCGTCCTCACCGGCCTGGTCAACTACCATGCGCTCAATGTTGCGGATCCGGTCGCGGTCGGCATCGATGCAACAGGAGTTCGCTGGGGCTCGATCCTCGTGAAGATCGGAGCCGTGTTCGGCCTCGGCACCGTGATGCTGGTAATGCTGCTCGGTCAGTCGCGCGTCTTCTTCTCGATGTCAAAAGACGGCCTGCTCTGGAAGTGGGCGAGCGTCATTCATCCGAAGTTCCGCACGCCCTGGATCTCGAACATCGTGGTCGGCGCAATCGTAGCCTTCATGCCGGCGGTGCTGCCCATCGACAAGCTCAGCGAGCTGGTCAACATGGGAACGCTGCTAGCCTTTGGCATCGTCTGCGCCGGAGTCTGGATTCTGCGCCGCCGCAATCCGCATCTGCATCGGCCCTTCAAGACGCCGCTGGTTCCGCTGGTCCCGATTCTCGGAATTCTCAGCGCGCTGTATCTCATCTGGACGCTGCCGGCGCTCACCAAGATTGTGGTGACGGGGTGGCTGCTGGTCGGGCTGGTCATCTACTTCACCTACAGCGTGAAACACAGCAAGGTGCAGCAGTTGCCGGCCGCCGCGCAGGAGCCGCAGATTGAGCCCGGAGCGTAGGTAGCCGCAGGTTCACCGCCGCTACAGGTTCACGGCGTTACATTCCAGACGGTGATGGAGTCGCAGAGGAGCTCGGTGCCACAGGCGCCGGGCTCTTTTGTTTGGCGGGCGCCGCAGCTGGCGCCAAACCGGGTGCCAGAGCAGGATCGGTCGTCTCCGGGTTTGCGGGAGCCGCGGATTCCGGAGGACCGGACGCCGGCGTCTGCGGCTTCGCAGGGTTCGTGTGGCTGGCGTGCGTGTGTGCGGACGAGGAAGCCGGCATCGGCATCAGCGCAGAGTTGACCGCGTTCGGGTCGTCACGCAGTTTGAAGAAGATCGTGGAAGCCGAGGGGTGCGGCAGGGTCAGGTTGCTGCCCGTATAGCCGTCGGGAACCTGCACCGACGACGAGAAGTCCGGCGAGTTCGAGATACTCTGCAGCAGGAAGAAATTATCGCCCGTCAGCGTGCAGGGCAGCGCGAGGTCGGCAGGGCACTGGAGCTGTGAGAACGTTGGCAGCCGGACCAGTGTGACCAGGGGAAGCCAGTCGCTGGCAGGCGAGGTCAGGTCGTCATCGGTGGTCGCCGCCGGAGCCGCTCCGTCGGCGTGGTCTTTGTGGCGATTTGCCACCGGATAGATCGAGCGCATCCGGAGAGCTCCAAACGCGCTCGGCCCAAACGACCGCAGCGGATCGAGCGTCGCCACGACGGTATGAGGGTCCTGCAGCAGCAGCCCTCCCGAGGGAGCCAGCGTCAGCACCGTGCGGAGTGTACCGTCGACCGTCTCAATCTCGATCTGGCCATTGCGAGGGAAGGGATTGGGGCTCTTCAGCGTAAACGTAAGCAGCGACGTGAGGGGAAGATTGTCCGGGTTCGCCAAAAGAATGTTGGACGCAGCCGAGGCCGTCGCTGTCTTGCTCAGCATCGTGATGACCGGGCGCGCGGAGGAGACCACGACAGGCACGGAGAGGATGCGGCCATCGCGCAGGGTAATCGCCGCGGTCAGGTGGTCGTTGGGGTGGGTCGCCGGGGCTGGAATGTTGGCGGGAAGCGCGAAGTGCAGGGTCGCCTGCGCCGATGGGTCGGTAGACTGAACATCGTCCGTGGCTTCAGGAGCAGGCGAGTACACCAGGTCGCCCAGCGTAAGCTTGGAGATCTCGCCGAGCCGGGTTCCATTGATCGCAAGGTCGCGGTCGCCGGCGTGCAGCTCGATCGAGCTCACGGTGGCGGGTTCCGAGAATGTGCGCGTCGAGAGCTCATTCGCCTTGACCTGGTCGTATTGCTGGATGGCGAGATGCAGTTCGCCCGGCGTCACGTCATGCTCGAGAGGAAGGGTGAGCGCGATGACATTGGGTTGGTCGGGCTTCGGATCGGGCTTGAACGGAATCGTTAGCTCGCCGTCATACCCATTAGGATGCGCCGTGATGGTATGGACGCAGGCCGATCCCGTCGAGGTCAGCAGCAGCTGCGCAGTGTGCCCTGCGATGATCGCGGCAGAGGGGTCCTTCGGGTCCAGCGTCGCCTGGCCGGAGGGCTGGACAATGGTCCAGGCAGAGCCGGGAAGCTGCTGCAGAGCCACGGTCGGGCCGGTGTAGGCATCGAACCCCCAACGCCCCTCCACAGTCCCGGTCAGAAGCACGGGCTCAGGCTGTGGCTTTACGGGAGGTGTCTTCGTGGCAGCCATACTGGGGTTGGCAAACGGGTTGGGCTCCGGGCTCACGGCACCGTGCGGCGTCAGCAAGGATGGGTCGCGAAGCGGGACATGGTGCTGCTCGTCCTTCTGCAGAACGAGTCCCCCGAGATAGGGGTCCGGAGAAAGCGGAATGTCCGGCTCGGCGGGAGCTCCCGGGGGAGTGTTGAGGTGCAACACCAGATCATGGGCGAAGTCTGTGGAGTAAACCAGCGGAGCTCCGTCAACGGGCAGCACAACGGTCGGCTTTAGCAGGCAGGTGACCTCGTTGGGAACCGCAGGGCGCAGCGGTGGCAGCGTCGCGGCCTTCACCGCCGGCAGCGCGATCACCAGCACGGACTTCGGATTGTGGAAGGACGGAGGAGTATTCAGCCGAAGGTTCATCGCGTCGCCCTGCGGAAAGCTGATCGCGGGGATGTACTGAAACTGCGCGGTGTGGATGTTGCTCATGATGCGAACCACGTCCACAATGGCGCCGACATAGGCAGAGTACAGGCCACCTGCGGCTGCTGGAGAGTAGCTCGCCTGCGAGATCAGATCCGAGGTCGGGCCATTCAGCGCATCCGACACGGTGTGGCCATGACCATCGTCCAGCACGATCTGCGATCCGCTCTGCGTCAGGCAGGTAAACTGCATGTCGATGGGCTGCTGAAAGCAGGCGTCGTTGGGCTTGAGTGCCAGCGTTCGTGCCAGCAGATTCGAGTGCTTTTGGAGGTCGGCAATGTTCGTTGCTGGCACGCGGCGGATCGAAGCGACGTACTTCTCAATGCGAGCCTCTTCAAAGCCCGCATCGATCAGGTCCTGAGACGCGCGTACGAAGGCCCCAGGGCGGCCACGAACGGCGGACCGTAGCGTGGTGAAGTCGCCTCCGGTCTCTGGTGCCATGAACAGCAGCGCCTGCTGCGCGTCGGCCGGAACGGTGACGAACGCTCCTTCCTGCTTCACCTTCGGGTCCCAGGTCTCAATGCGGTAGAACCAGTTATCGGGAGGGGGATTGGTGTTTCCCCGAAGGAAGACGCAGACCAGCAGATACTTCACCGACTGCGAGGTGGGCAGGTCCGGATGGATCCACATCTTGTCGCCGGCCTGCAGGTTGGGCACCGAGGCGATCGGCAGGGTAACGCCGTTGCGCGTGACCCGAACGTCGATCCTTGGCCCGATCAGATCGAAGCGTGAGTCCAGAGCTTTGCTGGAGAGGCTGCAGCAAAGGAGCAGAGGCAAAAGCAGAAATCGGACGCGCTTATCCATACTTCTAGTTTAGACGCGTGCCAGACCATGCAGGTAGACGGACATCATTGCGAGGGGCTGTATAACGTGATGCCCCGGAGCCCCAATTCGCCGCGGGCACGGCATGGCCATCGGAGGGCATGTCGCTCGTCTACAGCCACTTGAGCACAGGGACCCGCCCAGCCGCTATTGATATCGCAGAGGGCGAGCGCACGAAGCTCTTAGTGGTTGCGAACGCGCGCGCTGGGTCCATCTGATTCGACCGAGCCATCGCGAATCGAAATGATCCGGTGAGCGTAGTCCGCAATGTCCGGTTCGTGGGTCACCAGCACGATCGTATTACCCTGCGCGTGCAGGTCATCGAACAGCGCCATAATCTCCACCGAGGTCTTCGAGTCCAGGTTACCCGTGGGCTCGTCCGCCAGGATGATCGATGGCTTATTGACCAGCGCCCGCGCAATCGCGACGCGCTGCCGCTGGCCTCCCGAGAGCTCATTCGGCTTGTGGTTCATGCGCTCGCCCAGGTTCACCGACTCGAGCACAAACTTGGCGCGCGCAATGCGCTCAGCCGACGGAGTCCCGTTGTAGATCAAGGGCAGCTCCACATTGTGCAGCGCCGTTGCCCGGGCCAGAAGGTTGAACGTCTGGAAGACGAAGCCGATCTCCTTGTTGCGGATGCGGGCCAGCTCGTCGTCGTTCAGTTCCGATACGTCGTGGCCGTTCAGCCAGTACCGTCCCTGCGACGGGCTGTCGAGGCAGCCAATCAGATTCATCAGCGTCGACTTACCCGAGCCCGACGGCCCCATGATCGCCACGTATTCGTTGTGGCGAATGCGAATGTCCACGCCCCGCAGCGCATTCACCACCTGGTCGCCCATCTCGTAGGTCTTCCACAGATTGTCGGTGACGATGACGTCGCCGTCGTGCGGGCCGTCGGCATTCGCGCCAATACGGTTCTGCTCAGGTGCGATCACTTCGGAGGTGTCGATGGTCATAAGGGTCTCCGGGAAAATACGGTGGAACACGTTGCGCTAGCGGTAGGCGTAGCCCGAGCTAGCTGGAGCTGTCGTCGGAGGTCGTGGGCGCGACCACGGAGTTGTCGCGCTTCACGGCGACTCCGCTCTTGAGCGTACGCAGAACCTTGTAGTGGCCCGTGACGATCTCGTCGCCAGCCTTCAGGCCGGAGAGCACTTCGATGTCCGTGGTCCCGGTGATGCCCGTCGTGACCGGAACGAAGCGGACGCGCTGGCGTCCCTTATCATCCACAAGAAGGTACACACCCTGAACCAGTGCCGCCGACTTGCCGGGAGTCGGATCTGAGGCCTCGGACGCCGTCTTGCCATGATCCTTGAACAGCGTCTGCTCCGCGACAGGCTCGCGCTCCACCAGCGCCTGGATGGGAATCGTCAGCGTGTTGGGCTGGTGCGCCGTCGTGATCTTGGCCGTGCACGACAGGCCCGGACGCAGATCCACCTTGGTCGGATCGAGCGTCACGACCACCTTGAAGTCCTTCGCCTCTTCGGTGCCGGTCGTAGACTGCGACGTCGCCACCCCCGTAGTGCGGAGCAGCGCCTGATCTCCCACCTCGGTAACCTTGCCCGTGAATACTTGGCCGGGAAACGCGTCGACGGTTACGTTGGCGGTCTGGCCGAGCGCGACGTTGACGATATCCGTCTCGTCCACCTTGACCTCTGCCGTGATCACCGACATGTCCGCCAGCGTCATCAGCGTCGAGCCCTCGGCGTTCTGGATACCGACCACGACCGTCTCACCCTCGCGCACCGGAACATTGGTCACCAGGCCATCAAAGGGTGCGAGGCTGCGGGTCAGACCCAGCGAGTAGTCATTGCCTCGCAGTGTGGCGAGGCCCTGGGCAACCTGGCTGCGAGCGGACGCAGTCTGCGCCTTCGCCTGCAGCACTGCCGCCTTACGCTGCGCCAGCGTAGCTACGTCGACGTCGTACAGCGCCTTCTTGGCGTCAAAATCCTGCTTCGCAATCAGCTTGTTGGAGTAAAGTGCCTGCGCCCTCTGGTAGTCGAACTTCTTCTGCTCGAGGTCAGCTTCGGCCTGGTCCACATTCGCTTCAGCGGTCTTCTCCGCGGCAATGTAGGACTCCACATTCGTGCGCGAAGAGTCGATCGTGGCCTGCTGCGCCGCTACCGCGCTGGCGGGCTGTTCGCTCTCCACCGTTGCCAGCAGTTGCCCGGCCTTCACGTGGTCGCCCTCTTTGACATACAGGTGCGTGATCCGCCCGAAAGAGGTTGCACCCACGTTCACATAGGTCTTCGGCTTGATCTGGCCGGTGCCGCTCACCGTCGAGATTAGATCCTCGCTGACGGCCTTGGCCGTCGTAACCGCGGTGACATTCGAGCGGCTGTGAATGACCGTCCCCGCAACAACTCCTGCGACGACAACTACAATGAGTACGATCAGCAGTATCTTCTTACCGGTCATGGACGCTTTCTGTAGCGAAGTGCTTTGTGGGGCCAGGGCACACGTTCGCGGTGAGGTTCATTGCAGAGGTATACGCAGGGATTCGGACAAAGGTTCCGTGCAATCTGTATTTCCTCTCGGGACCATCATTCCTAGAGTACTGTATCGCCGGATTTGGGGGTGAGCCTGGGTCGTGGAACTTCTTCGATGTCTCCATGATACCAGCGGGTTGTAAGGGTGCCTTGTGCGCAGAGTCTGTGGGGGCTAGAATAGGGGCGTCTATGTATCAGGAGTATGGCCCCCTCATGAAAATCCCGCAGGTTCGTTTCATCGTGTACGGTTTCGCTACTCTGGCGCTCTCGTGTGCAGGCGCTGCCGCGCTTGCACAGGCTGCACCGGCCAGTGATTCGACCACGCAAACCCTTCAGGATAATGGGGGAGTCACCAAGACTCCGCCAGTCGCAGAGAAGCCGGATCCGTTGAAGCGCCGCTTGAGCGACCACGAAGAGCGCGAACGCCGCAAGGCCACCGTGCAGGAGTTGAAGGGGTCCTACAAGAAGTGGTTGGATGAGGATGTCCGCTGGATCATCACCGACCAGGAGGCCAAAACCTTCAAGAGCCTCTCCAACGACGAAGAGCGCGATGCGTTCATCGAGCAGTTCTGGCTCCGCCGCAACCCCAATCCCGACTCCAACGACAACGAGTACCGCGATGAGTACTACGCCCGTATTGCCTATGCGAATGAGCACTTTGCGGCAGGCAAGCCCGGCTGGATGACCGACCGTGGCCACATCTATATTGCTTACGGCAAAGCCGACAGCATCGACTCGCACCCCTCCGGAGGAAGCTACGACCGCCCGATGGACGAGGGCGGCGGCAATACCTCGACCTTCCCCTTTGAAGTCTGGCACTACCGTTACCTCGAAGGCATCGGCGACAACATCGACATCGAGTTCGTCGACACCTGCATGTGCGGCGACTATCACGCCACCATGGACCGCTCCGAGAAGGACGCTCTCAAGCACGTTCCGGGAGCCGGCCTCACGCAGTATGAGGAGATGGGGCAGGCCAAGAAGGCCGACCGTTTCGCGGGTGGAGGTCTGGAGCAGCTCGGAACCGGCCCGATGGCTTCCTCGCAGCAGAGCAAGCAGTTCGACCGCCTCGACCAGTTCGCCAAGTTATTCGCTCCTCCTCCGGTCAAGTTTGCTGACCTGGATCAGTTTCTCGCTTCGTCCAAGGTCCTCACAGGGCCTCCGTTCCTCTTCGACGTTCGCACCGATTACGTCAAGTTGACCAACGAGACCGTGATGGTCCCCGTCACGCTGCAGATCCGCAACGGCGACATCACCTACAGCACCAAGGAAGGCGATTCGACCGGCACGGTCAATATTCTCGGGCGAGTCAGCAACATCAACCACCACATCGTCTACACCTTTGAAGACACGGTGAAGGTAGAGACGCCCAGCGACCTGCTGCAGCGCACCAAGAACAATATGTCGGTCTACTGGAACGCGATTCCTCTGCCCCCGGGCCGCTACAAGCTCGAAATCGCCATCAAGGACGTAAACAATCCCGACCACATGGGAACCTGGAGACGCAGCGTCGAGGTCCCCAAGTTTGACGACGACCGTCTGGCCTCCTCCTCTCTGATTTTGGCGGGAGAGATGGAGCGCGTGCCGTCCAAGGATGTCGGAGCCGGCAGCTTCGTCATCGGCAACACCAAGGTGATCCCGAGGGTTCCTCCGACGATCTCCGCGCCCGTCACCTTCCATCGCGCCCAGAACCTCAATTTCTGGATGCAGGTTTATAATTTGGGCATCGGCGACAACAAGCGCAACGATGCAACAATCGAGTATCAGGTACTGGATCTGGCAACCAACAAGCAGATTCTCGACTCGCAAGAGTCGGCCGCGAAGCTGAATCCCAACGCGGATCAGTTGACGCTGGAGAAGACGATGCCGTTGGCGGCTCTCGAGCCCGGACGGTATCAGGTGACGATCAAAGTGAACGACGGTGTCTCCAAGCAGCAGATCGCCCAGAGTGCTCCGTTCATTGTGGAGCAGTAAACTGAAGAGGGACCGTTGCAGTGTGTCCCAGACCGCGATCAACTCGTCGCGGTCCGGGCATCAGGAGCCAAGCCACACAGGACAGTTCCGTGTTGGCCGCCTCCGCCAGCTAGACCGCCGTCCGGCTTCCCGACTGGGCGGATTTTCGGAGAGCCGCAGACGCGCAGATGAGGGTTTGAGCGCGGTGAAACGAGTCGTACCAGGTTTGTTGCTGATGCTGTTCGTAGCAGGTTGGACAGGCCAGAGCCTCGCCATGCCGACTCCTGCGATGATCTCCGGCACAGTGCGCGACGTTCGCGGCACACCCCAGATGGGTGCGCTGGTCGAGTTGCTGCGCTCCGACGCAACCACCGTAGCCACTGCCATCAGCGACGACCACGGCCGCTACCTGATGCCCATGGTCGCACCCGGCCGCTATCAACTCCGCGCCACCGCCGCCTTCTTTGTCCCCTTCTCGAGAAACAACATTCGCCTCCGCGCAGGGGTCCAATCCGTCGTTAATCTCACCATGAGCGCCGTGTTCGAAGCCGATAACTGGCTCCCCGCCCAGCGCCGTCGAGCCGATGAGCCCGTCGACGACTGGAAGTGGACGCTGCGTTCCACCGCCAGCCGCCCGTTGCTCCGGCTGGTCGACCCCGAAGATGGGACCTCGGTCTCCACCAGTGCGGAACAGTCCCACCGCGTCTCTTCGCAGGGAAAGATCGTCCTCACCAACGGCGATGGAGGCTTCGGCGACGGAGGCATGCACCAGGCCCTGGTCCTCGATCGTACGATGGCTGACGGAGATGGAGCCGTATTTCGCGCCGATCTCGGCAACGCCGGAGGAGAGTATCCCGCCGGCCCATCGGTTGCGGTCATCACCGGCTACGAGCGGCGAACTCCGTTCAGCGGAAGCACCCGCATGGTCTCCAGCTTCCAATCGCATCCCGAGATGATGAGTGGCGGCTCGACCAACGGCCTGCAGGTGCTGCACCTCGCCAGCACCCAGCAATTCACCCTCGGCGACACCTTCCTGATCGACGTCGGCACCCTGCTCGAAGCCGAACGGCTTGAGGCGACCCGCCTCGAGGCCGAGCCCTTCCTTCGTCTCACGCTCCGTCCCGGCAGCAATGTCGTCGTCGAGTATCGCCTCGCGACGGGCCGCGAGCTCCAAAGCTCCGACGACCTCGACCAGCTCGAGCCAACCCTGACCGCCGTAACGGACGCCCGCGGTCGACCCTTGAGCGACAGCGGTCTGCATCAGGAGCTCTCCGTCAGCCGCAAGCTCGGAAGCCGCGTCGTCAGCGCGTCCGCGTACCTTGACCGCTTCGACTACAGCGCGATCGGAGGAAGCGGCCTCATGGGACGAGGAGCTCTGCAGGCTGTAGGCGCCGTCGCCGATCCAACCACGGGTACATTCGAAGCAGCAGCCCCCGGCTACGCTGGCCGCGGACTCAGTGTTTCGCTCATGCAACCGCTCACCCCGGCCCTCTCTGCGTGGGTCGAGTACGACCTCGGCACCGTATTGCGCAGCAAAGGGAACCTCGTCATGACCGACCTCGCAGCTGGGACAAGTCCCCAGACGGCGTCCGCCATGAGCGCTGCCTTGCGAGGCAAGATCGCGCGAACCGGAAGCGATCTGCGAGTCGAATACCGCTGGCAGCCTCTCCGCACGCTGACCCAGGTCAATGCCTATAACGCCACGCCGGAGGAAGCGTATCTCAGCTTTTACCTTCGCCAGCGGCTGTGGTGTGGACGATTGCTCCCCCAGGGCGTGGATGCGGTCGTCGAGGCGACCAACCTCCTCGAGCAGGGCTATCAGCCCGTTCTCGCCCCGGACGGCCAGACCCTCTTCCTCGCCCAGATTCCCCGCGGAATCCAGGGCGGCCTCTCCTTCAACTTCTAGCGTCCGCGCCCCCTTCCAGCGACCGCGCCAACCCCGTCCGCTGCTTCCCATCCATCGCGATTCCCTCGGTTTCTTCCAGAAAATCTCCTCCCGGCACCGCCCGCGCCCCATTTTCCTCATCGGGATGGGAGATGATAGAGGAGTCCCATTTTTCCTGGCCGCTACAGCGTTGGGTGGCGCGAGACATCCGCTCCACTGAACCGTTTCCGCTGGACCGGAATCTAAACGTACTGAAGCACACCGACGACTTCAGCTTCATTTATCTCCGCCGGCAGACTTCGTTTCAACCATCGAAGACACCCCGGCATCAGCCAGGCAGTGAGGGATCATGTGTGGTATTGTCGGCGTCTTCGGGCGCAGTCCAGTAAGCTCAGTAATCTACGAAAGTCTCTCCATGCTTCAGCACCGCGGCCAGGACGCTGCGGGCATTGCCACCTGTTTTGAAGACCGCTTCTACCTCGAGAAGGGCAACGGCCTCATCACCGATGTCTTCGACGCCGGAAACATGGCGCGCCTCCTCGGCAACATGGGCGTCGGCCACGTCCGCTACCCCACCGCGGGCTGCGCGTCCGTAGCAGAGGCGCAGCCCTTCTACGTCAACTCTCCCTACGGAATCATCTTCGCGCATAACGGCAATCTGACCAACGTCTCCGAGATCGTGGACAGCCTCTTCCGTACCGACATGCGCCACCTCAATACCAGCTCCGACTCCGAGGTGATGCTCAACGTCTTCGCCCATGCGATGGCCCGGCGCGGAGCCGTCCAGCCCAATGAATTCGATGTCTTCGCAGCCGTCGAAGAGGTTCATCGGCGCTGCAAGGGAGGGTACGCCGTCATCGCGATGGTCGCCGGAGTCGGCCTCATCGCCTTCCGCGACCTGAATGGAATCAGGCCTCTCGTCTTCGGCTCCCGCGGCCAGGGCGACGACGCCGAGTACATGATCGCCTCCGAGAGTGTCGCTCTGCAGGTCGCCGGCTTCGACCTCGATCACGACCTCGCTCCCGGAGAAGTCGTCTTCATCGACATGCAGGGAACCGTCTACCGGCACGAAAGTCTGCTGGCTCACGAGAAGGCTCCGTGCCTCTTCGAGTACGTCTACCTCGCGCGCCCCGACTCCGTCCTCGACGGTGCCTCCGTCTACCAGTGCCGCATCAACATGGGCACCAAGCTCGCCGAGAAGATCAAGCGGGAGTGGGCGCATATCCCCATCGACGTCGTCATCCCCATCCCCTCCACCAGCCGCGTCGCCGCGCAGGAGATCGCCACCCGCCTGCAGCTTCCGTACCGCGATGCTCTGGTAAGAAATCGCTACGTCGGCAGGACCTTCATCATGCCCGGCCAGGCGCAGCGCCGGCAGTCGATCCGCCGCAAGCTCAACCCCATCCCGCAGGTCTTCCAAGGCAAAAACGTGTTGCTCGTAGACGACTCCATCGTGCGGGGCACCACCATCCGCGAGATCATCGCCATGGTCCGCGAGCAGGGGGCCAAGAAGGTCTACGTCAGCTCCGCCGCACCGCCGGTCCGCTTCCCTAACGTCTACGGAATCGATATGCCAGCGAGGTCCGAGCTCATCGCCAGCGGTCGCGATGTCCGCCAATTGGCCGACGACATCGGTGCCGACGAGCTCATCTTTCAGGATCTCGACGATCTCAAGCAGGCCATTACCGAGGCCGCTCCCGGCCTCACCCACTTCGACACCTCCGTCTTCGATGGCGTGTACGTCACCGGAGACATCACGGAAGAGTACCTCAACACGCTGGAACAAAAACGGAACGACGCTGCCAAACATACTGAAGATGTCGCAAGCCACATCACAAGAAATCTCTCGGCCCATCTCTAGCGCCACCACGGTGCGAGTGCTCCCCGGCCCATCGGCTCTGACCACGTTCGAAGCAACGCGGCTGGCCTCGACCCTGCGCGTCCTCGACCCGTCGGTCGCAGAGGTCGAGGCCTCATACCTGTACCTCCTGCTCCTCCGCCCCGACTCCGCCAGCTCCATCGACCACCAGCGTCTCTCCCAGCTCCTCGGCTCGGGCGTCGAGCTCCCCCCCGGCCCGTCCGTCTGGATCGGCCCCCGCGTCGGAACGCAATCGCCCTGGTCCAGCAAGGCGACAGACATCCTCCACAACACCGGCTTCACCACCATCGACCGCATCGAGCGAGCGCGTGTCGTGCGCATTCCCGGAGCGCGCAATGTCCGCTCCCTCGCCGCCGCGCTGCACGATCGCATGACCGAAAGCGTCTTCTTCGAGAGCCCCGACGAACTCCACGCCCTCTTCGCCCCTCGCGAGCAAAAGCCGCTCCAGCACATCGACGTCCTCGGCCTCGGAGCCTCCGCCATCGCCGCAGCCGACCGCGCCCTCGGCCTCTCCCTCGCGCCCGACGAGATCGACTACCTCGTCGCCGAGTTCAACCGCCTCGGCCGCAACCCCACCGACGTCGAGCTCTACATGTTCGCCCAGGCCAACAGCGAGCACTGCCGCCACAAGATCTTCAACGCCACCTGGACCATCGACGGCGTCCAGCAGCCGCGCTCGCTCTTCCAGATGATCCGCAACACCAACGAAGTCTCCGGCGACAACGTCCTCTCCGCCTATCGCGACAACGCCGCCGTCATTCGCGGCGGCCACGGAGGCCGCTTCTTCCCGGACCCCGACGGCGCGACCTACGCGTATCACGACGAAGACATCCACATCCTGCTCAAGGTCGAGACGCACAATCATCCCACCGCCATCTCTCCCTGGCCCGGCGCCGCAACAGGCTCCGGTGGCGAGATTCGCGACGAAGGTGCAACCGGCCGCGGAGCCAAGCCCAAGGCCGGCCTCTGCGGCTTCACCGTCTCCAATCTAAACCTCCCGCAAGCCCCGCAGCCGTGGGAGCGCACCCCTGCTCGCCCCGCACACATCGCCTCTCCGCTCGACATCATGATCGAAGGCCCGCTCGGTGCCGCAGCCTACAACGACGAGTTCGGAAGGCCCGCCCTCTGCGGCTACTTCCGCACCTTCGAGCAACTCAGCGGCGACACCGTCTTCGGCTATCACAAGCCCATCATGCTCGCCGGAGGCCTCGGAAACATTCGCGCCGAACACGTCGAGAAGGGAGCCATGAAGCCCGGCTACGCCCTCGTCGCCCTCGGCGGTCCGGCCATGCTCATCGGCCTCGGAGGAGGAGCCGCCTCCAGCAGCACCGGCACCAGCAACACCGACCTCGACTTCGCCTCCGTCCAGCGCGACAACGCCGAGATGGAGCGCCGCGCCCAGGAAGTCATCGACCGCTGCTGGCAGCGTGGCGAGAAAAATCCCATCGCCTTCATCCACGATGTCGGCGCGGGCGGCCTCTCGAACGCCTTCCCCGAACTCATCAAGGACGGAGGCTGCGGCGGCACCTTCGACCTCAACGCCATCCCTCGCGGCGAGGCCGGCCTCAGCCCGCTCGAGGCCTGGTGCAACGAATCGCAGGAGCGCTACGTCCTCGCCATCGCGCCCGAATACCTCGCCGCCTTCGAAGAGATCTGCGCCCGCGAACGCTGTCCCTACGCCGTCATCGGCACTGCCGAGCACGACCCGCACCTCACCCTCAGCGACGGCGGCCAGAAGGCCATCGACCTCCCTCTGCAGGTCCTCTTCGGCAAGCCGCCGCGGATGGAGCGAGCCTTCTCCCGCACCCCGGTCGCCTCCGCTCCACTCGACCTCTCCGGCGTCACCCTCACCGACGCAGTCGAGCGTCTCCTCCGTCTCCCCGCCATCGCCTCAAAATCTTTCCTCATCACCATCGGCGATCGCAGCATCACCGGCATGGTCGTGCAGGACCAGATGGTCGGCCCCTGGCAGGTCCCCGTGGCCGACTGCGCCGTGACCCTCGGCGCCTTCGAGTCCACCTGGGGCGAGGCCATGGCCATCGGCGAGCGCACCCCGCTCGCCGTCATCAACGCCTCCGCCTCCGCGCGCATGGCCGTCGGCGAAGTCATCACCAACCTGGCAGGCGCCGCCATCGCCAAGCTAGGCGACATCAAACTCTCCGCCAACTGGATGGCCGCCGCCGGCGAAGGAGTCGAAGATCAGAAGCTCTTCGACGCCGTCCACGCCGTAGGAATGGAGTTCTGCCCAGCGCTCGGCATCACGATTCCAGTCGGCAAAGATTCCATGTCCATGAAGACGAAGTGGAGCGAAGGCAGCGACGCGAAGTCCGTCGTCTCGCCCCTCTCGCTCATCGTCTCAGGCTTCGCACCCGTCACCGACGTACGCAAAACCCTCACCCCGCAGCTCCGCGAAGGCGACGCGTCTCTCATCCTCATCGACCTCGGTGCTGGGAAGAATCGCCTCGGAGGATCCTGCCTCGCGCAGGTCTACGCACAAGTCGGCGACCACGCCCCCGACGTCCCCAGCCCCGAAATCCTCAAGGCTTTCTTCGACGCAATCCAGCACCTCAATCGCGAGCACAAGCTCCTCGCCTATCACGATCGCAGCGACGGCGGCCTCTTCGTCACCCTTGCAGAGATGGCCTTCGCTGGCCGCATGGGCCTCGATATCCATCTCCCCTCCGCCAGCCTCCCCGCGCTCTTCAGCGAAGAGCTCGGCGCAGTCATCCAGGTCGCAACCAGCGACGTCGCCGAAGTTCTCGCCCGCCTGCATCACGCCTGCATCACCGCGCAGGTCATCGGCCGCAGCCTCCCCGGCAACGACATCGTCATCCGCAGCGGCAACGAGATCGCCTACCGCAACACGCGCTCAGCCCTGCAGACTATGTGGGCCGAGACCAGCTTCCACATCCAGTCCCTGCGAGACAATCCCGACTGCGCTCTCCAGGAATTCTCACTCCTCCAGGACGCAACTCGCCCCGGCCTCGCCGTCAGCGTCCCGTTCGATCTAGCCGAACGCGTAAGCGCACCCTTCCTCCACACCGCGAAGCCCCGCATCGCCATCCTCCGCGAGCAAGGCGTCAACGGCCAGATAGAGATGGCCGCAGCCTTCGACCGCGCAGGCTTCTCCGCAGTCGACGTGCACATGAGCGATCTGCTCGCCGGCCGCGTCGACCTCGCCTCCTTCAAAGGCCTCGCCGCCTGCGGAGGCTTCTCCTACGGCGACGTCCTCGGCGCAGGCAGCGGATGGGCGAAGACCATCCTCTTCAATCATCGCCTCAAAGAAATGTTCGCCACCTTCTTCGAGCGCTCCGACAGCTTCGCACTCGGCGTCTGCAACGGCTGCCAGATGATGGCGCAGCTCCGCGACATCATCCCCGGAGCCTCCGCGTGGCCACACTTCGCACGCAACGTTTCAGCCCGCTTCGAAGCGCGCGTCTGCATGGTCGAGATCCAGCCATCGCCCTCGCTCTTCTTCGACGGCATGGCCGGAGCACGCATGCCCATCGTCGTCGCTCACGGCGAAGGCCACGTCAGCACCGCCGCAGCCGACGCCCTCATCGGCCTGCGCTACATCGACACCTACTCGAAGATCACCGAGCAGTACCCGCTCAATCCCAGCGGCTCGGTGCAGGGAATCGCAGGCCTCAGCAGCGCCGACGGCCGAGCCCTCATCGTCATGCCGCATCCCGAACGAGTCTTCCTCGGCGTACAACACACCTGGACACGCGAGCTGAAACACAGCCCGTGGCAACGAATGTTTGACAACGCACGCAAGTGGGTTGGGTAGGAGAGAGCGTGAGCGTGAAGGTAGATTACAAGTCTGCGGGAGTAGACATCGAAGCCGGCAACGAGGCCGTCCGCCGCATCAAGTCGCATGTCGCCCAAACCCACAAGCACCACGCCGGAGCTGTCCTCACCGGCCTCGGCTCGTTCGGCACGCTGTTCTCTCTGGGCGATGCGCTCAAGGGCCTCCACGATCCGGTCATGGTCCAAAGCACCGACGGCGTTGGTACCAAGAGCAAAGTCACCGTCATGGCCGGCCGCTACGAAGCCCTCGGCCACGACCTCGTCTCCGCCGTCGCAGGCGACATCATCGTCATGGGAGCAACGCCGCTCACCTTCCTCGACTACCTCGGCTTCCACAAGATCGAGCCCGACATCGTCGAAGCCCTCGTCCGCGGCATGAGCGCCGCCTGCGTCGAAGCCGGCATCGCCCTCGTCGGCGGCGAAACCGCCGAGATGCCCGCCGTCTATGCCGAGGGCGACCTCGACGTCGTCGGCTTCGTCACCGGCGTCGTCGACCGTGACAAAGTTCTCACCGGAGCAAACATCCTCGCCGGCGACGTCCTCTACGGCATCAACTCCAGCGGCCTCCACACCAACGGCTTCTCCCTCGCGCGCAAGCTCATCTTCGAGATGGGCGGCTTCGCCATCGACGCCACACCCGACGAGCTCGAGGGCAAATCAATCGCAGACGTCCTGCTCGCACCGCACGCCAACTACGTCGCTCCCGTGCGCAGCATTCTCACTGCCGGAATCCCCATCAAGGCCATGGCCCACATCACCGGAGGAGGCCTCGTCGAAAACGTCCCGCGCGTCTTCCCCGAAGGCTTCGGCGCCGTCATCGACTGCTCCACATGGACGCCGCAACCAATCTTCGCGCTCATGCAGCGCCTCGGCAACATCGACGACCTCGAGATGCATCGCGCCTTCAACATGGGCGTCGGCCTCGTGCTCGTTGGACCGCCCGGCCTCGAGCCCGCCCTCTCTGCCGCCATCCAATCCTTCCCCGCATTCCGCGTCTGGGAGTTGGGCCGCGTCGAAGCGAACACCTCCGGCGTACGCTTTGGTGAGGTCTAATTCACATGGAACGACAGCTTCTACTCGACGCAATTCCGCACTGCCTGGTCGCCACAAATCTGCCACTCGCCGCAAAGTATCCAGGCAAGGTTCGCGACACCTACGAGCTCGGTGACGGCCGTCTCCTGCTCCTCACCACCGACCGCCAGAGCGGCTTCGACCGCCTCCTAGGAGCGATTCCGTTCAAGGGCCAGGTCCTCAATCGCACCTCGCTCTACTGGTTTGAGCAGACCCGCAACATCATCGGCAATCACGTCCTCTCCAGCCCACACGCCAACGCTCTCATCGCACGCAAGTGTACCGTGCTCCCCATCGAGTTCGTCGTGCGTGGCTACATGACCGGCTCAACCGACACCTCCATCTGGACGCAATATCAAAAGGGCATCCGCAACTACTGCGGCCACCCCCTCCCCGAGGGCATGAAGAAGAACCAGCCCCTGCCAGAAAACATCGTCACGCCCACCACCAAAGAAAAAGAGCACGACCGCCCCATCACCGCCGAAGAGATCGTCGCTGAAGGTTGGCTCACGCAGCAGCAGTGGGACTTCTGCTCATCCAAGACCCTCGAACTCTTCGCCTTCGGACAGAAGCTAGCCGCCCAACGCGGCCTCATCCTCGTCGACACAAAGTACGAATTCGGCGTCACCCCCGACGGCGAAATCCTGCTCATCGACGAGATCCACACCCCCGACTCCAGCCGCTACTGGCTCGCCGACAGCTACGCCGAACGCCTCGCCGCCGGCCAGGAACCCAACATGATCGACAAGGAATTCTTTCGCCTCTGGTTCCGCGACCGCTGCGATCCCTACAAAGACGCCGAGCTTCCCGTCCCACCTCCCGACCTCATCGCGGAGCTCGCCGCGCGCTACATTCAGCTCTTCGAAAAAATCACCGGCACCACCTTCGAGCCCGATCTGCGTCCCCTCGAAGCAACAGTCATGGCGAGCCTCGCAAAATGAGCGAGACGATTCTCATTGTCGGCTCAGGAGCGCGCGAGCACGCCATCGCCATCGCCCTGGCTCGCTCCCCGCAACACCCAACGCTGCTCTGCTTCAGTGGCGCGCGCAATCCCGGCATCGCCGCGCTCTGCGCTGACTACGGCCTCGGCAGCATCACCAACCCCGCCGACGTAGCAGCCTTCGCGCAGCAGCACCACACAACCATCGCAGTCCTCGGCCCCGAAGCCCCACTCGCCGCAGGCGTCGCCGACGCCTTGTGGGCCGCAAACATTCCGGTCGTCGGCCCCACGCAAAGCCTCGCTCGCATCGAATCCAGCAAGGCATTTACGCGCGACCTGCTCGCGAAGTACAACATCCCCGGCAACCCATTCTTTCAGCGCTTCGAATCCCTCGACGGCCTCGAAGCTGTCCTCGCGAAATATCCGCATCGGCACGTCATCAAGGACGACGGCCTCGCCGGCGGCAAAGGCGTAAAGGTCTGCGGAGACCACCTGCACTCGCTCGACGACAGCCTCATCTTCTGCCGCGAACTCATCGCACACGGACACCCCTTCGTCGTCGAAGAAAAAATCGAAGGCGAAGAATTTTCGCTGATGAGTTTTTGCGACGGCATCACCTTGCGTCCCATGCCCGCCGTGCAGGATCACAAGCGAGCCTACAACGGCGACAAGGGCCCCAACACCGGAGGCATGGGCACCTACACCGACGCCGACCACAAACTCCCCTTCCTCACCGATGCCGACATCGCCGCCGCGCAAGCCATCAATCAGCAGGTCGCCGCCGCCCTCGCCAAAGAATGCGGAGCCCCCTACAAAGGCATCCTCTACGGCGGCTTCATGGCCACCAAAAGCGGCGTCAAGCTCATCGAATACAACGCCCGCTTCGGCGACCCCGAATCTCTCAATCTCCTCACGCTCCTCGACACAGACTTCGTCGCAATCTGCCGAGCCATCGTCGACGGCACACTCGCCAGCCTCGCCGTCACCTTCGCTCCGCTCGCCAGCGTCTGCAAATACATCGTCCCCGAAGGCTACCCCGACACTCCGCGCAAGGGCGACGTCGTCACCCTCCCCACCGATCTGCCGAGCAACGCAACACTCTTTCTCAGCGCAGTCGACGTCAAGGACAACGCCCTCATCGCCACCGGTTCGCGCACCGTCGCGGTAGTCGGAACCGCCCCGACCATTACCGAAGCGGAAGCAATCTGCGAGCGAGTCGTCCAACAAATCCCCGGCCCCTTCTTCCACCGCACCGACATCGGAACCGAGCCCCTCATCGCCCAGCGCATCGAGCACATGAAAGCGGTACGATCCGCATGAGTTTGAAGGTAGCCATCCTCGGTTCAACGCGCGGCACAGCGCTGCAGGGCATCCTCGACGCAATCGCCGCCGGCACACTCGACGCCGAAATCGTTCTCGTCGCCTCCGACAAACCAACCGCCCCCATCCTCGAACGAGCCGCGAAATACAACGCCCCCACCCTCTTCCTCGACCCCGCCGGACTCAAGCGAGAAGCCTTCGACGACATCGTCAGCGCCGCGCTCCACCAGGCCGGAGCAGACCTCGTACTGCTCATCGGCTACATGCGCATCGTCTCCGCAAAATTCGTGAACGCCTGGCAGGGAAGACTCCTCAACGTTCATCCCTCGCTCCTCCCCGCCTTCGGTGGCCTCATGAATCAGCGAGTCCACGAGGCCGTTCTTGCCGCCGGCGTCACTGAAACCGGCTGCACCATTCACCAGGTAACCGAAGAGGTTGACGGCGGCCCCATCGTGCTACAAAAGCGTTGTCCGGTTCTGCCCGGCGTCACCGCAGAGACCTTGAAGGACCGCGTGCAGGCACTCGAGCAAGCCGCATTCGTAGAAGTATTGCAACAATGGAGAGCCTGATGGCGAAAGCAAAAAAAACAATCGACGTTGGAATCATCATGGGCTCAAAGTCTGATTGGCCCACCATGGAAGCAGCAGCGAAAGTCCTCGACGACTTCGGCATCGGCTACGAGGCCGAGGTCGTCTCCGCACATCGCACGCCCGACAAGATGATCCAGTACGCCGCAACCGCCCAGCAGCGCGGCCTGCGAATCATCATCGCAGGAGCGGGTGGCGCAGCCCATCTGCCCGGCATGGTCGCATCCAAAACCACCCTCCCCGTGCTCGGCGTCCCCGTAAAAAGCCGCGCCCTCAACGGCCTCGACTCGCTGCTCTCCATCGCGCAGATGCCCGCGGGCATTCCCGTCGCAACCTTCGCCATCGGCGAAGCTGGCGCGAAGAACGCCGGCCTCTTCGCCGTCTCCATCCTCGCGCTGCACGACAGCACCATCGCACAGAAGCTCGAAAAATTCCGCAGCACCCAAACGAAGACGGTATTGAAGGGACCCGACCCACGCAAATGACGAACGAACCCAAGCCGCGTATCGGAATTCTCGGCGCCGGACAATTGGCGCTCATGCTTGCACAGGCCGCGAAGTCGCTCGGCCTCGACATCGTGTGCGCCGGCCAGCCCGGAGATTGCGCTGAGCAGGAAGCCCGCGTCCTGCCTGTAGATTTGGACGATGCCGCCGCAGTCGCCGCCTTCGCGCATCAAGTCGATCTCGTCACCATCGAGAGCGAAAATATCCACGCCGACGTCCTCCACGGCCTCCCTCTCTATCCCAACGCCCGAGCCATCGGCATCGCCCAGGACCGTCTTCTCGAGAAGCGATTCTTTCACGACTGCGGCATCGGCACCGCTCCATTCGCCGCGGTCGACAGCCTCGACGATCTCCAGGAAGCCATCAAAAGTATTGGCCTGCCCGCCATCCTAAAAACTCGCCGCATGGGCTACGACGGCAAGGGCCAGGTCCGTCTGCGAGATCCCGAAGAGGCTGCTGCAGCCTGGACCGAAGTCGGCGGAGTCCCCTGCATCCTCGAAGGGATGGTGAACTTCGAAAACGAAGTTTCCCTGATTGCAGCGCGCAGCCGAACCGGAAAGATCGTGTTCTATCCGCTCATCGAAAACCATCATCGCGAAGGAATCCTACGCACCTCGATCGCCCCCTTCATCGACGCCACCCTGCAGCACGAAGCAGAAAACTATCTCACGAATTTGCTCGCGAAGCTCGAGTACATCGGAGTATTAGCAGTAGAGTTTTTTGTGGCCAACGGCCATCTGCTGGCCAACGAAATGGCGCCGCGCGTCCACAACTCCGGCCACTGGACCATCGAAGGCTCCGCGACATCGCAGTTCGAAAATCATCTGCGAGCCATCGCTGGTCTGGAGCTAGGCAGCACCCTCAGCCACCCCACAGTAATGCTCAACTGCATTGGCACGATGCCGCCCGAGGCCGAAACAGCCGCATATCCAGGGCTCTTTCGTCACGACTACGGGAAGCAGCCGCGCCCCGGACGCAAGGTCGGACACCTCACCTTTCCCGCCACCGAGCGCAAGGCAATCGCCGACTGGCAGCATCGTCTACACGCCGATCTCTAGCGCAAGCTCTACCATCCGCCACCCAGCGCGTTATACAACTGGACCAGCGATAGCGCCTCCTGCTGCTGCGCCGCTTCCAGCGTAAGCTGCGAGTTATACAGATTCGTGTCCGTCGTCAGCACTTCCAGATAGCTCGTATATCCGCCGTTGTACCGCATGCGAGCCAGTCGCACCGCGTCCGCCGCCGCCGCCGTCTGCTTCTCCTGCTGCTCGCGATACTCGCGAGTCTTGCTATACGCAATCAGCGCGTTCGAGACATCGCGCAGCGCGCCCGCAATCGTCTGCTGATACGTGTCCAACAGCTCCTTGTGCGCGGCCTGGGCCAGGCGATAATTGCTGCGTATCCGCCCTCCATCGAAGATCGGTTGCGATAAGCTTCCGATCGCGTAGTAATACATATTGCCCGTATCAACCAGGCCCTTCAATTGGTTACTCGACG
Source organism: Granulicella sp. (assembly GCA_027452215.1). Classification (GTDB taxonomy): domain Bacteria; phylum Acidobacteriota; class Terriglobia; order Terriglobales; family Acidobacteriaceae; genus Granulicella. The sequence continues at coordinate 106,995 of DAIDGQ010000025.1, read as the reverse complement.
TACCGCCCGAGCCCGAGATCGCGAGTTGAGGAAAATACTGCGCCCGCGCAACACCGATGTTGGCGTTCGCCTGGATCAGCAACTCCTCAGCGCGCCGAACATCAGGGCGCCGCTCCAACAGCTCCGAAGGCAGTCCCACCGGCACCTCCGCAGGGTGCGGTGCGTTCGCAATCGTCGCATCCGATTCACTCCGCGCAATGGGCCCGGGAGCATGTCCAAGCAACAGATTTAAATTATTCTCCTGCTGTTGAATCTGCCGTTCGAGATCAGGAATCTGCGCCTGCGCCGTGTAATAAAGCTCCTCGGCCTGGCGTACATCCGCCAACGAATCCGATCCACCCTGCTCCAACTTCTGCGTCAGCTCGAGAGATTGTTTCCGCGCGGCCAGCGTATCTTTCGTGATCGCCAGCTCGGCATCGAGCGTCCGCAGTTGGTAATACGACGTCGCCACACTCTGCACCAGCGTGCTGTAGGTCGTCTGTTGCGCCCACTCCGTCGCGCGTAGATGCGCTTGCGCAGCCTCAGTCTGCCTACGATAGTAGCCCCAGAAATCCAGATTCCACGCCACCGATGCAGTCAGACCGCCCGCATAATAATGTGTCGCGGTCGATTGTTTTGAGCCACTCGAACTATTGCTGGAGTTGTTGTTGAAGCTGTTGAGTAGCCCGCTCGGAAGCCCGAGAGCATCATAAGATCCACCAACACTCAGCGTCGGATACTGCCCCGCCTTTGTGATACCCACCTGCGCCTGCTCCTCAAGCACGCGGTCCGCGGCGATCTTCACGTCATAATTATTCTTCAGCGCTTCGATAATCAACCCTTGCAGTGCCGGGTCGGTGAACACCGTCGTCCACTTCTGCGCTCCAAGCGGGGCCGTCGTTCCATTGGCCGCAATGTCCGGTGCAAGAGCTCCGCGATAACTCGCAGGAGTATCGACGACCGGTCGCTTATAGTTCGGCCCGACCTTGCATCCCGCAACCGAGGCAAGCATCGCTACCGTAGTGATCGTGCGTGCGAGGCGATTCATACTTGGCCATCCTTCGAGTGTTCGATAGTGTGCGTCGCATCATGCGATGTCCGCTCGTCCGAATGTCCCTTCACGTCGAGCGATGCGCTATGGTCTGAGCCAAAGCGATTTGCAAATCGTTCGGCAATTGAAAACGTCACAGGGATCAGGAAGATCGCAATCACCGTGGCCGCTAGCATGCCGCCGATCACAACCGTGCCGAGGATCTGTCGCGAAACTCCTCCTGCGCCAGTTGCGAACCACAGCGGAACGCAGCCCAGGATGAACGCAAACGCCGTCATCAGGATCGGCCTGAAGCGAAGCCGGGCACCATTCATCGCGGCCTCGTAGATCGTCTCTCCCTTGGCATATTCATCCTTCGCAAACTCGACAATCAGAATCGCATTCTTCGCAGAAAGTCCGATCAGCATCACCAGTCCGATCTGCGCATACACATCGTTCTCCAGGTGCCGCAGCGTGAGCGCGAGATACGCTCCGAAGATCGCAACCGGAGTACTCAGCAGCACACCAAACGGCAGTGACCAACTCTCATACTGAGCCGCCAGAATCAGGAAGCAGAACAGAATCGACAGCGCATACACCACCCACGCCGGCAGACTCTGCTGTGCCTGGTGCTCCTGGAAGCTCATGCCCGAGTAGTCCATGCCCATGCCCTTCGGCATCGTCTGCGCGAACGTCTCCTCCAGCGCCTTCATCACCTGTCCAGAGCTGTACCCAGGCACCGCAACGATCGTCACCTGCGCTGCTTCGTACTCGTTGAACCTCGTCGTAAACTCCGGCCCCGTCGTGCGCCGCACCGTCGTCAGAGCACTCAGCGGCACGCGATTGCCGTTCGCCGACGTCACATAAAACTGCCCGATGTTGTCGATGTTCGTGCGAGACTCGCCCTCTGCTTCGACATACGTCTGCCACTGTCGCCCGAACCGGTTGAAGTAATTCACCAGCGATCCGCCCAGGAACGCCTGCATCGTCGTGTACACATCCGCAAGGTTCACCTGCTGCTGCGCCACCTTCTCTCGATCGACATCGACATACAGTTGGGGCACCGCCGGATAATACGCTGGGATGGCCGCAGCAATCTCCGGCCGCTTGCTCAGCGCTCCCAGAAACTTGTAAAGGTTGGCCGTAAGAAATTGCGGATCGCTATTGCCGGAGCGGTCTTCCAGCACAAAGCTCACACCGCCCGAACTCCCCAGCCCAGGGATCGCCGGAGGAGGGAACGAGAACGCAAGCCCCTGCTTAATTCCTCCCAGCGACTTCGCCAGGTTCATCTGGATCGCCGTGAATTGTTCATCCGCACTCTTCCGCTGGTCCCAGTCCTTCAGCGTCACAAAGTAGAACGCGTTGTACGTGCTCTGCGTAAAGCTAAGCAGGCTGAAGCCCACAACCGACGTCACATTTTGCACGCCCGGAACTTTGTGTAGCGCGTCCTCGACATCCTGCGAAGCCTCCGTCGTCCGCTGCAGCGACGATCCCTGCGGAAGCTGCAGCGCAACAAACGCGTAGCCCTGATCCTCCGTCGGAAGAAAGCCTCCCGGCAACCTCGCTCCCAGCAGCAGCACGAAGACGCTGAGTATCGCAATGATCGCCACACCCACAATCGACTTCCGCACCAGCCATCCCGACGTGCTCACATAGCGATTCGTCGTGCGTGTAAATCCGTGATTGAACCAGCCAAAGAACCGTGCCAGCGGCCCATTGTTTTCCGTCTTCGGCTTCAGCAGCAACGCGCAAAGAGCAGGGCTCAGCGTAAGCGCATTGAACGCCGAGAAGATCACCGAGATCGCAATCGTCACCGCAAACTGTTGGTACAGTCGCCCCGTGATGCCCGGAATAAAGGCCGTCGGAACAAACACTGCCGTCAGGATCAGAGCAATCGCAATCACCGGGCTCGCGACCTGCTCCATCGCAGCGTACGAAGCCTCGAGTGGCGTCATGCCCTCTTCGATATGGTGTTCAACCGCCTCCACCACGACGATCGCATCGTCTACCACCAGCCCAATCGCCAGCACCAATCCAAACAGCGACAGCGTATTAATCGAGAAGCCCAGCAGCGGGAAAACCATGAACGTGCCGATCAGCGATACCGGCACCGCCAGCAGTGGGATCAGCGTCGCACGCCATCCTTGCAGGAACAGGTACACCACCAGGATCACCAGCACCAGCGCGATCACCAGCGTCACCAGAATCTCGTGGATGCCGGCGTTCACAGCCTTCGTTGTGTCGAGTGCCGCCGTGTACTGCATGTCCGGCGGGAACGTCGCCGTCAACTGGTCCATGCGAGCGCGAATATCTTTCGCCGTCTGCACCGCATTCGTTCCCGGCAGTTGATAGATCGCCATCACCGCCGCCGGTTTGCTGTTGAAGCGCCCGTTCAGGTTGTACGTCTGCGATCCCAACTCAATCCGCGCGACATCCTTCAAGTGCAGCACCGACCCATCCGGGTTCGACCGCAGAATAATATTGCCGAACTCCTCCGAGCTCACCAGCCGTCCCTGCGTGCGGACCGTGTACGTAAACTCCTGTCCGCTCGGAACCGGCTCGCCGCCGATCTGCCCCGACGGGTTCACCGTATTCTGCGTCTGCAGTGCCGCCGTAATCTGCGGAATCGTCACGCCCAGCTTCGCCAGTTGGTCCGGCTTCACCCACACGCGCAGAGCATATTGTCCCGCGCCAAAAACCTGCACGCGCGACACACCCTTGACGCGAGTGATCTCATCGACCAGATTGATGTACGCATAGTTCGCAAGAAACACGCCGTCATACGTCGAGTTTGGCGACGAAATCGCCAGCAGCATCAGCGGGGAACTGAGCGACTTCTGCACCGTCAATCCCGCAACCGAAACAATCGCCGGCAGCTGGCTCTGCGCCTGCGACACGCGTAGCTGCGAAAGAATCTGGTCCGTATCGGAGTTCGTCTTGACGTCGAAGTCCACCGTCAACTGCGTCAGCCCGTTGCTCGCGTTCGTGGACTCCATATAGTTCATGTTGTCCACGCCATTCATCTGCTGCTCAATCGGCGTAGCGACGGCTTGCTCCAGCGTCTTCGCATCGGCGCCCGGATAAATCGCCTGCACCAGAATCTCTGGAGGAACAATATTCGGAAACTGCGCAGTCGGCAGGCTCAGCAACGAGACCAGTCCACCGATCACCATCAGGATGGCAATCACCATGGCCACAATGGGCCGGCGTATGAAGAACTTCGAGATCATAAATTAGTTCCCCTGCGCGTTCTGCCCGGCCGCCGGAGCGTTGAGCGTCTTGTCCGGTTGGGGAGCGAGTTTCATCCCCTCCTTCACCTTGTCGTTGCCCTCGGTCACCACCTGCTCGCCAGCACTGAGGCCGCTCGCAATAATGATGTTGGGCCCAACCTGCGTTCCCAGTTTCACCGTGCGAATGTGCGCGACATTGTCGTTGCCCACCACGATCACCTGGTTCATCCCCTGCATCTCCGACACCGCTCGTTGCGGCACCAGCACGGCGTTTTGCAGTACGCTGGTCTCCGCCGTCACGCGCCCAAACTGTCCCGGCCGCAACAGGTTTCCAGGGTTCGCAAACTGCGCCGCAACCCGAATACTCCCCGTCTGCGCGCTCACTGAGCGATCGACAAAGATGATGTGTCCCGTCTGCGGAAACACCTCGCCATTCGCAAGCGTCAGCTTCAGTGGAATCACATTCCCGCTGCCGAGCAGGTCCGCCTTGCCTCGCGACTTCGCCTGCGCCGATAGCGCAAGATACTCCTGCTCGCTGATGTAGAAGTACACCTTGATCGGATTCAGTTGCGACACCGACGTCAGCACCGACCCCGTGTTCACGAGGTTGCCCACCTGCAGCGTCGCCTGTCCTGCAATGCCATCGATCAAGCTCCGCACCTTCGTGAAGCCCACGTTCAACTCCGCCGCCGCAACATTCGCCTCCGCCGCGCTGATCGAAGCCTGTTGGCTCAGCACCGCCGCCTGGTTCGCCTGCTGCGTCTTCAGGTCGTTATCAAGGATGCTCTGCGCAATCGCATGAGCCTCGGCCAGCGGCTTGTCGCGCTCCACATTGATGCTCGCAAGTTCGACCTGTGCCTGCGCCTGCGCCAGCTGTGCCTTCGCCTGGTTCAACTGCCCCTTCGCCTGGTCCAGCACTGCCTGCAGCGGCCGAGGATCAATCTCAAACAGCACCTGTCCCTTGTGGACCTCGCTGCCTTCCTTATAATCCTGGCGTATCAGGTAGCCGGAAACCTGCGGCTGAATCTGCGCGTTCACATACCCATCGGTCGTCGCGACCCATTGCCCTACGAGAGGAACATTCTCCCGTGTCGCCGTGCTCACCTGCACCGGCAGTGGACCCTGCGGCCCGCCCATCCCCGCAGGAGGTCCGCTGGGAGTGCAGCCGCTAAGCAGTCCGATGGAGCATGCAGAGAACGCAGCAGCCAGAGCGATGGCGCTCGGCACAGTCTTACGGGACGTCATAGATGCAGACCTCGATTGAAATAGTTGCAGGGCTTCCAAACATAAGTTGAAAAACATACACGCATGTATATATGCTTGAGACGCGGCGATGGGTTCAAAAAAATGCCTCGACGTAGTAAAAATTCCGATCCAGCCGCTCCCGCGCCAGACTCCCCCAGCGAAGCCGCCAGCTCCCGGCAGGCGCTGAAGTCCGAGCGGACCCGCGCCGACCTCCTCCACGCCGCCGAGATCATCTTCGCCCGCGACGGCTTCGAGGCCTCGCGCATCGAAGACATCGCCGCCCAGGCCGGCCGCAGCCGCGGAGCCTTCTACGCCAACTTCGACAACAAGACCGAAGTCTTCCTCGCGCTCCGAACCCTCGCCGTCCGCCGCAACGCCCGCGCCATCCGCGAGCGAATCCAGAACATCACCGGCGAGGCCGAGCGCTACGCCGCCATCCTCCGCTACATCCTCGAGCAGATCTGCGACACCCAGACCCAACTCCTCCAGATCGAGTTCAAGCTCTTCGCCCTCCGCCATCCCGAGATGCTCGCCGAGCTCTCCGCCCGCCACCTCGAAGCCAGCACCTCCATCAACCGTCAGGAGCTCTCCGATCTCTTCCCCGAAAAAAAAGAGAGCTCCCAGGTGATGCGCTGCAGGACCCTCGCCATCGAAGCCATCCTCGAAGGCTTCGCCCTCAACGCCAGCTTCAGCCCGCAGGAGATGACCCCCCAATATCTCGAGACCCTCGTCCCCGACCTGCTAGCCAGAATCTTCCACCACGACTAGCGCCGCGCCCTCAAAGCCGGCAGATCAGCAACTCCCGCTCATAGATCATCTCCGCAGGAAGATGATCGTGCAGCAGCAGGAACAGCTCTTCGTGGCCCATCACTTCCTTCCGCCACGCCGCGCGATCCACCTTCAGCAGCCGGTCGAACTCCTCCCGCGACATCGCCAGCCCACTCCAATCCATATCCTCAAAGTGAGGAGTCCACCCAATCGGCGTCTCCTTGCCCTGCGACTGCCCCCGCACCCGGTCGACGATCCACTTCAGCACCCGCATATTCTCGCTGTACCCGGGCCACAAAAAGTTGCCGTCCTCGTCCTTCAAAAACCAGTTCACATGGAACACCCGGGGAGTCGTCGACAGGTCCCTCTGCATCCTCAGCCAGTGCCGAAAATAATCCCCCATGTGATAGCCGCAGAAGGGAAGCATCGCCATCGGATCGCGCCGCACCTTGCCCAGCGCGCCACCCGCCGCCGCCGTCGTCTCCGAGCCCATCGTCGCCCCCAGGTACACGCCCGACGACCAGTTGAACGCCTGAAACACCAGCGGGATCGCACTCGCTCGCCGTCCCCCAAACAGGAACGCAGAAATCGGCACCCCATCCGGAGACTCCCACGCCTCCATATCCATCGACGGGCACTGCGCCACCGGAGACGTGAACCTTCCATTCGGATGAGCCGCCGGCTTACCCGTTGCCCTCCCAATCTCAGGAGTCCATCTCTGCCCCATCCAGTCCGTGCACTCCGCCGGAGGCTCCTCCGTCATCCCCTCCCACCACACGCCGCCCTCGGGAGTCAGCGCCACATTCGTAAAGATCGTATTCCGGCTCAGCGTCTTCATCGCATTCGGATTCGTCTTCGCGCTCGTCCCCGGAGCCACGCCGAAGAACCCCGCCTCCGGATTGATCGCTCGCAACTGCCCCGTCTTATCCGGCTTGATCCACGCGATATCATCGCCCACCGTCCAGACCTTCCACCCCTTAAAACTCTTCGGAGGAATCATCATCGCGAAGTTCGTCTTCCCGCACGCCGAAGGAAACGCCGCCGCCACATACGTCTTCTCGCCCGTCGGAGACTCCACCCCGAGGATCAGCATATGTTCCGCCATCCATCCCTCATCCCGGGCAATATTCGAAGCGATCCGCAGCGCAAAGCACTTCTTTCCCAGCAGAGCATTCCCTCCATACCCCGACCCATAGCTCCAGATCTCGCGAGTCTCCGGAAAATGCACAATATACTTCGTGTCATTCTGCGGCCACGCCACATCCACCTGTCCCGCAGCCAGCGGAGCACCCACCGAGTGCATACACGGCACCACGCGCTTCACATCCTTATCGATCTCCGCAAACACCGGAGCTCCAATCCGCGCCATGATCCGCATATTCACCACCGCATAAGCCGAGTCCGTCAGCTGCACCCCGATCTGCGACATCGGAGACCCAATCGGCCCCATCGAGTACGGCAGCACATACATCGTCCGCCCCCGCATCGACCCCCGAAACAGCGACTTCAGCTTCTTCCGCATCACGTACGGGTCTTCCCAGTTATTCGTCGGCCCCGCATTGTCCTTCGACAGCGAGCAGATAAACGTCCTGTCCTCCACCCTCGCCACATCGTTCGGCGACGACCTCGCGTAGTAGCACCCCGGCCACAGCTCTTCATTCAGCTTCGTGAACGTCCCCGCCTCCACCAGTTGCCGGCACAGGTAGTCGTTCTCCTCCTCCGACCCATCGATCCAGTGGATCGCCGCCGGCTGCGTCAGCTCCGCCATCTTCTCCACCCACCGGATCAGGTGATGGTTCGTCGTCAAAATGCGAGTCGAAGTAGCTTGTGCAGCAGTTGCTCTCGGTGTCGTGGCCATCATTCATCTCCCAACATGCGTCGTCAATCTTCCATCCATCTTCCATCGAGCCAGCCCAGCCACTCTACGGCCGCGCCGCTCCGTTCCAGAACACCCATCTCTCCAACTGCCTTCGCAGCCAGTCGCCATTCTGGGTTGCGTTACCGAATGTCAGTAAGCTTACGCAACTTGGCCCGCCTCTGGCAGTGCCGCACCAAAACCAGGGGCGGTTATCGAAACCGCCTCCCGGCCTTCGCCCAGTCCCTCCTTCCTTCGCCCCAGGTCCCAGCTAAAATCTTCACCAAGGTCTGACCTCTGTCCCTCATCCCCGGTACCATTAAGCTCACCGACCCCGAGAGCGACGGTCGAACCTCTATCTCAAGTGCTACCCTCGTCTTGTCCAGACTCTCCTCATTTCATAAAGGTTCCCAGCCCATGCCGCGGATAAAACAGGACATACCGGACACCCACCGCACCATGCAGGTGGTCGACCACATCCGTTCCCTCATGGAGAAGGGAACCCTCCAGCCCGGCGACCAGATCCCTCCCGAACGGGAGTTCGCCGCCTCCCTCAAGATCAGCCGCGCCAGCCTCCGCACCGGCATCAACTACCTCGCCGCCATGGGAGTCCTCAAGGTTCGTCACGGCGTCGGAACCTTCGTCGCCGACGGCCCCCCCGAGTTCGACAAAGCCTCCCTCAGCCTCATGGGAGTCCTCCACGGCTTCCAGTCCTGGCAGATGTTTGAAGCCCGACTCATCCTCGAAAGCAGCCTCGCCGAACTGGCCGCCGACCGCAGCAACGACGAGCACCACGCCGCCCTCTCCGAAGAGGTCGCCGAGATGTTCGCCTCCCTCGACAACCCCACCGAATACCTCATCCACGACGTCCGTTTTCACCGCATCATCTCCCAGGCCTCCGGTAATCCCATCCTCGCCGCCCTCATGGAAACCATCACCTCCGCCCTCTACGACGACCGCCGCAAAACCGTCGAGCACTCCCGCAACCTCCGCGAATCCGCCGAGATCCATCGCGAGCTCTACCGCGCCATCCGCTCCCGCAACCCCACCGAAGCCCGCCGCCTCATGGAGCACCACCTCCGCATGGCCCAGACCGCCCAAAGCATGGAACAACCCAAACTCCGCAAACCCCGCAAGACCACCCCCCGCCCCCAATAATCCATCCCCCCGCCCCAGACGCGATAGGATGTTGTAACGATATGAGCGGGGGTGACGCATTCCGAAGGGCGGCCTGAATGAAGAACAGGAATTGCAGAAGAGGTCGTCACAGCCAAGGCTGTTTCAACTCGATGCGCTGCGTGGCATAGCTGCCGTAACAGTGGTGTTGAACCACCTCTTTCAAGCGTTTCCCGGAATCCCCACGACCAAGCTGGAGCCAATTTCATCGGGTCGATCTGCCGTGGTGCTGTTCTTTGTATTGAGCGGATATGTGCTAAGTATGCCGTCGTGGAAGAAACGGCAGATGCCCTACAAGCTGTACCTGATCCGCCGATTCTGCCGCATCTATCTGCCGTTCGCCGTCGCTGCCTCGCTTTCGATTCTCGGCGCGGCAATCTTTCGAAAATCGGATGTTTCGTTAACCAGATGGTTCAACGACGCATGGCATATCCCAATTTCGATGTCTCTCGTCGTGTGGCAGTTTCTCATGGTTCCCATGGGGTGCTTCAATCCCGCGTTCTGGTCGCTGACCTTCGAAATGCAGATGTCTCTGGTGATGCCTTTTTTATGTTTAGTGATGACCTGGGCCAACCCTGCAGTGTTCACTGTGATCTACGGTTTGATGATGTTTGTGTTCCCGCTCAACACAGACCAATGGCCGCCCGGGTACGTCGCGTTGAGCTGCCAGATCGTATTTCTATTCGCTTTAGGGGCCACGCTAGCTAAATATGACGAGGTCCTGAGGGGAATCTGCGCGCGACATGCGCGCTGGCTTTGGCTGGTACTTGCGGCTTCAATGTGCCTGTATTATGACTTCTTTCTGAAGTTGCCCTTTAGGCCCGTGGTGATATACGAGCTAATTCGGAGGGTCTACCTGATTAACGGCCTGGGCTCGGCCGGGATATTGCTCTGTTCACTGTATCTTCCACCGTTGGCACGATTGTTGAAACATTCAGTGCCCGAGTATCTGGGTCGCATTTCCTACAGTCTCTACCTTGTTCATAGCATCGTGTTATTCGCGACGGTATACCTGCTTTTCGGACACCTAAGTTTGCATTGGATTATGGGTGTAATTCTCGTTCTCGCGTTTGTGGTCGCGCACGTCTTTTGCGTCACCGTGGAAGAGCCCGCGATGCGCCTTGGGAAAAGATTGTGCGAGCTCATCCAGCATAGGGCAGGCGAGGTAGGGCGATAACAATTCAAAATGCCGTGCCATCCTGTCGTATGTGCGGAATATACGCGACCCGAGGCGCTCCCTAAACGGTATCAAGGGAAACATCCTTCGCCTGTCTTCAAACTGACCCACCACCCACCCACGTCCTCCTTGACAGCGCTCCCTCCAAAACGGCACACTGTTCCCGTCTCCAAAGTGGTCTGACCAGTGTACCCACCCGCAACTCCTCCGGTGTCTGGCCGACTTGGACCCATCGATTCGCCAACTTCTTGCCCCGAGGAACCCCTTTGACCCATCCCCGCCTCTCGCCCCTGTCCCTGCTCCTCGGCCTCACCCTCGCCGCCGCTCCCTCCGCCGCGCTCGCCGCCACCACCTGCAACGTCCGCACCTTCGGAGCCAAAGCCGACGGCGTTACCAAGGATACCCACGCGATTCAGGCCGCAATTGACGCCTGCGCAGCCAAAGGAGGAGGCACCGTCCTCCTCTCCGCAGGAACCTACGTCAGCGCTCCCATCGTCCTCAAAAGCAACATCGACCTCCATCTCGACAAGGGAGCCACCCTCCTCGGCTCTCCCGATCACGCCGACTATCCCGCCATCACCGAGTTCCGCGCTCCCGGCAACCAGGCCCTCGTCAGCGCCACCAACGCCACCAATCTCTCCATCACCGGAGAGGGAATCATCGACGGAAACGGCGATAGTTGGTGGCAGGAGGCCCGCGCCGTCAAAGATCACGGTGTCATGGGGTCTGACCACACCCGTCCCCGCCTCGTCGTCTTCAACCACTGCAAACACATCCTCATGGACGGAGTCACCATCCAGAACTCCCCCATGTGGCAGATCGTCCCCTACTACTCCGACGACATCACCATCCGCAACATCAAGGTCTTCGCCCCCCTCCGCTCCATCAACACCGACGGCATCGATCCCTTCTCCTCGTCCAACGTCACCATCAGCCACGTCTTCATGGACGTAGGCGACGACAACATCGCCATCAAATCCGGTGCCGCCGATTCTCCCGGCCCCGACGAACCCAGCCGCAACATCACCATCTCCGACTGCACCTTCCTCCACGGCCACGGCGTCTCCGTTGGCAGTGAACTCGCCGGCGGAGCCCAGAACATCCTCGTCGAACGAATTCACTTCGACGGAACCGACAACGGCATCCGCGTCAAAGCCAACCGCGACCGCGGAGCCGACGTCAGCCACATCACCTTCCGCGACATCGACATGAAGAACGTCAAGAACGCTCTCATCATCAGCGAGTACTATCCCAAGATCCTTCCCGCTGGCGAGGTAGCCGCAGCTCCCATCACCCGCCTCACCCCCCACTTCCACGACATCACCATTGAGAACGTCACCGCCACCGGAAGCAAGTCCGCCGGAGCCATCGTCGGCCTCCCCGAAGCTCCAGTCACCGGCGTCACCCTCCGCCACGTCCACCTCAGCGCCGACCGTGGTCTGACCATTGGCTACGCCGACGTCTCCGCGCAAGACTTCACCGTCACCGCAGCCGAGGGCGAAGCCATCACCAAGGGTGCTGGAGCCAAACTCACCCTGCGCTAGCCTCCGTCCCTCCGCCGGAATCCATCCCGGGGGAGGGTCGGTGGCTCCAAAATCACGCCGCGCATCCCGAACCCTCCCTCAGTCACGCGGCTTGCGACCCAAGATCTACATCCCCGGCACTCAAAACACCCCAATTCGGCTCGATCCAGCAACAGAACGGCCGGTCTCATCCCGAGACCGGCCGTTCTATCTCGCATCCGCGTGATCTATCCTGCACCGCTCGCGGGCTTACAGTTTGTACGCCTTTTTGACCAGTCCATAGGTCAGATCGTGGGCCAATTCAACCGCCTCGCCCTCCTCTAACCGATGATCAGAGACCAACTTAGCCAGATAAGCGCAATCGACCCTCCGCGCCATATCATGCCGCGCCGGGATCGACAAAAACGCCCGCGTATCGTCGTTGAAACCCACCGTATTGTAGAATCCCGCCGTCTCCGTAACCCTCTCCCGAAACCGCATCATCCCCTCAGGACTATCATGAAACCACCACGGCGGCCCCAGCTTTAAACAAGGGTAATGACCCGCAAGTGGCGCCAATTCACGACTATACGTCGATTCGTCCAGCGTAAAAAGAATGATCGAAAGCCCCGGTTCGTTGCCGAACTGGTCGAGCAACGGCCGCAAAGCATCCACATAATTCGTAGCGCGTGGAATATCCGCCCCCGTATCGCGCCCATATCGTTCAAAAATAAGGCGGTTATGGTTGCGCACGCTCCCCGGATGGATCTGCATCACCAGTCCATCCTCGAGACTCATGCGCGCCATCTCCGTAAGCATCTGCGCCCTAAATAGCTCATTCTGAGCCGGTTCCGAGTTGCCACTGAGGACGGCCCGGAACAGGCCCGCCGCCTCCGTCGCCGAAAGATTCGCCGTTTGAGCCGTAGGATGCCCATGATCCGTGGCGGTGCACCCAAGCCCCAGGAAACGCCGCCGAGTAGCACGTAAAGCATTCAAATAGCCTTCCCAGGTAGAGCAGTCCTCCCCGGTTTGCTGGCCAAGTTTCGCTATATTGCCCGTAAATCCATGAAATTCAGGGTCCACCACCGAGTCCGGACGGAACGTAGGAACAATCTTCGCCTTCCACCCTGAATCGCGAATCGCCTGGTGGTCCGAAAGCGAGTCCAGCGCCGAGTCCGTAGTCGCAAGCGCCTCTAGATTGAAGCGTTTATAGAGTGCGCGAGGAAGAAACTCCGGCGTCTGCAGCTTCTCCGAAATCACATCGAAATAGTGGTCAGCACTCTTCTCCGACAGCCGCTCTTCCATCCCAAACAACTCCTGGAACGAAAAATCCAGCCAGGTACGAGTCGGCGTTCCACGAAACAGATAGTAATGACGGGCAAATATGCGCCAAACCCCCCGAGGATCCTTTAGCTCAGCCGCACCAATCTCCAGCTCCTCCATCGAGACGCCCTGACTATAGAGCATCCGATAGACATAATGGTCCGGCTGCACAAACAACTTGGCCGGATCCGGGAACGGCTCATTTTTAGCAAACCAAGAGGCCTGTGTATGCCCATGCGGACTGATAATGGGCAACGAACGTACCTGCGAATAAAGCGCCTTTGCGATCTCGCGTATGCCTGGTTCTGCTGGAAAAAGACGGTCCTCATGGATCAGCATGACTTGAGTTGTACACTTTCGAGGTTGGAAATGTGGTCTGACCACCATTCAGATCAGGCCACAAGTATACACAGGTAGATGGAGAAAATGGATGAATGTTGGACTCTTAGGACTCTTAGGCGGCTGATTCTGCACGTGCGCTGGTCCTGACCCTTAGGAAATGGTCCCCCGCAACTAAAGGTTAGCGCGTCGGTCGACCGTATCCTTCTGTCTATGAATCTGATGCGAGAGCGAGATACTTGTTGACGGCGATGCCGTGGAAGCAGCATGATACAAGCCAACACATTGAACAACATACATATACATACTGGAAGGAATTGCTTATGGCGACGAATCGTACTCCGGCAGGCTCCGACGGCCCGAAGTCATCTTGGCCAGGCTATATCCAGTTCCTGTTTGTGGTGATGTTGACAGTGATGTTCGTCCTTCTGGCACTGAGCATGAAACGTCACCACTTCCTCGACGGGGTGCAGGACAACCCAATTCAAGCCAGCAGAGACTAGCTTGCGAACTGGATCTGATCGCCAATCTGTCCTGAACGCGCACGATCATGGGACAATTTGAGTATGATCTCTGCGGTTGAATTGCAGGAAATTCCTATTTTTGCGTGTTTGGATGAAGCGGAGCGGCAGAGGTTTGCCGATCGAGCGGCCGACGTGCGGCTAGAGTCGGGAGAGTGGCTTATTCGTGAGGGCGAAGTCCCTTACTTCTGCATCTTGCTGCAGGGACGGTTGCAGCTACTCAAAGACGTTCTGGGCAAATCAACTAATCTTCACGAGTACAAAGCTGGGGACTTCTTCGGAGAGGTTCCTATTTTGCTAGGAGCACCCGCATTCGTCTCAGTCCAGGCTAAGTCCAGTGTTCGTGTTGCGCGGTTTGATGCACAGCTTCTCTTCGAACTGATTCAGGCGTCAGCGGCCTGCAGTGCCTTGATTTTGCAGACAATGACGGACCGTCTATCTTCCGTGCAACGATTTGCGCACGAGACTCCGAGTTCCCGGGTACTCTTAATCGGAACGCAGTACGATAGCGACTGTCGTGAAATAAGGACATTCCTGTCAGCCAATCGTATTCCGTATGAGTGGGTTGATGCTGAGCGGGAACCGGGGCGAATTCCAGCGTGCATGGCGGGCGAATACGCGGGGCCCTCAGTGGTCATTGACCGAGAGTATTGTGTCGAGACGCCCTCGGTCCGGAATGTGGCACAGGCGTTAGGCATCAGGACAAATCCTAGGTATGAAGAGTATGACGTTGTGATCGCAGGTGCTGGGCCCGCAGGTCTTGCGGCGGGCGTGTATGGTGCGTCCGAGGGGCTGAAAGTGCTGATGATTGAACGTTCCGCCGCCGGTGGGCAGGCTGGAACATCATCGCGCATTGAGAACTACCTTGGATTTCCCAACGGCATCTCGGGTGAGGAACTGAGCGAGCGAGCGTTGAAGCAGGGTACACGGTTCGGAGCTGAGATTGTCATGACGCGCTGGGTCGAAGCGCTCGTGCCTCTTGCCGACGGCCGTTACTGTGTAGAGCTAGACGGCCGGCAGCGTGTATCGGCTTGCGTCGTGCTCTTGGCGACCGGTGTGGAGTGGAGGATGCTCGGTGCAGAAGGTGTGGATCGCTTGCAGGGCCGCGGCGTGCTCTACGGGGCTTCGCGCAATGAAGCCAGCAATGTAATTGGAAAGCGAGTTTTCCTGGTGGGAGGCGGAAACTCCGCGGGTCAAGCTGCGGTTTTCTTTGCCAATTACGCTGCTGAAGTCACCATTCTGGTGCGAGGTAAGGGCCTGGAGCTAACGATGTCGCAGTACCTTATCGAGCAGATCGACGCGAAGAAGAATGTACTCATCGAGACGTTTACCGAGGTGTTGAGAGCCGAGGGGGACGATCATCTGGAACGGATTGTGACCAGAACACGCTCTGCGCGCGGCGAAGACAGCGTGCAGACTCGGGACGCAGACGCGTTGTTTGTGATGATCGGAGCCGATGCCAGCACCGCTTGGTTACCGAAGGATCTGGAGCGAGATGCCTCGGGTTACATCTGCACGGGCCGCGACCTTAGGACGTGGCCCCTGGACCGTCCGCCATTCCCTCTGGAGACGAATTTGCCGGGAGTATTCTGCGCAGGAGATGTGCGGCATGACTCGATCAAGAGGGTCTCAAGCGGCGTGGGAGAAGGAAGCATGGCTATCGCGTTTGTTCATCAATATCTAGCTCTCAAGAACTTTTAATAGGCATCGGCTCATTTGGCGAACAGTTGATTTAGATCGGCAAAGGCTTTGAACTCCAGTGCGTTGCCGGCAGGGTCGAGAAAGAACATCGTCGACTGTTCGCCGATTTGGCCTTCAAATCGGGTGTACGGTTCAATGACAAAGTGAACGCCAGCTGAGCGAACTCGTTCAGCAAGATGTTTCCATTGGTCCTGTGAGAGGACAACGCCAAAGTGTGGAATGGGTACGTCATGGCCATCGACAGGATTACCATCGAGCGCAACCTTGTTCCTTGGCGTGGAGCCCGGCTTGAAGTGCGCCACAATCTGATGACCGAAGAGATCGAAGTCGATCCAGTGCTCCGCGCTACGACCTTCTGGACAGCCTAGAATCGCTCCGTAAAAGTAGCGTGCTGCCTCGAGATCGTCGACAGGGAAAGCGATGTGAAACGGCCGAAGGTTCATGCCACGATGATACCTAGAGAGGCATGATGGTGACCAGCCTAGCTCATGCCGGTCACCATCGCGTTAACGACGGTAGTATCCGCGATCATATCCGCGCAGGTAGGCGTTGCGGAATGCATTGCGGTAAACAGGGAAGGGACCCAAGTTGGGATCGTAGCCCGGTGTTTCATGGTACGCCCGTGTGCGGCGCGCTTGGAAAGGGACTCCGTTGGTGGCGTCTAGAGCACCTTGATTACGTCCGGTCGCAAATCCATTACGTTCCGCCAATTGAATCAGCGGAGAAACCTGAACCATCGGAGGCGGTGGTGGGGGAGGTGGTGGATAGTTGTGAGCGCATCCAACCGTAGCAAAAATGAGAGTCAGGGTTCCTGCGAATAAATAGTAGGGATGTTTCATTGCGGTCTCCAGGCCTAGAGGGCCATAGTCGAATCAAACTCTGAAGTGGCGAAAAAGTTGCTGATCATAAGTTGCGCTTGTCGCGATGGCAAGTGCATTTGTCAACGAAACTTGGCCCCACAGTGCCGGTGAATATTGGCCCCACTTTGGAATGAGTTGATGTGGTTCGATTTGCTGCTCCGGAGCGTAGCGGAGGAGGAGTAAATCGACGGCGAAATATGGCCCCATCTGGATCAGGTTTTCTTCTTTCGTTCCATGGTGCGGCGGAAGCGGTAGGACTCGCTTCCGGTCTCGAGGATGTGGGCGCGATCGGTGATGCGGTCGAGCAGCGCTTTGCAGAGGCGGGTGTTGGGGAAGACCGAGGACCACTCGGAGAAGGGCAGGTTGGTGGTGATGATGACGGCGGCCTTCTCTGCCCGGTCGGCGATGACCTGGAAGAGCATCTCGGCTCCGACCTCTGCCAGGGGAACGTAGCCCATTTCATCGAGGGCGATGAGGTCCCACTTCTTCCATCGGGCGAGAGCGCGGCTGAGCTGACTGTTGTGGCTGGCCTCGACGAGTTCGTTGATCAGAGCGGCGACGGTAGTGAATCGGACGCGCTTGTTCCGGCGGCAGGCCTCGACGCAGAGGGCGGTCATCAGGTGGGTCTTGCCAGTGCCGGTGTCGCCGAGGAAGATGACCGGCTCGGCGCGGTCCAGATAGCTTCCGTCGGCGAGCGAACGCACCTGGGTGGTGGAGACGCTGGAGGCGTTGAAGTCGAAGTCTTCCAGGGTCTTGATCTTGGGCAGTTTTGCTTCGGAGAGACGCCATGCGATCCTGCGTTGTTGCCGCTCTTCGACTTCGACGGCGAGCAGGGCTTCGAGATAACGGATGTGGGAGTGTCCCTGGCGGGTGGCCTGATCGGCGATGCGGCTGTACTGCGCTGCGATGGTGGGGATGCGCAGGGTCTTGCAATGGGCATGGATCGAAGCTTCCTGGAGAGAGGCGGGAACGGTGCTCATCGCGCCACCTCCGCATGGAGCAGGTGATCGTAGGCTTCGAGGCTGGGCAGCGGGCGTTCGTACCGAGCCAGCAGACCGAGTTCGATGGCGTCCGGCTTCTTGCGCACCGGCTCTGCGGCGGTGAGCAGGTAGCGAACTGCGGCAGCATCGGCGCATCCCAGTTCGACGGCCTGGGTGATGGCGCGGGTGAGCTGACCGCTTCCCGCACGGTGCCCGAGGCCGAGCAGAGAGATCATCTCGCGGGTGCCGTTCTGGCGGCCGAGCCGTTCGATCATCCGCTGCCAGAGCAGGTCATAGCTGTGCGGCCATCGACCTTGCGATCGCCACTGGGCCAACGGCGTCGAGCCTGCGAGTGCGCCTGGCTTGCGCTCGAGCACATCGAGATAGTGTTCGAGATCGAGGATCTGCTGACGCTTGCGATAGCAGCGTTCATGCCGCGCGACACACTTGCCACGGGCCCATATCTCGACATAGGCCGAGTAGGTTCGGACCACGGCTTCGGTGCCCGGATGCAACGGCGTCGAGTAGGCGCTGGTCTTGACCAGCACACAACGCTGACGATCGACCACCGGGAAGCTGACGTCGGCAAGATCGAAGCTCTCCTCCGCCAGAGGAAGCAGACGCGTACGCTCCGCAGCCAGAGCGTACGCGACCGTCTCTGTCCGGCCATGGATGGTCCGCTGTTCGTCTGCGATCGCGGCAGATGCGAGCCGTTGGTTCAACGCTGCGAGGTCCCTGGCGCTGGGCACCGGCACCCAGTGGTTGCGGCGGAAGTAGCCGACCTCGCCTTCGACGCCGCCCTTTTCGTGGCCCTCGCCAGGAGTGCAGAACGTGGCAGCGTAGCGCCAGTGCGATCGGAAGGCGATGAAGCGCTCTGCCTCTTCGCGGCCGTATCCACGCAGGATCCGGCGCACCGCGCTGGTCAGGTTGTCATAGCGCAGCGTATGGAAGACGCCGCCAAATCGTGCGAACGCCAGCTCATGAGCTTCCAGAAACGCCTGCTGGGTGGCACGCGGATAGGCGCGATGAAACGATGCTCCGCTGTACATGCTGCGCATGGTGAAGACCTGCAACTTCACCCGCTCGCCGCCCAGATCGGCGTAGGCTTCATACCAGTCCACCTGCGCCTCTGCCGCTGGAGGATAGCTCTGCGGGATAAAGACGTCCTGCCTGGTCATCCCCAGTTGCCGCTTGCGGAAGCTTACGTACTCCCGCACCCGCGACTGGCCGACCGGAAAGTCAGACCGCTCGACCTGCAGACGCTTGTAAATCCTCGCCGCCGTGTGCCGTTGCTTGCGCGGCGCCGACAGGTCGGCGGTCAGGATGTCGTCGATGAACGGCATCACCGGCCCCAGTCGCGGACACTCGCGTGGCTTGTATACGCGTTCTGGAGGGACTGCGCTGGCCAGCGCCTGACGGACCATCCGACGATGCACGCTGAACTTGCGTGCCACCGCACGGATGCTGCTTCCTCCAAACTCATGCTCCCGTCGAATCTGCTCGAATAGCTCCACCTTCGTTCTCCTGTCCACCTCGCCCTCCGTGAAATGAGGGTAGGCCGGTTGCTCCAGGTGGGGCCAAATTTAGTCGGCATGCTGGGGCCAAATTACGGTAGCAAAATCAGCAAGGTTGGTCAGATGCCAGCACTTCGTATAGTGAATCCGGATGCTGTCCTGATCCAGAACAATTCGGATATTTCAGCCCGCTGCCGATAAAGAACACTAAGAGGCCGTTGAAAGAGACACTGGGACGCGCGGAGGAAGTCTTAGCTATGCAGCTCATTCTTGCGGATAACCAGGCGATCTATTGCACAGGTATCGCAAGGATACTGATGACTGAAGTCACAATGCGAGTTGTGGCGCTGTGCATTGATCCTGAGCAGTTGCGGAACGCTATCACCACTTTACCGAAGTCTGTTGTTCTCTTCCCATCGAGTATCGCCAATGATTTGCATGAGCTGTTGGATCAGGTTCAGCAGGCCGGGAGCCGTGCGGTGATGATTCTTGAGCCGGGTGTAACGCTCGATGATTCCATTGCAAAGCGGTTGGAGGGCATACTCTTGCGTTCGGTTGCGGCGCCTCAACTGGTGGAGTGCATCTACCGCGTGGCCGCGGGAGAGCGATACCAGCAGCGGGCCATCATCAAGACGTTGCCGATAGTTGATCGAGCGGGTGCGAAAGCCGCCCTGCGATTAACCCCAAGGGAGTTGCAGATTGTTGCACTCATCTCCGAAGGCCGTAAAAACAAGGAGATTGCTACCCAACTTGGTACCAAAGAGCAGGTAGTGAAGAACTACCTGCGTCGCATATACGGGAAGACTGGTGTGTCGGACCGGTTGGAGTTGGCACTCTTCACGGTTCATCATCACGCGCTGGCTGAGGTTGTCGAAATTACTCGGCAGGCACTCGTGCGTACCGCGTAAAGTCGTTACTATTTCGCTGGCGTGTCCGGGATCGAGCCGCATTTCTCTGCGATAGATTTTGCCTGGGTAAATAGAGTCAGGTAATCTGGGCCACCGGCTTTTGAGTCCGTGCCGCTCATGTTGAATCCTCCAAACGGATGGGCTCCTACCATGGCTCCCGTGCATTTGCGATTAAAGTAGAGATTGCCGACATGGAACTCATCGCGCGCACGATTGAGCTTCTCGCGCGAACTTGAGTAGATCGCGCCGGTCAGACCGTACTCTGTGTTGTTTGCGATGGCGAGCGCCTCGTCGAAGTTCTCAGATCGAATTACCGCAAGGACGGGCCCAAAAATCTCCTCTTGCGCGATTCTTGCGGTGGGTGCGACATCGACGAAAACGGTCGGTGCAACATAGTATCCGTCGTCGTCAGTTTCAACGTTAGAACCGCCGGTGAGCAGCCGACCCTCGCTTCTGCCAACCTCGATGTAAGTCAGGACGCGCTTCTTCGCGACCTCGTTGATTACCGGCCCAGTCTGGAAGTTTTCTGCCGGCGCACCGTTGGTAAGTGACTCGACGCGCACTTTGAGGCGGTCACAGAAGGCGTCGTATATTGAAGAGTCGACAATCACACGTGAGCACGCTGAGCATTTCTGTCCGTTGAAGCCGAAGGCCGCAGCCGTCACCCCTTCGACGGCTGCATCCAAATCGCAGTCAGCATCCACAAGAATCGTATCCTTGCCTCCCAGCTCCAGGATGGTGCGCTTGATAAAGTGCTGGCCGGGTTGGGTGCGTGCGGCCCTCTCATGAATTTCGAGGCCGACTTTTTTCGAACCTGTGAAGGCGATGAAGCGAACTTGTGGATTTTCGACGAGAGTGCGCCCAACTTCGGGACCTCCCTGAAGCAGATTGATGACGCCATCGGGAAGGCCGGCCTCCTCCATCAGGGTCAGAAAGCGGGCAGCGATGGTCGGAGCATCGGGTGAAGGCTTCAGCACAACTGTGTTACCAACCACGATGGCCGCAGCCGTCATGCCGGCCATGATCGCTAGCGGAAAGTTCCACGGTGGAATTACGGCGCCCACGCCGAGCGGGATATATCGAAAAAGATTGCGCTCCCCTGGGTATTGAATGGGCGTCGTTGCGGCGTCCAAACGCAATGCTTCGCGAGCGTAAAACTCGAGGAAGTCTATGGTCTCGCCGACGTCGGCATCGGCCTCAGCCCAGTTCTTGCCGACCTCGAGCGTCAGCCATGCGCAAAAATTGAAATGGCGCTGACGAATGAGATCGGCTGCCCTCAAGAGTAGCGTTACCCTCTCAGCAACGGAGGTCTTCTTCCATCGGTCGAATGCCAATTGAGCAGCGTCTACCGCTTCGTTTGCTTCCTTTGCACGGGCCGCGTAGTGGATTCCGATAACCTCTGATGGGTTCGCCGGGTTGACAGAGTGGAACGTTTCAGGAGTCTCCAGGCGGCAACCCGCAATGATCAGGTCATAGGTCTGGCCTAGTTCTGCGCGGACGTGGTCGAGCGCCTCAAGCATGGCTCGTTTGTTCTCTACAGTGGCGAAGTCTGTGAATGGCTCATTAGAGAAGGGCGGTAGATTATTGATAGTAGTTGAAGTCATGGAATCCCCTTGCATCATTCTAGGCCTGGATTATCCGGCTTGTTGTTATGACTTATCCTCAGTGAGACGCTCAGTCGATTCGGACATCTGGGCAGTTCGTTCAAGCTTGTCCCAACTGAAGCTCTTACCATCAATGGCTCGTTTTACCGTCCGAATCAGAACCCACGAAAAGAGTTGTCGATAGGTGAACCTTTGCACCCAGATGTGAAAGAGTAGCCATGCATCTCCCTTGCTGGCCGGGTGCTTTCGTTCGAGCATGAAGGCCAGCGCGGACGCCGCGAAATCAATCAGCAGGAACGCAAGGAAGAACGTCAACAGCTTGTATAGGTCTGACGGGCTGGTAGTGTCCGGGTGAAAATGCTTGTCGATGAAGTAGTGAATCACGCCCGCGATAAACATGAAGTCGATAAGTGGCGAGACAAGCGGAAGGAGGATTTGGAATATCAGAATATTGGGTAAGGCAAAGAGGCCCATGGCACGTCGATTGACGATGGCACCGCGATGCTTAAAGATGGCCTGAAGTATGCCAAAGGACCAGCGAAAGCGCTGACGTGCAAGGCCATTGGCATTAACTGGAGCCTCCGTGAAGGCCAGAGCCCGGTCTTCATAGATCACGGCGTACCCTTGCTCGAGCAGGTTCATCGTGAGGTCAGCATCTTCGGCAACAGTATCCGGATGATACCCCCCTCCGGCTTTGACCGCAGCAGTTCGCCATGCGCCGATCGCTCCTGGAACCACCATGACGACATCGAACAAATCGAGGGCCCTGCGCTCAAAATTCTGGCTTGTGATGTACTCGAGGGCCTGCCAGCGAGTCCAGAGATTGACTCGGTTGCCTACCTTCGCGTTCCCCGCGACGGCTCCAATGTGCGGATTCGCAAAGTGACAGACCAAGCGCGAGATGGCATCGTGAGCGATGACTCCATCTGCGTCGATGCCAACGTAAATTTCTTCATCGGTCTGGCTCAGTGCAAAGTTCAGAGCATCTGCCTTCCCGCCATTGGGCTTGGTCAGCACCGTTACTCGACCGGCGGCGATCTCCTTCGCATATGTGTCACAAGCAATCTGGAAGGTCTTATCTTTGGAGCCGTCATCGATGACAATCGTACGAATGTTTTTGTAATTTGACATCAGCACGGAACGGATGGTTCGAGCGATGACCAACTCTTCATTGTATGCGGGGATTAGGACCGCAACGCGTGGCTGGTAGTCGGGAGTCGCGAAGTTCCTGCGCTTGCGGAAGCGATCGATGGTTGCAAACAGGCCGATGATAATCAGTCGACCACTCATCAGGATGTCACCAACAAAAAATACGCCGATGACGAAGTGATTGAAGAAGGAAATCAGTAAAAACGCTATTGCATCAATCACTGCATAGTAGCGCTGCCGGCCTCTAATCGGGGGCATTACCTGATCACGAGTTTTGCCAATGAGTTCAGATACCGGAACGATTGTATAACCGTGGGCGCGAAGCGCTTTGATCAGCTCTGGAAGTGCGGCGACAGTAGCGGACCGGTCGCCGCCGCCGTCGTGCATCAGGATGATGGAGCCCTTCATCCATGTTTTTGTGTTCGCGAGTGCGATTTGATCGAACACGCTTTTGACGATCTCTTGGGGTGACTTTCGCGGATGTTCATCCCAGTCATTCGTGTCTATTTTGTCTCCGACGATGACATACCCAAGGTGCTGAATATGGTCGATCGGAGCGGCCTGATCATTGGTGTCCGGCTCCTGGTCAATGGAGTAAGGGGGGCGAAAGTAGACGGGCTCAACCCCGAGTTCTGCAGCGAACAGGCGTTCGGTCAGGTTCAGTTGCAGATCAACTTGCCTCCCGGATATTTCGGATATGTCGGGGTGAGTAAAGGTGTGATTTCCGATCTCGTGGCCCTCACCGTAGACTCGCTTGATTAGGCCTATATTGTCCTGGGCGACTTCTCCAATCATGAAGAACGTGCCCTTGACGTTGTATTCCTTCAGTATGTTGAGGATCTTCGGCGTCCACTCTGGATCCGGACCGTCATCGAAGCTGATCGCCACTTCCTTCGGGTGATATCCATACTGCGAGATGGTGTAGGGCAGGGGATAGGAGTCCATCGACTCAGAGATCACACTAAGATATTGCGCGGGGATTGTCGTGTCATCGTCCATCGCCAGTGAGCGATGGCCGTTCTGTGGCTGGCTTGTGACGCGAAGAATATCCCCGTCGCCTTCGGTGTCGACATCTTGTCCAGGCGCTACCTCTGTCAGTTCCTTCATTGGATCGGACTTTAGCGGATTGTCCCAGATCTTCCAAAGTGAATCGTCCTCAAGACCGAGCCGCCACAAGGCGAAAGTCTGGATGCCGAGAGCGCGGGCTACGCGCATCTGGTTTATGGCCGTCACAGCATCAAGGAACCACACTTGATGCCTCACCTTTGCATCATCATCGTCATAGGCGAAATGAGGATTGAGTGAGTCGCTGTCGAGGCTAATCTTAGCTTCCGCATCCGAAGCTTCCTGCCACGCTTCCTGCGTGGACAGCATTGTGGTGTTGAGAATTTCTGGCTTTTTCTCTGGCTTCGGGCGGCGGCCCTTGCTTGCGTTTGTTGGAGCAGGCGGTAGCGCTGTTGTCCAGTCGTAGCCATAGCTGCCAATGGAGCAGATGATTTTTTCCCGTGGCACGAGCTTCATGACCGTCCGCAGGTTATTTTCAAACCAGTCCTGTCCGGAGATGGGCCCCGGATCGCTTTCGGTCTGGTGCTCTCCGTAGTTCATCAAAATAAGACCGTCAGAATTCTCAGCCAGGAACTTAATGTCAAGGCTGCCGAGGACTACCGGTACATTTATATAGAGTCGAAGATTGCGTGCATGGAAGTCGTTATATAACGCTTGTATAAGCTGACTGTAGGCGACCTGGGCGTCCGGAGGAAGTGCCTGAAAATCGAGCGTCAGCCCTCGGTATCTTGTGTTCGCAGCAAGAAATAAATCGACCTGCTGAACAAATTTTGCCCGCGACGTCTGATTGAGTAGGAATTGCTCTACATTCGGCTCAAAGGCACCGTCAATAGGGCTGTAGTTATTTACCATCGGGAAGATTTCCGTATCTTCTTTGGCCGCGGTGATCGTGTGGACAATCTTGTTTTCCCTGTCGACGCCATGGACTCCAGATGAATCGACGACTGCGAACGGAATGTTGTCCGACGTGTAGGCGGTCAATGACCCATCAGGCGTCACCACGTGCAACCACTCTGGAAAGAGAAGATCGATCTGCTTCACGTGCGCTTTGAATGAGGCATAACTGGCCGGATCAAGATCCGTGTAAAACGCAGCGCGCAGACCTTCGCTCTTGTTGAGGACGACATCGGATGGCTTGATATCAGTCTTGCGATGAGCAGAGCGGTTGAGCTTCTCGCGCGAGTTTAGTTCCGGTGCCGGCGGATTGGAGAGTGCACGATAACGACGGGTCGCCGAACGCAGGTCGAGACTCTGCATAGGCTTCATACGGAGCAGGCCGACGACAAAAAACACGCCTACGAGCGCTCCGAGTAGCGCCAGTACGTCGAATATTCGCCGCAACCGCTTCCATCGTTTGCGCTGCGGATCGTAGAAGACTTGTTTGTTCATTGAGTCGTAGGCTGACTTCCCATGATACTACCCGCCAGATTAAGTTGCTCGGGAATTGCCGCCACTGCGGAGGGGGCGGATGGCTCGTATGATGCTTGGATATGGATGAACGACGCACACGGTATGGATGGTTGGGTGCATTGGTAGCCGGTGCCATCCTGCGTCTACTATTTTTTCAATTCCGCCCGCACCTCTCAGGTGACACCCTGATGTACGGTGAATTGGCCCATAATATGTTGGCGCATCACGTTTTTGGCTTCTCAGAAAGCACCCTCCGCCCAACATTGATTCGTCTGCCTGGCTATCCCTTGTTTCTCGCCACCTGTTTCACTCTGTTCGGGAATGCCAATTATGTTGCTGTGATTTGGGTACAGATGGGGATCGACCTAGTGAGTTGCGCTCTGCTGGGTAGCCTCGCCGGGAGGCTTTGGGGAAGACGGGCTGGCGTGGCCGCCCTATGGCTCGCATCGCTTTGTCCGTTTACTGCAAATTATTCGGTCGCTCCACTTACCGAGACACTCAGTCTGTTTTGTGTCACTCTGGGTCTGTTCGCGCTCGAGCGCTGGGATGCGGTCTGGCGAACCGGCCGTCGAGGGCTAGTATGGGTCACCGTGATTGGCTGCGCCCTCTCGTTCGCCGTCCTGCTGCGGCCTGATCAGGGACTGCTGGCTGCAGCGGTTATTCCTGCTATGCTCTGGACAGGTTTGCGGGATAGAAGATTACGACTAGTAGATGGACTTCTGCCAGCGACGGTGGCGACCCTCGTAGTATTGTTGCCGCTAGGGGGATGGGCTGCGCGCAACTGGCACACATTCCGGGTCATCCAACCGCTTGCTCCGCGCTACGCCAACGATCCTGGCGAAGATATTCCGCGAGGTTTTCAGCGCTGGTACCGCACTTGGGCGATCGACTACCAATCTACATACGACGTCTATTGGAACTATGATGACGCTCCATTGAACCTTGCCGACCTGCCGACCCGGGCATTCGACAATTCCCAGCAGTATGCACAAACACGCGCGCTCTATGTGCAGTACAACGAGGTTACCTCCGCTACTCCGGAGTTCGATCGGGCGTTTGCGCGTCTGGCAGTTGAGCGGATCGCCGATCACCCATTTCGGTATTATGTCTTTCTGCCCATCGCTCGAGAGTTGAACATGTGGCTGCGACCACGGACGGAGTTGATGGTACTGCCGATTGACTGGTGGGCTATTCGATCTCATCCGGGGGCATCGGTAGCAGAGATGACCTATGCCCTACTGAATTTCGCCTATTTGGGGCTGGCGATGACAGGCTTCATCCGGTGGAGCACGCGACGTTGGTGCCACCATCGGGTGCTCGCGTTTGCGATGTTCAGCATAATCGTCACACGTTGTCTGCTGCTCTTGACGGTCGACAACTCTGAGCCGCGATACACGTTGGAATGCTTCCCCATCGTAATTCTGCTGGGTAGTCTTGCGCTGTCACGCACGCCTGTAACGCCTGTATCTGCTATCGATTAACTACCGTTGTATGCGAGTTTTTCTTGATGTCAAAGGTCTTCATGTCTAACTTGCCGTTGAGCTTGACGTTTGAGTAGTTGCAGGTTCGAGTGTCATGATTCGGTAGATAGAAGATCTGCCGAATCGACAAAGCTCGCATCGGATCCACCCAAATTGTGATGTGGGTGAAGGTTTTGTAGGCAGGGTCTTTACTCGTGAGGTCCAGCTTCTCAGTCTTGACCGGCTGGCTGCCATCGTTCAGCGTCTCTGATCCCTGGTCAGTGACGTTCCATGAGCGAGCGAGGTCGCTCCCGCTGCCTCCGAAGCCTAAGGTGAAATAGCCCTCGTACTGCGCCTGGTCCGCCCCCGCGTGCAGAACGGTAATCTGATCGACTCCGGGATCGAACATCTGCAAAACACCATCCTTATATTGCACTACCTTTTCGGGTTTCCCCTGGGGGCCATTTACGACCAGTCCCATCTGCATATTGTTTCCCTCGCGGAGAAAATAGATGGGTCCATTCTGTGACGTCGTATCTCTCACGACTCGTTCGTAATAGGAGCAGCTGAAGTCTGCACGCGCATTCTTGAAGCTCCTGCTGGCGGTATCCATTTGCTTCAAGACACTCGCAAGCTGTGCTGAATTGGCCTGCGCCGACATCCTGAGCGAACTCATTGTTAGCGCGAGAACCGCGACCAAGAGAGTACGACGATGCTTCATGAATAGAACTCCTGCATACGCTGATTTAGATGATGTCGTCCCACAAACGTCGCAGGCAGTTCGTCCTAGCGGAGAACCGTAGCGTCATAAGCCACGACATGTCCCTTGGTGTCCAACACAGGGGTGTACCGCTGTAACGTTACATCCCCGGCCATGGGTTCGATGATATTGAGAATCGCTGTTTTGATTTCTGCGTCTGTCTTCGCGCCATGCAGGTCGTCTACTCGAATCTCGTAGACGAAGCGTGCCTCATTGCTCTGGCCCCCCTGCGCTTTTACGAGGACCTCGCTATGCTGCAACGGAATCGTTGTTACGGGTTTGTCCTTGAAGTCAATGAAGCGCGGTGACACGAAAAGAAAGAGCAGGATCAAGGTTACCATCACGTCGTAGTGAAAGCTCCCGCGCTCGTAGGTCCAGAATATGTAGTTACGCAAAAGCCTCATAGCGTGCGCCCCAGTGACTGCTTTGTAATCACCGTCTCTCCATTCATGTATGGCTGCAATGCTAGCGGAATACGAACTGATCCGTCTGCCTGCTGGTAGTTTTCGAGTACGGCCAGGTAGGTGCGCCCGACCGCCAAGCCGCTGCCATTAAGCGTGTGGACGAACTCTGACTTCTTCGCTCCTTCAGGCTTGTAGCGGATGTTCGCACGACGCGCCTGGAAGCTCTCGAAGTTCGAGCAAGAAGATATTTCTCGGTACGTTTGCTGGCCGGGTACCCAGACCTCGAGATCGTAGGTCTTGGCTGCGCTGAATCCCATGTCCCCCGTGCAGAGCAACATCCTGCGATAGGGAAGTTCGAGTCGCTCAAGCACCATCTCTGCGTCCCGCGTCAGTTGTTCATGTTGCTCGTAGGAATCTTCCGGGCGCGCGAACTTGACGAGTTCCACCTTCTGGAACTGGTGCTGTCGAATCATGCCTCGGGTGTCCTTGCCGTGCGAACCAGCCTCCGAACGAAAGCAGGACGTATGCGCCGCAAAAGAGATTGGACCCGAAGAAAGATCGATGACTTCATCGCGAAAGATATTCGTGACCGGAACCTCGGCCGTTGGGATCAGCCAGTGATCGCTCTCTTGCAATTGGCCGGGGACGTAGGCCCCCTTGTCGTCGCAGTGAAAGAGGTCTTCGGCGAACTTCGGCAACTGTCCAGTGCCGTAGAGAGAGCGAGAATTCACAAGGCTCGGCGGGAGTACTTCGACATACCCATGTTCACGGGTGTGCAGGTCGAGCATAAAGTTAGCGAGCGCGCGTTCCAGCCTTGCTCCCGCACCAAACTGGAGCACAAAGCGTGCACCAGAGATCTTAGCTGCACGCTCGAAGTCCAGAATGCCGAGCTCTTCGCCGATCTCCCAGTGCGGCTTGGCAGAGAAGTCGAAGGTGGTAGGCTCCCCCCAGGTTTTCTGGCAGACATTGTCATGCTCGGACGTTCCAGCGGGAACCGAGTCGTGAGGGAGGTTTGGCAGGCTCTCCAGCAACTCCCGCAGCTTGAGGTCGGCCATGGCGGCGAGGGCCTCGAGTTGTTCGGTCTTCTCCTTCAGCGCCAAGGTCTGCGCAGCGACGAGGGCAACGTCGGCGCCCTCGCGCTTCAGACGTCCGAATTCCGTGGAAAGAGCATTTCGTTGAGCTTTGAGCGTCTCAGCCTCGGTGATAGCTGAGCGGCGCTCCGTATCGAGGCCGGAGAATCGACTGAGTAGCGACAGGTCCGCGCCGCGGAGAAGGAGTCGTTCTTGAACCAGCGGGAGATTCGCCCGCACAAACGCTAAATCATGCATACTGCTCTATTTTAGCTTGGCGATGCCCTTTGAGACGTTCTTCTCACACTTCGCGGCTATACTCTTCGGCATGCGCAAGCGCTTTTTCTCGCTCGTCATCTCCGCGGCCATGGCTGCGGCCGCCTTTGCCCCAGCAGCGTTCGCCAATGCGTACGACGCGAAGCCCAAGCTTGTGGTGATCCTAGTCCTCGACCAGTTTCGAGGCGATTATCTGGACCGCTTCAGGGATGATTTCAAGACGCCAAACGGCTTCAATCTATTCCTGAAGCGCGGGGCTTACTTTCCCGAGTGCTATTACGACTATGCCAACACTATGACCGCGCCTGGCCACTCGACCATTGCCACTGGTGCCTATACCAATGGGCACAACATCGCGGTTAACGACTGGTGGGACCTTAGCCGCTCAACGACGCACGAGTTTTCGTCGGTGGATGACTCTGATTATCCCCTGGTAGGAGCGTCCAGCGGGGCTGAGTCCGGTGCCTCGCCGCGCAATGAGCTGGCGTCGACGCTGGGGGACGAGGTCGTCCTTGGAACCGGCGGCAAGGCCAAGCTGTTTGGCATCTCTCTGAAAGACCGCGCGGCCATCCTGACGTCGGGACATGCCTCCCGCGGTGCCTACTGGATCGACCATGCCACCGGCCACTTTGAGACCTCGACCTACTACATGAAGACCCTTCCGGCTTGGGTGGAGGATTTCAACAACAAGGGGCGTTCAGAGCAAGCTCGTAGGGAGGCCGGAGCCTCAGCCGGGGATTTCTATGGCAAGGTGGGAGCCTCGCCCGCTGCCGTCAGCTACGAGTTGGACTTCGCCAAAGCCCTCATCGACCATGAAGGTCTTGGGAAGGACGACGTGACCGATGTGCTCACGATCAGCATCTCGTCGACTGATATTCTTGGCCACGAAGTTGGGCCCGACTCCCCCCGCCAACGCGCTATGATCGACGCCGTGGATGTGGATCTGAACGACTTCTTTAACTTTCTGCAGACCCATGTGGACGGGGGGCTGGACAATGTCTGGGTGTCGCTAACTGGCGACCACGGGGTCGCACCATCGCCCTCAGTTGCCGCAGGGGAAGGGATGCCTGCCGCCTCGTTCTCCTCGGGAGCTCTGAACGCGGAGCTTGATCGAGAGTTGAGCGCCAAATTCTCGCCGAACGAGCCGGTAAAGTTCGTGCTTGGCGGCGAGCTTCCCTATATACAGCTCGATGCCCGTGCCTTTGAGCGCTTCTCAGTGAGCGAGGCCGACGCAGAGGGGCTGGTCGCGAAGATTCTACCGGGGGCACTCGATGCGACCCAGTCGGCTGCGTTGAGAGCCGCTCCCAGCAGCCGTGCGCTAAGACCCGCGACTCTACGCCGTGTCTATACCAAGGTGCAGATTGGGTCCGGGGATGTTCCCAACACTGAGGAGGGACACCTTATCCTGCACAGCTTCACCACGAATGGGGGCTGGTGGGT
Source organism: Granulicella sp. (assembly GCA_027452215.1). Lineage (GTDB taxonomy): Bacteria > Acidobacteriota > Terriglobia > Terriglobales > Acidobacteriaceae > Granulicella. The sequence goes on along the minus strand of DAIDGQ010000025.1, from coordinate 76,249 downwards.
AATGGTCTCGCCTGGAATGTACCAGATGTCCGGCTTTGTTTCCTCTGGCACCACCCACTTCAGCCCGTACTCGTACGACCGCCACGTACCGCTGGCATTCTTTGGCTCGCCCTTCGTGGCGGGAACCTACCTGCAGCGGACCGCTCCAGTGGATATTGCCGCAACGTTCGCGGCTCTGTTACGGGTCAACCAGCCTTCGGCCTGTGTCGGACACATTTTGACCGAGGCGATCAAGCCTATGACGGTGGCTAGTCCCGCTGCCCCGCGGAGATAGGTCGACGGCCGTCCACAGGAGATGCGCGTAAAATCAAAGCAATATGAGTGATTTGAAGCCTGTTCGACGTGCATTGTTGTCCGTAACTGATAAAGCTGGAGTGGTGGAGTTTGCTTCTGTACTGGCGGGTTTGGGCGTGGAGCTGGTCTCAACCGGAGGAACCGCTAAGGCCTTGCGTAACGCCGGTCTTGCAGTGCGTGATGTTGCAGAGTTGACGGGCTTCCCGGAGATGCTTGATGGCCGCGTGAAGACCTTGCATCCCGGCGTACACGGTGGCATTCTTCATCGCCGCGATCAGCCCGAGCATGTCTCTGCTATTGCGGAGCACGGCATTGCTCCCATCGATATGGTGATCGTGAACCTCTATGCTTTTGAAAAGACAGCCGCACGGGAAGGCGTGTCGACTTCGGAGCTCATCGAGAGTATTGATATTGGGGGGCCGTCGATGCTCCGCTCCGCAGCGAAGAATTTTGCGGATGTGGCCGTGGTTTCGAATGCAGCCGACTATCAGGCGCTTACTGAGGAACTTCAGGCGAATGGTGGCCAGTTGAGCCTGGAGACTCGCTGGAGACTGGCTCGCGCAGCCTTTGCCACCACGGCCGCATACGATTCTGCTATTGCCACGACACTCGAAGGGCTGCCAGCCGATAGCTCGGTTGCAATGTCGGCCTCTGGGTTACCGCCGGTGTTGCGTATCTCGGCTACGCTGAAGAACCCGTTACGGTACGGTGAAAATCCGCATCAGGCCGCGTCTGTGTACACCGACGGATCAGAAAAGGGGATCGCAAACGCCCAACAGCTTCAAGGCAAAGAGTTGAGCTTCAACAATCTGGTCGATCTAGACGCCTGTTGGTCGATGGTGAGTGAGTTTGACCAGACCGCGGTCGTTATCGTCAAACACACCAACCCCTGTGGAGTGGGCCTCGGCGCGACAGTGGAGAATGCCTATACCCGAGCGCTTGAGGCCGATCCAGTCTCCGCCTTCGGTGGAGTGATTGGAGTGAATCATGTCGTAGATGGTCCTGCAGCCATAGAGATGGCCAAATTATTTGTGGAGGCCATCGTCGCTCCGGATTTCACTCCGGATGCGCTGGCGGCGCTTAGCGCAAAGAAAAGCCTGCGTGTTTTGCGTATCAAACCCATCGCGCCAGCTCGGGTTCTAAAGCAGATCTCAGGCGGCTTTCTTCTGCAGGATGAGGATCGCGCGTCCGTCACCTCCCAGACAATTACCTGTCCTACCGCGCGCAAACCGAACTCGGACGAGATCGCAGCGCTACTCTTTGCATGGAAGGTTTGCAAGCATGTCAAGTCGAATGCCATCGTCTATGCACGGCTCCAGGAAGGGTTCGGCCAGACGATCGGCATCGGAGCGGGTCAGATGAGCCGGGTGGATGCAGCCCGCTTTGGTGCCATGAAAGCGGCGCTTCCTCTCAACGGCACGGTCGCCGCCTCGGATGCCTTTTTCCCCTTTCCGGACGGGCTGGAAGCTATTGCCAATGCAGGAGCAACGGCGATTATCCAGCCCGGCGGCTCGGTCAGGGATCCTGAAGTGATAGCAGCGGCAGATCGTCTGGGAGTCGCCATGGCATTTACGGGAATTCGTCATTTTCGGCACGGTTAGTTCACATGGGATTGTTGGGTACCCCCCAAACCCTGTAAAGTACCGTCTAAGGTGATAGAACGACTGATGTCCAAAGCGCCTTTCCAGGATCCATACATGAGCCGAATTTTCCGTGCAACTCTCCTTCCTCTTGCGATCGCGGCACTCTGTGGGCCGAGGAGCGGGAGTGCGCAGTCTGCTTCGCCAACTCAGCCCGTCGACCACGCTGCGTCCTACTATCACTACGGTCTGGCAAAGTTGTATGAGAATCAGGCCGAGGCGTCGGGCCGACAGGATATGGCTACCCAGGCCATCGAGCAGTACAAGCTGGCTCTTGATGCAGACCCCACCTCACGCATCCTTCAGGACGGCATCTCGAATTTGTACTTTCGGCTCGGCCGAATTCGTGAAGCTGTGACCGCCGCACAAGATCAGTTAGCTAAGCACCCTGATGATTTGGATGCACACCTGCTCCTTGGCCGCGTCTACCTGCGAACTCTGGGCGATGGGCAAGGGCCACAGGCGGCTCAGATCCTTCAGGCTGCCATTAAGGAATACGAGACCATCGTGCAATTGAAGCCAGGCGACCTGGAGAACAGGCTTTTGCTTGGCCAGTTGTATGGCCTGAATCACGACTCTGCCAAGGCTGAAGAGCAGTTCAAGGCAGCGCAGAAGATCGATGGCAATAACGAGGAAGTGGTTCTGAGTATTGCGCGGCAGTACTCCGAACAGGGAGATCTCGATCGAGCCGCGAAGGTGATCGCGAACGTGCCTGAGAGCGACCGTACAGGTCGGATGGACTTCGCGCTCGCGGGACTGTACGACCAGTTGAAGCGCCCCAAGGATGCTGCGGTGGCATATCAGGCTGCAATCAGCCGTGATCCGGATAACACCGATGCCAAACGGGGTCTCGCTGCTGCCCTCGCAGCTTCAGGTCAGATGGATGCAGCAGGGAAGATCAACGCTGAAATTCTGAAGACCGATCCACAGGACCCGCAGGCACTTGTCCGTGAGGCCGAGATTCAGAGACGTAATGGAGAGTTTGAACAGGCTCTCGCAACCTTGAAGAAGGCGGAGGCGCTGGTCGCGAATGGGAGCGACCAGGAACTCAGCTACAACGAGGCTTTGGTGTACGACGGATTGGGTCGATTTGACGATTCCATCAAGACCCTGAAGAGTTTACTTCTTTCAACCGCGTCCCCCGATGGCAAATACAGCGGCGGAGCACTGAGCAACCGCGCTCTCTTTCTCGATTTGCTCGGTAGCGTCGCGCGCCAGGCGGGAGATACGGGGCAGGCTATTGCGGCGTACCGACAAATGGCCGATTTGGGCGGTGACTTTGCGTCGCGTGCGAGCGATGCGCAGGTGGATACCTATCGTGATGCTCACCAATGGGCTAAGGCTCTCCAAGTCGCTTCGGATGCGGCTAGGGCGATGCCCTCCAATCACGATGCGCAGTTGACGTATGCTCGGCAGTTGTCTGACTCCGGGAAGGTCGACGATGGTCTTAAATTGGCGGCTGCTCAATTGACCGGAACGTCGGACGATCGCGAAGTCTACTTTGATATGGCAGATATGGATGTCCGCGCCAAACGTTGGAAGGACGCTTCGATTGCCTTTAGCAAGGCTGAAGCGCTGATTACCAAGCCTGAAGATAAGGTTTTGCTGTACTATTTTCGTGGTGACGCTGCTCTGCGCGAGAAGCTATATGATGAAGCGGAGTTGGAGTTTCGCAAGGGTCTAGCCATCGACCCTCAAAATGCATCAATCCAAAATGACCTTGGCTACATGTACGCTGACCGCGGGATCAAGCTCGATGAAGCCGTAGTGATGCTCAAGAAAGCGGTCGCGTCCGATCCCCAGAATTATGCATTCCTCGACTCTCTGGCATGGGCTTATTACAAGCAAGGCCAGTATGCGATGGCGGAAGACTATGAGAGCAAAGCAGCTCTTCGAATGTCCGGCGACCCAACGGTCCTAGATCATCTTGGTGAGATTGAAGCCAAGAATGGTAAGCTCCAGCAGGCGATTGCGGATTGGCAAAAGTCATTGCAACAATACTCTACCTCTCTTTCTCCAGAGGCAGATCCGTCTGATGTGGCGAAGGTTCAACATAAGCTTGATGCTGCTCGAGTACGCTTGGCTCATGCAGGCAATGCTCCTGCGAAGTAAGAGAATATCGATTCCACGCGTCCACGATGCGTCACCCCAAGGGGCAAGCTAAACTCTAAAGTTATGGCTTATAACCTCCACGCTTGCGGAGTCTTCGGGGATGACGAGCGCAATCTATCAATTCGCGAGTTCCCCGCACCATCGAGCGACGACAGGACTGCGTTCGAACGAGATCGCGACCGCATAATACAAGCGCGAGCCTTCCGTCGGCTTGCGGGCAAGACCCAAGTGTTTACGAGTCGCGCTTCGGATCATTTTCGTAGCAGACTGACGCATACGATCGAAGTGGCGCAGGTAGCACGCCACGTCGCATCCGCACTCGGCCTCAATGTCGATCTAGCGGAGACGCTAGCCTTGGTACATGACATTGGCCATCCTCCTTTCGGACACGCCGGTGAGCGCGCTCTGGACAACTGTCTGCAACGCCATGGTCTGCGTTTTGACCACAATCTCCATGCCTTACGCATCGTCGAACGCTTCGAGCAACGCTATGCAGGGCATCGCGGTCTGAACCTAACTTTGGCATCACGCGAGGGCATCGTCAAGCACTCTCGCGACTACAGCGCAAAGGAGCACCCGGAACTTGCCGAATACTTCCTGGGCCAGCGCCCGCCGATCGAGGCGCAACTCATCGACTTGGCGGATGAAATCGCCTATCTCACGGCAGATTTGGACGATGGGGTTGAGTCTGGGCTGCTAGACATTGGTCACATTCGAGATCATGTCCATATTCTCCGTCGCAGCTACGTGCCTGTGGAACGCGCACATCCTGAGGCTGAGGATAAGTACATATTTCACGACGCCCTGCAGGCAATGCAGAAAACACTGATCCTGGATCTAATCCAGACAACTGCAGCCAACGTAGCAAAGTCGGGCGCACAGTCATTGGCAGACATTCGCCAGATTGATGGTCGGGTCGCGGTCTTTTCTCCGGAAGCCGAGGCCGAGCGTCTCGAGGAGAAACGCTATTTGTACGACACGCTCTACACCTGCCCCGCACTTGAACTAGAACATACGAAGGCGGAAGAGGTCGTCAATGAGCTATTCGAGTATTGGGTCAACGAGCCTGAGGAACTACCGGAATCTTACTTTGAAGAAGTAGAAACCGAGGGACTAGCGCGAGTTGTTGCCGACTATATCGCGGGCATGACTGACAATTTCATCTTGCTCCAGTATGCCGAAGTTCGTCGCAGAATTCGATCCGGTCGTGTGGTATCAAAGAGCCACCACTGAGTCTCAGCTTGATTGGACGACTCTTTGACAGGCTACTCTCATGTTGGTAGCCTTGTACAAGCGTCTAGGTCATCATGTAGACAGTGCGTCCCCGTCGTCCAGCGGTTAGGACACCGCCCTTTCACGGCGGTAACACGGGTTCGAATCCCGTCGGGGACGCCAATAAAATCCTGGATCAGGCAGTTGGCGCTATCCCTCATATCGTTACATTCTAAAGATGACCGAAGACTCTCCGTCGACGTTAGACTACCGAATTACATCTGACCCACCTCCAGTAGGCCGGTGTCTGACGTAGTCAGCAGGCTGAACCTTCAGCGTAATACCCTCGCGTGCCGAACCATCTCAATCAGAGCAATCCGCGTATCTTCGTTTGTATGCACGGGTGCATTGAAGTTGATTCGAGCGCCTTTCATTCCATCCTCGGTCTTCAACCTTAGCGTAAAGCCGAAACGGTCGACCGACGTCATGGTTGCCTCGCTCGCTTCGAACTGTGCGTGTACCCGTGCCAGCAGGATCAGTGAATCGACATGATCGGTGTTCATGTGGCCGAGGATACCGGGAGCAAAGTCGGCAAGTGGGTCAGGAGCTGCTTGTCCATAGTCTGCCGCATCGACCCATCCCATCACGCCGAAACCCCCAACGTAGTATAGGTCCACAGGCTTGAGTCGAAAGAAGCTGAAATCGGCGAAGTCCACCCAGTAGCGGCTGTTCTCGTGGCGAGCGAGATAGATGTCCCGAGCAGTGGCACGATCCTGCTCCGGTACAGGCTCAGCACGTCCCATTAGCGTCACCCGCGCCGAGCCTAGCGGATCGCCATCATTTGCTGCTTGAACGACGAAGACGCTGCAACGAGAATCCTCCTTCAAGTTGTGGGTGTGCATTGCCATATTGCTAATCGAAAAAAGTGGCCGCCCCTCCGCGTCGAGCGCGAACGGCATCAGCGATCCGAACGGGAACCCAGCATGCTTACGTGAAACAGTGGACAGCGTAGCCACTGTAGCGAGCGATATCAATGTCCGCGCCCGTTCGGCGTGGCTTGGCTCGGGTAGTTGCGGCAGCACTGGCCCACTTGATGCATGCTGACCTAGAGCAGTATTTTGGTCTGACATAATCTCCCTCACATTCATCCTCATCCTATCGGGTACCGCTCTTTTGTGCAGTGCCACTGGACCGGACCTAATTGTCAAGCCAAACACTTCAGCGTGCCTTTCAAGATTGAATCGGAGAACTCGATCAGTCTGGTCCTCGTCTGATATCGTTATCGAGCCAAGGAGTGCACGATTTCATGATATTTGCTGTCCACAATTCTCCGCTTCACGAATCGCTTCGTCTCCAACGAAATGGTCGTATGCAACGAAGCATGTTCATCGCAATCCTCCTCCCAGTGCTTTGCGGAATTGCATCGGCACAACAACTATCGACCATCATCCCTGGCGAATATGGACCGTACAACGGCATCTTTCTCGCTGACGGATTAGGCCTGCGCATTCCCTTAGTAGACGCCCATGACTCGGTACTTCTCGCAGATTCACCGTGGTCGATCTACTGTTGGATGCAAACATCCGAAGCTGTCAAGGGGCAGGAACTTGTCGTAGGCGTGGGTAACGTTTCTGCCGAATATCCACGCTTCCTGACTATTCGTCCGGACAAGATTTCACTTTGGATTGGCCCCGGAAACGAATTGGCTGGATCGGCTGTTCTTCATCCAAAACAATGGCAGTTGATCGCCGCGACCTTCGACGGTCATCATTTCCACCTTTACAGTAGTGGGAAAAACATCGCGAATGGTGATCTTACCCTTGGCAGCGTAGACCCTCTTCTACAAATGGCGCCCGTGCCCATCGATGCGTCTGAGGGAGATCATTTCGCCGGGAAGATCGCTTCGTTCACCGTCCTCCGCAAAGCCTTGTCCGATGCTGAGATGCGTCAACTCGCCTCCACTCCTCCGGATTATGCGACGGCGGAGTTCGACGAGGGATCAAAACCGTGGCCTCTCCAGACCAGAGGGCAGGCCGGGTATTCCGCTCCGCAAGATCCTTCCACTCTTCCCACAAGTCGAGCTCCCTTCTCCCCGCCGAAGGCCATCAAACGGCCGCCCACGGGCCCCTCACTCAAATCGACAGCTTCAAATGAATGGACATTCACAGATGGCTGGGAGTTGCAGGCTGCTCCTAAAGTAAGCGCAGACGCCGCCCAGATTTCGGGGTCTTCCTACAACACCTCAGGTTGGATGAGAGCCACCGTTCCAGGTACCGTCCTGACAACCATGATCGACGACGGCATTTACCCGGACTCCGACTTCGGCCTCAATAATATGGCGATCCCCGAGTCGTTAAACAAACAAGATTATTGGTATCGCAATGAGTTCACGCTCCCTGCTGAAATGAAGCAGGGAGGTATGCAGCGTCACACCGATCTCACCTTCACCGGTATCAACTACAAAGCGTTGGTATGGCTCAATGGCATCGCACTCGGCGAGGTTACGGGAGCATTCATCCGAGGTGTATTTGACGTCACCTCTGCACTGAAGCAAGGCAAGAATGTACTTGTCGTCCGCATCTCGCCGCCACCGCATCCTGGAATCCCCAATGAGCAATCCATCCTGGGCGGTCCTGGAGGAAACGGAGGTGCCATGGAACTGGATGGGCCCACATTTCTCGCAACAGAAGGTTGGGACTGGATCCCAGCTATTCGCGATCGCAACAGCGGCATCTGGCAGCCAGTCACCCTAACCATAACCAACAATCTCAAGCTTGGTGATGCGCAGGTTGTGACCTCATTCCCCAACCACGACATAACTCAGGCTAATATCGACCTCGCCGTGCCAGTCACAAACCTCTCTGACAAGCCCGTCCATGCGACCGTCAACGCAGAATTAGAACAGGCAAGTATTCACAAGTCCATCATCTTGCCGCCGGGAGCGAGCGTGCTGAAGCTATCACCAGCAGAGTTCTCGCAACTCCACCTTCAACATCCGCGTCTGTGGTGGCCTAACGGGTACGGCAAGCCCGAACTCTATCACCTAAAGCTCACGCTCAATGACGGAAGCTCCATATCGGACACGCAGAACATACGCTTTGGAGTTCGTGAGATCAGCTATGAGCTAAGCCTCCTCGACACCACCGGTCATCTCCGCCGTGTCGAATATTCGCCCACTGAAGCCCGCGACAAATCGGATCCCATCGTCGATGTGAGTCATGAAGGCATACGCGACATCCCTTCATCTGACGCAGCTACCCTGAACATTGCTGAAGAAAAACGCTTCGGCTACGAGTACAAGACTACCGTTGCATCCCTCACGGCGGGCGCGGAAGATTCGCCCTCTATCCATGCAGATCCCGACACAGCCCTCGCGCCATATCTCGCGATCAAAGTGAATGGTGTGCGCATTGCAGTACGTGGCGGCAACTGGGGAATGGATGACTCGCGTAAGCGGGTCTCCCGCGAACACCTCGAGCCCTTCTTTCGTCTTGATCGCGATGCAAATCTCAACGTGATCCGCAACTGGGTCGGGCAGGATACAGAGCAAATGTTCTTCGATCTAGCAGACGAATATGGAATTCTCGTTTGGAATGATTTTTGGGAGTCGACACAGAACTATAACCTAGAGGCACAGGATCCTCAGCTGTATCTGAATAATGTTGCGGACACAATCAAGCGTTTCCGCAATCATCCCTCGATCGTACTTTGGTGTGGTCGCAACGAAGGCGTTCCGCAACCCATAATCAACAGGGGTATCGATACATTGGTCCGTACGCTTGATGGGACGCGGTATTACTCGCCAAGTTCTAACGAAGTAAATCTCCAGCACAGTGGCCCGTATAGCTATCAAGATCCCATACTCTACTTTTCGAAGCTCAACCGCGGCTTCTCGGTTGAAACTGGAACACCGTCGATGTCGACGCTCGAGTCATTCCAAAGCACAATTGCCAAGCCAGATCAATGGCCCATCAGCGACGCCTGGGCTTATCACGACTGGCACCAGAGTGGGAATGGAGACACCGCCCCGTTCATGGCCGAGTTGCAATCAGAGTTCGGTGCTCCTACCAGCCTCGAAGACTTTGAGCGCAAGGCACAGATGCTCAACTATGTGGATCATCGCGCAATCTTTGAAGGTATGAATGCACACCTCTGGGCGCCAAACAGCGGACGCCTACTCTGGATGACGCAGCCCGCGTGGCCAAGCACCATGTGGCAGATTCTCAGCTCCGATTACGATACTCAGGCATCTTTCTACGGCACCAAGGCTGGCTGTGAGCCGCTGCATATCCAACTCGACCTCGATACCTTTCAGGTAGACATCATCAATACCACAACGCATCCATACCCCGCTTTGACAGCGAGCGCTAAAGTGTATTCGCTGGACAACACCCTGCTCGCTCAATCATCCGAGCAACGAAGTGTCGCTGCCGATAACTCTGTCAGCGCTATGAAGATTAATTTGGAACACTATCTGTCGAAGGGTATGGTCCTCGTCGCACTCAATCTTACCGATGCGACAGGGAAGTTGCTCTCGCAAAACCTTTACTGGCTGGGTGCGAAGGCCTCTTCGTACCGTGAGTTGAACCGTCTCCCCGCTGTTTCGCTCAAGGCAACAGCGACGTCACGTGTTGAGGACGGCATGGTGAAGGTGACTATACTTCTGCATAATCCAGAATCCAGCGTGAGCCTTGCCACCAAACTCACGCTTCTCTCCGTAGACACTCAACAACGTATTTTGCCAGCGTACTACTCGGATAACTACATTTCACTTTTGCCAGGCGAAGTAAGGACGATTGAGATCGAATATCCACTGAAAGACCATGTCGGTCCATCTCAGGTCGCCATACGAGGATGGAATGTAGTCGCTGACACATTTCGGGTGGACAGTACGGTCCTGTTATCAAAATAGCCATCACACTGTAGTAACTGTAAGTTGAATTTGCCTGATGTTTGCAGCGATGCTACGCCTCGTGATTCGACGCTTGTTGATGAGCGAAGTCTGCCGTAAATACGTCAACGTCTAAATGGTGATGTTATATGTGCTTTATCCTCAATAGTTTGGGAAAGATTCTGCACAGTTCTGATTGCATTCGCTATTTGTAAAAAAAGAAATCCTAGGCGAAAATAAGGCGAAGACTATGAGCTCCGCCTCCGCCCTCCGCTCCCAAATCGAAGCTGCCTTAGCAGACCGAATCCCCTCCGCCCTCACGCCTGCGGCGAAGACGATTCGTGAGGTCATGCCAACGGGGATTGTAGCGATTGATGCCCTTCTGGATGGCGGACTGCCGATAGGCGCGGTGACGGAGATGATCGGGGCGGAGTGCTCCGGTAGAACGACTCTCGCCCTCTCATTCTTGGTTCAAGTCACAAAATTGGAGAGAGTCTGCGCGTGGGTCGACGTGTCAGATGCGCTCAGCCCTGAGTCCGCCGCTGCATCTGGCATAGATCTGAAGCGGCTCCTCTGGGTTCGCTGCGGAGTGCAGCCTGCTAGTCAACCTTCCCTCTCTTCGCAGCACAACTTCGTACTACCGGAGAAGTATTTTGCCCCGCTAGCACCAAAGAGAGGGCTGCATGGTGGCGGCTGCGGCTCGCATCCTCGCACTGAAGCGAAGGGCCTGTCCGATAGTGTCAGCAACTTGCTGCGACATGATGCCGTCGTTCCGCAATATACAAGCCAGAGATGCGCCGAGCCGCAACGCCGAATTCGTGTCGAACGAGAGGCTGTTGAGCCGCCCACTTTCCAGCCCTCCAAGCGCCATAATCTTTCAAGCCGTACATCAAAGCCCTGGACAAGGATCGAGCAGGCATTGCGTGTCACCGATCTGCTGCTGCAGGCTGGCGGATTCAGTGCGATTGTGCTGGACCTGGGAAGCATTGCGCCTGAACACGTCTCTCGCATTCCACTGGCAACGTGGTTCCGCTACGCGGCGGCTGCTGAACGAACCCGAACGACTATCCTCCTGCTGACGCAACACGCTTGCTCCAAGAGCAGTGCAGGTCTTGTATTACATCTTGAAGCAGGGCAGCCACTCTTCGACGAGAGCACGATACTCGTCGCCCTTGAACGCCATGTCGAGGTATCGCGTCAGCGATTCACCGAGGCCTCAGCTAAGGTCGTTCCCCTTCGCAAGCCTCCGCAACGCGTGGGCTTTGCTGATTGGCAAAGCAAAACGACATGGGCAGGTGTTCGATGAAACAGTCTGCCGAACTGTATGCGTGCCTGTATGCGAAGGAGTTTCCCGCGCAGGCGGCCTTGCGATTGCGGCCAGATTTGCGAGAGCAGCCTGTCGTCGTCATCGAAGGCCAACCACCGCTAGAGACAGTCTTCTCGCTCAATGCGAGAGCCCGTTCTCTAGGTATAGCCCACGCAATGACGAGGGTGGAGCTGGACACCTTTTCCTCGCTGATCGTGCTTTCACGATCACGCACAGAAGAAGTCTCGACACACACGGTCATGCTGGAGTGCGCGGGGACCTTCTCCCCGCGCGTCGAAGATCGAACCGACGGCAGCGACTTCCTCTGTGTGATAGATATTGCGGGGACGGAGAAGCTGCTTGGCTCGCCGGAAGTGTTGGCGCGGAAGCTACTGCGTCATGTGCAAGTCCTCGGAGTGAGCGCATCGGTTGCGATGAGCAGGAACTTCTTCGCCGCACTGTCGTATGTTCGCGGCTCGTCTTCGCGCATCGCATTCATTGCACCCGGCAATGAATGCGATGCTCTAGCTCCGTTGCCGCTCGAAGTTCTAGACGTGTCGAGTCAACACGCGGAGATATTTGCTCTATGGGGTATCCGCACACTCGGAGCACTGGCCGCTCTTCCAGAATGCGAACTGATTGCACGTATAGGGCAGGAAGGCAGACGCCTGCGTCAGTTAGCTCGGGGCGAACTCACACATCATTTTGTTCCGCATGAAGCGGCCTTTGAGCTACAAGAGCGAATCGAACTAGACACGCCAGTTGAACAACTGGACTCCCTCCTCTTCGTCATAGGACACATGCTTGAACAGCTAATCCTTCGGGCAACGGCACGCGTCCTTGCGCTCGCATCGGTCACGATCACATTGCTTTTAGAGGGCGGTACCACGCATGTCCGAACAGTGCGGCCAGCCCTACCAACGAATGATCGACCCCTTTGGATCAAGCTCCTACATCTGGATCTCGAGGCGCATCCTCCCCTGGCCGCGATTGTTACGGTCACACTTATCGCTGAACCCGGCAGCGCCAGCAAGGTGCAGCTCGGCTTGTTCTCTCCGCAACTTCCGGAACCAATGCGTCTCGACGTAACGCTTGCCCGTATCCGCGCTCTGGTGGGGGATGAGTGCGTCGGCAGTCCTGTGCTCCGAGATACGAATCAGCCGGACAGCTTTCGTCTCGAGCCATTCAGAGTACCGTCGTCCCACATCTCCTCGTCCGCGACTGGCAACTCTTCTGTAGCTATGCGGCAACTCCGTCCGCCGGAGAGAGCGTCGGTCACACTGCGCGACCGGCAGCCCGCATCCTTTGTCTTTCGACAGTGCAGGTATGAAGTTATCCACGCTTACGGCCCGTGGCTGGCTGAAGGCGATTGGTGGAGTAGTGATATATGGGCACTCGAACAATGGGACTTGATCGCTCATCCAAGTGTCTCTTCCGGCGCCAGCGCTGCGCTGTATTGCTGCCTTGTGCGCGATCTGAAAGACCAGTCATGGCAGGTGGTAACGCTCTATGACTGAACGCTACATCGAACTTCATTCTGCAAGCGCCTTCAGTTTCCTTGAAGGTGCCTCGCAGCCTGAGGAACTTATCAAGCGCGCCGTCGAACTACAGATGCCCGCGATGGCATTGCTCGATCGCAACGGCGTGTACGGGTCGGCTCGATTCCACACCAGCGCGAAGCGCAACGGTGTTCACGCTCATGTCGGAGCGGAGATCGCCGTATCGAGCTTCGGAAGTCGTCTGATCCCTCCTGCGTGGCTCCCACATCAGCATCTAGTAGAACCGGCCCGCCTGACTCTGTTGTGCGAGTCGCGTCTCGGCTACCAGAATCTTTGTCAGCTCATCACCCGCTTCAAAATGCGCGAGAAGAATAAGTGCGAGGGCGCTGCAACTATCGACGATTTACAACAATATTCCAGTGGCCTCGTCTGTCTTACTGGCGGCGACGAGGGGCCACTAGCTGCAGCTCTCATAAGCGGCGGGGAGGAAGCAGGCCGTAACATCATCGAACGGCTGGTAAGAATCTTCGGAAGAAACAGCGTCTACATCGAAGTCCAGCGCCATCGTGAACGCGAGGAGGAATGGCGCAACCAAGCGGCAATCCGCATCGCAAAGTCTCTGAAATTGCCGATCCTCGCCACGAATGGAGTCCGCTACGCCACAGCATACGACCGCGAGGTGCTCGATGTCTTTACTGCGGTGCGCCATCACACCGATCTCGACCATGCAGGTCGGCTACTGGCTCTCAATAATCGGCGGCATCTGCGTCCCGCGCGAGAGATGGCCGCGCTCTTCCGCGATATGCCCGAAGCCGTCGACCTAACTCTCGAACTTTCCGCTCGTCTGAGTTTCCATCTCGATGATCTTGGCTATGAGTTTCCGCGCTACCACGTGCCCGACGGCGAGACGATGGACAGCTTTCTCAAACAGAGAGTCACCGAAGGAGTCATGCTGCGGTATGGGTCGAAGAATGACTCCGTCCTTCTGCAGCGAGCAAAGAAGCAGGTCGATCACGAGCTCGATCTAATTGCGAGGCTCGGCTTCGCCGGATACTTCCTCATCGTTTGGGACATCGTCTGTTTTTGCAAAAAGCACGACATCCTGATTCAAGGCCGCGGTAGTGCAGCAAACTCTGTCGTCTGCTATGCGCTTGAAATCACAGCTATCGACCCGGTAGGGATGGAACTACTCTTTGAGCGTTTCCTCAGTGAGAGCCGGGGCGAGTGGCCGGACATCGACCTCGACCTCCCATCCGAAGACAAACGAGAGCAGGCCATCCAATACGTCTACCAACGCTATGGCGAACTCGGTGCAGCCATGACAGCGAACGTCATCACCTATCGGGGGAAGTCGGCCGCGCGCGAAGTCGGCAAAGTCCTCGGCTTCGATCCGGAATCACTGGGCCGCTTGTCCAGCCTCGTCAGTCAGTGGGAGTGGCGCGGCAAAACTGATACGATGGCGCACTCCTTTCAAAATGCTGGCTTCGATCTCAAGCATCCGCGCATCGCCAAGTACCTCGAACTCTGTATGCGCTTGCAAGGCCTGCCGCGACATCTCGGTCAGCATTCAGGAGGCATGGTCATCTGCCAGGGCCAGCTAAACTGCGTCGTCCCACTCGAACGTGCGTCCATGCCCGGTCGCACCGTTGTCCAGTGGGACAAGGAAGACTGCGCCGACCTCGGAATCATCAAAGTAGACCTGCTCGGCCTCGGCATGATGGCTGTCCTGAAGGACTGCATCGAACTGATACCTCGACACTATGGAGAGTCCATAGACCTGGCGCAATTGCCGGAGGATGAAGAGGTTTATAAAGTCTTACAACAGGCCGATACCGTAGGCATGTTCCAGGTGGAGAGTCGCGCCCAAATGGCGTCCCTGCCTAGAAACTGTCCGACACGCTTCTACGATCTCGTCGTACAAGTCGCCATCATTCGCCCCGGCCCCATCGTCGGTCAAATGATGCACCCCTACATGCGGCGTCGTCAGAAGAAGGAGGCCGTGACCTATCCGCACCCATCGCTCGAACCCGTACTCAAACGAACGCTTGGCGTTCCACTCTTCCAGGAGCAACTGTTACGCATAGCGATGACCGTTGCCAACTTTTCCGGCGCAGAAGCGGAAGAGTTGCGTCGCGCCGTCGGAATGCGAAGATCTTGGGAGAGGATGAAAAATCTCGAAGGCAAACTCCGTGCGGGTATGACGACCAACGGCCTTGATGCTGCCACACAAGAGACCATCATTCAGAACATCAGTTCATTCGCTCTCTATGGCTTTCCTGAGTCCCACGCGGCCAGCTTCGCGCTCATCGCTTATGCCTCGGCCTATCTCAAAGTGAAGTATCTCGCCGCGTTCACCTGCGCGATCCTGAACAATCAGCCGATGGGATTCTATATGCCAGCCGTGCTCGTGAAAGACGCACAACGTCACGGACTGCGTGTTAAGCCAATCGATATTCAGGTGTCCGATTGGGCTTGCTCTCTAGAGCATGAGCTCGATGGTGCGATCTCATTGCGGATGGGTCTAGGCTATGCGAAGGGATTGCGGAGGCAGTCCGCAGAGGCCGTCGTCGCGACCCGTTCGCAAGACGGCCTCTTCCGCTCTGCGGAAGACCTCGCGTTGCGCGTACCCTTGCTCAACCGCAAAGAGCTAACCTTGCTCGCGCGTGTGGGTGCGCTTAATAAGCTCGATGGAATCCAGCATCGCCGTGATGCTCTGTGGCAGGTGGAACGCGCCGGCAAACTGGAAGGGCCGCTATTCCGGCAAAATAGCGATTGGCTCCGGGAGGCCTCCGATTCTCTGACACTAGCTCAGATGAATACGGAGGAGCGCCTGGTTGCCGATTACGCCGGGACCGGCCTCACCGTTGGGAAACACCCCATGCACTATCGACGGCAGGAATTGCAGTCGAGAAATGTCCTCTCGGCCGTGGAACTTCGCCGCTGCCGTGATGGTGCGTTCGTGAAAGCGGCGGGTTGTGTCATCGCCCGCCAACGCCCCGGCACAGCCAAGGGCTTCATCTTTATCTCGATGGAAGATGAAACTGGAATCACGAACGTCATCGTCCCCCCCGACCTCTACGAGAGGGAGCGGTTGACTGTGGTTCGCAGTAAATTTCTATTGGCCGAAGGCATTCTGCAATATCAGGATGGCGTGATTCACATAAAGGCGACTCGACTCACAGCGTTGGTCGATAGTGCGATGGAGCTGCGTTCCCATGACTTTCATTGAGAATGGGCGCGAGGAGTACACAGTTTTCTAGGATTCTGCGAAAACCTGGAAGAGGAAGTTCGCTGAGTGAAGACCTTGTCAAATTCATTCTGGATCTAACGTCAGTCGATGGCGCAGCTACTACCAGCTCTTTGCATGGGATCTCTATTTCGTGAACTACGATGGAGCGTTGGCTCTGCCTGAGCGACAGCTTCCGCGACGCCGCACTTCACATAAGATTCGTTGTTCGTCCTATAACGATAGGCGCCGGGAATCAAACGCACCTTAGCCAAAATGGTTGCTACGAGTGGAATTTGCGGAGATAGTCAGAATCCAGCCGTAGCGCTTGTTGCCATGCCATGTCATAGGCCTCCTGCTCCACGAAGGCATGCTCAATGTGCTGCGAGCGCCCCGCCTCAGCGAAGATGGGATGATAGTCAATACTACCCATGCCGAGTTCGGTTACCTTGGCTGCATGCAGATCAGTCAACGGAGTGCTCGGGAGCTGAAAGTCCTTCACGTGGAGCATTGAAATGCGGTGGGGATGGTTCTTCATGAGATCGACAGGATTCATGCCTGCGACCATAGCCCATCCGCAGTCGAGTTCGAATGTGACCTTCTTCGGATCGGTCAAGCGCAGCAACTCCGTGTAGGGTAACTTGCCGTCGGTCTCGGCGAACTCAGGGATGTGATTGTGATAACCAAAGCGGATGCCCTGTGCCTCCGTGCGTTCCCCCATCGAATTAAACTGATCGGCGTTGAAGTGCCAGTCATCGATCGTGAACGGCATAGAGCCGCTAGTTGCCGAGGCTGCGGGACTGCGGTGGCCCGGACTCGCGCAGATGATGAACTCCACACCGAGTTGTTTGTCGTAAGTGACAATCTCATCGAATCGAGCCTGAAGATCCGAAAAGGGATGGTGGGCGCTGACGCAGCGGAGCCCCGCGTGATCCAGCATGGCGCGAATCTCTGTTGCTCTCAACTTCGGCAGAGCAGCGGCTTCAACCTCGGTGTAACCGGCCTTACTGACCGCGTCCAGGGTGCCTCCAAGGTCTTCTGCCATCTGCTGCCGGACCGAATAGAGTTGCAGGCCGAGTGGCAGGCCCAAGGGATTGGCACGTGCAAAACGGTCGGCTAAGCTGAGTGCTCCAATCGCCATCATACCGCCTACAAAGCCTCTGCGAGAGATCGTCATCATGTTCTTCTCCTATAGATTCCTACGGTGCTTTACGTCGGCCAAATGCTCGGAGGTGCGTCACGAGAGCGCCAGGATTGTCATAGTCCGTTTCAACCAACCGAGGCTGACGAAGTTGGTCAGAGCTGTTCCTCTCAGTGTCATGTAGAAGGTCCCTCCGTTCTATGTACTCAAACTTCTGCTTCAACTTCGTGCCATACGTGTGAAGGACCCCATCGCAACGGATTCATCCTACTGTGCCGCGCTCTTCTTCGCCATAATAGCTGGTCATAGTTGCCGTACATGAAACGATTGCAGTCTGGCATCTAGGAGTTGATATTCATCTTGCCTTGTCCTCGGTCATGCTTTGAAGATCATACTCTGCATGCTGGCGACGGTGTCGTGCTCGGTGACGACCAACTCAATCTCAATATGTACGTTCCGGTGGCTGTGCGCGTGCGAACTGGCCTGGTCAGGATGGCGATTGATCGTTGGCACCTCGAGCACAGTCATACTGCTCTCTTTGTGAAGAGGTATCTTATTGCCTGCCAGGAATAAATGCGCCATGATAACGCGAGGCAACGCACGGCGGCCTGGGTATGTGCGACGAAGCGCTGTTAGGATGGCGTCCAACAGGCTCAATCGAACAAGATAATTACTGCGCGCGGAGCCTCAGTGCACGGTCTCCCTGTACTGCGCCGGATGCCAAATTACAATTGGCTTGAAGTCGCGATGATTTGGATGAACCATAAGTGGACCCTTATGGACGGGCCCACCTACACGTATGACAATAATCCAAACGACGTGTCCGAGGTAGTCGAGCACATCAAGAATGTGCACCGCCACGGCCTGAGCGTGATCAGCATGAAGCTGGCAGGAGCAGCAGCCTTTACTCGTCATGCGGACCGCCAGGAAGCTATGCGGTTTGCCTTCCGTCACGTCGGTGTAGACGCTGTGACGGTTAGTTTCAAGAATACACAAGAGATTCATGAAACAATTAGCAATCTAAACTCTGTACTAGCGTGACGCTTGTCGCAGATCGCGTCGTGCTCATATTTGGTCGCAGTGAAAATCCGCAACAACTTCAATCTCGTACTGCGATGACATAGGTCCAGGAAGTTGCCCCTATCCCAAGACCGACTATGCCTTGATCTCCAGCATGCTTGGCGATCATGAGCGCCGCTGTATGACTCAACCCAACGTCCCGCACAAGCCGATGCCCGTTCACTCCGTGCTTCGAGATGGCGCGCCCCTTTTCCACCCCGTTCATAACTGAAGCTTTTTCCGTTTCATAGATGGTTATAGTTTGTGAAGTGAGAGGGGCCCTAGCCCCTCTCACTTTGAACATTTTGCGGAACTCATTGGGTGTGCGGTAGTCCAGCGTCATCCTGATATAGATCTACAGCTGCCATTTGCTTTACTGATATGTTCTAACCTTCCGGTACGGCGTTGTTTTGAGGTCTGGAATGAAGACAATGTCAGGATATAAACAGAAACTGGTGTGGCTTAGCGTCGGGCAAGCAAGAGCAAGATCTGCAAATCATAGCGTTCCACAGCGCTCTGTCTGTTGTCCGTTCAATCATGCAGTTTAGAAACGGATAGCTTGCGGAGATCATCGGTGTAGCTCCTCGATGACTAACTTGCGGTTTGAACCCTGCTGGGGAATGTTCGCCAGTAAGCGTGCGACTCTCAACAGATCCTCTGAAGCTACTCCTTCGAAGGTACCGACCGGCGTGACAGCCGTCACAGCCACTCGTTGATTACGGAGGCCAGAATCGTCCTGCTGATAGATCCGCACTTCACTGGAGAAGGTAATCTTATGTTGTCCGCAACCCTCGAGATTCAGGATGCAGTTTTTGAGGAGGCAATTGCCTCCATCCATGAGAATGGCGTTCGCGCCCGTTATGACAATTTCATTGGCGGCAAATGGGTGGCCCCTCTCAAGGGCCGGTACTTTGCCGACCACAGTCCGATCAACGGTGGATTGCTCGCGGAGTTTGCGAAGTCTTCCGCAGAGGATGTGGAGACGGCGCTCGACGCAGCGCACGCCATCCGCGAAGAGTGGGGCAGTACGTCGCCTGCTGCTCGCGCTGCCGTGCTCAACCGGATCGCCAGCGTCATGGAAGAGAATCTCGAACTGCTGGCCAAATGCGAGACGCTTGATAACGGCAAGCCCATTCGCGAGACCATGAACGCGGATGTTCCTCTGTCGATCGATCACTTCCGTTATTTTGCGAGCTGCATTCGTGCGGAGGAGGGCTCGGCTGGCGAGCTGGACAAAGACACCGTCGCGTATCACTTCAAGGAACCGATGGGTGTTGTCGGACAGATCATTCCATGGAACTTTCCATTGCTGATGGCAGCATGGAAGATCGCGCCAGCCATTGCTGCGGGGAATTGTACGGTCATCAAACCGGCGTCGAATACGCCGCTGAGCCTGATGACCCTAATGAGCCTGATCGGCGATATCGTACCTCCGGGCGTGATTAATGTTGTGACGGGGCCGGGCGGTGAGATTGGCAAGGCGCTGGCAGGGAATCCGCGCATAGCAAAGATCTCTTTCACAGGAGAGACCACGACTGGCCGCCTGATCATGCAGTACGCTTCCGGGCCAATCATTCCGCAGACCCTGGAGTTGGGTGGCAAGTCGCCGAACATCTTTATGGCCGATGTGATGGATGAGGACGATGACTTCCTCGACAAGGCTCTTGAAGGCTTTGCTCTGTTTGCCTTCAACAAGGGAGAGGTTTGCACGTGCCCGTCCCGCGCGCTGGTGCACGAGTCCATTTTTGACGAGTTCGTCAAACGCGCTGTCGCTCGTGTGGCGAAGATCAAGGTGGGTAACCCGCTCGATGCGGCGACACAGATGGGGCCACAAGCTTCGAAGGACCAACTGGAGAAGATTCTCTCGTATATCAAGATCGGCAAAGAGGAGGGCGCTCAGTGCATGACGGGCGGCGAGCAGGCCCATCTTGGCGGTGATCTGGAGAATGGCTTCTATGTGCAGCCGACGGTCTTCGTTGGTCATAACAAGATGCGCATTTTCCAAGAGGAGATCTTTGGGCCCGTCCTTTCAGTGACCAAGTTCAAGAACATTGAAGAGGCACTTGAGATCGCGAACGACACTCCTTATGGTCTCGGCTCTGGGGTTTGGTCGCGCAACGGTACGAACGCCTATCGTCTGGGTCGCGGAATCAAGGCAGGCCGCGTCTGGACCAATTGCTATCACCTCTATCCCGCGGGTGCGGCCTTCGGCGGCTACAAGGAGTCGGGTTTCGGCCGCGAGACTCACAAGATGATCCTTGATCACTATCGCCAGACCAAGAACCTGCTAGTGAGCTATAGCCCTAAGGCCCTGGGCCTCTTCTAGGATCTCTGGCAGGGTGCCTGGGCTCGAAGACAGCCCCGGCCTCGCAGGGATCCGCGAACGCTCTCCCAACTATCCACCACCTATAAAAGAGAGGAACCTGAAATGGCAAAGACTATGAAGGCCGCAGTCGTCCGTGAGTTTGGCAAACCGCTCGTCATCGAGGAGATGGCCATCCCGGAGCCGGGCCCTGAAGAAATCCAGATCAAGATGGAAGCCTGCGGGGTCTGTCATACGGACCTGCACGCTGCAGAAGGGGACTGGCCGATCAAGCCCACACCGCCGTTTATCCCTGGACACGAGGGCGTGGGCTTTGTGTCGGGCGTTGGCAAAAACGTCAAGACAGTCAAGGAAGGCGACCGCGTTGGGATCGTCTGGCTATACTCCGCGTGCGGTCAGTGCGTTGACTGCCTCGCAGGGCAAGAGTCCTGCTGCTCCAAGGCTGAGTTCGGCGGCTACACAAAGAACGGCGGCTATGCAGAGTACGCGGTGGCCGATCCCAACTATGTCGCTCATCTCCCGAAGAACGTCGGGTTTGTGGAAGTCGCGCCCATCATCTGCGCCGGCGTTACGGTGTATAAGGGCCTCAAGTCTACCAACGCGAAGCCGGGTGAATGGGTTGTGATCTCCGGTATCGGAGGCCTTGGCCACCTTGCGGTGCAGTATGCCAAAGCGATGGGCTTCCATGTCGCGGCGGTCGATGTGTCTGACGAGAAGCTCGCACTGGCGCGGTCGATCGGTGCGAAGCTCACGGTCAACGCAAAGACAGAGGATCCTGCTGCGTTCTTCCAGAAGGAGATTGGCGGAGCGCATGCAGTGCTGGTGACGGCTCCCTCTACGCCGGCGTTCGCACAGGCCATCGGTATGACCCGACCGCGCGGAACCATCGCGCTTAACGGCTTGCCTCCCGGCTCCTTTCCGTTACCGATCTTTGAAGTCGTACTGAAGGCTCTCACTATTCGCGGCTCGATCGTGGGTACTCGTCTGGATCTGGCGGAGGCATTGTCGTTCGCTGGAGAGGGGCTGGTCCATGCTCACACCAAGCCTGAGAAACTTGAAGATATCAACGATATCTTCAAGCGCATGCACGCCGGTACGATCGACGGGCGCATTGTTCTGGACATCACGGGAACACACTCCTCGACCTCGACTGCACATGTAGCCGAACTCACACTGGTCTAATGGCTCTATACCGGATGTTTCACACTGAGTGGCCCAGACAATTGCTCCGGGCTTTACTGCAACTTTAGAAAATCAACTGAGCCACGTGGCTGCGGAGGCGGGTCACGGGTTCAGCGTTAGCTTCTGAGAGGACTGAAGCCGAAGGCTTCCGCAGCTACAAGCATCGCGCCCTCGCGTAGGCAAGCAAATCGCCACTCATCCTGACGGCAAGGTCATCACAGCAGTTCTCACGTTCGGTTTATGCGGCTCGAAGGTGCGAGAGAGGCCTGCCAGCAACCAGCAGTTGCAGGCTATCTCGGTACGGACGGGCCGTCCTCCTGGTCGATCTCCTTGCCTTCTCCGGGGAAGGGCCAGTCGCGATTAAGAGGCTGCGACTGCTCGCGGACGGACTTTGAGACGTGGTCGATCCTGAGATTTTCGAAGACGTGCACGCCGAGCTTGCCAGCGGTTGCGAGGTCAAGGTCGCCATCGTGGTCGAGATCGGCCGCGACGATTTGCGTACCAATGCTGGCTGTTCCATTAACCGATAGCGCGATGCGCTCGAAAGGAGCGTCAGCTGCTGGATCCGCGACGACCATGCTGACGGGAGCTCGGGCCGCAACGGTAGGATGCACTTTGCCCGAGGCCAATTTTGCCTGTTTGAGGGCGGCAGCTGTGGGCAGGCGATAGGCGTAGACGACGATCGGGTCGTACGAGCCGGGATCGCTTCCGGAATGGCCACGGTAGCGTTTGCCTGTGACGAGTTCCTGATTGCCGTCGCCGTCGAGGTCCATCATCGCGAGGGCGTGCGACTGCGAGAACGACTCGTCGATGGTGTGGCGTATCCAGCGGGGATGCTGTGTTGTGCCTGCTTGCTCAAGCCAATAAAGACCGTAGCCATGCCCCTGACCGTAGACGAGATCCATCTTGCCGTCGTGGTTAACGTCGTAGGCGAGGATGGGAAAGCCGGTGTCGCCGAGGTCCCAATCGGGATGCCAGAGCCACTTATCTGTATCGGCATCAATCTGCTGGAACCAGCCGTGGGGCGTGAGGACGTCGGCCTTGCCGTCGCCGTTGATGTCGGCAATGCCGATGCCGTGGCCATCCTGTTCGCTGCCTCCGAGGTGATGAATGCGCGGCTTGTCGTGACTGAAGTCGACCCAGATAATTCCGGAGTGGTTGTAATGAGCGAGTGCGATGTCCGGCTTGCCGTCGCCATTGATGTCGGCGAAGGCTCCTCCTTCGGTGTCGAAGCTGTCAGTGATCTTTTCGGCCTTCCACTGCGTGCCCGCCGTGGTGGCGGCCGTTCCGGGGTTGCGATACCACCAGAGGCCGTTGGCAATCCAGCCGGTGGTCACGAGGTCGGGCAAACCGTCATGGTCGACATCGACAATCCACTCTCCGCAGTCGGAAACGAACTCGTTGTGGATGCCGACGGTGCGGAACTGATGACGAGTCCATTCACCACCTCCGGCACCAGGATTGCGATACCAGTAGGCTCCGCTGAGGAGGTCGGCGAAACCATCCCCATCCATGTCCAGTAGGGAGATGCCTTCGGCGTGATCGCTGCCGAGGCGGTGGGTGAGGAAGGCGGTGCGTGGCTTGCCGTCAGGGCCGGGGCCGGGATGCTGCATCCGTAGCTCGGTGGCGTGCTCGGGATCTTGAGCGTACGTCGCGACCGCTGCAGCCATCACCAAACACAGGGACATAAGCAGGTGCATTGAACGATTCATTGCGGGCGACTCCTTTGCGCCGGCGGTCGAGAGCACGGACGCAGCGTGTTGATTTATACCAGCTTCATGGTCTCGGGATTCCAGTGCACAACGCTGTCTCGCTCGACGCTGAGGTTGCTGAGCAACGCGGCGCCGGCGGCGCGGAAGCCGAAGGTCGCATCCTCGACAACTGGCTTGCGACTGCGAACCGAATTGAAGAAGTTGTGGAAGTGGTCGTAGCTATCGGAGTAGCCCGGGGGCGCGGCGAAGCGTTCGACATCGCGCGACGGTGGGCCGTCTGGATGCGGGATCGGATACTTGGTGCGGTACTGCTCGATATAGGCCTTCTGCATCGCATCGGTGAAGGTGGAGACGGTATAGCCGGGCTCGGACGCCGGTGGCGTGCGCGTCACAGTCACGGTGTTTGTTCTGCCATCGATCTCCATGAGGCCTTCGGATCCTGTGAAGAGGAAGCCTTCGCTCTCCTCTCCTCCGTCGACGAAGTTCACATGCAGGCTGAGGTTGAAGCCTTCGGGATAATCGAAGAGCGCGAGCAGGACATCGTCGGCGTCGCGGCCATCCTTCCAGTAACGGATACCTCCGGTGGCCATGGCGCGCGTGGGGCCGTGCGCTCCGGTGATGAAGTGCGTGCCGCTGAAGAGATGCACAAACAGATCTCCGGCAACTCCTGAGCCGTAGTCTTTCCATTTGCGCCACTGAAAAAAGCGCTCTGCGGAGAAGGGGATCTTGGGCGCGGAGCCGAGAAAACGCGGCCAGTCGCACGTCTCGGTAGAGGCGTCCAGTGGCACTGAGTAGTTCCACGCGCCGATGGAGGAGTTTCTGTCCCAGCGAGCGGTCACCATGTTCAGCTTACCGATGGCTCCGGACGCCAGTAGCTCTTTTGCCTTCGCGTACAAGATCGAACTGACACGTTGACTGCCGACCTGGAGGATGCGATTCGAGGCGTTTGCCGCTGCGATAATCTCCGGGCCATCGCTGTAGAGGTGGATCATCGGCTTCTCGAGGTACACATCTTTGCCGGCACGCAGGCTGTCGACCGCGGCCTGCTTGTGCCAGTGGTCGGGCGTGGCGATGAGGACCGCGTCCACGTCTTTGCGGCTCAAGATTTCGCGATAATCGCGGGTAGTGAAGAGGTCGGCTCCCCAGAGTTCTTTGGCATGCGCGAGACGTCCGTCATAGCAGTCGGCGACGGCGACTAGCTTGACTCCGGGAACTTGTAGCGCGGTCTTCGTGTCGCCCTGGCCCTGGATGCCGGCACCAATCAGTGCGAGCCGGATATCGTCGCCCGATGAGCTTTGTCCAGAGGCGGTTTGTTCAGCAAATAGAGGTCGTACACTTCCCGTTGCGACCGCCATCGTAGTCATAGCGGCGGAGTTCAAAAACGTCCTGCGGTTCAACATAGTGGGTCGCCTCAAGTCTGGTTTGGATACGTCAAGAATCTGTTCCACTACTTCGGTAGAAAGGTACGGGAATGGCGCGTGGCTGTCCAGTCGCCGCCACCGGGGTGTCAACAAAACGACTGGCCTGGAGGGTGCCTTAACGCGTCTCGCGTAGTAAATTCTTCAGGTCCCACACGAAGGAGTGGCCGCATACGCGCGTGGACGACTTCGCTCTCGCGAGCATAGCCCAATTTGGGTTATGTGCGGGGTGCTCTAGTCCGAAGGCCGCAGCGACTTCCCGCATGGTTTTCCGGTGCTGACTTCCCGCATGGCCTTCCGGTGCTGACGGCTTTCGCGTCGCATGTGGCGATAGGCCTCTTCTTCGTACAGTTGAAAGGCACGCTGCAATACGCTCTTGGCACGGTCCAGAAGCTTTTGTGTCTCCGGACGATCGGAGATCTGCAAGTTCTCCGTCTCGATGCTGTCTCTCTCCAATTCCGCGCCGACCAGATAACTAATTGTCGAGAGTAACTTTATCTTGACGCTGGTATGGGGATAGGGAAGTCGATGCTGCATTGTGGGTAGCGCCATGTGTGCTCTGGGCGATTGTTTCCGGGCATGATCGGAGGGATCACTGTCATAGTGAGGCTCTTCAGTCTTACAGCTACACCGTTGGTTGAAGTAACTGTAGGACTCTTCCTTCTCTGTTTCGCCGCACTTGTTGAGGGTAATGGTGCTATCTTTCAGATGTTTTCTCTCTGCTGGCTGCGCACGACGACAATTGCAGGAGGGATGATTGGTGAGATTGGTGCACTGGGAGATTCGATTCTGCCAATTGTATTGGGTTAGTCATAGCAGCACGCTGGTTCGTATCGCATCGACTTTATTGCTTGCGGGGTCCCAGCGTTCACAATCGTGATCATGCTTTGCTCCGTTGCCAGGAAGCGGACGATGTCATGGATAGGCGCTGGGAGTCGAGTGATTACAGTGCTTGGTGTCGCAGTTGAATCTGTGGAAGCATATGTTTCGAAGGATATCTGTGTAGAAGAACTGGCACCAATTGCTTGAGGCTAGTTCCAGAACATGAACTATGGAACATACGCAAGAATATTGATGAATCGCGACATCGATATCATTGCACATGCGAGCTGTTGAAGTTCGTTGATCTAAGTATGGAGTGAGTTCATGACCATACCTAGATCTCTGAGATCATGGGTACTCGCGTGCTTGCTCTAACGATTGCGTTATAGATCCACAGCATGAAAGCCGTTGCGAGTCCGAGCGCAGTGATGCTCCACCAAATATGAGATGGGTGATGCGTGACCTCGCCGAAATGGTGTAGCAATGTGCCCCCAAACCAACCGCCAATGAGCGACCCAATCCCGATGGGCAAAAAGGCGAATCCCATATAGATTCCATGCTGTCCCGATGGCGCGAGTTCCGAGATGTATTCGTAATAACGCGGAGCCTGAATGATCTCTCCTAACGCGAGGACCAACAGGGATAGTACTGCGCCGCGTACCGTCGGAGAAAACGCAAGTATCAGCCAGGCTGCAGCGCTGACAACGGTACCAAGAATGACGGCCTGGAATGCAGGAATCTTCCGTGTCAGATAGTTAATGACGAGCGTAAGACAAATGACGGTAACACCAACGGTGACCAGGATCATCTCAACATCTGCAGCCTGATCGACATAGTTGTGGATATAGACTGGCAGGCTTATATACATCTGCCAGTAGACGATGTAGTAACCGCTAAAGAGCATCAGAAACCACATGAATCGACTCAGACCTGCGAGCATGAGTGTTAGGAGTGCACCCCAGACCCACCAGGAAACGCTGAGGGTGGGATATGCCCACAGGGTGATTCTCAAGATCAATGCAACTAGAAATACAGGTAAAACCAGCTTGTAATTTCCCACAACCGTGCAGAAGTTTCGAATCACTGTTGAGATCGAGGGAGTGGGCTCGTTTCGTGCCTTCCTCGGTTCTCTGAAGAAAAATAGAATCAGAAAGAACATCGCAAATACACTGAGGGCGGCTAGTCGGTAGATGTTTCCAATCCCCAGATGCCGGTGGCTCCACGATGCAAAATAAGGTCCGGCCGCTCCTCCAATATTGACCATCGTGTAATAGATTGAGTAGCCGATGGAGCGAACGTTTTCCTTGGATGCTCGTGCTGTTGTACCAACGACGCATGGCTTGACGAGCGAAATGCCAAGAGCCGGAAGAATAAGAATGCCGCCGACGAATAGTCCCAAGGGCATTGAGTTGCGAATGGGTGAAAGCCAAGGAGCTCCGATAGAGCCAACGAGAAAATAAGCGGCGCTAAGAGTCAGGTAAGCAATCGAAAGAGAGCGGCGGAAGCCTAGCCGATCGGCCGTGGCTCCTCCAAAAATTGCAAGAAACCAAACCATACCGCCAAATATGCCCGTGAGCGCCCCTGTCTCCTGAGTCGAGAAATTAAGTTGACTCTGCAGGTAGAGCGCGAGCGACGCGAATGCTCCATAATATGCAAGACGTTCGAAAATTTCGCTGAGATTGGCAATCCAGAAGGGGCTTTCAAAGCCTGTGCGGATCTCGTAGAACCGTTCGGGTACGTTCAACAATAGCTCCTGCGTGATGACATTTGCATTGTTCCTTTATATCTGAGAACGCTCGAATCAAGATTCCGAGATCTGAACTACTCATTCCTAAACTGTGGAGAATTGTATTGTGATGAGATCGGAGTCGAGCGCTAGTTCGTGCTATCCGAGTGCAGTGGTTAAGTATTGCGTCATGCTATCGCTCTCTCTCTTCACTGCATATGGCGTTCAGACTCGACGCAGTCTCGGCCTCATCAAGGGCTTTCAATCTCTAAGACAGTCTTATCTGGCGAGTTCCATGCGCTAGCACCTTCATGTTTGAATTTGTGCGTCGCTTCATCCCAGGAGAGCTTTGTGATTGAGCTAGCTCCCTTCTCATACGAGTACGAATATCCATCATCATTGAACAAGCTAAAGCTCGCATTCGCTCCCGGATAAACCCTTACCGAAGTGATCGTCTGCTTATCCTTCGTACTCTCAACTGCAGATCCAAGAGGTATGATCGAGCCCGCCTTCACAAACAACGGAAGTGTATCGATCGGAGCCTTTGCAGTGATAGTCTCCCCGCCCTTGATTCGTTCGTTCGTCCAGTAGTTATACCAATCGCAACCCGCCGGCAAATATACCCTACGTTCCGTGGCTCCCTGCTCCGTAACGGGAGCGACAAGGAATGCCGGCCCATACATGTACTCGTCTGCAATATCTGCGACCTTCGGATCCTTCGGAAAATCCATAAACAGCGCCCGCATAAACGGAGCTCCCGTTTGATAGCTGCGATAGGCAAGAGAGTATGTATACGGCAATAGTTGATAACGCAACCGCAGATACTTCGCTAGGATCGGCTCAGCCTCCTTGCCATAGGCCCAAACCTCATTGTGCTCCCTCTCTCCGTGGGCTCGCATCACGGGCTGGAAAGCGCCCCACTCGAACCATCGCACAAATAGTTCGGGATAGTCTTCGTAGTTGCCGACATTCTCACGCGCGTCCGACGCATCGATCAGCGGCTTGCGTTGCGCGTGATAGTCTGCGGGGATCGACGGTGAAAAGAAGCCAGCGATATCCGTGTCCCAATAGGGCATCCCCGTCGCCGTAAAATTCAAACCAGCTGGAATGGAACGCTTCAGCATGTCCCACGTCGACGTAATGTCACTCGACCAGAACACCGTACCGTTCCGTTGTGCTCCCAGATACGCCGCGCGCGCGAGAATCATCACCCTGCGCCCATCTCCAAAGTCGCGCCTGAAGCCTTCATACACAGATGCAGTGTGGAACAGCGGATACACGTTGTAATAGCGTGCGCCCGAACCAATCGCGAAGAAGTCCTTCGCCGGATCGATATCCGGTTCTGTCTCATCGAGCCAGATGTAATCGAAATGATCCGGCTTGATGTAGCGGTCCCGTATGCTCTCCCAGAACCACTTCGCGGCCTCCGGGTTTGTCGTATCGATGTTAGGCCCGATCACATCCTTGAAGCCACCCGGATCCGGGATACCCGCTGCATTATGGACCAGCCATCCCTTGTCTCGAAGCATGTC
Source organism: Granulicella sp. (assembly GCA_027452215.1). GTDB lineage: Bacteria > Acidobacteriota > Terriglobia > Terriglobales > Acidobacteriaceae > Granulicella. The sequence continues at coordinate 47,154 of DAIDGQ010000025.1, read as the reverse complement.
ATAGTAGCGCGTTCCCGCAGCGAAATGTGGCCACACGCTCAGCAGCGTCTTGATACCCATGGCATGCAGTTGATCATTCAACGCAGCCGGATCAGGCCATCGTGTGGGGTCAAGATCCATCTCGCCCTGCTTTGTCATGTTCAGAAAATCCACCACCAGAACATCCAGTGGCAATTGCCGATCGCGATATCCCTGTGCAACGGCGAGAGCCTGCTCCTGCGTCGGATAGATCGCCTTGCTCTGGATGTAACCATACGTCGCCTTTGGCAGCATGTGCGTCACACCCGTAAGTTGCCGATAGCCCTCATAAATCTCATCGGTCGTATTGCCCGCAATGACAAAAAATGAAACTCGGTCCCCAATCTGTGATGACCACACATTCTGCTGATTGAACCCAAGATCAATCGTGGTCTTTGAAGGGTTATCCCAGATTAAGCCATAACCTCCACTCGAAATCATGAAAGGAACGCACACATTCTCTCCGCCGATTGCGGAGTAATCATGCCAACAATTAATGTGATGATCTCGTAGGTCGAGAAAGCCCTTCTGCTGTTGCCCAAGGCCGTAGTAGTGTTCTCCAGCCGGCGAGTCGAACGTAGCGCCAACGCGATAGCCAGAATCACCCTTCTCTAGCTTCGTTGCGTTAGCGTCCGGCCTATTGGCCATCATCGACCACTTCCGCATCGTCAACAGCGTCTGTCCAGATGTCGTCATCACGGAAAGAGAATCATCGCTGAGTACCCTTCCGCTTGTGCCAAAATAGTGATCCCGCAATGATTGATTCACTTCATCAAGTGGCATGCGATGCGGTTCGAGCGACTCCGGTAGATTGGCCGGGAAGAGATGAAGCACCATCCTGCTCGAGCGAAAAACATCGCTTCCATCGGCACCCTGCACATGCTTCCAGCCCGTCATCGAAGGCGTTCCCACAAATCCATACCCCGGTGCCGCCTCAGCCATCTCTTTCGTCTTGCTCATCGAGATCCGCAGAATGTTGGGGGCATAGGGCTCCATCACGATCGTTCTCCCATCACGATTCAGTATGAATCGAGTCTCCTGCGCCTGAAGCTGGATGCCTTGTGCAGAGACGACCCAGAGGACAAGCAATACTGAGGTATGTACCAGGACAACGGCCTTCGTAAGACGAGTACCGTAATGGGAAGTCGCTGGATGATGGTAGGACGCTGATAGCACTTGATTGAGTATTAGCATTCCGCATTTACCTAACTTGATATCGGACTTAGAACTATCCAGACTGCGATTGGCAACCAGACCATAGGTGTTATCTGCGCGTCGTGTCAGCCCTGATTGAGGCTCATAACGAAGCGATTTCGTGATTTGTCCTGTCCTAGATGCTCTCTTTAGTCCGGCCTGCTGCTTCAATAATAGTTGGATGTCTCAGCGATGGTGGTTATGGGCAACGCTGACTCGTAAAATTAAAAGGCATCTCTGGTCTAGTAGAGTTCTACATCGGAGCTGCGCCAGGATCGAATCGGTGAAATTACCCACGATATGGGCAGAAATTTGCCAGCAATCCCCGAGAAGAGAGCCAAGAAAATGCTGTTGTCTGTCGAACTCTTCAGAGCGCGACTTCACTCATTACCAGTGCAACCGCGCTGCGCAGGCGAGCCGTATTGGCCTCAACGGAAGGTCGCAGCCTGGGAGGGTTAGGCAGGGAATTGTGCTTCATCTCGGCTTCTATCTTCGGGCCAAAGAGATACCAGGCATTGGTGATCTCGCCGACCACTACAATCTCTGTGGGAGCTAGTGCGGAAGCGATCATGCGGAGGCCGCGTCCGAGCGACAACGACATTTTGTTGATAGCCTGAACGGCGAAGTCATTGCCGTTCTGTGCCAGACGCAGCAATGCCTCAAAGCTAGGGGGACTGGGCTTGCCAGTGATCTCCTGGAAGTAGCGGAGGGCTGCACGATTGGATGCGAAACTCTCCCAGCAGCCTGTGCCACCGCAAGGGCACAGCGGGCCATCGCTTTCAATCTGAACATGACCGAACTCACCGGCCATGCCGTCCCTGCCGCGGAGAATGCGACCGTTGACAAAGATGCCGGCGCCGATCCCTTCAGACACATTTACGACGACTAGGTCATGAAGCCCATCGCTTTCACCGAACCATACCTCTGAGAGCACGCAGGCGTTGGCTACGTTGTCCATCTTCACGCGCAGACTCGTGGTGCGCTGAAGCTTCCTTTTCAACTCAAGAACTGGCCATAAGATTCTAGGAGTAAATACAGGATTCTCCGGACTGGTTTCGGGACGCCCGGGAATACTAATGCCGATACCATCGAAGGAGCGGCCATTGATCGCAAGAATCTTCTTTACCTCGCGAACGATCGTCTGGATGACCTTCGTGGGATCTGCCGGAAGAGGGACCTTATTCTGAGCGATGATCATGCCGCCCAGATCGATGGCCGCCACGCTGATCTCCGACGGTTGAATGTCAAGAGCAATTACTGCACGCTGATTGTTCAGGTGAAGAACGGTCGGGCTTCTACCACGAGGAAGACTCACCGTTGAACCCTCCGATATCCAACGCTCACGGATGAGAACGTCGACGATGAGGGAGATCGTACTGCGCTGTAGTCCTGAGATCCGGGCTAGGTCGGCTCGAGAAAGCGGCTGGTGAATCCGGATGAGATTGAAGACGAGATTGCGGTTGATCTCACGCGGCATCTTGTTCGATGCGCTCTTGCGGCCGGTGAACGCAAAATGAGTCGAGGGCTTGCGGTTCATAGGAGCTCTCTTCGGTAGTTGAATATTCCGCTGCGTCTAAAAGATCGAAGGCAAATTCGAAGGCTCACCGTGGAGAGCCTCGCAAACACAGCGTCTACTCCTAATCGGACAAGCCGAAAAGCAACGATCGGTTGAGTCTGGCACCAGCGCGCGGTGGCAGAAATAGTGGGCTGAACCACATATCCGAAGTACGAAGACCGACGACGGAAAGTCTCGAGCAATTAGTTGTTGACCTTGGTGCCGCACTCGACGCGTGGTGCTACGCAGAGCGGAGAAGTTGCTAGATTGCTCCAGCCTGTTGCAGGTCCTTTTTCATGCCCTCCCAGCTTCGAATCGTTGAGGCCTCAGGTGTTCCTCCACCCTTCCAGTGAGTCTCAAGATTAACAGCGTTCGAGTAACCGATGCCTTCGAGTGCCTTGAACTGTGCAGTCCAATCAACGTACCCGATATCGACCGGCGACCAGACGACTTTGCCGCTTGCGTCCTTGACCGCGTTCTTCACGTGGCAGTGATGGATGCGATCTTTCGGCAGCGCATCCCAGCCGCCGGGGTAGGCGTCCAACTCGCCACGCATCACTGCATTGCCCGGGTCCCAGTTGAGCGCGAGGTTTTTCGATGGAATGCCCGCAAGGGTTGCGCCCGCCTCCCGACCAGTAGCCGTATTGCAGGCATATTCGTTCTCGAGGACCAGGAGGATGTCTTGTTTCGCGCAGAACTCCGCAGCCTCCTGCAGTTTCGCATTGATGGCCGCGCGATAGGGCTTAACGTCGTCGATACGCCAGAAATCGAAGCAGCGAACCTTGTTGGTTTTAAACTGCTTAGCGAGCGAGATTGACCTTACCAGCACGTCCTGCTGCTTCTGAAGTGTCGTCTCGCTCGCTCCATGCAAATCTGCCTTTGAGCTGTATTGCGAGAGCGGTGCTCCTGGCCAGTTGACCTTGTAAAGAGGGCTGCCGATGTCCGTGACTTGCAAGTTGTACTTGGCGAGAATCTTCTGTGCCTGTGCGATCTCTGCATCGGAACTCACCTGCAGATTCTTCCCCCACATCTCGCGCAGTTCGACCCAGTGCAGTCCAAACTGTTTGCTGATGACGTAACACGCGTGATCGAAATCTTGCGAAATCTCGTCTGAGATTACGCCGACCTTAAACTTGGATCCAGTTGCATGCGCACGACGGGGCAAAATGGTTGAGGTGGCGGCAGCGGCGGCGAGCCCTGCAAATTGGCGTCTGGAAAGATGATTCATAATGCGACTCCTTGGTCGTTCAAGATGATTGAATTTGACTGCCTTTCGGAAGTCTGCGGCAACGAGATTGAATGATTCGAAGGAATATTCTCCTGACACTGTCGATCTTTACGAATCAATGTGAGAGGCTAGCAGACCCTGTAAACTATCCAAAGTTTACGTGATCGCCTTTTGTATTCCGACTGCAACCACGAAGTAGGTGGCAGGCCCCTCGCCTACGTTCTTCAAGCTATGCAACACTCCCGACGCCGTGAAGATCACGCTCCCAGGAGTCACAATGCCTCGCCGCCCATCGCTGTCAACCTCGAGCTCGCCTTCGCGAATAAGTAGAACCTCTGAGTGCGTATGGCGATGAGGCGGGTGTGGCATCTGGCCGGCCGGCAACAGGGTCTCATGCACCTCGAGGTACTCCCCCGTAGCTAATGTTCCCCGCAGCACAGCCCGCGACTCCATGCCACTGGAAGAGGTCTTGACTGGCAGCTTGTCAAAGGGAAACAGCGCCGAGTGCACGAGTCTTGGGCCGTCTTCAGTGAGTCCCTCGCTCTGAGCCTCAGCCGAAAAGTCTCCAAGGGCTGCGAACGCCGATAGCGCAAGACCTAACTCTCGACGATTCATCTCTTTCATAGGCAACTTCCTTTCCATGTTCAACGTTAGGTCGCGCTGGGGATTTCTTTGTAGCCCATCCCTGCCAGAACACCTCGCATATACGCAAAGCTGGTGGCTACTCCAGGCATGGGATCGTCGCCGTGAACTTCGTATTCGAGGTCGACGAAGCCTTTGTATTGCATGGCGATGAGAGCCTGAAAGATTCCTCGCACCGGCATCAGTCCATCACCGACTGCGACCTGACTTTCCTTCGCCGTTGCGTTCGTAAGATCCTTCATGTGAATGTTGAAAAGCCTTGGCCCGACCGCACGGATCGCCTGCACCGGGTCGACGCCTGCTCGCATCGTGTGGCCCACATCGATGCAGCATCCGATGCGCGGATCCATCGTATGCACCACCTTCAGGATGTCCAACGGTGAATGCCAGATCTTGTCCTCCGGGCCGTGGTTGTGAATTGCCAGACGGATGTCATATTCCTTTACAAATTTCTCGATGCGTGGCAGCGTACCGGGCGCGGGATCTCCCGCGACGATAACCTTGGCGCCTGCCCGCCTGCAGTACTCAAACTTGCTGCGAATGTCATCGTCCTCATCTTTCGGGAAATAGACTGTTCCGATTGCATGCAGACTAATTCCAGCTTCAGCATAATCTGCCAGCGCGCCAGCCTCCAGCGTTGGATCCATGGGCAGGTGGTCCTTAATGTCCTTCGCATTCAGGGCGTTCAGATTCAATTGCTTCATGTATCCGATCATCTGCGTACGGCTGAAGTTGCGAAAGGTGTAGCTGGCAAGCCCGAGCTTAACCGGTGAAGACGTCTGCACTGCTTCGTGTTTCTGTGCCATCGCCGTGATCGCACTGCCCGTGGAAAGGGAAGTCGCGACAAGTGCACTGCTGCGAAGAAAGTTCCGGCGGGATATATCGTTGTTCATCAAAGGCCTCTCATTACGCTTAGTGTTTGTTTAGATCGTTCTGTATCGCTTAGCAACCCAATTGCTGCGCAGGGAAGCGTTGTCTCTAAACATGAGGTGCCCAGCCCTTCTCATACTCGCGTCCCCAGTACTTCATAGCCGTTGGATCATCCAGCACCTTGCCGTCGGTGGTGTCCAGGCGCAATTCGCGATTGACCTCCCATGCGACGTTCGAAAGTTGCAGCATCGTCACGGCCACGTTCCCTTGCGCGACTGGTTGGTGTAGCTTTGCGCCAGTCTGTATACCTGCGATGAAGTTGGCAAAGTGGAGGTCGGTCATCGAATCGCGGCCGATCAGATCTGTAGACGAAGTCGCTGCCTTATCTGCTTTATATTCGCTCGTCTTCTTGCCCTTGAGATCGTAGATCTCATACCCGTCTCGGTCGACAATTACTGAGCCCGTAGTGCCCATGACGGCAACACCTCGGTCACGACCGTAGTACTTCATGCCATTGCAACACTTGCCTTCCCACGAGATCATCGCGTCGTCATAATCGAAGCTGGTCATCATCGTGTCGTAAAATTGCCAGTCATCCTTAAATTGAAAGCGGCCAGCAGTCGATGTCACGCTGTGTGGATACTCGACGCCTAGCGCCCAGCGGGCCACATCGATCTCGTGGGTGCCGTTGTTGAGTGACTCACCCGTTCCCCACGTCTTGAACCAGTGCCAGTTGTAAGGCTGCACATTGTCCTTATAGTCCTGACGGGGCGCAGGTCCCTGGAACAAGTCCCAGTCGAGGGTAGCTGGAACTGGTACAACCTTGCCGTAACCAATTGATTTGCGCACATTGCTGTACCAGGTCTTGGCGAAGTACGCGCGTCCGATTAACCCGTTGTGGATCTTATCCACGATCTCAATCGTGTGCGGCGACGACCTCTGCTGCGACCCCATCTGCACCAGTTTCCCAGTCTTCTTCTGCGCTTCGATGAGCATCACGCCTTCAGCAGGATTGTGGCTGCAGGGCTTCTCGACATACACATGCTTTCCCGCCTGCACTCCTGCGATGGCCATTGGAGCATGCCAGTGATCCGGAGTTGCAATCGTGATCGCATCGATTTCCTTCAAAGCTAGGACGTGTCTGAAGTCCTTGTCGGTCACAGGCGCTTCACCCATCTCCTGTGTGGCGCTGTCCGCGAACCTCTTGAGGATGTTGCTCTCCACATCGCATACATGAGAGATTCGAGCCTTCGCCTTGTTCGCCTTCAGCGCGGAAAGATGTGCATAAGCGCGACCATTGAGCCCGATTACAGCGAAGTTCAAGCGGTCATTTGAGCCCAGGATCTGTGCATAGCTCTTCGCTGTCGTTCCGATAGCAAGGCTGGCGGTTCCCACTGCAATTGCATCTATAAATTCGCGGCGCGTAATCATATTATCTCCGTTGTGAGTTGAAACTATATCCGGTTTGTTTCGGTAATTGGAATTACCGTAAGTTTAGAAATATCTGGGAACTAATAGCCCCAGGCGAGTCCGTCGGCGCCCTTGCCGACGTCAATCAAGTCTTCCAGCTTCCAGGAGTTCAAATCGATAACTGCCACCTGTGCCTTGCCGCTGCAAGATATGTAGGCTACGCGACCATCAGGACGAACAAGTATCTCTGTCGGTATTGCGGGTACGTCCAGCGTTCGTGCCACGCTCAGTGTCTTCAGATTTACCACTGCGATCTGGTGATTCGTTCGTAGGGCGACCAGCAACCAGCGGCCGTCAGGCGTTGGTGTGGTGCCATAGCCGATGCTGGGTAATGCAATCCATGTCTTGATTCCGTTGTTAGTGGAGTCGATGACAGCTAGGCGCGGTTTAGTCTGGTCCGCCGTAAACACCATCCGGCCATCATTGGAAATCGAGATGCGTTGTGTATTCGTAGAGATCGGAATGATCGCGAGCTTATTACGCGCTACGATATCCAACACGGATACCGTTCCCGCACCGACGTTTGCTGTGTAGCCAAACCGACCATCGGGGGAGAGCACAAACATGTGCGATTGTGGCTGGCCGGTAGGGATGGTGCCGACAATCTTCAGCGTGTGTGGATCGACCAGAGTGATGGTCTGATCCAACTCTGTTGTCAGATACAGGAGCCCATCGTGGGAGTTATAACGCACACAGTGCGGCCGCACTCCGTGATCAAACTGCAGCGTCCCGGTGATCTTGCGGGAAGCCAGATCGATGGCCACCATTCTGTTCCCGTCTGTACCTGCTCGTCCAACGCCGGAGTCTCCATAGACTGGCACATAGACGGTCCGGCCATCGGGTGACACAACAGCTTCGTGTCCGGTAATGCCGCCGACGTCCACAGTCGCAATCTGACGCCCTGCCGCAGGATCAATCACACTGATATCGTGGTCACCTTGATTCACCACGATCAGTGTTGGTGACGCCACTTTTTCCTTTGCATGCACTACTGAGCTGAGGGCAAGCAACATCAGCACACTTGTTCGGAGAGCGAACGTTCTCTTCATGGGGGGGAAGCATAGCACTATTTCACTATGTTCGGCGAGCACCCTCTCTAAACCTTTTGATTTAGGTTCCAATGGTCAACATGATCGGCCATCTCCGACATAAATCCACACTTGTCTTGGAGCTCGTTTAGGGCACTTCCTAGCAAGTGACAACAAAATAGTCTGCGGGACTCAGACTCATTGTTTTATGGGCTTGACACCTGTCCAATTCCTTCCGTATATTCGCCACCGTTCTTGATAGCAGGACAATGCGGGGCTGTATTTGCACTCTCCTCGCATTCACCTGTCGCGATTGTTGTTGCGTGTCATTGCACCCCGACCTCCTCGCTGCATCTCCGTTGAAGCTCCGGAATGCGGCAATCGAGTAGGGAGACTACCTTCCGTTCGAGGCCATATAAAATGCCGATAGTTATCTGCCCATCACAACGCAAAGCCCGAGACCTCAGATCTATCCTGCTTGTTTCGTGCAGGATGATCGTCTTCGCATTGGCGGTAATTCTTCTACTCGTTCGCCCACCCACTCTTATCGGGCAGGCCGTTACCGCCACGGTTGTAGGTACCATCAACGATCCGGCTGGCAGAGCCATCCCGAATGTGGCGCTTACTCTTACAAATCAAGGTACCAACACCTCAACCAGCGGCATAACCAATGGTAGCGGTAACTTCGAATTCACGCTGGTACAGCCGGGCACCTATACTCTGACCGCAGTCAGCAACGGTTTTAAGACGGAGCAGCAGCGCGATATTACCGTCCCGGTGAATACGACGACTCGCGTTGACCTATCCTTACAACTTGGGACCGCGTCGCAGACGGTGACGGTGAGTAGCGATGTCGCATTGCTACAAACGGACCGCGCGGATGTTACGGCGCAGATCGATCAGAAGCAGGTCGAAGATCTTCCAGTTGGCGCGCAACGGAATTTTCAAGCCTTGGAGTCTCTGGTTCCGGGTGTAAGCAAGCCTATATATGACCACTCTTCCTTCTTCGACGCACAGAACTCGCAGTCGTTTCAGGTCAATGGTCAGTCAGAGCTTTCGAACAATATGCAATTTGAAGGTATTGACGACAATGAGCGCACCGGACTGCTGCAGGTGTATATCCCTCCGGCTGCAGCGATCGCGACGGTTGACGTGGAAACCAGCAACTACGCGCCTGAGTTTGGCAGGTCGGCTGGCGCTGTGACCAACGTTACCTTGAAGTCAGGCACGAATAACTTTCATGGGTCAGTCTATGAGTTCAACCAGATAAGCGCTCTGGCAGCTCGGACTTACTTCAACAACACAGGCGCTTTTCCGCGGTCGACCAATAATTACTACGGAGCCACGCTGGGCGGTCCTATCGTTAAAAACCGGACCTTCTTTTTTGGCGATTTTCTACGTTACAGCAACCACGCCAGCCAGTTCTCCATTTGGACCGTGCCCACCGCGGCTTTCCGAAGCGGCGACTTGAGTGCAGGTCCGACTACTATCTACGACCCCAACACCGGCGCTCCAGATGGCTCTGGAAGATCGCCGTTTGTGACGAATGGAGTGGCAAATGTAATTCCGGCTAGCCGGTTGAGTCCTACTGCGCAGAAGATCCTGGCGCTTGTGCCTCTCCCAAATGTTCCGGGTGCGACCCTCAATAATAACTACCAAGCCAACACCGGTTTCCAAACCGACGTGACCAGCTACGACGCAAAAGTCGATCAGCAATTGCGCGGGGAAGATCGGTTAACGGGACGCTTCAGTTGGCAAAGGGCGAACACCTTACAGGCCCCTATCTTTGGCCAGGCCGGCGGACCGGTTGCGGGAGGCTTCGAAGGAAACGGCGTTAATACGGTCTATACCGGCGCGCTGGAGTACACGCATATCTTCACCTCAAAACTCTTCACCGAGCTGCGGGGCGGTGTCGACCACTACAGAAATACCGCGTCACCCGCGGACTATGGAAAGAGCGATTCAACGACACTTGGGATTCCCGGAGTCAATCTTGATCAGTTCACAAGCGGCCTGGTAGGGATGGATATTGCGGGGTTCGCTTCTCCGCTGGTGGGATATAGCGCCAGTCTCCCATGGATACGTGCAGAGACCAACATCGATGTAGTGAATAACTGGACCAAGATCCTGGGCAATCACTCGATCAAATTTGGTGGAGAGTTGAGACGTGTGCGCGATGACCTGACGCAAGGTCAGACCTTCAGCCCACGCGGCGTCTTCCGTTATCGCGATGGTCAGACGGGCCTCAACAAGTCTGGCAACAAGACGAGCTTCTCGAACGACTTTGCCAGTTTCCTCCTGGATCTCCCTAGCGAAGTCGGGCGCGATCTGAACGTCCACTCTGCGTCGTGGAGGCAAACACTGTACTTCGGATTCATCCAGGACACCTGGGTCGCGACGCAGAAGCTTACCCTGACCTACGGTATTCGTTGGGAGCTTTATCCTCCGGCGGTACCCTCAGCTAAGGGCGGCTTCTCGCAGTACGATCCCGCAACGAACACTCTAAACGTCTCGGGCTACGGTAACGTGCCGAATAACCTTGGCATGCGGTTCAATGGGACGGACTTCGAACCACGTCTCGGCTTCGCCTTTAGAGCCACCGATAAAACTGTGGTGCGAGGAGGGTTTGGTATCAGCCGAACGCCCTTCCAGGACAACAACTATGCGTACAACTTTCCGGTCCGCCAGAATGCGGCGTTCGAGCCTCTGAGCAGCTATACTCCCGCGCTTCTGCCTGATGGTACGCCAGCGACGCTGTCGAAGGGCTTCCCCACCATTCCCCCGACTCAGATCCCGTCTGACGGGATCATCCCTGGGACGAAAAATCAGAACTATACTTCAGTGAACTTGAACTACCGGGATCCGGAGGTCATGTCCTATAACGTGACAGTCGAGCAGCAGTTCGGCGGGTCCTGGGTGCTCGACGTCTCCTACGTTGGCAACGAGGGCAGGTTCATTCCCGGCAATTATAACTTGAATGCTGGTTTCGTCGCTGGAGCGGGTGCGAAGGGACAACCGTACTACAACCTCTATGGAACGACGGCCACGATCGAGTTGCTGCCGAAGGAGACCACGTCGAATTACAACTCTCTCCAAGCCAGGTTGACGCATCGATTTGATAAGGGGCTCGAGTTCACCTCTGCCTTCACCTATCAGAAGGCAATGGGGTACCTCTCAAGCGGAGGCGGCCTTGCTGGATTCAACTTCTATATTGACCCCCACCGCGACTATTCTCCTCTCGCTTTCAACCACACGATCACGTCTTCGAACAGCTTCATCTATGCGCTTCCATTCGGCAAGGGATCAACCTTCCTGCAGAATGGGATCGCCGGTGTAGTGGCTGGAGGATGGCAGGTGAGCGGACTCGTTTTCTTCCAAACCGGGACGCCGCTGCTCTTTACGGCGAGTGGTAGCCAGTTGAACGCTCCAGGGACAACCCAGGTCCCAAACCAAAATGGACCCTTTGTAAAGTTGAAGGGTATCGGTACCCACAGCCTGTGGTTTGATACCTCGAAATTTTCTCAGCCGTCCGGACCGGCGCTCGGCAATATGGGGAAAAATGTCTATGCCGGACCCGGCTCGGCAACCTTCGACGCAGCAATGTCCCGGACGTTCCGACTGTATAAGTCGGTAGACCTGCAATTCAGGGTCGATGCATTCGACGTGTTGAACCATCCGGTGTTCAACAATCCTGACACCAACCTGACGGACTCCACCTTCGGCAAGGTGACCGGCGCCGGCGCATCGCGTGCTTTGCAATTGTCCGCGACGCTCAACTTCTAGCTCAACCAAACTGATTCAATCCCGTACTCAGGGCCTGTTTCTCACTGCGCGTGTAGAAACAGGCCTCTTTCATAGCACACAATTGAGGTGGGTCCAGCACTCCTCTCCTCTCAGTCAGGGCCGATAATGAAGGCAACGCTTGCACTAGCTCTTTTCTTGACCACCGTCGCGATCCCCGCCGTCGCTCAGCAAAGCCCCGCAACGATGCCGAAAATTGGAAGCGTAGATCCTCGCTTCCAGTCCTACAACGTGGAGATGGTTGAAGTCATCGGCGGTCGCTTTTGGAGGCCGTACGCCAACAGGCCGGCCGCGACCCCCAGCCTCTCCGGCACCCCGGGAGGCATCGATCCTGCACTCTTTGAGCAACGCACTCCGATCGACCTCTCAGACCCTCGCCTTCGCAAACTTGCCGCCGCCCTCGCTCCGGCCTACCTACGCGTCTCGGGTACATGGGCCAATACCGTGTACTTTCAAGACTCCGATGCAGCCGCTCCGGCGAATCCTCCAGTGGGCTTCGGAGGCGTACTCACGCGTGCGGAATGGAACGGCGTTGTCGAATTCGCCAAGGCTACCGATGCGAAGATCGTAACCTCCTTCTCCACCAGCGCAGGTACGCGCGATGCTGCCGGTACTTGGACGCCCGTGGAGGCCCGAAAGTTCCTTGACTACACAAGCTCCATCGGTGGCTCCATTGCTGCCGCGGAGTTCATGAACGAACCCACCTTCGCCACTGCCGCAGGCGTGCCCAAGGGCTATGACGCAGCCGCCTACGGCCGAGATTTTGCGGTCTTCGCTCCGTTCTTTCGCAAGGCTGAGCCTCATGCCCTGCTTCTTGGTCCCGGCTCCGTCGGCGAAGGCATTGACTTCATTCCGGTCAAACTTCTTCCATCGAAGGAGCTTCTGCAGAGCATGGGCCCGAATGCTGTCGACGTCTTCTCCTATCACTTTTATGGAGCAATCTCTGAGCGTTGTGGCGCTGCCATGGGATCGAAGAGCACCACCAGCCCAGAAGCAGAGCTCTCCGAAGACTGGTTGTCCCGGACCGGTAGAGTGGAAGCTTTCTACGCTGGTCTGCGTGACACGTACGCTCCGGGCAAACCGATGTGGGTCACTGAAACGGGTGAGGCTGCTTGCGGCGGTGACCGCTGGGCTTCAGCCTATCTTGACAGCTTCCGCTACCTTGACCAACTCGGCCAGCTCGCACGCCGCAGTGTGAAGGTGGTGATGCACAATACGCTTGCAGCCAGCGACTACGGGCTTCTCGACGAGAAGACGCTGGCTCCGCGCCCCAACTACTGGGCGGCGCTCCTCTGGCACAACACCATGGGTACCACCGTGCTCGATGCAGGCTCTGCACCATCGAGCTCCATTCATCTCTATGCTCAATGCATGAAGGACCGGCCGGGCGGTGTCACGATGCTCGCTCTCAATCTCAACCGAACCAACATGCAGTCTCTACGCATCCCTGAGAAGGCGATCCGATACACCATGACAGCCCGCGATCTGATGAGCCACACTGTACAACTCAATGGTGTCGACCTGACGCTCTCGTCAAGCGGCGACGTCCCGACCCTCACCGGCGTGGCAGCGCCCGAAGGTGAAGTCCACCTCCCCGCCGCCAGCATCACCTTCCTTGCGTTTGCAGGAGCCAACAACCCCGCCTGCAATTGACCGGAATCATCAGCGGCTCTTCAGCGCAGCGGGTGAGTGAAGTCGATGTCGATCATGGATTCAACTGAGCAATCGTGGAGTTCACAGGCTTCGCTGAGTCTGCGATGCGATATGCGATAACTTGTGTAGTTACAGCGTTGGGACCGATGCTTGCGGATTGCAGCAGTACCTCAAAGGGGCCCAGTTCGCCATTGGGTCGCATGGCTGCGTGCATCACAGGGATAAGCGTTTCACCACGCAAAAGCGCGTCAGCAGCAGCCTGGGTTCCTGCGACGTCCAAGCCCACAATCAGAAGGATATGGCCTGTCCCCGCAAGGTTGGGCTGGTAAGCGATGACTGCATAGGTAGGATGCGCGGGCTCCGTCCACAGGCTCTCGTAGCGCTTCGCCTCGCCGGGCCTGGGATGAGTATTTTCCACCCACGCCTCTTGCATCTCGTTGCTGTATGCAATCCGAAAGTTGAGATTACGTTGCGCAAGTTCTGCCCATGGATTGCTGCCGATTGATCCGATCAGAATGGCGTTCGCTGTCTTCAAATCGTCCATGCGGAGATCTCGCGGAAAGCGCACAAAAAGGCGCTGCGGATCTACCTCAGGCAGCCGCGATATCTCAGAGACTACTTGCAGATCAACGAAGCTTGTGAACTGCTGCGTCCTCAAGTCGGCCTGACTATGCTCATCCATCGCAGGCAGCGGCAGCGCAACATAATCTCCGTTTAGATAGCTGCCAAGCGCAACCTGCCTCCTTGAAAGGTCCTCGATGAGGTTGAAGCCACTATCGGCTGGCACCACAAAGGTGCTCATCGGTGCTCGGAAAAGAGCCGCCCATAATAACGATGTCGGTTGCAGTGCGCGTGATGTCGCTTGAACGTGTGCCAGGACGGTCGCAGTGATTCCCACAAGCACAGCGGAATACATGAGCAGCAGCGCAATCTGTGCGGGCCGGCCAATTTTGATTGAGCGTTGCGGTGAGTGCGCCTCCGGTGTCTCGTTCGAAGATTCAACAGACATCTTTGGAATAGTGCTAGCTTCGATCACTGGTTGCGGCAATGTATGAATCTCATGCTTGGCTTCATCTTCTCGGGAATGTGTAGGCTGAGCTGAAAATACCGGGACGTAGCCACCCAGCGGTATTTCAATACGATACGGCTCATTCTTGCCCTCATCCGCGGAGTACTCGGCAAGCCGTCTACGCAACTGCCTTGCATAGTTACGGACAATGTTGTCCTCCACCGTCCGATAGTTCCGTGGTCGATCGAAAACGTGAACGCCAATCCGGTATTCCGTGATCTCATGAGGGCGACCTAGGAGCGCCTGCGAGCAAACGTGCATGAGGAATCTCGAAAGCAGGGGAGCCCTCAGAAATCGCCGACTCGCAACGATACGCTGCACCAGTTGCCAACGCTCGTCGTCCTCGATCAGTAGTGCTGGTGATTCCAAGGACGAAAGCTCAAATCGTCCGTTGATCATTCAAAACTCCATGAGTTGAAGTTGAGGTCTCAGAGGCTCGTACTGTCGGAAACACTTTGTCGGTGATTCGTGCGATCAGTTATTTGTGATCCGAGGGTAACTTTCACATATAAATGCTGGATGAATACGGATTCAATACAAGCCTTGTTGAGGCCGTTTTACCAACATTTCACAATGTGCCTATCTATCATGGAATCTGCAGTTATGTGCTCTCTATACACAGGGGTATACACCGGTTGAGGCCAGGTAAACCCTGTTGCCATCTCTCGAGAAAGTTGACCGTATGCCTAGCGAAGCGTCCTCGAGGATGCTCAGCAGGAGCGCCATCATGCAATCTGGTCCATTAGCAATGCGAAGCCTTCTCGACAAGCGAAAAGCCGCAACAGGCTGCGCAAATACTATCTATTCCTACTGGTGCATCGGCTTCATCTTCGCGCTGTGTTTTCTTGTTCCCCTAGGCAGCTTCGCGCAGGTGAACACAGGAAACTTGAGTGGTCTTGTGACCGATCCGTCCGGAGCCGTCGTGCGCAGCGCAACCCTTACTGTTACCTCTGCGAGTACAGGCTACACGCGGACCGTGCAGAGTGGAACCGATGGTGACTATATCTTCCCCGATCTTCCAATTGGCGAGTACACGGTGACCGTTTCGGCCAATGGATTCTCTACGATCAAGGAGCCGGCGACCATCAACGTCGGAACTCATCTGCGCCGCGACTTCCACGTGAAGGTAGGATCGGCCAGTGACACAGTTGAGGTCGTTGGGCCTGGCCCCGGTCTGTCACGCGACGACGCTTCTATCAGCACCGTCATAACATCCGACATCATTGCGAGCACGCCGCTCTTCCTCCGCAACTGGGATGATCTCCTCCGCACCGTTCCCGGCGTTCAGATCAACCGGTATACCAATCAGAGCGGTTCCACTTCGGCGGGTCGTACCGGGGACTTCAATGTGAACGGCGTTCACTCCTTGCAGAACAACTTCATTCTCGATGGCATCGACAACAACACGTTCTCTGAGAATGTTCAGGAGTTGAGCACCGAGGCTGCTCATCCATCGGTCGACGTCATCGCCGAGTTCAACGTCATCACCAACCCGTACTCCGCAGAGTACGGACGAGCTCCCGGAGCCGTAGTCTCGGTCAACACACGCAGTGGAACTAATCAATTTCACGGCACGGCGTACGAGTTTGTTCGCAACCAGTATTTCGATGCCTTCGACTACTTCTCAAAGCAGACTCAGGCAAAGAAGGCGGAGGACAATCAGAACCAGTTCGGCGGTAGCATCGGAGGCCCCATCCTGCATGACCATCTCTTCTTCTTCTTCAACTACGAAGCCACTCGAGTCAAGCAGGGCGTATCACGTATATTCACAGTACCCTTGGACAATGAGCGCATCGGCGACTTCAGCCCTGCGGCCGCGGCGATCGATGGCATCTCTCCTTATCCAACTGTCTACGATCCGCTGACCTGCGCCACGCCGTACAACGTGAAGAGTGGCTGCACCGCCTTCGCAAACAACCAGATCCCCACAGATCGAATCGATACAGCAGTCAGCAAGTTGATGGCACTCTTCCCGGAACCAAATTTCAAAAGCGGTGGTGCTACCTTCCCGGAGCTGAACAACTACTCGCGCACCGGAGCCTTGACTGACTTCAACAGCAGCTACGACGCACGCGTCGATTGGACGCCCTCGTCAGCCGACACGATCTTTACGCGCTTCAACTACTTCAATCGCACCCGCGATATCCCCGGCTACTTTGGTGGGCTCGCGGACGGCACAGCGACATCTGCGTGGGGTAACCAGATCCTCAAAGGTGCCAGCGTCGTCATTGGATGGACCCACATCGTCAAGCCGACCATGGTGAATGACTTCCGCTTCGGTTGGGTGCGTGACTACTCGTACGCGCAGCAACAGTCCTTCAGCCTGCCGCAACTTGCCGGCACTTTCATTCCTGGAATCCCCAACAATCCAGCCATCGGCGGTGGCGTCCCTCTCACGCAATTCAGTAATAAGACCTTTCTCGGTTCGCCCGACTATCTTCCCAAGAAGCAAGTCCCCATGCTCTATCAGTACGACGACACGCTCTCTTGGACGCGCGGAAATCATAATCTGAAATTCGGCGCAACCGTCTTTTTCCCCATGCGCAACATCTTTCAGGACGAACCAGGTACCCGCGGCGATCTAAACTTTACGGGCATCTTTACGGGAGGGCTCTCCTACGCGGACGGTTTGCTCGGCGCTCCACAGTACACTCAGCTGACCAACGTATTCTTTGTCGACCAACGCCTCTGGATGGCTTCGGGATTTATTGAAGACGATTGGAAGGTGAGTCCAAAAGTGACCCTAAACCTCGGGCTTCGCTATGACTTTGCAGCGCCCGCTGTCGAAGGGCAAAACCGCATGGCGAACTTCAATCCCTCCGGAGCCGGATCGCTGGTCCTCGCAAAAGCAGGCTCACTTGCCGACCGCGCTCTCGTCAATCCCAATACCACCAACTTCGCACCACGCTTTGGTATCTCCTATAGCCTGAATGAAAGGACGGTACTGCATGGTGGATACGGCATCTACTACACCTCTCTCGAGCGCATCGGTAGCGAAAACCAACTCGCACTCAATCCGCCGAACCTGATCAACAAAACAATCGCAAGCAACGTTGCTCCTGTACTCACACCTGCTGTTGGATTCCCCTCAAATTTTCTTGATTCCAGCACGATTAATCTCAACCAATTGCAAAACTTTCACATCCGTGCCGTCAATCCCAATATCGGTGCTCCGACCGTTCAGCAGTGGAGCATTGGAGTCCAGCGTCAGCTCACGTCGGCCTGGCTCGCCGAGTTGGATTACGTCGGAACCCCCTCCACCAACCTCGACGTACTCCGCGACTACAACCAGGTTCTCATCTCGGGCAATCAGGTCGTCACCAGCCCCTCTGCTCCCAGCGGAACCAAACCCTATGCCAACTTCGGTCAGATCGAGTACCTCGATGCTGTCGGCTTCAGCAACTATCACGGTCTCCAGGCCAGCCTCACTCGCGCATTACACAACGGCCTGAGCGTCAGCGCGGCGTACACCTACTCGCACTCGCTAGACAATGCTCCCGAAGAACTGGAAAGCAACTCCGGTGGCGCGCCGAACGGCCGCAACCCCGCCGCATGGTATGGCAACAGCGACTTCGACGTCCGCCATCGCATCTCTGCAAACTATGTCTACCAACTCCCCTTCGGTCCCGGCAAGGCCATGCTTCAGTCCGGACCTGCTTCCTGGCTGCTTAGCAACTGGACCACTTCCGGTGTCTACACCTTCTACTCCGGCCACCCGTTCCAGGCAGCCTGGTCCAGCGAAAGCCCCTTGCTGGATGCCTACGGATTCGCCGTGGCTCCCCCAAATCAAGTGGCCCCTGTCCATTACCTCAAGAAGACGAGTTGCTGGTTCTATGACGCAAGCAACCCCAATTGCGGAGGAGCCTCCTCGGGTCTCATCACGCCGTTTGCTGATCCCGGTCAATATACTATCGGCAACGTGGGCCGCAACACGCTGCTTGGACCACGGACACAACTCTTCGATTTCGCACTTTACAGGAATATCCTGTTCACCAAGAGTTTCAACGCCGAGCTACGTTGGGAAGTCTTCAATGTCGCCAACCATCCCGTTTTCGGCCAGCCCAGCGGCAACGCCAGCAATGGTGGTGTCGGTGCCATTACCTCGCTTTCGGCTGATCCACGTGTCATGCAATTTGCGATTCGCATCAACTGGTAGCAACGTCACAAACAACGGCCCGGAAGCAATTTCGACAAGTCTTCCGGGTCGACCTTTCTCAGAGGATCGCTTCTTATGAAGTCCGGTGCTTGGTTCCTGTTGTGGCTATTCCTTGCGCCGATCCTCAGCGCCCAGTCGACTCAACCCTCGCTGTTTCTCGAGGGCACTGTAACGGGCGCGCAGAACAAAACCTACATCGACGTTCCTTTCCAGGTACCAGAGGACGTGCATCGCCTCAGTGTCGACTTCAGTTACACCGGTCATGAGCAACACACAACGATCGATCTAGGTATCGCCGACCCATACCGTTTTCGCGGCGCCAGCGGAGGCAATAAGACCCATTTCACCCTCAGCGAAACAGATGCGACGCCGTCGTATCTGCCGGGAGAAATCTCGGCGGGTCGTTGGAAGCTAATCCTCTCTGTGCCTAACATTCGCGCCGGAGTTGTATCACACTACCGTGCACAGATTCGCTTCAACCCCCAGGAGGAGGACAGCAGCTTTGCGTCCGAACCGCTCACTCCCGGGCCGCGTTGGTATCGTGGTGACCTACATATGCATACCGCGCATAGCGACGGAAGTTGTAAGAGCCAAGCTGGTCGCCGAGTTCCTTGCCCTGTTTTTCTTACGGTGCAGGCAGCGGCCTCGCGCAATCTTGACTTCATCGCCATTTCAGATCACAACACCGTTTCGCAGTTCGATGCCATGCGAGAACTGCAGCCTTACTTCGACACAGTGCTTCTCATCCCAGCCCGCGAAATCACGACCTTCTGGGGTCACCTTAATGTCTTCGGCACAACCCAGTTCATCGACTATCGCGCTATCGACCACGATGGGCACGACATCAACGCAATCCTACGGGACGTCCGCGCCAAAGGTGCCATCGCCTCCATCAATCACGCAGACGCACCCACTGGCGAGGGCTGTATGGGTTGTGGCTGGACGCCGCCGACGCCCGTGGACATGAGCCTCTTCACCGGTATAGAGGTAATCAATGGCGGCGTCATCATGTTCTCAAGCGCTGATCTCTGGGATAAAGAAATTGCAGCAGGCCATCGCCTCACCGCCATCGGAGGCAGTGACAATCACGACGCGCTGACGCCTGCAGGAGGGGCCGGCGCGATCGGCAGGCCAACGACGGTCGTCGCTGCAAGCGAACTATCCGTGTCCGCCATTCTCGCCGGCATCCGCCATGGCCACGTCTTCATCGATCTAACCTCCTCGCAAGACAAGCTGCTTGACCTGACTTCCACCGCAGGCTCAAGCCACGCAAATATGGGCGAAGACCTCACCGCTACTGACGGTATGCCCGTCTCGTTGAACATCCATGTTGTCGCGTGTGCAGGCGATCAGCTTCACCTGCTGGTCGATGGACACGAGTCTCCAGCACTAGTTCCACTGGGCATCTCAAGCAACGATGAGAACCTGCATGCTCATTGGACCGCGAGTAGCGGACGCCACTGGCTGCGTGCTGAGGTCCGCGACGCCCAAGGCACACTGCTTATGCTCGGCAATCCCATCTATATCAACTTTCCCGCACGCTAGGAGACCCCATGTTTTTCATCACCCGCCATCGTTGCCAGCCACCAGACGATCGTCAAAAAGAAGCCGACTCTTCGGCGCTTTCTATCTCCAGCCGATGTCAGCAAACGCGTCTCACCGCGTTATCTAAAAAGTACGTCTCGTTCATTGCAGGTATGCTCCTTGCCGCGGCGCTATCGATTGCATCCGCGCAAGCTCCAGATCTCGATTTCCTCAATCACAATCAGTCCATACTGGACGCGCACAACTGTTATCCCTACGACGGCCGTTGGAACGACCGAGTCCAGCGGGCTCTGCGATCAGGGTTTCCCGTTTCGATCGAGCAGGATCTTGCCTGGTATCTTGACCCGACAACAGGGAAGGGACGCGTCGTTGTCTCGCATACCCCCAATCCCACTGGCAAAGAGCCAACTCTGCAAGACTATTTCTTCGAACAGGTGAGGCCAGTCATTGACAAGGCCATCGCACAGAACAAACAAAATGAGTGGCCGCTCATCGTCCTCCACTTCGATTTCAAAGACAACCAGCCAGCGATCCTAAACGCTGTATGGCAGCTCTTGGGTGAATATCAGCCATGGCTCTCCACCGCCGTCAAGACAGCGGATCCCCACCTCTTGTCGCCCATCGAGCGCAAGCCTATCCTCGCGATCACCGAAGGCTCCGATGATCAGCAAAGAGTGTTTTACGATCAAGTGCCGGTCGGCGCCAAACTGCGCATCTTCGGCTCAGCGCACGACCCCATGCCCCCTAAGGACATGTCGCTGCAGCAACGTATGCACTGGGCAGTCGTTACCTCCCCGGAGGGCCAACTCCATGAGCGTCCCACCAACTACAGACGCTGGGTCAATAGCTCGTGGTATCCCGTCGAAGAGGGAGGGCAGAATCACGCAGGAGACTGGACCCAGGCTGACGACACGCGCCTCCGAGCCTTGGTTGATCACGCTCACAACCTCGGCTATTGGATACGCTTCTACACCCTTGACGGCTTCACTCCAGCCAGCGATCAAGGCTGGGGTCAGTACTACAACTTCGGTTCAATCGATGCCGCCGCCCTAAGGTGGAAGGCGGCCATCGCTGCAGGCGTGAACTTCATAGCCACGGACCAGTATGAAGATCTGGCCCCGTACCTCCAGCAGGATGCCCACGACCGTCGTCCCTCCGCGTCCGTTGCCACGACTCCACCCCGTTGACAATCAGCGGCCCAGGCAGTCAAGTGCCTTCACGATATTCTTCAGTTCTTCACTGACGCATCGGATGAGCCCTCAGTGGGACTTGGGAAAGTACCTTCTTCGGCTCGATTAAGTGCCTGCACGAGTCCAACGAAGGAGACGCTGTTTCAGCACGCTGTCCTGGATGTGCTTCTTGACACTGGAGCGGTGAAAGTCGAGGAGTTGCAGTTCCGCCAGCAAAGCGAAGATTTGATGATCCTCTGCACCGGCGACTCCGATCGAAGTGCCGCGAAAGATCGGATCATTTCGAAACATCAGCCGCGTGGCCTCGAACAGGAATGCTCCGCGATTTGTGTTCGTGGTTCCGGTGTAATCGAAGTAGGGACCGTCCTGTACTCGAATATGAGGATGGATGAATCCCTCGATGACAATCTCTGCATTGGCTGGAACCTCGAGGTTCACCCCGGGGCAGCGGAGAAGTTCGACCGCCCTTTGTTGCAGACCGCCCGCCAACTCATATTCGTCCATTCCATAGGGGCAAGCGGCAGTCGCGGCCATGATGATCGCTTCGCCGACACCGATGGCAACGGCCATGGAAAGTGCACGGCCCTCACGCTCCGACTTTTCGAGATGCAGAGCCAGGTGGCTCTCGGGTGATGTATTCACCGAAGCCTGATTCGGACCCAGCAGTTGCATTCGATAGACACCAACGTTACGCGCGTCCGTCTCCGGATCCTTCGTCACGTTGAGGTGCCAGGTCCCAAGATATCGCGCGCAGTCGTTCTCATTCCAATGAGGGATTGGGAGGGCCATAAGGTTGAGATGGCTTCCTTCGACGGTATTACCCAGCACCGGGCCAGTCTCGACAAACTTTGGATTGAACGGATTAGAGGCGCGCCGCCTGACTTCTGCGATGAGTTCCTCGCGGCTGGCTTCCTGCTCCATACCTAGAGCAAGCCCGATTAATCTAATATCGCGCAGCCCGTTGGTGAAAACACGCTGCCCCGGATAATCAGCGATGTTCTCAAACAGCAGCGGTTCCTTGCTGTCTCTCGTGATTCTTCCAATGTCGAATCTCCAGTGCGTGGATTCCTCGACACGCACGAGTCGCTCGACCTTAGCGATCCTCTCGATGAAGCCCCGAAGACTTGCTTGCTCCCCCGGTTGTTCCTGCTGTTCAGCGGCGGCAGAGGAGTTTCGTCTAGTTTCCCCAGGCGGATCCGTCATCGGATTTTCATACCCTCCGTCTCCTGCGAATCATAGTCGGTCTCCGCTTGACCGTATTGTTCTTTGCTGCGCAGCAGTTCAGCGGCGCGCTTTGCAAAATACGTAACGATGATGTCGGCTCCCGCTCGCTTCATGCAGGAGAGGGCCTCAAGCATCACCGCATCTCGATCAAGACGCCCCATTCGGGCGGCGGCATCGATCATCGCGTACTCTCCACTCACGTCGTAAACGGCAAGGGGCATCCGGAACTCCTGCTTTGCGCGATACACGATGTCAAGGTAAAAGAGCGCTGGTTTCACCATGACGATGTCCGCCCCTTCTTCGATGTCCAGCGCAATTTCTCGCATGGCTTCGTCGGAGTTGAAGAAGTCCATCTGATGGGTCCTCTTGTCTCCAAACGAAACTGCTGATTGTGTCCCATGCTTGAAGAAAGGATCGTAGAGCTTTGAGGCAAACTTAGCCGAGTACGCCATGATTGGGAGGTTCTGGAAACCATGTGAGTCCAGCGCCTTCCTCATAGCTTGAATTTGTCCGTCCAGCATAGCGGCTGGGGCCACCATATCGCAGCCGGCCTGCGCATGAGACACGGCAATCTTTGCGATCAGATCGAGCGACAAGTCGTTATCGAGATATCCGTCCTGAATAATTCCGCAGTGTCCGCTCTCGGTGTACTCGCAGGCGCAAACATCGGTGATGACCAGGATGCTGGGTACCGCCTGCTTCAGGGCTCTCACGGCTTCCTGAACGATTCCGTCATGAGCATGCGAACCGGATCCGAACTCATCTTTTTCGTTCGGTACACCAAACAAGAGCACCGCGGGGATGCCGAGCGCCCGCGCCTCCACAGCTTCTTCTACTAGGCAATCAATCGACATCTGGTAGTTTCCCGGAAGCGATTCGATCTCTCGTTTAATCCCCATACCCGGGACTGCAAACAGAGGAAGAACGAAGTTGCTTGCTGAAAGAGTGTTTTCTCGGACGAAACCGCGAATCGCTTCACTTGTCCTTAGCCTTCTGAGTCTCTGCGTTGGGAATGCCACGTTTGGTCCTTTCTTTTGCTCACTGAAAGGCAAATGTTTCCGATCAGGGGTTGGATTAGGAAGAATCTCGCATTTGGCTAAAGAAGTATGTGATCTAAATCACGTTAGCCGATTCACGCCTCAAAATGGCTTCTGGGAGAAGTTGCTATGCATCTAGAGCCTACGAATCATCTTGCCCGATTCAGCAAGATCTAGGGTAGGAACGAATCGGATCAATGCCGGAACTTTATGCAATGGGAGCGCCCTTCGACAAAACTCAACAATCTCATTCTGGAGTGTCTCTTCGTCGCGATCTCCCGTCTGCGCCGACGAGGTCAATACTACGTCGGCAATCACAATCGACCCTGTAACGGGACTCTTTTTCGCCCGTGCCAGCGACATTTGCACATCAGGGTGAAGATTGAGGACCGCCTCGACTTCCTCTGGGTGAACCTTGAGGCCACCCACGTTGATTCGTCCATCCCGCCGACCGACGAAGTAATACCGCCCGTTACGCAAATCTACAAGGTCGCCCGTATCAACAAAATCATCAACGCACTTTAGTGCGGGAGAGCCGTTACCCTGGTAACGTATTGCCGCCCAGCGTGATCGCACGCGCAGAGTGTCATCCTCGATCTTCATCTCCACGTTTGGGCCGCATCCAATCAGCCCCGCTGAGAATCCCGCTGCACCATCTTTCACCTCGAATACCGTGCCCGCTTCAGACGACCCAAAGGCATGCGTGATCGCTGCTTGCGGATAGACAGAGCGAAGTTGATTGAGTATTGGCTGATCGGCGATCTCTCCCGACAGCCGTATATACTCCGGCTTGATCAATGAGGCCGCTCCACTCATCAGGACGCGACGCCACTGTGAAGGCGTCCCCGAAATATGAGTGATTCCCAGCGAGCCCGCCCGCGCCAGATAACTTGCGATGGATTCCGATGGGCCCGAAAGAATGAGCGATGAGCCAGACAGCGCCGCCCGAAGAAATACCTGAAGTCCGCCGAACCGACGAATGTCATACAGCGTACCCCACACCATCTTCTGCGTCGGAGGTCCTCCGGACAGGATGGCTCCGGTCAGAGTCGGCAGCGTGTGCACGACAAGCTTCGGCGGCCCGGTCGTCCCAGAGGTGAACGTGATCCATTCTGTTTCATACTGGGAGGTCCGGTCGTAACTGTGGGATTGAATCGTGTGTGCCTGTGGCACATAATGTCGAATCGGCAGTGAGAGTGTCAGCAAATCTGTCCGGTCCGACACAACAGCATCGGCATTCGTTGCCTCGATCACAAATGGTAGATAGTTCAGGGTTGGTTCATTCGGGTATAGAACGATGCGCCTTGCAATGCCGTCGAGTTCAAACAGAGCTAACGCTGTCGACAACTGATCGGTCGTCATGATGACTACCGACCGTCCGCGCAACTCCTCTCCCCGCCCCCCGAGGATTGATCCACGCACTAAAGCCGCCTGCGCAACATAGGATTCCGCGCTACCCAAAAAGGAGTTGGATCCGTTATTACCGACGCTCAATAAATTCCATAGACTTACGGGGCAATGTTGCATCATTTAGTGACACACGAAAGAACTAGTTAGAGGCAGATGAAAAGATAGCATACTGGGGCTCACCGGTCTCTACAGAATTGGCGATGAAGTGCTAATGCGAAGGCGTCCATGCCCCGGAATAGACACACAAGACCCTGGGGCGATTATGGCCATTGTCTTGGGATGCTTCATAGCCCATTGAACCAATTGGGTTTGCGACCTTCAGCAGCAGCAGAACCGCAACTTCAGTGAGCGGCGCCGCCGTTCCTCGCGAACAATTCAACCACCGATAAGCGTCCAGTTTGCAATAGGAGCCCATCTCGTCTTCAAGGGTGGCACGGCCCTGTCCCGGGTTCAGAAGGGAATCCTTGGGCCTTCCCAAGACGTTTACCCACGTATGGCGCACGGACACGGCCTCCCTGGTTGGTTTGTTGCGCTTCCGACGGCATCGACGCCATCCCGCCGAGTCAGAACCAGTGGTGGAGGCAGGTAAGTTGATTCAAGGTCCTTGCCGAATCCCGCTTCCATCGGATGCCAAGACACGAGTGGGCTGGTCAAGCACAGGAGCTCCGGTAGCCAGATGCCGCGTAAGACGACTGCGAGTGAAGTCTGAAAGAAGATCGCTTTTCATCACATTCAGTCTAATTTCGGAGCACAGTCTATGCCGACCCGTTCAAGATGCAGCGGCACTACTTCCGAGGCGTCCCGGCGCGATACGCGGATTTATTTCATCCAGCCACTCAAGGAAAGCATCATTTGTGAAGTAGGCTATTGGCTCTCCCTCGAAGGAGCCTCCTGAGCCGCTCTCGTCTAGTCCGTACAAACCCGCCAAGCGCGGTCTGAAAGGAAACGCATCATGCCTGTTCACCATGCCTTCGTGCACGCCGATGGTGTTCGTATCTTCCTCCGGGAGGCGGGTTCACCAACCGCCCCCGTCCTCCTCCTATTGCACGGTTTCCCCACGTCATCGTTTCAGTATCGCGAGTTGATGCCTCTGCTGGCTGACCACTTTCGTGTGATTGCACCCGATCTTCCCGGCTTTGGTTACACCGAAGTCCCTGAAGAGCGTAACTACTCCTATACCTTCGATGCGATCGCCAAAACTATTCAAGCGTTCACCGAAGAACTCAAGCTGGACGGCTACGCTGTGTACGTCTTTGACTATGGTGCCCCCACGGGCTTCCGGCTGGCGCTCGCGCATCCCGAGCGCATCACTGCCATCATCACCCAGAACGGCAATGCCTATGAGGAAGGGCTCGGCGATGCATGGGATCCGATTCGCCGCTACTGGAGCGAACCTACTGCAGAGAATCGTGAAGCTCTGCGCGCCGCGACAACACTGGACGCCATCCGTTGGCAGTACACACACGGCGTCGCGGACCCCGAGTCTGTGGTGCCGGATGGTTACACGCTGGATGCCGCGCTGATGCAGCGCCCCGGGAACGTGGACATCCAACTCGACCTGTTCAAGGACTACGCGAACAACCTGAAGCTGTACCCGCAGTTTCAGCGGTACTTCCGCGATGCAAAACCTCCATTGCTTGCCATTTGGGGTAGGAACGACCCGTTCTTTATCCCTGAAGGAGCATATGCCTTCTGAAAAGACATCCCAGATGCCACTGTGGAACTCCTCGATACGGGCCACTTCGCGCTTGAAACCCATGTCGATCACATTGCGACGCGGATCCGGCAGTTCCTCAAGCAATAACACCGATGAGGGTAGCCACTGCTTGCGACGGCTACCCCTTTTCTCATTCAGGGACCCAACACAACTACTACGTCGCAGTTGGACCCCTCGGGTAATTGAACTCCGGCAACTTGCCTCGTGTCTTCCTTCAGCCCGCGATGCATGCTCTCGTGGCTGCCGTTTTGTTGTGGCCGGCCCGCTTGAATACGTTCACGTACGATCCCGGGCTTCATCCATCCGAGCGAGCGCTTTGATCAGCCTAAGGGCCCTGTGCCTCAAACCAGCACTCCGTTGTCGTATTCAATGTTGACCGCACACTTGAGGCTTTCACCTGGCGTAGGGAGTCACCGCTGAGAAGTCTGGACTGGGTGGCAGCTTCCATCCGGTGAGTGAGTCGGGGTGCTCCGGATCGAAAGGTGGTACTGCCGACTTGAGATAACGAGCGAGAGGCAGTCTCTGTTCGCGCATACTCTGCACGATGGCACGGGCCAACTCATAGGCGCCATACGCGTTGAAATGCGTGTTATCCGCTAATTCTTCCGGCTGATTTGGAAAGGAATGAGCCGGATAGTGAACGAACGCGTGGAGTGTTCCAGTCTCCCCCATCGCCTCAAAGAGTTTTTTACTCAAGACGTTCAAGTCGATGAGGGGCACTTTCTGCTGCTCGGCTACTTCACGCATCGCTTCCGGATAATCCCCTAGAGTCTGAACGATCTTCCCATTGGCATCAAAGTCGCGACGGTTCATCGGTGTAACAAGGATTGGGGTTGCGCCATGGGAGCGCGCCTCGGTGATGTAACGCAGAAGGTATGTCTCGAAATCGGTGTGTGCCGGGACGTAGCCGTTGCCGAGCTTCTGATCGTTATGACCAAACTGAATCATGAGATAGTCGCCGGGCCGAATGGTGGACATGATTTTTTCGAGGCGATGTTCCGTCACGAAGCTGCGAATCGTTTCGCCAGACTCAGCTTCATTGGCAATCGATATCTGGGAACCGAAGAAGAGCGGCAACATCTGACCCCACGCCGCCCAGGGTTCCTTGGTTTGATCAACGACGGTAGAGTCTCCTGCGATGTAGATTGTCGGAACGTTGTCGATGGGTCGAATAGAGATCGAACGCACGCTGGGATGATTGCCGTTAAATTCAAGCGTAAGCTTATCGTCCCAATCCAGCGCGCCTATCTCCCGTGGCTTCAGGCTCACCTGTGAAACGGGTCCATCAGCCAGATGCGTTCCACCGGAAGAAAAGATGCTCGGGGTGCGGACGTTTACATTGAAGACCACGCGACGTGAATGTTTCGCCTTGACTTCCATTTGGTCGATGAGGAGTCGACGCGATTCGGCGCGCACCGTAGTGGTCGACGCAATCGGTCCGCCAAGAACAATTGTTACTTGGTAATTGCCGTCCGAACCTGCAATCGAGAAGTAGAAGGGCTGAACGCTGCTGCAGGAGCCCGCGCCGAAGCTCGATGGAAGAGTACCGAGGTCGAAACCAAACTCCGGGGCCACCGCGCTGTGGGCCGGAGCCGTGTAGTAGATGGAGGCAGCGGTGAGATGGATCTCGCTTGCCGCTGACGTGGAGCTCGAACAACTAAAACGCCAACTGCGTTGAGCGATGATGGGTGCGCATACAGTTAACTGGAGCAGTCCAAGCAATGAAACACTAAACAGGCTCAGAATGGGAGTGAAATCTGTGCGGCGGAGATTCATAAGCGTAAGGCCCCTAATTGAGGTAGACGGATGCGATCATACACAACCTGGAATCCATAGATTGAAATTATTTGTCTATTGACAAAATTAGCTTGAAATACGTACAGTTTGCACGTGATCCAGCATGGTGTTTTGAGGGGTTTTCCGTATGAATCAGGACTTCCGCAATTCTCGCAGTGGTCTAGGAAGACCATTTTCCATTGCGGTAATCATTGCTGCATCGCTTTGCCTGTGTGTCGGTGCGGCATCGGCCACTAGCGCCGTGGCCCAGGAATCTCGCGGGAACAAACCAGGCTTTGCCATTGTGGGCGACCATTTCGAACGCAACGGGATGCCCATTGAGGTGCTTGCGGGTGAGATTCACTATGCACGCGTTCCACGTGAGTATTGGAAGGCACGCATGGAGATGGCCAAGGCAATGGGTCTGAACACAATCGCTACCTATGTCTTCTGGAATGTGCATGAGCCTCGACCGGGCGTCTACGATTTTTCGGGCAACTATGATCTGGCTGCCTTCATTCGGTTGGCGCAGGAGGAACACCTCAACGTGTTGCTGCGTGCTGGTCCTTACTCGTGTGCGGAGTGGGAGTTCGGCGGCTTTCCTTCATGGCTGTTGGCCGATCCAAAAATGAGTAAGGCACTGCGTACCAACGACGACGCTTTCATGATTCCAGTCGAACGCTGGATCAATCGGCTGGCTAAGGAGGTTGCGCCGCTGCAAGTTGAGCGTGGTGGGCCGATCATCGCAGTGCAGGTGGAGAATGAGTATGGCAACTTTTCGAACGATTCCAGGTACATGGAACACATGAAGGAAACCTTCGTGCGTGCAGGCTTTACGGGCGCGATGCTCTACACTGTGGATCCCTCGAAGAGTCTTGCTGCGGGGGAGTTGCCGGGCGTGTTCTCGGGAGTGAACTTCGGCACCGGAGGCGCGGAACGGGGTCTCACAGCGCTGGCAAAAGAGCGGCCCGGTCAGCCTCTGTTTGCCACGGAGTACTGGCCGGGCTGGTTTGATCATTGGGGCCATCCGCATGAGACTCGCCCCATTGATGCGCAAGTCGCAGATCTGAATTACATTCTCAGCCACAAGGCCTCGGTCAATATCTACATGTTTCATGGCGGCACAAGCTTTGGGTTTATGAGCGGCGCCAGTTGGACTGGCGGAGACTATCTGCCGGATGTCACCAGCTATGACTATGATGCCCCACTGGATGAGGCTGGCCACCCGACGCCGAAGTTTTACGCGTACCGTAAAGTCTTCGCGATGTATGCCAACGGTCCACTTCCTCCTGTGCCCGCAACACCACGGGTCATCCAGATAGCGCCATTTGCAGCCGACCGCGCGAGTTCACTGTGGGAGCATCTGTCGAGTCCTGTCAAATCCGAAAATCCGCTCACAATGGAAGCGCTCGGGCAATCCTATGGATACATCCTTTACAGGAAGATTCTCCGCGGCGCGTTGGCCGGACCCCTTGTTCTGGATGAGGTGCATGACTATGCGCTTGTCTATCTTGATGGAAATCTCGTCGGCACAATCGATAGAAGACTCAAGCAGGACCACGTTGACTTGAAGGCTGCACGGGGTGCGCGCCTCGATATCCTCGTGGAGAATTCCGGTCGCATCAACTCAACGAAGATGATGCGCGGCGAGGTGAAGGGTATAACGCACTCCGTCAGCATTGCAGGAGTGCCGCTGACAGGTTGGGAGAATTATTCTTTGCCCATGGAGGATGCCGGCGGCATGCGTCCATCCGCCCGCAGGGGAAGGGAAGAGAAATTGGAGGCGTCCGGCCCGCACTTCCTGTTTGCGCGCGTCAAGATTGCCCAACCCGGCGATGTCTTTCTGGATGTGCGTGCGCTCGGCAAAGGCGCACTCTGGATCAATGGACATGCAATCGGCCGATTTTGGAATGAGGGGCCGCAGAAGACCTTGTTTGTACCTGGTCCATGGTTGCATTCCGGAAATAACGAAGTTGTGATCTTCGATTTGTTCCACGCCGCGAATGGAAGACCGATGCTGGCAGGGCTTGCCCAGCCAATCCTTAACGCGTCCGTCCCAAATATTGAGCAGACTGCAAAATCGGCAAATGGTCCAATGACCAAATAGGATTTCCTCGAGGTTGTCCCCATGAGTAGCACGCAAGAGCCGCAAAGATTGCTTGTCGGAACGACCCGGCGCGGTTGTAGTGGATATCGAATCTTTCTGGCGGCAACGGTGTTGCTCGTCTCGCTCTCCAAGGCGGTGTCGCAGCAACGCACAACTGCTGACGCGACCAATATCGACGAGATTTACCAGAAGTTTATTCTGCCTCCCGATGACGCACGTCCCATGGTCCGTTGGTGGTGGTTTGGCACCGCCGTTGAGAAGCCCGAGATACTACACGAACTTGCGCAGATGAAAGCCGATGGCATCGGTGGCGCGGAACTCGCGTTCGTTTATCCCGAGGCCCTCGACGACCCGACCCGCGGCATCAAAAATCTTCCCTTCCTCTCGACCGAGATGCTCGACGATGTGAATTATGCGCAGACAGAGGGGCGAAGACTAGGGCTTCGTATCGACATCACGCTGTGCAGCGGATGGCCGTATGGCGGTCCCGCCACAACATTGGCGGAGACCGCCGGCCGCCTCCGCATTGTCGAAGTACCGCTCCGTCCAGCGGAGAATGTTGTTCCAATCCCACCGCTGCCAGATGGCGATTTGCTCATCGCAGCAGATGTCGTAAAGGGTGAGTCAGACCACTGGGATGCAGCCTCAGCCCACTCTCTTAATCTATCGCCTGGCGGAATTACCATCGCTCCCGCTGACTATCCCCGCACCGTCCTCTTCTTCATCGCTAGCCATACTCGCCAGAAGGTCAAGCGGGCCGCAGTGGGCGCCGAAGGCTACGTCCTCGACCCCTTTAGTCACGATGCCACTGCCACCCACCTCAAGTACGTCGGCGAGCCGCTCGTCAACGCCTTTGGCTCCACGCCTCCTTACGCAATCTTTTCGGACTCCCTCGAAGCCTACGGTGCCGACTGGACTCCCAACCTGCCCGCCGAGTTCCTCAAGCGACGTGGCTATGACCTCATCCCTCACCTCCCGGAGCTAATCGCCGGCGGCTCTGTCACAGCCGACACGGTCCGTCACGACTACGGCCGAACGCTCACCGAACTTGTCGACCAGAACTACCTCACGCAGATAAACGATTGGGCCATTGCTCACCACACCCGATTCCGCTCGCAGACCTACGGGGCTCCCGCCGTGACCTTCTCCAGCCAGAATCTGGTAGGCCTTGCTGAAGGGGAGGGTCCGCAATGGCGATCATTCTCCACGCTGCGATGGGCGACCTCTGCTAATCACGTGTTCGGACACAACATCACCTCGGGCGAGACCTTCACGTGGCTGCACTCTCCTGTCTTCCGCGCCACTCCGCTGGATATGAAGGCTGAGGCAGACATCGATCTCATCATGGGAGAAAACCAGTTCATCTTCCATGGATGGCCTTACTCGGCCCCCCAGGTGGGTGAGCCCGGCTGGTCGCTCTACGCCGCCGCCGCGCTCAACGATCACAACCCCTGGCATCCTGTCATGCCGTCGGTCACGGCCTACATCGCACGGCTCAGCTACCTGATGCGCCAAGGCGAGCCGGACAACCAGGTCGCAGTTCTCCTTCCAACCGACGATGCGTGGGCCAGCTTCTCCCCGGGGAAGGTGAGCGTCACTGCCGCCATGGCTACGCTGGTCCCCCCCGCACTCACGGCGGCCATTCTTTCAGCCGGCTACAACTTCGACTTCATCGACGCCGAGGCCATCAACCGCCGTGGCATCCACCACCAGATCCTCATCCTGCCAGCCACCGACCGCATACCCGCCGAGACGCTCGAGAAGATTGCAACCTTTGTGGCCCAAGGGGGAAGGGTCATTTCTGTCGGGCGTGTCCCTTCGATGTCTCCTGAAGGAAAACGGCAGCAGGTCCCATCCATCTGTAATCGCGGCGTCGACCCACAGAGAGCCACTGTCTGTCATCCACTCTTCGACCCCGCGAAGCTCATCCTCATTGCGGATGCATCCCATCTCGCCGAAGCCCTGCAAAAAGCCGCGAAACCTGACTTCCAACTCGCCAGCACGGATGATGCGACCAGAAGCCAGCTCGGCTTCATCCGTCGCAAACTCACCTCTGCAGACATCTATTTCGTCGTCAACACCAGCAACCGGATTGTCGACGCCATCGCCACCTTCGCCACCGCACATAAGTTCGCCGAACAGTGGGACCCAGACAATGCCAAATCGACGTTAGCTTTGGTAACCTCGCAACCTATTCATCTCGCCCCCTACGAATCCCGCGTCTTCGTCTTCGCCGACTCCCAACTTGCATCCAAGGCCGCCCCTGCACTCGCCTCGGCACACGAACTCGCGGACCTGAGCGGTGACTGGCGCGTCACGTTCACCTCCACCGGTAAATCTTTTACCGAACCCAGCCTTACCGATTGGATTGCTAATCCCTCCACGCTCCATTATTCGGGGGAAGTCGTATACGAGCGCGACTTTACCATCATCGCTTCTCACTCTTCGGCCGCCGTCTATCTGGAAGTAGACGGCGGCAAGCCGCTATCTGGCGCTCCGAACTCTTCGCCCAAGCCAGCTTTGCATGTCCCCGAGGGTGCAGTAGTCAATCCTCTCGTCACACGCCCGGGTCCGGGCATGCATGCGTACTATGAACCGCCAGTGCGAGAAGCCGCTCTCCTTACCATCAACGGTCAGCGGGCTGGCGCGCTTTGGCATCCGCCTTATGTACTCGACGTCTCGAAGTTCCTCAAGCCCGGCCAGAACCACATTGAAATTCACGTCTACAACACCGCACTCAATGCCTGGTCAGCTCTCCCGCCCCACGACTACGGGCCCCTCATCGCCAGGTACGGCGACCGCTTCAAGATGCAGGATCTGGATAAAGTCAGACCTATTTCGTCGGGTCTGCTTGGCTCCATTCACCTCGTCACCATGGAGCCAAAATGAGACGACGCTTCCTTGCATTTACCTTGGTTACGATCGCCGCGTGCACTGCGTCGGCCCGCGCAACAAGCCTCAACGTGAAAGACTTTGGCGCGAGGGGTGACGGCATAACTCTCGACACTGCAGCCATTCAAAAGGCCATCGATACAGTGGCTAACACTGAGGGCACGGTCACCTTTGCCCCCGGAACCTATCTCATAGGTTCGATTTTCGTGAAGAGCAATGTCACCCTTCAGCTCGACAAGGGCGTCACGCTCCTCGGCTCGCAGCGACTCTCCGATTATCCCGTCATGCCCACCCGCATCGCTGGTATCGAGATGTCGTGGCCCGCCGCGCTCGTCAATATCTACAAGCAGTCCAATGCATCCATCGAGGGAGACGGAACCATCGACGGCAATGGGAAAATATTCTGGGAAAGCTACTGGAGCCTTCGCAAAGCCTATGAGCCCCGCGGCTTGCGCTGGGCAGCCGACTACGACGCCCAACGCCCGCGCCTCGTCCAAATCTTCGACTCCACGCACGTTCATCTTGGTGGCGGCCTTCACCTGAGGCGCTCCGGCTTTTGGACTCTCCACATCTGCTATTCAACCAACGTGACCGTCGATGGCGTCATCATCCGTAACAACGAGGGAGGCCGTGGGCCATCCACTGATGGCATCGATATCGATTCCTCGCGTCACATCCTTGTCCAGCATGCCGACATCTCGGTAAACGATGATGCGCTCTGTCTCAAGGCTGGTCGCGACTCCGACGGCCTCCGCGTCAATCGTCCCACCGAAGACGTCATCCTACGCGACTCCATCGTGCGCGATGGAGCAGCCGTTGTCACTATCGGCAGCGAGACATCCGGTGGCTTCCGCAACATTGAGGCCTACAACCTCACCGGGCTCGACCACGTTGGCGTCGGCATCCTTTTCAAGTCCGCTCACACCCGCGGTGGCTGGGGTGAGAACATCCGCATTCACAACATCACACTCACCGACGTCCCCGTTGTCTTCCGGATCACCATGAACTGGAACCCAAGCTACAGCTATGCCAAAGTCCCCGACGGAATTACCGGCTACCCCTCCTACTGGAAAGTGCTCGCTACACCCGTGCCGGAAAACAGGGGCCGCGCCCACGTTCACGATGTACGCATCTCTAACATCAAGGCGATAGGCGCGAAGACTGCCTTCGATGTAGATGCGTTTCCTGAGATGAAACTTGACCACTTCAGCTTCAAGAATCTTCACATCGTAGCCATCACCGCAGGACATATCTCCGATGCCAAAGATTGGAAGTTCTCCCATGTCTCGCTGACGACTACTGACGGCAGTGTTGTTGCACTATCAGACGATTCGGACATAGAAGGGATTCCCTCACTCCAGGCGCCACCCCATCAGCGCAAGCCCAACCCCGCACTGAATAGCTTCGTCGAACAGGATAAGAACTGATGAAAATGACCCGATGGACTCGTGACTTTACACTGGCCCTGCTTGCCGCCTTTGCTACAACTCTCTGCGGCCAAAACTTCCCCACGCCGACGCCTGCACAGCAACAGGGCATCGACAAAGATACGGCTCGCCACTTCGGTGATGCCCCCGCAAATCCAGGCCCAATTACTGTCGATCTCTCGCCGTCAATCACTCCCGCAGCCATCGATAAGGCCACACGGAAGGTCGCCGATTGGGAACTCAACAGAGCGCAGCCCTACTTCGATCGCATCTGGACATGGAGCGTTCTGTACTCCGGATTCATGGCCGCATCCGAGTCCACCGGAGATCCGAAGTATCGCGATGCCATGACCACCATGTCGCAAACGTTCGACTGGTCCCTGCGCAGCCGGTTGCCGAACGCTGACGACCAAAGTGTCGCCCAGACCTATCTTGAGCTCTACCTTCTCGACGGAAAAACGGATACCAGGAAGATTGCTCCTACGCGGAGCGATCTCGATGCAGTGATGAAGTTGAATACCTTGAAGCCAGGTGATCCCAGGCTGCCGTGGTGGTGGTGTGATTCGCTCTTCATGGCTCCTCCCGTATGGGCAAGGATGTACGCAGCAACTGGCGACCGCAGTTATATCGACTACATCGACAACCAGTGGAAGCGGACCTCCGACCTGCTTTACGACAAAGACGAGCATCTCTACGCACGAGATGAGTCCTACAAGAGCAAGCGCGAGCCGAACGGCCAAAAGGTCTTCTGGTCGCGAGGCGAAGGCTGGGTGATGGCTGGCATCGCGCGTACGCTCGACTATCTGCCACAGGACGATCCTCATCGCACGTTTTACGTGACGCAGTTGCAAGAGATGGCAGCACGCGTGGCCGGTCTGCAGGGAAGCGATGGCCTATGGACATCGGCGCTGCTGGATCGGCAGAATTATCCGGAGCCGGAGATATCCGGTTCGGCGTTGATGACCTATGCGATGACCTGGGGCGTGAATGAAGGTGTGCTCGACGCAAAGACCTACCGTCCCGTGATCGAGAGAGCATGGCAAGGCATGTTGCAGCATGTCTACGCGGATGGCAGGCTGGGCTGTATTCAACAGACCGGAGCGGAGCCCGCATACTATCTGCCGGGCTCGAGTTATAACTACGGAGTCGGCGCGTACCTGCTCGCAGCCAGCGAGTTGAAGCGCATGGCGTTAAAGCAGGAGCAACTTGCCGCGGTCAGTACCGATCCTGGCTTGAATATAAAGCTCACGAGCGCCGTCAACATTAAAAGTGGTATCCCGACCATCTGGCTCGTTGGCGATTCAACCGTCCGCAACGGGCGTGGCGACGGTGCCCATAATCAGATGGGGTGGGGCGACGAACTCGCGCAATACTTCAACCTTAATAAGGTCAATGTCGTGAATCGCGCCATCGGCGGAAGAAGCTCGCGCAGCTACATCACTGAAGGACACTGGGCAGAAGTGCTACAGAGTATCAAACCGGGCGACATCGTACTGATCCAGTTTGGTCACAACGATGGCGGTCCCATCGATGATCCGGCGCGTGCGCGCGGCTCGCTGCCCGGTACCGGACCGGAGACGAAGGATATTTACAACCCGGTGATGAAGCGGGAAGAAACGGTGCACACCTTTGGCTGGTACATGACGCAGTATGCGGTTGACGCAAAGGACAAAGGAGCGATACCGATTTTCTGCTCGCTCATTCCGCGAAAGATTTGGAAGGATGGCAAAATCGTTCGCGGCGCCTCCACTTATGGTGGATGGACACGTGAGGTCGCCACCGCCCAGCACGCCGACTTCATCGACCTCAACGAGATAACCGCTCGCAAGTATGACGCCATGGGGCAGGCCGCAGTGGAGTCGCTCTTCGGTGACGAGCACACCCATACAACCGTCGCAGGCGCCATCATCAACGCAGAGAGCGTTGTCGCAGGTCTCAAGGCTCTACGACATGATCCCGTTGCCAAAGACTTCTCCCCAAAGGGTAAGGCGATCGCCCGCTACCGCGCGAAGTAGCAGACGCGCACATAGTAAAGGACGGATAGCGCGATATGGAATCAAAAATGTCTCCTGTTCTCATGTGCCGCTGTCTTCTGGCTCGCAGCGGACAGCTTGGGGTTCTAGCCTTCTATCCTCGGCGCTATGTCCGTTCACTGGAACACCGACGGGTGGACCTCCTGGTGCGTTCTATGCGAGCGCTCAATCGAAGACAATGATCCAAGGTCCCTTCGTGCCCATCTGGGAGTCGATACGCAATCGTTACAACGTTCCGCTTTGGTTCAATGAAGCGAAGTTCGGAATCTTCATTCACCGGTGGCTTTACTCAATCCCCGCAAACCTCAATGAGTAGAAAGAGCGCCACATGTACACCACAGATGCGAAGTCGCACACGGAGCACGATGGTTCGCCAGATAGGTTCGGCAACAAGTGCTTGATCTCCTGGTTTACTTCGAGAGAATATTACCCCGACGAGTGGGCAGAGCTCCTTGTCAAATCCGGAGCAACGTGTGTGGCTCCGGTTGCTGAGCGCCACGATGGCTTCGCCGTGTGTGCTTCCCAGCAGGAAAGGTAAAGGTCGAGTAAGAGTTGATGCTTGCGTCGAACTTGCTACTGGACTTTTACCAGGCCACGGAGGCACTGTCTGTAACTCTGCCGTACACCCGCACATCCTCTGGACTGTCCTACGCCTTTGCCTCGGAGGGAGCCTGCCGGCTAAGCCTTTTATGACGGGGGCGATGAGTTGCGATCACCGTTGAGTGAAGATGCTCTGATGCACTGACAACCGGGCGAAAGCGCTTGCTTGTGACATATGAAGAGAATATTGTGCAGGGAGAAATGAACGTTCAAAAAAAAAGAGGAAGGTCGAATGCAACGAGTTGCACAGATTATTCAGCTGAATCCGCAGGATGAGGCCGCATACATTCGTTACCACGAACAGGTGTGGCCCACGGTGCTTGCGACCATCGCTGCGTGCAACATTAGCAATTACAGTATCTTTCTTCGCAATGGTCTCCTGTTCTCGTATTTTGAGTACTCGGGGTCAGACCTTATCGCCGATATGGAAAAGATGTCTGCATGTGTTGATACCCAGCGCTGGTGGAGCATCATGGATCCTATGCAATCGACCATGCCCGACGCTCTGCCGGGCGAGAAGTGGAGCAAAATGCGCGAGGTCTTTCACTTCGATCCTGTTCCTGCAAGACAAGCCGAGATTGACCAATTTAAGGCTGCCGGTCCGGAGCTTGATCCATTGTGAAGGGATGCAGATTGGCGCAATCCTTGCGTCAGCAGAGATAGCAATTAGGCGGAGAGACTGAGAGTTGAGCAACATGAGAACCAGCAGGCGAAAGTTTTTGCACACATCAGCCCTTTCCGGATTAGCGTTGGGCGCAGCTTCAGCGGCCGCATCGACATTGGCGGAACCTTCCAGCGCGTTGCCAAGCTCCCCATCATCCCGCAATCCGAACGTCGTCCTGATCTGCTGCGATCAGATGCGCTCCGACTTCATCGGTGCATATGGAGAAAACTCGAGAACTCTTACCCCGAACATAGATCGCATGGTAGAGCGAGGAACATCGTTCAAGTATGCAATGACGAATCAGCCCCTCTGTTCGCCCGCCAGAGCCTGCATGATTACTGGCCGTTATGCCACGGAGACCGAAGAGTGGAAGCTCTCCATTGGAATGAACTGGAAGCTGCCGACACTGGCTTCCGTACTTCGGGAGAATGGATACACCACGAATTTTATCGGTAAGTGGCACCTCATGAAGCGGGATGAAGTGACGCATGAGGGCTTTGGATACGTGCCTCCCGAAAATCGGGGCGGCTTTCTCGATCTCTGGGAGGGAGCCAATGAATTTGAATGGACAACTCACCCATACGAAGGAACGATTTGGGACGCCGATGGACACGAAATCACCTACAAGGATGAATACCGTGTCGACTTTCTAACTGACCGTGCTGTAAAGTTTCTGCGGCAGCCGCATGAGAAGCCCTTTCTGCTATATGTCTCGCAGTTGGAGCCGCATCAGCAAAATGACGTGAAGCGCATGGTCGCCCCAAAAGGATATGCAGAGCGCTTCCAAAATCCCTTCGTCCCCGCGGACTTAAGATCACTACCAGGAGACTGGCAGCAAGAGTTACCGGGTTACTATGGCTGCATTCAGAAGATAGACGAATCCGTCGGAACGATCCTGAAGACACTTGAAGAGCAGAATTTGCTCGACAACACGATCGTCGCGTTCATCAGCGATCACGGCTGTCAATTCAGGACTCGCAATCCGGAATATAAGCGCAGTCCGCACGACAGTTCCATCCGAATCCCATTTGTCTTTCAGGGCCCGGGCTTCGACCACGCAACCACGCTCTCGGAAGTTGTGAACCTCATTGATCTGACCCCGACTCTCCTGGCTGCAGCCGGTGTTCCCGTGCCCGAATCCATGAAGGGCAAGAATCTTGCACCACTCATCACCTCTCCCCAGGCACGCCGCGATTGGGATAACACTGCCTATATCCAAATCAGCGAATCGATGTTAGCCCGTGCGATCCGCACGAAGAATTGGTGTTACTGCGTTGTAGACCGCAGCAAGACCGGCCGTGAACAGCCAGCCAGCCTGCACTACGAGGAGTATCAGATGTACAACCTCGCAGACGATCCTGCGCAACAGGTCAACCTCGCCGGTCGCAAGGAGTTCGTCAATCAGGCTGCGCGCTTGCGAGAGGAACTGAAGAAGCATATGGTCGCCGCGGGCGAACAGGAAGCTGAGATCAAGCCAGCAAAACTCTATCCGTAAGTCTCGGAGCGTTACTTCATCGAAAGCGTGTGCACGCATCGCGGCATCGAGGTTGCGATGTCATGCTTCAACTCCACCGCGCTTGCCGCCGATCTGAAGCTTTGCCGATTCCAAGCCGGGATGGCTGGCCGTCACAGAGATGCTTCTCAACGACAGCGTCGAGCGAATGGACATGCGGCTGATGCCGAGCTCCGTACGCTCGATAAATTGGCTATTCGATTCGACCAGGCCGCCGTTGTAGCCGCCGCGCCAGATCACCGGGCCGCTGCAAGTGAATTCCATCAACACCCGTTGGACATCGTCGGCCCTTGGCGGCAGCTACCACCAGATCGATGAGGAGAAGGTACTCTCCCCCGGCCTTAGGCCCTCTGTCTCGATGGCCGGTTTACGTTCGCGGCGCTTAGTGCTATCGCCGAGGCACAGAGCATCGGGCGTGCTCAACGCGCGGACCACCCTATGGATTGGCCGCTGCGAACGGTCCATTGATCGGGCAGTCGTTCGGCAGATCTGCGTTCACCCGGTCCTGATCGGTGAGCGCTGGTTCAGATCCCGCATGAATGGCAGTGAGGAGAAATGTCCGTTGATGGTCGAAAGGCCCCGCCACTCTGGGTGATTGCGCCGTGGACAGTAGAGGCAATACCAACCCATCACGAAAAAGAAAACGACAAACTTCCTGCTGTATCTCCCATGCCTGCTTGTCACGCTGTTCTCCGGCTACGATGCAAATACTCGCCCGTCGTCAGAGCATTACGGTCCCCGATTTGCCTGCGCGATACGCTAACTGCGGGATATCAAAATGTCAATGGAAAAATATTACCCGATGAGAATAGAGACGGCTGCCTGGGCTATCGTCTCGCCAGGGCGCAAGGACGTTGTACAGCCAGCATAACGTCACTCCATATCCCCATTCCGCCAACGCGTTGTTCTTACGTGCTTAGGGCCGCGCCTTTACTACAAGTTGGCCATTGCTACCAACAGGTCGGCCAATGAAATAGTCGAGGTGAAATGGTCGCCAACCCTGGATAACGCGGGGCCTCCTGCAAATCCTCAGACCACAGTTCCTGATAAACATTATTTGTCTATTGACACTTGTGCTTGCGTACCCATATTGTTTGGCTACTGCGAAACACGATAGCAATGCGTTCCTTATTTGGAGAGACCATGACTGCCCGAACCGTCGATTTGCTTAACCCGCCCAAATATCCCTTCACTTCTCGCTTCTTTCGAGTCAACGGTTGGATCATCATTCTGGCGCTCTTCGCCGCCTTTCTGTCTGCTCCTGCAGTGCTGGCGCAAATCGCTGGTGAAGGTGCCATCGTGGGACGGATCACTGATCCGAGTGGCGCAGTCATTCCCGGCGCGAGCGTCACGGCGAGCGAAAACTCCACCCATGTCCGCACCTCACGTCTCGCAACTTCGACGGGGAATTATTCTCTGACACCCCTCCCGGTTGGCGAATATACCGTATCCGTGACGGCGGCCGGGTTCGAAAAATCCGTGCAGGAGCATATTCAAGTCAATGGCAACGAATCCGTGGGCTTGGACTTCAAGCTAACGGTCGGTAGCCAGACGGAGACGTTGACCGTCACCACCGCACCCGCCGAGTTGCAGACCACAAACGCAACCCTGGGCGAAGTCATGGACAACAAAACGTATGAGCAGTTGCCTTTGATCATGAACTCAGGCCCGCTCGATCCAACCGCCTTCGTAACCTTGATGAACGGCGTCGCTCCGATTGGGCGATCTGGAAGCTTCAACGGCGGAGGGGGTAGCGCGGGAAGAGTGGATGAAGTCTATCTCGACGGCGTTCCTCTCACGCTGATCGACATGCAGGGTGACAATCGCAATGTGCAACTGGGTGTCAGTCTCGACGCCGTTAATCAGTTTCAGGTAGCTGTCAGCGGCCAGAGCGTTCAGTTTGACGGCTTTGGCGCAGCGAACTGGACCACAAAGTCCGGAACAAACAGTTACCACGGTCAGGCCTATGTTGCCTTCCGCAATACGGCATTCGACGCATGGGGCTATTTTGCAAAGGCGGCGACCACGACAACGCTGGTGAATGGAGTGCCGACAAAGGTCCAGATCCCCAAGCCGGCCGAGCACCAGGACGAAGAAAGCTTCTCCGTCGGAGGACCTGTTCGGATACCTCATCTCTATAACGGAAAAGATAAATTATTCTTCTTTGGATCGTACGTGCACTATCACCAGACCGTGGGCGTCAACCCTAGTCTCTACTCTGTTCCGACCTCCCTGGAGCGTAGCGGAAACTTTACTCAGCTAAGTGGAAATACCAAGATCTACGATCCCACCACCACGGTCTGTACCGCTGGCGATGCAAGCTGCACCAATACGGCATTTCCGGGCAACATCATTCCAGCGGCTGAGATCTCACCCCAATCCCAATACCTGATGAGCTTCCTTCCTCCCGCCGACAATGACAATGTCACGCAAAATAATTTGCTGACGGGCATACCGCAAGGAAACTCAAACTGGATCGTCGATGGCCGAGTCGACGATCAGATAAGTGTGAAGCAGAGAATCTCCGTGATCTCCGACACGGGTGTGCGCAACTTCCTTCCCTTTGAGACTGGTGCGACCACGCAACTGCCGATCCCATACGCCGGCGGCCAGAATGTATCGGAGAAATTCACCGCGAATATCATCGAAGACAATTATGTGATCTCCAACAATGCGGTAAACAACTTCAGATACGCCTTCGTCCGTGGTTGGGGAGGAGCTGGATCCCTCACCGAAGGGATCAGTAAGTATGAATTGAGCACCGCCGGCTTTGGTAATCTGCCTCCCGGCGAGGCAGCGGATTCTTTCCCCTTGGTTAACTTCAACGGATTCGCCGACAATCCTACCAAGTGGAGTAGCGACGTCGGATATCTGCAAAATGTGAACACCTATGAAGCGGTAGACAACCTCATCACCACTCACGGCGATCACAACATCAC
This sequence comes from Granulicella sp., assembly GCA_027452215.1. Lineage (GTDB taxonomy): Bacteria > Acidobacteriota > Terriglobia > Terriglobales > Acidobacteriaceae > Granulicella. The sequence goes on along the minus strand of DAIDGQ010000025.1, from coordinate 4,396 downwards.
CTACGGCGCCATCTTCCAGTGGCTCAATGAAAATGAGTCTAGCCATTACACGCCGACCGCCCCGCTGGATCTCTCCTATAGCAACATCAACACGGCTGGATATAACTCGGCCGGCCTGATCGAGAACACTAATAGCGGCAACCCTTTCGCCAGCTTCCTGCTGGGAGCAGTCAACAGCACGGGATTCAGCATCCAGCCCTTCTCCACCTTGGGTGCACGCTATAAGGCATTCTCTCCCTATGTCGAGGACAACTGGCGCGTTTCTCCGAAGCTGACCGTGAACATCGGCCTCCGCTGGGATCTCTACACGCCGTACGAGGAGGTACAGAACCGCTGGTCCTTCATGAATCCCCAGCTTGTCAATCCTGCAACGGGAACGTATGGTGCGATCCAATTTGCTGGCAATGGTGTCGACAGTTGCAATTGCAGGACTCCGATCAAGACCTTTTATCGCAACCTTGGGCCGCGCCTGGGCTTTGCCTACTCGCCTGGTACCAAGACCGTCATTCGCGGTGCGCTGGACATACTCTATGCCCACGGCAGCGGAGTCGGCGGCGCTGGAGGAGCCAATAATGGCACTGGCCAAACCGGTCTCACCGCGAGCGCCGAATTCCCAAGTTCCGGTCAGCGGGGAGCCATTCCGGCTTTCTATGTCAACAACTCCCCGGTCTTTCAGACACTGGGCATCCCAAATGTCAATCTGCCGGCATACAGTGCGCTGCCCTTCATCAACCCCATTGTCAATGCCGGTAACTACATCAACAGCGGTATCAATCCCCAGGTCAGTGCGGGTAGTCCCGTGACGGCGCAAGGGGTCAGCTTCGCGGACCCGATCATCGGGGGACGAGCACCTTACGACGTCACCTATAACCTGGGTGTGCAGCGGGCTGTCACCAGTACCCTCACTGCCAGCCTCGATTTCACTGGCAGCGAATCGCATTTCATCTACGGAGGCTCACGCGGTGCGATCATCAATCAACTCGACCCACAATATGAGATCCTCGGATCTCTCCTCAACCAACTGCCAGGCACGGTCGATACAAAGACTGGTCAGACCTACTTGCAGGATGCCCAGGCGATCATGGGTGCCGGTACCATAGGCCTCCCTTACGCCAACTTCGGAGGTCCTCAAGCTACGATCGGAGCTATGTTGAAGCCGATGCCCCAATACGGCGGCATCTCAGATACATTCGGCTACGTAGGCAATTCAGTCTATGAATCCGTACAGTTTCAGCTCCAGCAGCATCCCTGGCACGGCCTCTCCTACACCGTCAACTACACATACAGCAAGGAAATGGACGACAGCGGAACGCACCGCTCCGGCTGGGCCATTCCCGGGAATGTAATGACCGACGGGATTCCACGGAAACAAGGTGTACTTGACCGCTCCCTTGGAGCAAGCGACATTCCCCAAATGCTTCATGTCTATGGAGTGTGGAACATCCCTGGAACACACCGTCAACTTTCCTTCCTCAACGGTCTCACCAACGGCTGGAATATCTCCTGGATCTACAGCTACTACTCTGGCTCTCCCTTGGCGATCACCGCAAGCGGTTGCCAGGTCATCGGGCAGGGAACCTGCATGCCGAGCTACAACACCGCCTACAACAAATCTCCGCGCATCGGTGGTGGTTGGGGCAAGGGAATCACCGCGGCTACTGCGGGCACTCACCCGTATATCGACGCTACCGCCTTCGTCATTCCCAATCAGACCTACCAGATTGGAAATCTCGCGAGGACGGGAGCCTACCACCTCTTTGGGCCCGGTGGCTTCGATATTGATAGTGCAGTCAATCGCACCTTCAAAATCTATGGCAACCTTGCTCTTACCCTTACGGCGACGGCTACCAACGTAACCAACGCAGTCCACTGGAGGGTCGGCAGCACCACCGTGACGCCCGCACCCGTTTCTACCCCCGGGGTCAACAGCCTCGGAACCAACAACAAGAGCAGCTTCGGCACCATTAGCGGCCAGACCAATGCGGCCCGCGATTGGCAGTTCTCTGCAAAGATCGTGTTCTAGCTTCTTCATCGATCACTTGTTTGCATACTGCGAGACGTTCTACTCTGGCTGGTGGCATGGAGGTTCATGCCACCAGTCCATCCATTTACGCTGGCTGGCCAAGACTGGATGACCCTCTCCTTGAAAACCACCGTGCTCCGCTCTTCATTCGTCTTCATGGCAGCTTCGATCCTCTCCCACCCCGGGTTCGCGCAGGGATTCCCTCCCGCGAAAGACACCCGCTCCCCGGCGAATATGCCAACTGCGGCGGAGATCAGCAACCCGCCCAGGTCCTGGGTTGACAAGGACACGGGCCACCGCATCGTCAGGCTCACCGATGAGCCCAACTCCGCAAGCTTCTACTTCAATGTGAATGCTTACACGCCTGACGGCACTGAGATGGTTTACACAACGCCCGAAGGCATCTCCGTCCTGAATCTCAAGACCCTCAAGACGCGCTCCGTCGTCAAGGGCCACGTGCATACTCTCGTCGTCGGTCACAAGACCCCCAGCATCTTCTACACCGCGCCCATCGAAGGCTCTCCCGAGCCGACCACGCCAGCCGACTATCGCAAAACGCCCATGGCCATCTTCGCCACCAACGTCGACACTGGCATCACAAAGATGCTCGCCCGCGTGCCTCCTCGCGCCAGCCTCGTCACCGTCAACGCTGACGAGACGCTCGCCGCCGGAACCTATGACGAGCAGGACCGATCTGCCGATCAGTACGGCCACAACGCAGGGACGCCCGCCCCCGCTGGAACATCGCAGACCAGTCCACTCGACCAGCCCGCCAACAAGGGCGAGATGATGGAGCGCCGCCTCGCCGCCCGCATCCCTCTCGTGCTCTTTACCATCGACCTCACCGGCAGCGGAAAAGTGACCCAGCTCCTGCACTCCACCGACTGGGTCAACCATCTGCTCTTCTCCCCCAGTGATCCAACTGTGCTGATGTACTGCCATGAAGGTCCTTGGCAGAAAGTCGATCGCATCTGGACGATCCACACCGATGGCACCGGCAACCAACTCATGCATAAGCGCACCATGTTCATGGAGATCGCCGGTCATGAATTCTGGGGATGGGACGGAGATACCGTCTACTACGACCTCCAGACCCCCAAGGGTGAAGACTTCTGGCTCGCATCAATGAACCTCAAGACCGGAGAGCAGGTCTGGCGTCACATGGCCCGCAACGAGTGGTCCATCCACTTCAACGTCAGCCCTGACAAGACCATGTTCACCGGCGACGGTGGCGATCCCGGTCAGGTCGCCCATGCGCCCGACGGCGAGTGGATCTATCTCTTTCGCCCCGACATCCCCAGACAGACCGATGGCATCGACCAGAAAGACTTCATCCAGCCCCGCGTCCTTCACGCTGAGAAGCTTGTCAACATGTCCAAACACAACTACAGACTCGAACCCAACGTGAGCTTCACGCCCGATCAGAAGATGGTCATCTTCCGCTCAAATATGTTCGGTCCTACGTATGTGTTTGGCGTGGAGATCGCTCCAGCGGCCAAGTAGTAAGGGCGGTCTAGTCGCACGAACGAAGATTCCAGACCTCAACCCATGCTGGGTCGTCTCCAGAAACTTCGCGCCGCTGTCACATGGACACATCTCGATACGGCCAACCTGCCGCAGAGCTCACGCTGCATCCATGCTGCGCATCCAAGCCTTCACCTTCGCTTGACTGAGCCCGCACGCGACTTTTGAAGCAGCGAAACGCACGGGCGGGCTCGATATGGTTGAAGATGAGCTTATAGGAGGAACCCAGATCGTTTAGGCCCTGTTCGCGTCTGGAGCCGAATAGAACCTCACACCGGCCGCAATATCACTCAGTTCCGTCTGCTTGCTCGTTCCCAACGTTCCCAACGACTGCGGCCGCGGCGAGGTCGTCATGGAAGCACCGGCCCGCTCCATCACGTTGCCGAGTCGGTTCGCCGGACCCTTTCGCGCCGCAACTCCCTTGTACCCACATCCGCCGGGAACGCCTAGTCCGTCGTCCCGAATCCTTACAAGTCGCGCGTTGCCCTCAATAGACAATTCCAACTGTCCCGAGGGTAGTACGTCTCAGGAACGCAGCCTATCTCTAGGCTATTCAAAATAAAAAAGATAAATATGGTGGAGGCGGCGGGAGTCGAACCCGCGTCCGAAACTACCTTCAACAGAGAGCTTTCATGCTTTTTCCGTTCGCATTTGTCTCGTAGTGAATGCTTGCAACGGACGAAGACGCATCCACCACCAGCCTGATTGATCTCGTCCTTGGCGTACAGGCGGAACCCCGCGGACCAGCCTACTGTGCGACGATCGGTACAGGCCCGTAGGCGAAGCTTGAGCGATCGGCTACTTAATTATTAAGCAGCAAGCGCGAATTGAGGTTCGGCACTTATGATT
>DAIDGQ010000024.1 GCA_027452215.1 Granulicella sp. | reverse complement strand
GGGGCAGGGAGGGTGGAGGGCAGGCGGTGGTGGGAAGTGGACATGGAAACAAACGTTTGTCTACAATGACGCTACTTTGTTCGTCGCGAAAATTCTTTACCTGATTGTGCGACTGTCTTTTTCGTAGAAGACATGGCGGATGAAATGGTATTCCTCTGGAGATCTGCTGTGCGCCTACGTGCTGTGCCTGCCTTGTTGAAGTTTTCTGCCGTTGCGATCGTTCTGGTCGCGGTTACGACGTATGGACCATTGCGATGGAGCGGGGTGTCGGCGCATGAGGTGAGTGGGGCGGGTACGGCTGCGGGTACGGATGCGGAGGGGCGGGCGTTCGTCGATTCGCTGCTGAAGAAGATGACGCTGGAAGAGAAGATCGGGCAGATGAGCCAGGTTCCGTTGAACTCAACTCCGGACCGTCCGGTGGACGAGATGATTCGCAAGGGGCAGGTTGGGTCGTTTTTATTTATAACGAATGCGGCGGAGATCAACCGGCTGCAGCATGTTGCGGTGGAGCAGGGGCGGCTGCATATTCCTCTGTTGTTTGGGTTCGATGTGATTCATGGCTTTCGGACGATCTATCCGGTTCCGCTGGCGATGGCGGCGAGCTGGGATCCGGCGGTGGCGGAGCGCGAGCAGAGGATGGCGGCGAAGGAGGCTCGGGCGACGGGAGTGCAGTGGACGTTTGGTCCGATGGTGGATATTGCTCGTGATCCCCGGTGGGGGCGGATTATGGAAGGCGCGGGGGAAGACCCGTATCTGGGATCGCGGATGGCGGAGGCGCAGGTGCGGGGATTTCAGGGAGCGGCGCTGGGTTCGCCGGAGCATATTCTTGCGTGCGTGAAGCACTTTGCGGGATATGGGGCGGCGTCGGGCGGGCGCGACTATGAGGAGTCGAATATCTCCGATGAGCAGCTGTGGAATGTGTATCTGCCACCGTTCCATGCGGCGATTGAGGCGGGTGCCGGGTCGGTGATGAGCGCGTATATGGATTTGAATGGGGTTCCGGCGACGGGCAATCGCTTCCTGCTGCATGACGTGCTGCGCGAGGACTGGAAGTTCAATGGGATGGTGGTGAGCGATTGGAATTCGGTGAGCAGCTTGACGACGCATGGGTTCGCTCGCGATGACCAGGATGCGGCGGTGCGGGCGGTGAATGCGGGCGTGGATATGGAGATGACGAGCCACAGCTTTCGGGATGAGCTGGCGGCGGCGGTTCGCAAGGGGAGCGTGACGGAGGCCACGATCGACGCGGCGGTGGAAGATATTTTGATGACGAAGTACAGGCTGGGATTGTTCCGGAATCCGTATATTGATGTGGCTCATGCGGCGGAGCAGTTGGTGACTCCGGAGCAGAGGGAGGCGGCTCGTGAGACGGCGACGCGGACGGCGGTGTTGCTGCGGAACGAGGGGCAGCTGCTCCCGCTGAGCAAGCAGTACAAGTCGATTGCGGTGATTGGGATGCTGGCGGATTCGAAGGCGGACATTATGGGTTCGTGGAGTCTGGCGGGGCATCCGGAGGACTCGGTTACGGTGGTGGAGGGGATGCGGAAGAGGTTTAGCCCAGGCACTACGATCTCGTATACGAAGGGCGTGGAGATTGAGCGGGAACAGCCGTCGATCTTCGATGACCAGTTTGTGAGCCCGAAGCCGACGATGAAGACGGAGGCCGAGCGCGAGGCGGAGTTTGGACATGCGATTGAGTTGGTGCGGCAGTCGGATGTGGCGGTGCTGGTGCTGGGAGAGTTGCAGAGTATGAGCGGGGAGCGGGCGTCGCGGTCAAGCCTGACGCTGCCGGGGAAACAGGAGGAGCTGCTGGAAGCTGCGGTGGCGACAGGGAAGCCGGTGGTGCTGGTGCTGCTGAATGGACGGCCGCTAGATATAACGTGGGCGTCGGAACATGTGCCGGCGATTTTGGAGGCGTGGTATCCGGGGACGGAGGGAGGGGATGCGATTGCGGATCTGCTGTCGGGCGATGCGAATCCGGGAGGCAAGCTGCCGATTGCGTGGCCGCGGAGTGTGGGGCAGATTCCGATCAACTATGGTCGCAACCTGACGCAGATTCCTGAGGCGCTGAATGAGCGGTATTGGGATGGGACGAGCGCTCCTCTGTATCCGTTTGGGTACGGGCTTAGCTACTCGAACTTTACGGTAGGGAATCTTAAGCTGGCGGAGCCTACGGTGCATGCGGGATCGACGCTGAAGGTTTCGGTGGAGGTGGAGAACAGGAGTTCGCGCGAGGGCGATGAGGTGGTGGAGTTGTATACGCATCAGCGGGCGGGAAGCGCGTCCCGGCCAGTGCGCGAGCTGAAGGGGTTTGAACGTGTGAGCCTGAAGGCGCATGAGAAGCGGACGGTGACGCTGACGCTGGAGACGAAGGAGCTGGGGTTCTGGAGCCCGGAGACGCATCGTTGGGCGATAGAGCCGGGGATGTTTGATCTATGGGTTGGGTCGGATGAGACTGCGGGGAATCATGGGGAGTTTGAGATGCTGCCCTGAGGGGTTGGCTGCACGGCGAGAGCGATGACTGATGGTATCTTTCGGCGCGGGATTGATTGAGGTAGGATCGTTAAAATTTAGTTAACGCGTACTGCCTTGCGACTATGACAGATAAATCGATTTCCCAGAGCTCGATGCCAGGTGTTCACTTCACGATTTCCCAAGTAGCCAAGATGATTAATGTAAGTGCTTCCACGTTGCGGTTGTGGGAGCAGCGTGGGCTGGCTCGACCGCACAGGACGGAGAGCGGATACCGGGTATACCGGATGGAAGATGTAGAGCGACTGAAGCAGGTTCATCAGTTGCGGGTGGGACAGAATCTGAATCCGGATGCGATTCGCCACATGATTGGCGAAGCTGCGCTGGCGAATGGGGAGGCGGCTCCGCAGAAGATATCGAACCCGATTGGGGCGAGGCTGCGAAAGCTGCGGCTACAGAGCAAGCTAACGCTCTCGGAGGCGTCGCATAGGGCGGGACTGTCGGCGAGCTTTTTGAGCTGCGTGGAGCGGGGACAGGCGAACGCGTCTGTGGCGAGTTTGCAGAAGCTATCGGTGATCTACGACTCGAATGTGCTGGCGTTTTTTTCGAAGACGACGACGGAGAAAAAGCTGGTTCGGCCGAAGGACAGGAAGAGTCTTTCGAATGAGCCGGGGATTAATATCGAGCTGCTGGCCGAGGGCGAGAGGGCGATGGAGGCGCATATGTTTCATATCGCGCCGGGGGCTTCGAGTGGAGGTTCGTACCATCATGAGGGCGAGGAGTTTCTGTATGTGCTGAGCGGAAGCTGCGAGTTCTGGTTGGATGAGGTGGAGCATTACCGGCTGGAGGCGGGGGACAGCCTTTACTTTTCAAGCCAGCAGACGCACCGGTGGAGCAATGTGGGTGCGGTTGAGGCGGTGCTGTTGTGGATCAATACTCCTCCGACGTTTTGATGGCGTGAGGGGCGAAGAGTCGCCTGGATGAGGAGTCACGGAATGGGTCTGCGTGATATGTTTATGCCACCTCCGCAGGGGGCTTCCGCGCTGTGCGGAATTTGTTAAGGCATTGCGGTTCTTCTTCGTCCGCGGTTAGCGTCTGGATGTGTTCGCTCCCAATCTTGAGCCTCAAGGAGTTTCCATGTTTCTGTCTGCTTCTCTTCTCCGTCGCACGGTTGCGGCAGGGTTTGCCGGCGCACTTGCGGCGGTGGTGTTGTGTGGATTTGCGCAGGCAGAGGGGCCATTGCTGCTGCGGAATCCATCGTTGAGCAAGAGCAAGATCGCGTTTCTGTATGCGGACGATATCTGGACGGTGGGACGGGATGGCGGCGAAGCGGAGCGGCTGACATCGGGCGGTGCGGTGTCGGAGGGGCCGTATTTTTCTCCGGATGGAATGCAGATTTTGTACTCGACGCACAAGGATGGACTGACGGATGTGTACGTGGTGGGAGCGGAGGGAGGAGTGCCTCGGCGACTGACGTGGGATCCGGAGGGGAGCTATGCGGTGGGCTGGACTCCGGATGGCAAGGACGTGCTGTTTGCGTCGATGCATGCAAGCTACTCGGATTTTTTCCGGCTGTTCGAGATGCATGCGGATGGGTCCGGGCTGCCGACGGTGCTGCCACTTCCGAGCGCGGAGACGGGGAACATTTCTGCTGACGGAAGCACGCTGGCGTATGAGCCGATTCTGCAGTGGGAAGATGCGTGGAAGCACTATCGCGGCGGGCAGACGAAGAAGGTCTGGCTGGTGAATATGAAGACGCTGGACCTGGTGAAGGTGCCACGCGAGAACTCGAATGACTTTAGCCCGGTGTGGGAGGGGAAGACGGTTTACTTTTTGTCGGACAGGGGAGGGCCGGTGTCGTTGTGGAGCTACGACACGGAGAGCAAGGCTGTGACGCAGGTGTTGGAGAACAAGGGCTACGACTTGAAGACGGTGGCGGCGGGGCCGGGGGCGCTGGTGTATGAGCAGTTCGGGTCGCTGCATTTATACGACCTGGGAACGAAGAAGGAACATGCGGTGACGGTGACGATCCACGGTGATCTTCCGGAGTTGATGCCGCAGATGAAGAATATTGCGGCGGGAGAGGTGAGGAATGTGGGGGTCTCTCCGACGGGAGTTCGGGTGGCGGTAGAGGCGCATGGAGAGGTGTTTACGCTTCCGGTGGAGAAGGGGGACACTCGTGATTTGACCGGGACTCCGGGGTCTGCGGAGCGGGATCCATCGTGGTCTCCGGACGGGAAATCGATTGCGTATTTCAGCGATGCTTCGGGTGAGTATCAGCTGTACATACGCGATCAGGCGGGGCTGGCTGCGCCGAAGGTGATCGACCTGGGACCGAATGCATCGTATTTTTATAATCCTCGGTGGTCGCCGGATTCGAAGCACATTGCGTATTCGGATAAGCATTTGCATCTTTGGTATGTGGATGCGGCGGGTGGGAAGCCGGTGCTGGTGGCTACGGGACTGCGTGGAGGATTTGGGGCTTCGACTGAGATTTCGTGGTCTCCGGACTCGCAATGGATTGGGTATACACGGGACCTGGAGAACCAGTTGCACGCGGTGTTTTTCTATTCGCTGGCAACGCATACGTCGACGCAGATTACGGATGGGATGAGCAATGCGGCGCACCCGGCGTTTGATGCGAACGGGAAGTATTTCTACTTTACGGCGTCAACGAATAATGGGCCGTCGGATGCGGGGATCGACCTTTCATCGCTGGATCGAGCGACGGACAGCGGAGTGTATGTGATTGTGCTGGCGCGGTATGGAATCTCGCCGGTGCCTCCGGAGAGTGACGAGGAGAACGCGAAGAAGACGGACGCGGACGCAGATAAGAAGGACGATGAGACGTCTGATGCGAAGAAGGATGCGGACAAGAGCCAGGACAAGGACGCGGCGAAGGGCGACGAGAAGAAGGATGCCGCGAAGAAGGAAGAGGTGAAGCCGACGGTCATCGATCTTCCAGAGATTGGAAATCGGATTCTGGCGCTACCGATTCCAGTGCGGAATTATGTTGATCTGAAGGTGGGGAAGACGGGGGTACTTTTTCTGGCGGAGGGGTCTGCGGTGGGTCGCGCGTCGGAGGGGGGCGGAGCTCCGATTCGGACGCTGTGGAGGTTTACGACGGCGAAGCGCAAGACAGACGAGGTGCTCAATCAACTGACAGGGTTTGATGTGAGTGCGAACCGGGAGCATCTGTTTTACATGCGCGGAGACAGGTGGTTCATGGCTACGATTTCGGAGTTGAAGGTGGGGTCGCCGGAGGCTCCGCAAGGCAAGCCTGTGAACAACGGCGGAATGTTTGCGATGATCGATCCTCGCGCGGAGTGGAAGCAGGAGTATCGCGAGACGTGGCATATTGAGCGGGACTTTTTCTACGATCCACATCTGCATGGGCTGGATTTGACGAAGATTATGGCGAAGTATGCGCCGTATGTGGACGGGATCACGACGCGGTCTGAGTTCACGTATTTGTCGAATGAGATGCTGGGTGAGATCGAGGTGGGGCACATGTTTGTGCGTGGACCCAGGGAGCGGGACAAGGCTCCGAAGCCGGGGCTGCTGGGAGCGGACTATGTGGTTGAGAACGGGCGGTACAAGTTTGCAAAGATTTATAACGGCCAGAACTGGACTCCTGCACTGACGGCGCCGCTGACGCTGCCGGGAATCAATATTCAGGTGGGCGAATATTTGCTGGGGGTGAATGGACGCGAGCTGCATGCTGGGGACAATCTGAATAGTTTTTTTGATGGGACGGCCGGAAAGCAGACGGTGTTGCACGTCGGATACAAGCCGGATGGAAGCGATGGGCATGATGTGACGGTGGTTCCGACGAACTCGGAACATGGGCTGAGGAATCTGGATTGGATTGAGACGAACCGGCGCAAGGTGGATGAGTTATCGGGCGGCAAGGTTGCGTATATCTATATGCCGAACACGGGAGGAGCGGGCTATGACAACTTCAACCGGTATTTTTATTCGCAGCTGGAGAAGCAGGCTGTGGTGCTCGATGAGCGGTACAACGAGGGCGGATTCATTGCGGATTATGTGGTGAACGTGCTGGGGCAGAAGCCATTGAGTGGAGCGATCGCGCGGGATGGAGAGCCGGTTCATGATCCGGTGGGAGCGATCTTTGGACCGAAGGCGATGATCATAAATCAGTCGGCGGGATCGGGCGGCGATGCGATGCCGTGGTATTTCCGGAAGGCTGGGCTGGGCACGCTGGTGGGGGTGAAGACGTGGGGTGGGCTGGTTGGGATCGGCGGATATCCGACGCTGATGGATGGAGGCAGCGTGACGGCTCCTCGGTATGCGATCTACGGGCTGAAGGGCGAGTGGGAGGTTGAGGGGCATGGAATAGCTCCGGATGTCGAGGTAGAAGAGCTGCCGAAGGATGTGGCGGCGGGGCATGATCTGCAACTGGAAAAAGCGGTGGCGATTGTGATGGAGCAGTTGAAGGAGCATCCTGTTCCGGTGCCGCCGGTGCCAGCGTATCCGAACTTCCATCAGCATGACGGATTGGGAAATCCGTAATGGATGGAGTGCGAGGGTGGGGAGATTGTTGGAAGACTTTTAATGTTGAGAGTCATTGTGAGAGTGGGACGAGGCTGCGCCTTGAAGGTGGCCTCGTGTAGCAGGGTGGTGGGTTGTTTTGATGAAGTAGCAAGAAGGTGGAGAGTGTTTGTGAAAGTTTGATGAACCGGGGAGATATGTCTTCTATCTGAACGAAGATTCAGGTGAGATTCAACGAACTGAAATGGAGAGTCAACCATACTAAGCCTGCTCAAGGCGTGTGAATGGTTGCCGTGCTGTTATGGATCCTGCTGTGTGCGGATCCACTGTGTCTGCGGTGCCAACAAAGAGACGACTGAGTGTACGTCCATTTTGTTTCATCGTGAGGTCACATGAAAGCAGTAGGTTCGCTGTTGAAGATTGGTGTATGTGCGTTGATGTTCCTTCTCGTCGCGAGTGTGGAGATGCTGGGGCAGGGAACGGCGAGCCTGCATGCGAGTGTGGCGAACCCATCGGGAACGCGCGTTGGAGGCGCACTGGTGGTGCTGACGAATGAAGCTTCGGGAGCAGTCCTTAAGAGCGTGACCGGACCGGATGGAACGTTCGATCTGATGGGGTTGGAGGCGGGCAGCTACGACCTTGCGATCACGATGCACGGATTCGAGGACTATCAGCAGAAGGGAATCACAATCAAGGATGGGCAGACTACGTCGTTCCAAGTGATGGTCGTGACGAAGTCTGTGGCGGAGTCTGTGACGGTGACGGCGCAGGCATCTCCGGAGACATCGGTGACGCAGGCGACGATTTCGCGCAAGGAGATTGAGGGAGTAGCGGGACCGTTCGGCAGCGCGGCGCAGGCACTGACTGCGGCTCCGGGCGTGTTTGTGTATGGGTATGGCGGTGTGGCGGCGACGGCTCGCAGCGAAGTGGTCGTGCGCGGCATGAAGGCTGGTTGGTCGAGCGTTAACGGCGACGTGCTGCGTAACGCCGTGACGTTTCTGTTCGACGGCATTCCGATGAATAACCTGACGTCCAACAATGGTCAGTGGTCGACGACGCAGATTCCGATCATGGATATGATCTCGAATATCAATGTGGACTACGGTCCGGGCGCGCCGTCCAATCGCTGGTACGACAGCATTGGAGGAACGGCTAACTACATTCCGTCGCAGCCGACGTTGACGCCGGACGCATCGATTGCCCTCGGAACCGACTATGGCAGCTATAACACGACGATTACGCACTTCATCGCGAACAGTGGATTGCACAAGGGATGGTCGGCGCTGCTGGCTGCGGGCTATGCAGCGAACGATACGTTTCGAGTAGGAACTACGGGGATTCCGACGTTCAATGCTCCTTCGTCGGGCTACTCAGCGTTCTTCAAGGTGGAGCATCCTTTTCAGAATGGAACGTTCAGCATTGGGTACTATCATTCGCGGAACACGGAGTTTCGTCCGAACTTCATTCCGCTGGTTGCCATCACTCCAGATTTTTCGAATAGCCAAAGTCCAGGCAATAACGATGCGGTAACGACCACGGGCTTGTATGGGACGGATCAAGTTCCGCTACCCAACACGAATCAAACGCCGCTGCCCGCGAATGCACAGTATTACAGCCAGGCAACGAGCGGATTTTACTCTTCGCTGGCGCATGATGTCTGGTACAAGCACATCAAGACGCAGAGCGATATTCTCTACAGCAAGCTGAACCTGGCGCTTTCGCCGCGGCTTACGATGACTTCGGACACGTGGTTCCGGCATGGCTACCGTCTGCATGATCGTGTTGTGAACTTCTATGGGCCGGGCTCTGGGAATCAAGAAGAGTGGTACAACCCCACCTCCAACATGATCGGTAACAACACGCACCTGGCGCTGGAGTTGCCGCACGATCAAGTGACGCTGGGCGGGTACTGGATACACCAGGGCTATCAAAATCCGGTGGCACAGTACAACCTAGCGTTGGGCACGACCAGGACAAGCCCGAACAGCTTCAACGCCGATCACCTGTACAACGACTTTGGGTTCCTCTTTCTTCAGGACCGCATCGAACTGCTGAAGAAGAGGCTGATCATTACTCCGGCCGCTGCTGAGCAGTTGTTCCGCACTGCCTACTTCAATACTGGGCTCGTCAAGTTTCCGAATGCCAATCCGGCGAACGACGGTCAACAAGCGCCGTCAACGACTAAGAACTTTCTGAAGTTCTCGCCATCGGTGGGCGTGCAGTACCAGGCCATGGACTGGTTTACGGTGCATGGCAACTATGCAATCACCTACGAGAATCCGACGGACGGTGCGTTCGGTGCGAACCGTGCGACTATCGGCGTAGATGTTTCCAAACTGGAGGCGACCAAGGCCGCCAACGGCGAGGGCGGTTTTACGGTGACCAAGTGCCCGCTGGCGATCCTCGGTGCCTGCTCGCTGGATGCGACGTATTTCCACAATGAATTATCGAATGTGAGCGTGGTAACGCAGACGGCACAGCAGACGACGCCGGCTTCGTACGCACTCGCTGGCGCGATCTATAACGGAGTGTCGATCAATTTTGACAATACGCCGTCGAAGTATTTCCAGATCCATGGAAATGCGATTATTCAGCACGACTACTTCACGACCTATCTGCCGAGCGGGTCAACGGTGAACTATAGGGGCTATCCGATTTCGAACAACCCAAAATATACGACCAACCTCGGAATCACGTCGGACATACAGTCGGCGAACCACAAGATTGACCTCACGCCGGGTCTGTGGTGGCAGTATGTTTCGTATCGCTACCTGTTCACCAATGTGACCAATGCTCCGACGCTGCAGACGACGCCTGGGTATGGTGTGGTGAACTTCAACATGGATGCATCGCTGAACGGGCTATTGCCGGAGTGGTTTGAAAAGAAGCCGCTGAAGATTTCGTTTGGCGTGGAGAACCTGCTGAATCGCGAGTATAACCCGCTGGCGTATATCACCAGCGGCGGCTACTTTGGTACGAGCTTTGGCGGCTATACGCTGGTCGATCCGGGCGCGCCGAGGGAGTACATTATTTCGCTGAACTTCGGAAACAAGTAGCGTATTGCCTCTGGATTACTGTTGTACCTTTCATCCCCGTGCTGCTGGCGCTTGATGTTGCGTTGGTGGCCGGGGATGGCTGCGTTTGGGATGGGCTGGCTAATGTGAGGGCGATTGAGGAGGAGTTGAAGGATACTGGTGGGGAGTTATTTTGCGAGGTTGCGGATTGCGGATTGCGATTGATACGGGTGGGACGTTTACGGATTGCGTGGCGTTGGTGGAGGGGCAGATTCGCGTGGTGAAGCTGCGGTCGACGCCGGAGGATCCGGGGGCGGCGGTGTTGGAGGGCGTGGCGCGGCTGGGTGCGGGGGCGGGCGTTGAGTTGCGACACGGAGCTTTGGAGTTGCGACACGGAACGACGGTGGGGACGAATGCGATGCTGGAGCGGAAGGGCGCTCGCGTGGCGTTTGTGACGACGGCGGGGTTTGAGGACACGATTGCGATTGGGCGGCAGACGCGGCCGAAGTTGTATGCGTGGACGCAGCCGGCGAACGCTTGCCTGGTGCCGCAGGAGTTGCGGTTTGGCGTTGCGGAGCGCGTGACGGCGGAGGGTGAGGTGCTGCTCCGGCCAACGGATGCGGAGCTGCGAGAGCTGGCGGAGAGGGTGCGGGCGAGTGGCGCGGAGGCGGTGGCGGTGTCGCTGCTGTTTGCGTTTTTGAATCCGGAGAATGAGCGGAGAGTGGAGGCGGCGTTGCGGGAGCTGGGACTGCCGCTGTCGGTGGGGCATCGGATACTGCCCGAGTTTCGGGAGTATGAGCGAGGGTCGACGCTGGTGGTGAATGCTTATCTGGCGCCGAAGATGCAGGGGTATCTGCTGGGGTTGGAGAGGGAGGTTGGGCGGAGGTATGAGGGCGGAGTGGTGCAGGTCATGCAGTCGTCGGGCGGGATTGTGGGGGCGCGGGTGGCGGCGGAGGAGCCGGTGAGGACGGTGCTGTCGGGACCGGCGGGCGGCGTGATTGGGGCGTGGGAGATGGCTCGGGCGGCGGGGTTTGAACGCGTGATCGGGTTCGATATGGGAGGGACGTCGACGGATGTTTTTCTGGCGGATGCGGAGACGGGGGGAGTGCGGCTGACGGGGGAGTCGGTGGTGGCGGGCGTGCCGGTG
>DAIDGQ010000023.1 GCA_027452215.1 Granulicella sp. | reverse complement strand
AAACCCAGCCTCCTGCGAAGCCTGCCAGTAGCATCGCCGTTTTGCCAGCAGCGTCACCGTTTTGAAAGGGACGGGCTGCAGCCCGTCCATTATCACCCCTCAAGAAAGGGGGGCTTTAGCCCCCGAGGGACTCTCGTTCGTAGTCTCCACCGAAAGGAATTCATGTCCACCGTCTCCTCCGTCGCCGCCCCCACCCACATCCTCGACCCCGGCCTCTGCCTCACCCTCCGCCCCATGCGTTTCCCCGTCTTCTACGAGATGTTCCGCGACGGCATCAAAAACACCTGGACCGTCGAAGAGGTCGACTTCCAGACCGACCTCACCGACCTCAAAACCAAAATCACACCCGCCGAAGTCCACGTCATCCAGCGCCTTGTCGCCTTCTTCGCCACCGGCGACTCCATCGTCTCCAACAACCTCGTGCTCAATCTCTACAAGCACATCAACTCACCCGAGGCCCGCCTCTATCTCTCCCGCCAGCTCTTCGAAGAAGCCGTCCACGTCCAGTTCTACCTCACCCTCCTCGACAATTACGTCCCCGACCACGAGGAGCGTGCCGCCGCCTTCGCCGCCGTCGAAAATATCCCCTCCATCTCCAAAAAGGCCGACTTCTGCATGAAGTGGATGGACTCCATCCAGCAGCTCGACACCCTCGAAACCCGCGAGCATCGCCGCCAGTTCCTCCTCAACCTCATCTGTTTCGCCGCCTGCATCGAAGGCCTCTTCTTCTTCGCCGCCTTCGCCTACGTCTACTTCTTCCGCTCCAAGGGCCTCCTCCACGGCCTCGCCGGTGGCACCAACTGGGTCTTCCGCGACGAGTCATGCCACCTCGAGTTCGCCTTCGAAGTCGTCAACGTCGTCCGAGCCCAGGAGCCCGATCTCTGGGACGCCGGCCTCGAAGCCCAGATCGTCACCATGCTCCACGAGGCCGTCGACTGCGAGGCCCAGTTCGCCGAAGACCTCCTCGCCGGAGGAGTCGCCGGCCTCTCCCTCCGCGACATGCGCCAGTACCTCGGCTTCGTCGCCGACTCCCGCCTCCAGCGTCTCGGCATCGCTCCCGCCTTCCACGCCAAAAATCCCTTCTCCTTCATGGACCTCCAGGACGTCCAGGAGCTAACCAACTTCTTCGAGCGCCGAGTCTCCGCCTACCAGACCGCCGTCCCAGGAGAAGTAGGCTTCGGCGAAGACTTCTAGGGACCGATTGAAACACCCGTGCATCGCAGTCAATTCCATGTTTATTTCTGCTATTGCCTACTTGAGATTGGCGCAAAACGCAGGTTTTCATTCTCTATGCGACTTTTGCCAACTCCGGGAGCCAATTCTGAAGGCATTAATCGGCTTTTAGGATTGTCCCCAGGGCCCTGCCGCTTGCGTTTGCGAAATCAACCCTGGCGGTCTCAGCAGGTTACCGGGCGAGAAACCGCTGGAAGCCGCTACTATCTTCACAGAGATATGCAAGCAAAGATGACTACGCCACCGTTCCATTCCATTAACGTGTCCGACGTATTAGAGAGCGATGTGTCAGTCTTTCGTGGGACGAAGACACACGCCAGGGGCCCGGCGGGTGCCCTCCCGATCACGCCGGATATGTTGCGGACCCAACCTTCAGGAAACCTCTTTGCCCTGAGCCAGAACACCGGCATGGGCTGGGATCCGGCACGGTTATTGGACCCTGAGTTTCTCATTCTAAGCACGCACGGCGGCATGCGTGCACAGGACGGCACGCCCATCGCGCTAGGGTTCCACACGGGCCACTGGGAGGTTGGACTGCTCGTCGCAGAGGCCGCGCGCGAGCTTGGTAGTCTCCACGCCGTTCCATTCGCTGGCGCATGCACGGACCCCTGCGATGGGCGAACACAAGGCACCGAAGGCATGTTTGACTCGCTGGCCTATCGCAATGACGCAGCCATCGTCCTGCGAAGGCTCATGCGATCCCTGCCGACGCGGAGAGGCGTGATCGGTATTGCGACCTGCGACAAGGGCCTGCCTGCGATGATGATGGCGCTCGCATCGTCGGGAAAGTTGCCAAGTATTCTCGTGCCCGGCGGCGTAACCCTGTTGCCGGAAAATGGCGAAGATGCAGGCAAGGTGCAGACCATCGGCGCTCGCTACATGCAATCGCAAATTACCCTCGAATACGCCGCGGAGGTTGGCTGCCGCGCATGCGCAACGCCCGGTGGAGGCTGTCAGTTTCTAGGCACGGCTGCGACCTCGCAGGTGGTTGCGGAGGCGTTGGGGCTATCGCTACCGCACGCTGCGCTTGCACCCTCTGGGCAGCCCATCTGGCTCGACACAGCGACCCGTTCTGCTCGCGCGATCCTACGTATGATGCAGCTAGGAATCGGCACCAAAGATGTGTTGACCGACGCAGCCATCCGCAACGCGATGGTGCTGCATGCAGCGTTCGGCGGGTCGACCAATCTACTGCTTCACGTTCCAGCAATCGCCCATGCTGCCGGATTGCTGCGACCTTCGGCCGCCGATTGGACAGATGTCAATCGAGCCGTTCCAAGGCTGGTCGACGCTTTGCCAAACGGTCCGAATAACTTTGCGACCGTGCAGGTCTTCCTCGCCGGTGGCGTTCCTGAGGTGATGCTACATTTGCGGCGTGCAGGAGTACTCGATTGCAGCGTGCGCACCGTAACTGGCGAGACTCTCGACGAAAATCTTAACTGGTGGGAGCAGAGTGAACGCCGCTCTGTCATGCGTGAAAGGCTTCGTCAGCTCGACGGGATCGACGCCGACGACGTGATCCTATCGCCAGATCGAGCTCGCTCCCGAGGTCTCACAGCAACCGTCTGTTTCCCGGTTGGTAATCTCGCACCCGAGGGCTGTGTTATCAAGAGCACCTCGATCGACCCATCGCTCATCGGCGCCAACAACACGTATCGCCACACAGGCGCGGCACGCGTGTTCGTCACGGAGGCTGCTGCGATCGCTGCCATCAAGCAAGGAGGGGTAGCGCATGGGGATGTAATCGTTCTTATCTGCAGTGGACCGGCTGGCGCGGGCATGCAGGAGATCTATCAAATCACTTCTGCGCTGAAGAGTCTTCCCTTCTGTAAGCATGTTGCCGTTCTCACCGATGCACGCTTTAGCGGAGTGTCGACGGGAGCTTGCATAGGACACATCTCGCCCGAAGCCTTAGCAGGAGGACCGATTGGGCGAGTGCGCGAAGGAGACGTTATCGAGATTGCGATCGATCGCAATGCGCTGCATGGCAGCGTCGATTTTGTAGGTGAAGGCGACGAAAGGTTTTCCCCTGAGGAAGGCCGCCGCCGACTGGCGGCGCGTGCCCCTCGCGAGGACCTCGCACCACATCCTGCGTTGCCAGACGACACACGACTGTGGGCTGCCTTGGTTCATGCCAGCGGAGGCGTATGGGGCGGATGCGTTTATGATGCCGATGCCGTGATAGCACAGCTTGCACGGGGAGCAGCACACACTATTGATCCACAGCAGCGATTGAAATAGTCAACGAGAGGACACAACGTGAAACTCTATCGCACCTCACACGGAACGTTTATTGAAGAGAACGGCACCTTCTATCCAGTCGCCGCAAATAGTTGGGACGAACTTTTAGCAAGCACTCATCTGCATGATCTTGCGCGTGCAGCCATTGTAGGTACAGGGATCAGCAGCCTCAATGAGAGCACCATCCTCGCGCCAATCGTTAGCCAGGAAGTGTGGGCGGCGGGCGTGACCTACTATCGCAGTCGCAGCGCAAGAATCGAAGAGAGCAAGGACGCGGGCGGCGGCAACTTCTACGACCGCGTCTATTCAGCAGAGCGGCCCGAGTTGTTCTTTAAGGCGACAGGACGGCGCGTCGTCGGCCCGGGAACGGCAGTTCGAATTCGATCCGACGCGCAGTGGTCAGTGCCCGAACCGGAGCTTACACTGCTGGTCGACCCTCGCGGCTCGATTGTGGGCTACACCATCGGCAACGATATGAGCTCCCGCGACATTGAAGGAGAAAACCCGCTCTACCTTCCGCAGGCCAAGATGTACGACGGCAGTTGCGCGTTGGGCCCTTGCATCCTGCTTTCCCCAGAACCTCTCGGTCCATCTACCGGTATCCACCTGGAAATTCAGCGCAAGAGCGAGCCTGTTTTCAGTGCGAGTACGTCGCTCGCGGAGCTCAAACGCGATCCGAACGAGTTGGTCAGCTTTCTCTTTCGTGACAACAGCTTTCCTCAATGCGTCTTTCTACTCACCGGAACCGGCATCGTTCCAGACGATGACTTCACCCTAGCGGCCGGCGATGTTATCCGCATATCCATTGACGGCATAGGAACCCTCGAAAACCACGTCGCTTCGTCATCGACAGCGTAAGGCGATTCCCTCTTCCCCAACGGTCACATGATCTCCGTCAGAGTAACCATAGCCGCCTCGACGGTCACTCTACGCCTGCAGCACAGGTGTGGGGTGGCGCTCCAGTATGGGCACATGCAGATTAGCCAATTAGGCATAGCCTGAACGGAGGCTCTGAACTACGCTCGAACATCCTAAGTCCGGATGGGGGGGAGTGGAGCGGCAGGGAGAGTTGTTTGGCACCGGCGCTTGCACGGTCATACCGTCTATGCTCAACGTCCCCATGAGGGTGAAAATCTTTCAGTCTCCCTCGAGTGTGGATTCATGAATACGCCGACCCCCACAGGCGCGGGCGCTACACCCGGTCATCTGCGTAGAGATGCTGCCTTCATCCCAACAGATGAAGCGCTCCGGAAGGTACATGGTGAAGCCGATAACCTCGCTCGCTACGCTCCCTCGATCCGGTTCGCTGCCTTCCTCCAACTCTTCCTTTCAAGTGCTTCGTGTGGTGCTATGGGCTGGAGTTCGTCGCGAAAGACCCACGGAAGTGGCTGGCCAAAACAGGAGCAAAGACGTTGTACATCGAGCCCGGCTCTCCTTGGGAGAACCGCTACTGCGAGAGCTTCAACTCCAAGCTGAGGGACGAGTTCCTGAACGGTGAGATCTTCTACTCGATCAAAGGACTGCGCATGCTGGCCGAACGCAGGCGCGTCCACTGCAACACCGTTAGACCACGCTCTTCGCTGGGCTACAGACCACCCTCGCCCGAGGCACGGCTGACAAACAACAGGGGGTGTGGAGAAGGGTAAACCGCTACGCGCTTCCTACTTCTCCACCCACCAACGGCGGCTAGTTGAACTTAGAAATAGTTGCGTTACACGAATTCTTCTAACCGCACAAAAGATCGGGCACTCAGTCTGCCAGCCCGGGAAAACGCTCACGATAAGCTCAATTCTCTCGATACGAGGGGAAATAGCCGAAGAACCCTACACAAACGCCATGCATCAGACAATGAGGCTCAGACACCGCTCCTTTATCTAAAGGACCTCGAGGCAAGCGAGGTTGCCTGGCCACTCGCAAGGAAATAGCGATCTTGAGTATGTCTGCTGTCCTGCTTGGTAAAGTAAGATTATGGCTCGTGGGATTTGACTGGGTAGGCCGCCACAACCGTCCGACGGTGCCCTTCTGCGAGTATTGTCGTTCTAGATTCTATGCAAGCAAAGCAGAACGTTGGCAAAATCAGCCGACAAGGTACACTCCAGAAATGGATGGGCTCCGTTGACCGATTCAACCGCAAATCGAACCAGCCTTACCCTCGACTCTGTGCTTGGCAGTGTGGAGATCGTTGAGGAAACGGCCGAAAAATTCGCCCGAAATGCTGGCTTTGATGAGGACACGGCAAGCCAGATCGCCATGGTCTCGCGCGAGGCTGCTGTAAACGCTATCGTGCATGGCAATAAATATGATCCGACGAAGCGCGTGAACGCCAGCTTTGAAATAACGGATAAAGAACTGACAATTCAAATCGCGGATGAGGGGCCCGGCCTGGATCCAGAGGGCATCCCAGACCCGCTTGCTCCGGAAAATATTCTACGGAGCTCAGGTAGAGGGATTTTTCTTATGCGAGCAATTATGGATGAGGTACACTTTCGTATGTTGCATCCAGGTACAGAGATAAGACTGGTTAAACTCAGAGTTCAAAAGGAGATACACCAATGAGTATGAAGTTCATTACCCGGGAAGTGAATGGCGTTACGATTCTGGACCTGAGTGGCAAGATAACACTGGGTGAGGGTGGTTTGACGCTTCGAGATGAAGTTCGGAGCATCGTTGCAAAAGGTTCGAAAAAGATCCTTTTGAATCTGGCCGATGTGAACTACATTGATAGTTCTGGACTCGGCGAGCTGGTCAGTGCCTTTACAGCCGTTAAAAATGCAGGCGGCGAACTCAAACTTCTCAACCTCACAAAGAAGGTGCGCGATCTGCTCGTAATCACAAAACTGCTAACCGTCTTCGATGTGAAGGACGACGAAACCGCCGCTATCGCCGCTTTTGCCTAAAATTCGCTGAACCTTTCACATCTGACCGACCAATTTATCTAACGCGGTGCGCAGTACGTTTGGCTCACTGACTGTCTTCTTGTGACATCAAGTAATCCAAACCGTACTGCGCATAAACGTCTCGCCTCCGATTAGCGGTATGAAAATTTGACCTCAGGCAATTATTCTATCCGCGCCCGCTGAATGCCACCTGGACAATCGTGCAGTCGTCATTGGCCGGCTGTCCCTCGCAATAACCTGTCATCTGCATAAGTATTCGCTGAAGATCAGGACATTCGACTGCAGAGTCGAGTCGCTCTTCCCCAAAGAACTCTCCCTGCGAATTCTCTGCTTCGGTAAAGCCATCACTGACTAAAACGACACGCCATCCGTTTTCAAGCCTGGTCACGCCAGCCTTATACTCAGCCTCCTCAAAAAGGCCCACAGGAAGATTTGCAGTTTCCAGCCGGACGACTTCACTCCCTGTACAGATTCTAGGTTGAATGTGACCACAATTGATGTACTCAAGCAGGCCGTCTTCATGCAGGCGCAGTAGCAACATCGTTGCATACTTCCCAACATCTTTCTTGCACAAATAGCGGTTCGTTGACGCGGCGATCACTTCAAGCGACTGCTCTGTCTGCAACTGAACATACAGCATCCCCTGCAAAGTGGCAGCTAGAATGGCAGCAGAAATCCCCTTCCCAGAAACGTCTACCAGCGCCACATTCAACATGCTGTCACCAGCAACGACATCGAAGAAGTCACCCCCCACAGCACTGCATGCGACACTATGCGCCTGCACGTCTGCAAAGGGAAATGCAGGAATTTGAACCGCCATCAATCCTTGCTGAATACGAGCCGCAATCTGCAGTTCCTCTCTATGCTGTCGCGCCTGATCTTCGATGGCAGCGAGCTGAGCATTGTCCACCAGCGCCGCAGCCTCCCTGGCAATCGTCCGCATCAACTCATGGTCGACATCGGAGACCGCCTCAGGCTGAAAGCGGCTCTCCAAATAGAGCACGCCAAATACACGGCTCGCCCAGTCCTCAGCTCTTTCGCCGCGGCGCGTCTCCCTCAATTGCCGAAGTGGAATGCAGATAATCTTATGAATATTGTGTGCAAGGATACTCTCCGGCACATAACCTTCTGCACTCAACGTATCCGTCACAAGAAATTGATCTGCGCCTTCTATCGCCTGACGCATCACTGTCTGTGACAGCGTGGATGCATCCTTTAGCACATTACCCGCTGCATCCATACCAAGAGCCAACTCCAGAAGGCCATCCGCGTTCGATAGAAAGACGTATCCGCGCTCAACTTTCGCCAGCTTCAACGTAGACTCCAAAAGCGAGGCAAGAACACGGTCCACCCTTCCAGCACTGTTCAGATCTCGCGCAGCCTGCAGAAACCACCGCAGCTTTTCCAGGTCCGACTCGCGAGCGTTAATCCCCTGCATCTGTGCAAGGATTGTCAGGTTAGTCGAGTCCTGCCTGCCTTCAGACTCAAACCGCAATTGCGGCCCGCGAAGAGATCCAAATTGAATTACGTCCTTCGGGCGCAGATTGCATCTGGTTACCGGCTCACCATTCACAAATGTCCCATGACTGCTGTGCAGATCCTCAAGGACGAAAAATTCCTCCTCCCTCGTGATCTTCGCGTGGCTACGGGAGATGTACGGGTGCGGCAGCATCAGATTGCATTCAGGAGAGCGCCCAATTACAAATGGAAATTGATCGGTCACGATATTCCGTCTGCTAACTCCATCGAGCAGTTGCATAGAAAGCTTTTGAGGCTGCGACGATGCCATCATATCCATAAATACCAGGCCTCCCCTGTCCCACAGGTACACTCGGCGAGTCCGAGATTCTCTAAATAACGACATTCACTGAAGCTCGGAAAGCGCAGCGTGTGGACTGCAAACATGAACTACCGCGCCAGTCGTCCTACAGACCACCCTACAGCGAAGTTAAGGGCCGCTCTGTTACAAGTGCTAAATCACCTTCAAGCATCTTCATGTCAAAACCTGATGGACACTTGATATCGCGTTGAACCCAATCCGTGCTGAGTACTGCATAGACCTCATCGGTATAGCGCATGAAAAAATCCCACGTCATCGTCTTAAGCTGCCCCCAGGTCACAACATAAACAACCTCGTCATCGTAGCCAATAGCCGCCACACAATGCCCGTTTGCACTCTGCGGAATCGCATCAATCTGAGACACTGAAGCCGGAATCTCCCAGGGAATCGCGGGTATTTGCTGCGGATCTCCTGACATCGCAAACGATGGCAAATCAAGCCCAATATAGGCACTTCCGAACAGAAAAATAATCGCGCGCAACGTGTCAGGCTTTGCATGCCCTGCGCTCACATAGGAATGAATGCGGTGATCGCCGATACCGGTCTTGCGCCAAAACTTTAGCGCATCCAGCATTGAGACGCAATTCATCAGATGGTCCCCTGTCAGTTGGGCATGCGCTCGAATAATATCTTGGTCCGTGAGAAATACGCCATGCTGATTTGCCGCCGTCCAATGATGCACCATATGTCCAGCTGCCGCAGACGTACAACAATTAAACATATTGTTGGCGAGCATCGGCCATGTGGTTGTCTCATCCTGCATATTGTGTGCGGGTGGCACAGGCAGAGTCTCATAAGCAATATAGCTCTGCAGCTGGAGCGTTCTCGCGTCGTAAACGGACCTTACTCTACCGAGCAACATGGTGCCTCCGCTGTGTGGAAGGATGTCGAAGGTTCATTCGGTCAAGCAACCTTTGATAGCGCGGCTCGCCATGAAGCTTTCTTACACTGGGCAACACCGCAATATATGCGACCAGGATATCCCGCTGCGCCACTGCCTTCTCGAGCCATGTAAAGGCAAGCTCAACGTCGCCGAGAGACGCAGCGGCAATAGCAAGTGGAAGCGGCATTGCATTCCCGCTTTTCGCAAGCTCCAACATTTGCTCAAACACCGTATGAGCCTTTTCCGGATTACCATTCTGTACATGCGCTTCCACCAACCACCCCATAAAAATAGGCATATGACTATGCTCGATACCGCGTTCGAAGGTCTGTACCGCCTCATGCGGACGGCCCGCAAGATTCTGTGCAATGCCCAGGGCATAATAGAGTTCAACATAGTGCGGCGCAGATGCGAGTGCAGCCTGCGCCAGCAAAATGCTGCTGTCGTGATCCCCTAGGTATGCTCGAACTAGCGCCTCTTCAGCGAGTAACGGCGTAGAAAGTGGGTCACAAACGAGCCCTCGATGCGTCTGCTCAAGGGCTTCTTCCAGCAAGCCCTGTGTCATCAGATACGCAGCATAGAGATAATAAGACTCTCCACGCTGTGGCTGAAGTTCGATGGCCTTCACCATGTGATATCGGGCTTTCTCCCAATCCCAGTCGTAAAAATGGAAGACGGAGGCGAGGGCCAGATGCCCTTCCGGTAGCCCCGGATCGAGCGCAACGGCTCGCCGCGCAGAAGAACGCGCAAGCGCCCACGCGTCGTGCGGATTCATCCCTCCAAAAGTGCCCTGCAGACAATAAAAATCAGCTATACCTGCATGAGCCGCAGCGGACTGCGGATCCAATTTCAAAGCCCGCTCAAAATAGCGACCTGCAAGCTGAATATCTTCGGGACTTCTTCGATTCCAGTGATAGCGGCCTTTTAGGTAGGCTTCATACGCGTCCGCCTGCATCGGCGTCCTTATCTGCAGATCGGCGACATCCAGGTTCATTGCGAGTTTATCCCGCAAGGCGGATACCACCGACGATGCAAGCTCATCCTGTAACTCAAATACGTCGGACATTTCTCTATCGAATCGCGCCGACCAAAGAGGAAAGCCATGCCGCACCTGCGTAAGCTGAGTAGTGACGCGGACTCGTGCTCCCGAGCGCCGCACACTGCCTTCAAGAATCACCTCGACGTTGAGAGCCTCCCCGATCTCACGAATATTCTGCGTCGTACCCTTGAATGAAAACGCCGATGTACGCGACACAACTCGCAGTCCAGTCAGCGTCCCCAATGAAGAGATCAATTCGTCCGTCAACCCGTCACTGAAATACTCGTTCTCCGGATCAGAACTGATGTTGCGCAATGGAAGCACTGCGATAGACATTCCGGCTCCGCGCTGCGCGGTGCCGGGGGGCGTCGCTTCTCGGCCTGCGTAAAGCCTGGAGCTATTGCCGGCTCGCGGCACTACCATATCCGTCGGAGCAGAATGCGCACTTGATCCCGAAGTGGCAAACATCGCCGTCGGTGCCAGTCTGGCTGACTGATTCTCTTCTACAGGATTTATGCCCAACTCCTCATTCAGTAAATTGAGCAGATCTGCCGCAGAAGAATGGCGCTCATGCCGCTCCAAACGCAATGCTCGCTCAACCGCTAAAAAGATAGACTTCGGAAGATCCGGTCGAACATCGTTCAAAGGGATGTAACGGCACTCAGTGATAGCTGCCATCATCGCCGCCGTCGTCGACTGCTGAAATGGCGGATGCCCCGCCGCCATCTCGTAAAGCACCGCTCCCAGCGCCCATATATCCGCTCGATGGTCGATCGTATCCCCCGCAAGTTGCTCTGGAGGCATATAGGCCAGCGTACCCATCACTTGATGCGGCGCAGTTAACTGACTCTGGTCCGCCACGCGCGACAGACCAAAATCAAGAATCTTTACCGTGCCAGAATTGAGAACGAATATGTTCCCTGGCTTTATGTCACGATGGACGATTCCTGACATGTGCGCCGCATGCAACCCGGCAGCCGTTTGCCGCCCAACATCCCGGATGCGCGCAGCATCCAATGCGCCGCCCTTTTGCAATAACTCTGCCAGCGTCTGACCGCGATAGCACGCCATCACCAATAGAAGTGAGCCGTCCGACATCTCCTCTACTGTATAGATCGTGCAAAGGTTTGGATGGTCGAGTGCCGACGCCGCGCGTGCCTCCCTCAGAAAGCGCTGTCTCACTTCCGGATTCTCTGAGATCGATGGCTGTAACAGCTTGATAGCCACCGTGCGTCCCAAGCGGATATCCTCCGCCTCAAAGACAACACCCATGCCGCCTTCGCCGATCTTTCGAATCAGGCGATAGTGAAGCAGCTGATTACCTGGGATGGCGGTCAACATTAATCACACTCAGTCAAACGCGGGATCAAACGAGAACGGTATCGCCAGAGGTAAAAATCGTGGTGGCGTTTACCGGGTTGCGGATGCGCTCGAAGTGTTCCAGTATATCCACAAATACTCGCTCCATGTGACCAATGGTCGTAATCGCGCTTACCGTGATCAGATCCCGATGCTTTGGGGTCAGCGGGAGTGCATCCAGAGTCGCATCAAACTCAGCCACATGTCCAAGATCAAGCTCTGCATGCCTCGCATGGCAGGACATACTAGCCAAAGGAATGCCGCTTCGCTCTGACACCTCCCGCAAAAACTCTATATGCGTAGGGGCCTCCAGTACCGCGATGAAGCCAAGATAGGCGACCGGATGAACATGCTGCATCCAGTAATACTGCGAACCAACCAGCGCTGCAATACTCGGATAAGGCAGCCGCTCAAGGACGCGTTCCCGTGCCACGCCAAGGGAACGCAGATCGCTGAGAAGCCAGTCCGCATGATCATCCTCTTCAGAAGCGTGCTCCAGATAATACTCTTGCAGCCACTCGTTCAGGGGGTCAGAGGTCCCTGCTTCGGCACAGCAACGCGCCGCGAGACGCATCGCAGGAGCCGATGCAACAGTTACGCCATACATCGCGAATAAGAACTCTGGATATAACTCTCCGAACCTCGGATGGAACCACACCTCCTGAATCCGTGATGTAAGACCCTTTTGTGCGAGCGATAGAACATTACGAAGCCGTTGGCTTTGTGTAGTCATTTCAGTTTTATCCTGAATTGCAGTCACTCAGTACCGCTCCTTGGAACAGATTTCTATCGCCTCAAAAAACCATCGTCCCCATGCGATGGGATCCACCAACCTCTACTTTACGAGTAAAGAAATCGTCGCCAAGCTTAGTGCGTACGGAAATAATCGCATCCACTTCGGCAGAGCTCAATTGATTGATATTGCTGATTTCATCGGTAGTGAGAGGATGGTTTACTTCAATCAGTCCAGCTCCCTGCAGACGCTCAAGATTTGTCATAATCTTCCTTTCGATGCTTGGAAATGTTGTAATTAGCCTGTAGATGCGCCACAGGAGTGGCTGCATCCTATCATGCACCCAGAGTCGCACACAACAAGCAAATGGTTAAGAGCAAAATCAGACTCAGTGATCTCGCTGCGAACGAGCCCCCGAACGGAGCATCGCCAACACAAGCGCTGGAACATGGACCGCCTCAACCAACTCCGCAGATAGCTCCTCCATTCGGCGAATGACCTCCTCTGACGGAGTGCAGGCCGCAAAGTTCCTGGCCAGGGCACGCCCCGACCCGCTTGCAAGTGTTCGAGTGCCAGGCAATGCAATCAATCGCGGAATATGCAGCCTTTCCAGCGCATGCACCTCTGCGCGCAAAAGTGCTTTGGGAAACGCCGCCGAGGTATCCGATTCAAGAACTCTGCGAAGATCGCTCTGTCGCACACCTCCCGCGCGAAGATACCTCGGCTCCAGGAAACGACTCAGCAAAAGGCTATAGCGGAACGTATCGCGAATCACTATCCGGGGCGCATGATTCCTCTCGAGAACGAAGCGCCAGCGAGACCCCGTTGAGATGAGCGCCTTCCGACTGCGCAACAGTACACCTGCAGCGTGACGATATCCTGCCAACAGCTCGGGCAACACCGCAAGCATAGACACCCTGTTCGGGGCATTGCCATGCTCCAGAAGTGCCGCCGGTGCCACCATCATGCGACAACGTCCATCAGGCTCCAAAATCCACTGCGGCAGCCCTAAGTCCGACACCGGTCCCCCAGATCCAAACAGCCCCGATACATCCGGCACGTCCCGAACACCTCGGTCCAGAAGCAGCCCAGTGCACATCAGAGCCTCAAAGAAGCATGCGACAGGCTCATTCTCGCGGGGAGGCCTGCGGCCAGAAACATCGTGTAAGCGCGGCACTCCAAGACATTCTGCGTCCGTAACGGCAGGACCATTCGCTGTAGCAAGCACATTGCCAAGGTGCAAGTCCGTCAGACTGACATGATGCGCCAGGCACAACATCGCACCGGCAGCGTGCCAGTATCCAATCCCATCAGCGGGGCCATCTGCGTGTCCTCGCACCAATACAGATTCCGCCCAGCCATATCGATCCGGCCTGCTACCCTCCAGCACCCTTCCCGCTTGCAAACGCAATGCTGGATCCATCTCGGCAATTATTTCCAAGAGCCGATGCCAGAGCCACTCCCCGCTTATGGAGCGAGGCTTGTAATAAACGCTGCGGCCGCCTTTGAAAATAACCCGTAGCACCCCATGTCCACCTGGATGTGTATCGGAGGTAGTCCCCGCCACAGATTCCACGGGGGGAAGGGTTGCAAAACCTAGCCACCTCGCCAACCGAGTTCTGTCCCGATGCAGCCGCTCGTGAAACGTCGCCGTTGCTGCCACCCACTCAGAAACTGCTTGCTGCAACAGCGGAGCAAGCCTCGGAAATTCAACTCGAAGAGAGAGCTCTATCGCGGCCGTCGAGGCCTCCCCTCGTGCAAGGCAAGCTGCAACTGGCAACGTCAAAATCCCTTGTAGTCGCTCCAGAAGCAGTTCGAGTAAGCCATCGACAGAAATCGCCTCCCCGCCTAAAGCCCTATGTCGACTTGGCACTCGACGGTCCAGTCCATGCAGCGCTCCGACGAGCAACGGCGCAATCAGACCCTCCATCTGCGGAGGTGATCCCACGCAAACTGATCCGTCACTCGCAATTGCCTCGCTCTCACCCCCGCACGAATGACGGTCCGGCTGCAGCGTGCCCCGGTAACCTAGAACCAGCATCTGCCGGTCTTCGTCGTTTACAAAGAAGCCGCCGCTATTCAACTTAGTCTTACGCATATCGATAATATGACCGGACGCTCCTTGAATACCTCGACCAGAACGAACGTCACTGACGCCTACTCCGGAAGCAGCAAGACCACCAATACCAGGCCCTCAACCGCGAACATCCTGAACGCGGCGTCCTGCCCATTCCAAAGCTTCGACTGCCACATCAGAAACCACTCCGCACCTATACACAAAAAAGCCACGAACCACTGCAACATCCCCAACGTCAGCGCCACCACGCCGATCTGTTTAGCTCTCCTGAACTCAGCCTCAGACTTGCCCAATCCACGCAACAGTGCAGCCGCTCCCCACCAGCCTAGGACCACATTCAATATCTCCCAGCCAATGATCCCCACATAAAACATCAAGTGAATCCATGGAGCGCGTACCGCACGCCACATTCCCCGATTGCCTGGGAACGTCGAATCCATCATCAGCACATGCCGCACAAATTGGTAGTTCGAGTCAAAGTCCGTAGTATTGTTCAACACCACCAGCGTGAAAAAGAAGGCGATCGACGCTACTAACAGCATCTTGCAAACCCGTATCGCAATCATGGCGTGCTCCCGCTAAAGCTTGCAAAATATCTCCGCAACGCACCCAAAGTTGCCGCGTCATATTCAGGGCTCGCCGCCATCTCCGACTTCGGATTTATCTTCTTCGGATCAACTACGTACGCGTCGAAATACTTCGGGTCATTCTTCGCCTTCTCTGCCAAATCCCCCCAATGCCGATTCGACTTTAAACCTCCCTCCCCTAGCCGGCTGTGGCATCGAAAGCAGCTCTGCTTCGCAATCACATATCCCTGCTGCACTACAGGATCACTAGCAGCCTCTCCCTGCGGCTCAATCGGCGCATACACCTCACTCTCTCGACGCACATCCATCCGCACCACGCTCCACGGCACCTGCGCCTCATCCTCATGCGAAAGCACCCGGAACGAAGGAGTGTAGCTCGCATGCGAAACCATGTACGGCCCCATCGGCACGCCATCCACTCCGAGCGGCCAATTGGCTGGCTGCTTGCCGTTCACCCGGAGAACAAGCAATGGATGATGTGCGTGCAAGTAAGCCGCAGGATAATGCGCCGCATACTTATCGTCGCTGAGCGCAATCACCATCGATGCACCCCGCTTTGCACCAAGCACGCCCGGGAGCTTCTCTAACTCGACCCCGCTAATCTCCACCGTCTTACCAAAGTTCGTGTCGTCAGAAACTGTGACGCTCACCTGCGGCAGTCGCATCAGTTCCTCATAGGACACAAAGCGCGTCTCGCCATACGGCACCCCCTCCAGCGAGCCACCAATCTCGAGATCGCTCGCCGCATGCCTCAACCGATGCAGCACAAGCCGCGACTCACCCCCAGTTGCCGCGCAACACACAGACCCGCACAGCAGTAAAAGCGCCACCAGAGGAGTACGAGGACGTCTCATCCGCCCATACTAGCTGAAATCTCCCGCATTTCATCTGCGCCGTCGCAAATTACCACGCGAAACTTCATCCACTTTCGAAGCATATAGGTTCTATACCTCCCGGCAAGAGGCTGCGGCTACGTCAACTTCCGAATGCAACGGTTTATCCGCAACGATTGCCGACGCTCCTCCCACAAAGCAATCCTCTCCACCGTTCCGCGAAAAGGATCGGGCCCGGTAAAATTCCGCTATGCACGTTGCCTCTTCCATCACCGCGCTCCGCCAGCGATATTTAAGCGACAAATCCACCCCGCTCGCGGAATTGGACACCGCACTCGAGCATGCTAATAGCAACCTCCATCACAACGTCTACGTTGCCCAAAATCTAGACTGGTCCCGCAAAGAAGCCAGCGATCTTCGCCGCAAAAGCATTGCCCACCAACCTCTCTGGGGTATTCCCGTCTCCCTCAAAGACTGCTTTGACCTCGTCGGGTTCTCCACGTCCTGCGGTTCCACGTTTTACCGGGACCACCACGGCATCGCCACCACCGATAGCGCACTCGCCGCTCGCCTTCGCTCTGCCGGAGCCATCATCACCGGTAAAACAAATCTCCATCAACTCGCCTACGGCATCACCGGCGAGAACAGCAACTTCGGCGACTGCCTCCAGCCCCTTAACTCAACTCACCTCACCGGTGGCTCCTCCAGCGGCGCCGCTGCCACCGTCCAGGAAGGCTCGGCCCTCGCCGCGATTGGGACCGACACCGGTGGCTCCGTCCGCGCCCCTGCCGCTCTCTGCGGCCTCGCCGGCTATCGCTCTTCCCTCATCTTCAACACCCCCGACATATGGCGCGGAGGTTACCATCTTGCGTCCTCATTCGATACCATCGGCTGGCTCTATCGCGACCTCGCCGACGGCCCCCTCCTCGGCCACGCTCTCTTCGATCTCCCTATCGCAACCGCTCCCGCCATAGATCGACTCCGCATCGCCACTCCCGACCAGTCCTTCCTACACGACTGCGACCCCGACGTCCGCGTAACTCTCCAGCTTTGGCAGTCCCGCTTCCAAGCCCACAACGCAACTCTATTCACTTTCGACGCCACCTACTGGGCCGACGCGATGTCGATCTTTGCGCCGATCCAGGCCAGCGAAGCAGCCGCCCTCCACCAAGGGCACTTCCATCATTTCGAACCCATGATTGCCGAGCGTCTCTCCTGGGGCTCCACCATCGCCACATCTGAGCTCACAAGCCTCCACCACCAACTCGACGCCTTCCGCTCAACGACCCAGGCCCTCTTCCAGTCCTTCGATTACCTACTCTTGCCCTGCGCTCCAATGTCCGCCCTCATCGCTGGCGCCGACCACACTCAGACCCGAGCGCGGATCCTCCGCTACACTTCACCCATCAGCCTCGCAGGCCTCCCCGTCGTCACGCTTCCATCCGCCGATCCAAAAAATCCGACAGGAGGTCTGCAACTCGTTGGCCCACCTGGCAGCGACGCAACCTTGATCGCCCTTAGCGCGTCCGTAGCCGCAAACTTGGCAATATAGCGTGGGATATCCACTCTTGCACCCCACAACACCGACGTCATCGGGAGATTCAGCCTCTGGATAAAACCTAATCCAGAGGCCCCACCCCTCTCCCTCCGACAACCTGCACTGCACGCACAATCAAATTAACTACTGCGTATCCGGCGGCGAAGGCATCGAGCGAATATAAGCAACAACCGCCTTCCTGTTTGCAGCGCTCATATTCGTCGGCGGCATGTTGCCATTCTTCATCTGCGTGCTGTGGTGTTGCAGCAGATTATCCAGCACCGCCGCAGGCAGCACCGACGCCATACCAGCCAGTCCTGGAGCCGCAACCGTTCCATGCAAACCATCGATTCCATGGCAGGTCTCGCAACGGTTTTGCTGGAAGATCACCCTGCCTCGAATCGCATCAGCGCTAAGCGGAACCACAGGCGCAGGCTTAGGAGCCGCAGCCACAGTCGTTGCACCACCTCCTCCTGCAGTATTCGCAGAATGCCCGCCGGAGGGCTGCGCGGCATGCCCGGCGGCCGTTACTTCCGGCGGCGGCGCAACTCCGAGGCTCGATAGATAGTCCACCAATTGCTTCATCTTTGCGTCATCCAGAGTCACCGCAGGCATACCTCCCGCAGTCATCTCCTTCCTCGGATGATGCAATAGGTACGTCAGCTGCGTCGGAGGATACCTCTTCGTAATCCCTATCAAAGAAGGAGCAAAGTGTGTCCCACGAGCATCTCGTCCATGACAAGCAAGGCAGCCATTCTCCAAAAACAATTGACGTCCCGGTAACGTCGACGCACTCGTAGCCGCCGATTGCGTGGTCGTCTGTGCCGTCGGCGCAGAAGTCGGTGCAGAAGTCGGCGCGGCAGCGCTCGCCGACGGCGCTGCAGAAGCTGGCTGTGACGGCGAAACATAAGGAGTCGAGAGGTCGCTCTGTGCAGACGCATCTGTCCCGCCCACTCCTTGTGACATCGGCTGTTGTTTCGCGTTGCTCCCCTGCGACAGCGTTCGAAGATACGCAATCACGGAGCGCACTTCCGCCGGCGTCGCCACCAGCGGTGGCATACCCCCAGCTTTCATCCGCGCGTTAGGAGACTGCACCAACTGCATCAACTGCGCATCCGAGTTCTTCGCTATCAGCCCGGCCATCGCTGGCACACGAGCCGTTCCGGCTCCTGCAGCTCCATGGCACGCCACACAACTGTGACTCTGAAAAATCTCTGCCCCCGCTGTTGCTTGAGCCGACATCTTCACAGCAGGTACCATCGCCGGAGTCGCGCCATCCTGGCCCGCTCCAACTCCAGCCTCCGCCTGCGGAGCACTCTCTGGAACCGAGGCAACTGCGGGCACATTCGCCGCGCTCGTCCCAAGGCTGCTCAGATAGCTAAACAGTGCTGCCATCTCTGGTGCAGGCATATCGAACGACGGCATATGGCCTGCCAGCATCCGCGGATTTGGATGATGTAGCAGTTCCGTAATCTGAGGCAAAGGATACTTGGCAGTGACTCCAACAAGACTCGGAGCCAATGCAGTGCCCGTACCATTCTGCCCATGGCAACCGGAGCATCCCTTGGCATTGAAGACCCCGCGTCCCCGAGCCACCAACGGATCTACCGGCCCCGAAGCAAGCGGTTGCCCGCTCGCTGATTCCATACTCGGAATGAACGGTGCCTTAGTGTAATCCTCCGCTTGCTTTTCCTGAAATGCCAACTGCTCAGCAACGCTATGATCGCGCAAATCATCCAGGTGGCTCTTGAACCCGAGGAAGATCATTCCAACCAAAACAATAGAGACGGCCAGAAGAGGAATCGGCCTGCGCCACGGTCGCCGTTCCAGCTTGCGATCCAAGAAGGGTATCAGGAAAAACAGCAGCGCCAGAATCGCAGGAATGACAACAACAGCGAAGACCTCCATCCGGCTTGACCAGAACTTCAGCCACTCGAACATTGGAAGGTAGTACCACTCAGGCCTCGGCACAAACTTGGGATCACTCGGATCAGCGATTGGGCCCAACTGTACCGGATGAAAGTAAGCCAGAATCCCTAATCCCACCATCAGCAGTAGCGCAAACGCCATGTCCATAATGACCTGGCGAGGATAGAAACTCTCTGGTGGTAGCTTCGGATGAACTGGGTCTTCGCTGATAGGCCCCGCCGGTCCAGCCTTCCTGAACAGTGCGATATGCGTCCCTATAAAGAGAAAGATTAGCCCCGGAATCAGAAAAACATGCGCTACATAAAAACGCGACAGCGTAAGCGTCCCCAGCGTATCCCCACCGCGTAGCATATCTGTAAGCCATTGCCCGATGAACGGAACTTCCCCCACAATGTTCGTTCCGACGGCCGTAGCAAAGTACGCGGTCTGGTCCCACGGAAGCAGATATCCCGTGAACCCCATCCCCAGCACCAGCAAGGAAAGAAACGCACCCGAAATCCAGAGCAATTCCCGCCGCCCTTTGAACGATCCATAAATAAACGTCTGCAAAAAGTGCAGAAACAGCACGATAATCATCGCGCTGGAGCCATAGTAGTGCAGACTCCGTAGAAACTGTCCGGCCGCAACCTGCTTCGTGATATAGGCCACACTGGTATGTGCCGACTCTACCGACGGGACATAATACAGAGCAAGACACAGCCCCGTAATTACCTGCGAGATAAAAATAAAGATAAGTCCCGACCCGAAAATATAGGCCAGGCGTGCACCGCCCGGAATCGGCTCATCTAACGACGCATGCATCAGGCTCCGAACGCCAGTGCGTTCATTGAACCATCCATAAAGGCCCGATGGTGCCTTCTTGTCAGGTGTACTTTTCATTGGATCGTCCACATCGCCACCTAACTCAAAACTTCCTGGTTGGGAACGTTCTCCCGAAAATACTCAAAATTGACAAGCAGTTTGCCGTCAACAACTTTGTGCGGAAGTTGATCCATGTCGCGCGGTGATGGCCCAGAAACATGCGTCCCATCCGGACTGAATACGCTCCCGTGGCATGGGCAGTAAAACTCATCCTGCCCCTCATGCCATGCAATTGTGCAACCCATATGAGGGCAGATCGCTGAGAGCACCCCCATATCACCCTGCGCGGTCTTGGTCACATAGACCGTTTGCGACGTGTCTACTTCGCGCCATCCATCGACCTGCTTTAGGTCAAGGGGCTTCATCACAGGCTTAGACAAGTTCGAAAAGACGCTAATATCTCCAAGCGGAGACCACGCATTCTTACTCGATTTCGCATAGAGCGGATAAAGAACATAGCGGAGCACCGGCACCGCAAGAATGGCTCCCATTCCAGCCGCTCCAATACTTAGCAGAGCTCCAAAAAACGATCGCCGGTTGATGACAATCGTCTCCTTCGGATTGACTTCCAGTACTGCGGGTTCTTGCTCCATACGTTCTCCTAGAAAATCAGCCACAGTGCCATGTACACCGTGTTATTGTCCGATGCATTTCGATTAGCGCCATCATAGTTGGTGGTCGCACCATTGAACTTCGTGTATCCCGTGTAATTGACACTGATGTCGATATTCTGCACTGGCCAATAAGCTAGCTGCGCAATATATCCGCCCGTATTCGGGCTACCGTTCGCACTCCCGGTCACGGGAGCTGAAGCATAGAGTAACGGATCTGCACTTCCCGTCGTCGCGAAAAGAGCCCCTGTGGCACTGTACTTACTCGACCAGTGGTAGGTGGTATCGAGCTTGAATGTATTCAGATTATGGTGTGCCACGCTTGCTCCACCCGTGGCGAGCGTAGCCCCCAGATTTGAGCTCTCGTGTATCCAGGTTCCGTGAGCATCAAGAAGGTTCGCTCCAAACGGTCGCTCATACTGAAAATCAAAGGACGGGTCAATATAGCGGTCCACCGGTCCCGTAATCGAGAAAGGATGGGAATTGACCGCCAACCCATAAGTCCCGACCATTAAATAGTTTGCTCCCCAGGACTGCTGCCACGCCGCACGCCAGTAAGGCGCAGCGCCACTGATGTTGTACTGGTAATTGAGTCCATCGATCGGAGCGGGCCCACCCTCGTGCTCACTTCTATACGCAGTAAGCGCTGTATAGAGATGGTTATTCCACATACTGTATCCACCAGCCCCGACGACATCCGCCCCAAGCGTTCCATCAATTAGGGTCGATGCAATCGATCCAACACTAGACTCGGACGATATCCATGGAAACCCCCAGACAGGGGTGCTATTCCAAAGATCCTCAACACCAGGATTATTGTTCAGCGTTATTCCGTAATCCAGTTCCTTCCCCCCCAGCGTGGTCTGATTTGCGTAGCGCAGATCCGTGTTATCCATCGCAAATATGTCGCTCGAATGACTATAGGTGACCTGTGCTAGTGCACCGAAGTGGGATGCCAGTCCTCCGCCTAAAAACAGACTTAGTTGCTGAGGAAATCCCGCAGCACTATTTTGAGTACCCGGCACGACATCCTGAAATGCAGTGTCGGAAGCAAGAATCATGAACGACAACGGAATATATTTCGACAGGATTAAATCTTTCGCATTCCCTACTTTTTCTGCAGGCGTTACATCGCTCAGAACATATCCCCGCAATTTGAACTCTCTGCCAAATGCCGTTAGCTCGGGAGGGTTACTATGGCAGACATTACAGGAAAGACCTGTCTGCCGAGCAAAGCTTGGTACTGCATGTGCCTGCTGATAACCAATCAAGACAGAGAGAATTACTACAGTTTTAGAGATCTTGTTCATTGCTCATCCTTACATTTCGGACTAGGGAGACTTGCGCGATCTTACGCGAAGATGCTGAACTCAGATTCAGACGATTCACATATATTGAAACAATTTACGAGACAAAAGTATGTTCATAATAGCTCACTAGCAACATGGCGCAAATAACACGTTCAAAGGCTCACAAATTACATTGGCTCGGAGCAATCAATTCACAGAGCAGCTCGAAGCCGCTCCCAGAGCCGACGCTTTCCTCCAACTACTAGAAGCGCCCCGCAGCGCTCCTTCGCTGTGTCCCAACTCTCCGTGATCAAACTATTCAGCTAGTTCTGGGGCGGGAGCGGCGCAGCAACAAACACTGGCGGCTCAAACTCTCATCGAGAAGCAGCTGCATACAACAGAGCGATGGCCAATTAACGGCAGTCAAGCTACCCGACCGGTGGAATGTCTATCATCTTACGGATTCGTTTCTTGCCGCAACAGTTCGAGCCGTCGGACTCGGATCAGGAAAAGGCTCAGAAAAATATCTGCATCCCGCGAATCAAACATCTATCAGACTCCGAAATAAGACGGTGCTCCTTCAGCCTTTGGGGGCACCTTATCGTGCACCACAAGGAGGGTCATATTCACTCGACATCTACGACCGCGGCCGACTGTTACACATTGCCTGAATACCGCAGAATGAGGACCGCGAGAGATGCATCCTCAGGGTCGAATAATCGCCCGTGGAGGCCATTACGGGTTGATGCAGGGTGCCAATGCCCCCTAAGTTGATCCAGTGAGCCGAACTGAATATGCCGTACATGACCTGCAAACACAACCTACTGAACGGCTATCTCGGCGGAGATTAAGCATCAAAGTCCGGGAACAAGTCCAGCGTGCGAACTAAGGTTGAGCATACGTCTCATTCTGAAATGTCGCTTCAGCTTCGATAAGCCTCGACACAAAAGGATCACGAAGAATCTTTACCTTCACGTCAAACGCCCAAGCTACGGCTGCATGAAGGCCGGCTTGCGCCGCCATGCATGGGCGACGCAGCGTGAGGTCGCGCTGCACTTCTCGGCACTCTAAATCTTCCAATCGCTAGCGGGCAAGGAGCAATATCTTCCAAAAGAACTGGTCGATTCTCAATTGCGTTAGCAAGACGGATCTGTTCCAGTGGCTGCCTTCGAACGTAGCCGGAGGTGCGGCATGGACTATCGGAGAGCGCTCTGTGGCACATCGGAGCACCCGCATCGCTCATGCGTCTCCCGTCCAGCCCTCCCGCCATCCACGTCACTCAATGCCAACGTGAACGGCTCGCGTCCTTAGGGTAGTGCTCTACAGGATTCAAGCGAATACTCATACCCGCGCTGATGCCGTAGGGACGAAGCTCACCATATGAAGAGAAGCTTGGCCAAAGCTGATACTCGAAATCGATCAGACGGATACTCAGGCGGTCCCCGGCAATATAATCCACTCCACCGCCCGGCGCATAGGTGAAGAACGTTCCCTGAGCGTACCCTGCGGGAAATGTAATCTTTCCCGCTCCGACTAGAAACTTGATAAAGGGACGTATTGGACCGGGCTTCAACATGACACGCGGCCCCACAAAGTAGTTCGTCTCAGTAACACTCTCAAAGCTATGAAGGCGGAGATATCGTGCTTCCCCTTCAAGGCCATAACGCCAGGTAGGATTCACCTCTGCAAACAGCGCACCACCATAGATCACCCTCCGCCCATAGTCCGCCTGGAAGGCTGAGACCTCTCCTCCAATAGCGATATAACTGCCCGGTCCCTTTGCCGTGGCGATATTCTGAGCTCTCATCCCCCCGGATAAAACATTCAATCCCGCCATGCACAGAGCCACAAGACGAATGCAGCGTCGCCGGCATTTGCTCGACATCATGGTGTCACCGTCAGCGTCACCGGCTGCGATAACGTCGTTCCACTCCCCTTGCCGGACGCCGTAACCTTGAACGTATACGTTCCCGGAGGAGTTCCACTCACGTGCAGGCCAGAACAGCCCACTGCGGAAATTGTCATTGCCAACAGACCTAAGAGCAGCAAGGACGCACCTGCTCTCAGCTTGCGCCGCCTCACTCCAAAGCCGACTCCCAGCAGGCAGGGCAGCATACAAAGGAGTACTCCCGACGACTGTCTACCCTCGAGTCTCGCAGCCGCCCCTGCGCCCAGCGGGTTCCCTGTGTCAAGCACCAACTGCACCGAAGCACTCCCATTCGCAGCCAAATCCACCTGCGGCGTACTGAACGTGCAGGTAGCGGCGAATGGGAGCCCCAGACAACCGAGCTCTAACGTATCCGAGAAGCCCTTCAACGATGTGAGATTGATACCAATGCTAGTGTGTTGTGTCGTCGGGAACGTCACACTCATTGGATTAATCTCAATCGTGAACTGTGTCGCCACACCTCCAGAGATCGTTGTCGCCAGTGAATTCGAACCCGCGTAGGAGATATCGCCGCCATACGTTGCAACCACGCTCTCCGTCCCCGGCTGAAGAATTACGGTGAGAGTCGCTATACCAATCGCATCGATCTGACTACTCCCAAGAACCAGTGTGCCGCTTACAAAGGTCACGGTACCCGTTGGAGCGGTGGGGCCTGTCCATCCCACTTCGGAGATCAAGGTAACCTGTTGCGGATTCGACAGGTCCGTATTCGAACTCGTAAGCGCAACCGTCGTCGGGCGAAGTTCCACACCCTGTGCAAGACCCTGCGACGCGCTCGCAAAATCCTCAGTATCTCCTCCATAACTCGCCAACAAAGAATGATTTCCCGCACTGAGCGATGGAACAGTGATCGATGCAACACCATTTGCATTCACCAACGTCGTCCCTAACTGGGTAAATCCGTCCGTGAATATAACAGTCCCCGATGGCTCCCCAACGCCACCATTCCTCACAGTTGCGGTAAGCACAATCGAACTAAGTGTCATGGCAGGGTTTGCACTTGACGTAAGTGCAATCGAAGTCAACTGCTTCACGCCCACCAACTGTGGAGTTGAACTCGACGCGCCGATATTGCTATCGCCCGCATAGTTGGCAACGACTGCGTGTTCGCCAGGAGCGAGCGTTGAGAGCGTTAGGGTCGCAATGCCGATGGAGTTTAGCGTAGCGCTGCCGATCGACACACCATCATCGGTGAACGTGACCAAGCCTGTCGCGACTCCACCATTTCCGACAACGGTCGCAGTGAATGTCAGCGGCGTCGCATAGATAGCCGGGTTCGCGCTCGATATAAGTGTGATCTGCGTCGTTGCACTCTGCACTGTTTGGGTCAACGTTGATGAAGCAGTAGAGTAATTCGTATCACCGCTGTAGCTGGTAGAGATCGTATGCGATCCTACGACCAGCGATGCACTCTGCAAGCTGGCTACGCCACTCCCATCGACAACCGACGTCCCGAGCACCACTGATCCGTCTCGATAGATAACCGTGCCCGTAGGCACGATGGAACCTACACCCATTACCTTGGTCGTGTACACCACACTCGCACCAAATATGGAAGGATTCATGCTGGAACTGAGCGCCTCTGTGGCCGCTTGCACAACTCGCTCACTCAACACAATGGACGTCGACTGCGCATGGTCGATATCACCTTCATAAGTCGCAGAGATAGAGTGCATCCCAAAGCTCAGCGTGCTGGTGTTTAGGCTTGCACTTCCATTCGCACCAATCGGGGATGTGCCAAGAACCACACTCCCATCCATAAATCTGATCAAACCCGTAGGAGCAGGCCCTCCACCGGATGTCACCGCGGTAAAGCTAACGCTCTGGCTCAGTGTCACTGGATTTGAGCTACTTATAAGCGAAGTCGTCGTTGGAGTAAGTTGGACGGTCACCGGTAACGCCGAAGAGATGGCCGACGCATTATTCGCATCTCCGCTGTAGGCCACTGTAAGCTGATATGTCCCGACGCCAAGGCTAAGGTTCGGAAAGATAAAGGTTCCACTCCCCATGACGCTCGCTGTCGCTATCGCGATGCCGTTATTACGTAGCGTCAGCGCCCCCGTCGGCGTAACACCGTTGCTACTAAGCGTGGCCATCGCGACAAAGGTAGAGCCAGCATTGACCGGAGTGCTCGGCCCACTCAAGGTCAACGAAGGAGTTGCCAGGACAACCAGATGCTGCAGCGCTCCGGATGTGCTCGGATTATAGTTTCCATTTCCATCGTAGACAGCCGTGATCGAGTGTGTTCCCGCAGAGAGCAGCAGGCTCGTGAACGTCGCAATCCCTTGAGCATTCAGTTGAACCTGTCCGATGCCCACCGAGCCATCGTTGACCGTGACATTGCCAGCCGGAATACCTGTGCTACTACTCACAGCGATCGTGAACACCGCCGCCTGTCCCGACAGAGTTGTTGTCGCCGCAGAGGTCAGCAGCGTCGTCGTTGCCGTAGGCTGCACCGTCTCGATCACAATTGCGGAAGTACTTGCTGCGTAGTTGACGTTGCCGCTATACGACGCCGCGATGGAGTGAGACCCTGCCGACAGCGTATTCAAGTTGACGGTTGC
Organism: Granulicella sp.; assembly: GCA_027452215.1. Lineage (GTDB taxonomy): Bacteria > Acidobacteriota > Terriglobia > Terriglobales > Acidobacteriaceae > Granulicella. The sequence continues at coordinate 47,045 of DAIDGQ010000023.1, read as the reverse complement.
GTGACCCAAGCCGTCGACCGCCGATGTGCCGAGAACAGTTTGGCCTTCACGAAAAATCACCGCTCCACTAATCACGCCCCCATTCGTTGACGAGCCAACGGCAGTAACGGATCCAGTAAGCGTCAGCATCGCTCCCGCAGACACAGGATTCAAGTTCGCTGACACCGTCGTTGCTGTTGCAATCTGTTGAATAGTCTCAACCAAGGCTGCCGAGCTACTACCAGCATCGTCCTGATCTCCGCCATAGACGGCGACGATCGAATGCACCCCCGGAGCAAGCAGCGCGCTCGATAAAACCGCTGTTCCATTACTGCCGACCGCGCTGCTTCCCAACGAAGTCCCGCCGTCATTGAACTGCACCGTCCCTGTGGCCGCTGGCCCATTCGTACTGGTAACGGCAGCCGTGAAGGTCACTAAAGAACCCACCGGCGCACTCACATTACTCGAAGACAGTGTCGTTCCAGTCGTCGCCTGCTGCACCACCTCGCTTACTACATTCGACTGACCCGATGCATTCGATAGGTCCCCCGCATACTGTACCGAAAGACTATGCGTCCCAGGACTCAACTGAGCCGTGGTGTAACCTGCACCACCCGACCCCGAGAGGTTGGTCGAACTAAGTGCAACGGCGCCATCATAAAACGTGACCGAACCCGTCGGCGTCCCCGTCGGTGCGGTCGCCGCGAACGTCAGCGTAACGCTCGTCGTTACGACCGTCGGATTCGGTGCAACCGTTAGCACCAGCAGAGGCGCTTGCTTGACCACTTGAACCAGCACGGCCGATACACTCGATGCATTGTTCGCATCGCCCGAGTAGTCAGCCGTAATGCTATGCTGCCCCAATGTCAACGCCGACGTGCTGCACGCTGCCGCACTATTCGCGACCGTCACGCTACAGAGCTGTGTACCTCCATCAAAGAAAGCGATCGTGCCCGTCAGCGCCGTGCCTCCATTGCTGACCGTCGCTGTAAACCTTACCGTCGCCCCCACCAGGCTTGGATTCACGCTCGAAGTCAGCGCCACGGTCGTCGGCGTAATGCTAAGCACTTGTCCCGAAAGGCTAATCAACGGCACCGTCGTACCTGCGACCGAGTTGACCGCAATTGAACCAAGAACCGGATCTCCAATCACCTTCGGAGCAAACGACGCGCCTATGCTGCACGTGGTGGCGGACGGGATATCCGCTCCCGCCGTACAGGTCGTCGTTCCCGCATCTTCCGCTGCATTCACAATCGTCGCCTGGCTCAAGATAAGATCAGCGTTGCCATCATCGACAAGCACCACAGGTTGCGGCGCGGAGACGTTCCCGACCTTGATCGTTGCGTACGTCAAGGAGACAGCCAACGCGTCGATCCGACGTATCCGGTTATGAAACATATCCGCAACAAATAGATTCCCCGTCTGATCGAAGAACAGAGCATAGGGTCCATACATGCTGGCAAGATTGGCCGGTCCACCATCGCCAGCGAACTGTTCGCTCGCGTTTCCACAGATGGTCTCAATCAGACCCGTCGCCGCATTTACCTCGCGAATACGATTATTATCTGAGTCGGCAACATAGAGATCCCCAGCAGGATCGATCGCCACAGCAGCAGGCTCGCCCAGCACGGCCTGCGTTGCGAGACCGCCGTCTCCCATAAATCCCCGAGGGCCCGTACCGGCAACCGTCGAAATCATCCCTGACAGGTTCACCTCGCGCACGCGATTATTCGTCAAATCAGCGATATAGATTGACCCATCCTGAGCCACCGCCACGCTCCAAGGACTATTCAAGCTCGCAAGTGTCGCCGCCTGTCCATCGCCGTTAAATCCCGCCGCTCCGGTTCCAGCAACCTTACTTATATTTCCAAATCCAATCGCAGTCGCAGTGACCTTTCGGATTTCGTTATTCCCCGTATCCGCAATCAACAGGTCCCCAGCCTCATCCAGAGCCACGCCCTCGGGAAAGGTGAGCTTCGCCTGCGTAGCCGAAGCACCGTCGCCGCTAGAGCCCTGCACCCCTGGAGTTCCCGCCACCGTTGTAATCACTCCGCTAAATGCATCGATACGTCGAACAATGTGGTTCCCACTGTCGGCAAAGTACAGATTACCGGCGCCATCCAGCACCAGCCCTGCCGGAACGTTGATCATCGCATTGATCGCCAGCCCCCCGTCCCCTCCGTAGCCAGGAGTTCCCGTACCGGCCACCGTCGAGATCAGTTTGTTCACGTCCACCTTACGAATACGGTTGTTCTGCGAATCCGCAATATAGAAGTTCCCCATCGCGTCGGCGACGACGCCCGTAGGCAGGAAGATCGGAGCAGAAGTCGCCAATCCTCCATCCGTCGCACTCTGGTAAATCCAATCCGCATCCCCAGCGACTGTGCTGATCGCACCCGGCGCGAGCACCGGCAAGGATCCCACACCAACTCCGGCAAGCAGCGTCGACCCCATAAAGCTTCCGCCTGATGTCTTCATCACCACCGCGCCAGTTCGAGTACCCGGATACTTCGGCTGGAATTGCACCATCACCGTGCACGTCTGTCCGGAGCTATAGCTGGTGCCGGCTGAGCAAGACCCTCCGCTCACAACCACAAAATCAGAATTAGCCAGGCCCTGTGTCATCGCGACAGGTGCTCCAGCAGTTCCCCCTGCGACCATCGTCACAACTACGCTCATCGACGTAGAAGTTTGACCGACCGCCGTGGTTCCAGAAAAAACATTCGCAGTCTGAGCCACCCCGGATGCGCAGACCATGCCCATGCACAACACCACTCCCACGCTCGCCAGGCACCGTCTCCATCGACCCCCACACCGCCGTTTCCATCTCAGGCACCTCAACCAAAGGTTGTCTCTCCTATGCCCGATGGCTGCGTGAAGGTGCTCAAAATGACCAGGCATTCCCAAGAGTTCCTCAGCCTGCAGCATGTGTTGAGCGATTCGTGACCCTGCCACCGTCGCCCACTCACGCCCGTCGTCTTGCTATCGGTAAATATCGGCAGTCGCTCCATGAACTCTTTCAGTACGCGACCACAGCACAAAGCAGTTGGTCACGTGTTGCGTTCTGCACATGCAGGATGCAACACGCCCTTGTACTGACTTCATCGGTCGCTGGGCGAAAAACTTGAGAAGATGGGCCACCCTGTAACGGAACGAAACGGTCCACCTAACCCCGTCCACCTTGGCAGACACTCCCCGCTCCCTACCTCGCCGCCAACGTCGCGTCTGCACGCCACGCCGCATTCCCCCACAGCCGCTCCCGCCCCCCGTAGCGTCTGCTGAACTCTGCAATCTCCGCCGTAACCCTCTCATCGATCTGCGAGTCGTAGCACCACGCAACCCGCCGCTTGCGCAGCACCGCTGCCTCGATCACGTCTTCCCTCCCACTTGGTTCCCGGGCAAAGGTCGGCTGCAACTCCGCCTGCAACCCAGTCGGAAGCTGACCAAGAGCTACCTCCACCGCTCTCTCCCCCTCAGCGCCCGCCATGTAGGGAAGCTCTTCGTAAAACGCCAGCGCCCTCCCCGCCGTATCCGTTGGCATCGCAGCATCGCGCGCACTGATACGATCCACATGTCCGTCGAGTCCCAGCGGCAGCACGATCGCCCCCGCCTTGCTCATCTCCACCGCCCGCTGGATCTTCGATACCACCTTCTCCGAAGTATCCGCAGGCCGTCCGAACACCTTCTCCCTTCCGCAGTGCAGGCGGATCGGAGCGTCCTTCAGATTCAAGTCCGTCAGCTTCAACCTGGACGCACCATGCTGCTTGCGCCACGCCTCGTCCTCTCTCCTCCGCACCGCCGTCACAAACGACATCCGGTCATTCGCATGCAACGACCCCGCATCCGAATAGGGAGCAAACTCGCTCCGAGTAAAGCAACTCACCACCTCAACGGAGTGGCCCTCCGCCAGCCACGCCTCAATCGCAAGACCCAGCGCCAATGCCGCGTCCCCACTATGGGGAGACACCACGGTAATCTTCACGATCGACTCTCCTTCAGCCTCATCAAGCCCTTACTTCAACGTCGAAAGCGTTGGCTGCACATGCACAGCAATGCCGTCCAACTGCGCCTGATACGCCACCACCTGCTTGATCGTCTCGTAGGGGAACGACGCCGCCGGAAGCACCCGCCCATTCACCACCACCACCGCCGACTGATCTACCCCAACCGAAGTGCCCAGTGCAGCCGATGCCTTCACATCATCCTTCGCTGCCTGCGAATCTGCACACACCGCGACTGCCTTCGGATCTCCACCCGCAGCAGTTACCGCAGCATCCAGCACTGAATCAAGCGTCGCCGCCGTCAACCCCTGTTCCTTATTGAAGACCGCCTGCGCATAGGTATAAAACGCCTCGTCCCCCTTCGCTTTCCTCACGCACACGCCCTCAGCAGCTGCACGCAAAGCATAGGGATTGCCGCTCGCCGGAAGATTCTCAAACACCACACGAGCCTGCGGAAAATCCTTCTCCAGCTTCAGCACCGTCTCGTGAACTTCCTTGGATTGCGCGTTCAGCAAATCACCAAACTCCACCATCAGAAAGTCTTTACCAGCAGCCCCCTCGGCCGGACCATTGGCCTGCTCCTGCAGAGTCTGCCGGCGATCGGCATAAGGCTTCGCTCCAAAATCAATCACCGCATCCGCGATCGCATGCTTCCCATCAGGAGTGATGAAAAATTCGTTCCGGCTCACCTTCCCCGGCTGCGTCTTGTTCGCGACAAACACCACCACTCGCACCACACCGGGCGCCACCGTTTTCTGGATCGCCTGCACACTCCAGCTCAAATTGTCGTTATAGCCCCAGACCGTCTTCAGAAATTCACTCACCACGGCCGCCGTAGGGTAGTCCGAGGTAAAGTTCTTCGGGTTCACCGCGGGAAACGGATTCACCGGCACAGCCGGGGGAGTCGGCGCCTGCGGAGCGGTTGCCTTCTCCGCCTCTGCCGTTGCGGGCGACATCTGTGGAGGTGCCTGCGCTCGCACCAGAACTCCTGCTCCAACCATCGCCATCACAACCATCAACATCATCTTCTTCATGCTTTCTGTCCCTTTCAAAATCAAACCCTTCTTCACTAACGATCTACTGCTCGAATCAAACCCTGGCCGGCCACCTACACCTCGCGCCGCGCCGCAATCGGAAATCGCCTTCCCATCCCAAACGACTTTCTCGAAACCTTCAACACTGGAGCTGCCTGCTGCCGCTTGTACTCACTCAGCTCCACCAGCCGAATCACCTTGCGTACCAACTCCAACTCCACTCCCTGCGTCCGCACAATCTCCTCCGCAGAGCTGTACTCCTCGATATACGCTCGCAAAATCGGATCGAGCACCTCATACGGCGGCAGCGAGTCCGTATCCTTCTGCCCCGGCCTCAACTCAGCCGACGGAGCCTTCGTCAGCGTGTCATTCGGAATCACCTCGCGCTCGCGATTCACCCACCGGCTAAGCGCGTACACCTCCGTCTTATACACGTCGCCGATCACTGCCAGCGCTCCCACCATGTCTCCGTACAGCGTGCAATACCCGCACGCCATCTCGCTCTTATTCCCCGTCGTCAGCACCAGCGCTCCCGTCTTGTTCGACAGCGCCATCAGCAGACTTCCTCGAATTCTCGGCTGCAGGTTCTCCTCCGCAAGCCCAAAGCTTGTCCCCGCTCCCGTAGCCGCAAACACCGGCTGCAGCGATGTTTCAAACTGCGTATAAATCTCTCGGATCGGCACCGTCGAAAACGCAATCCCCAGGTTCTTCGCCAGCTTCTCAGCGTCCGTCACCGATCCGCTCGAGGAGAACTCACTCGGCATCCCAACTCCCTGCACATTCTCCGCTCCCAGCGCCTCCACCGCAATCGCCGCCACCAGCGCCGAGTCGATCCCCCCGCTCAACCCCACAATCGCCTTTTTGAATCCGCACTTTCCCAGGTAATCCCGAGTCCCCAGCACCAGCGCATCCCACGTCCGCTCCGTGCCCAAATCCTCTCCCGTCGCTACCGCAACCCCGGCCTTCTCGCCCTCTGTTTCGACGATCAACAACTCCTCAGAAAAGCATCTCGCCTGCGCAAACACTTCGCCACTCGGCCCCACTGCAAACGATCCGCCATCAAAAATCAGGCTGTCATTCGCCCCTACCTGGTTCACCATCACGACCGTCGCCCGATGCCGCTTCGCCAGCGCGCCAATCATCCTCTGCCGCACCTCCAGCTTCCCATGGCAAAACGGCGATGCTGAAATATTTAAAATCAAACGATGCCCGCTCAACGGCTGTGGAAGCGCCGCCCACTGCCGCATCAACTCCTCCACCGGATCCACCGGGTACATCTGCCGCGGCCAGAACATCTTGTCATTCCATGCATCTTCGCAGACCGTGATCGCCACAGCTTGCCCATCCACCACCGTCAGAGCCTGCTGCCGAGCCGGCTCAAAATACCTCTGCTCATCAAACACGTCATAGAACGGCAGCAGCATCTTCTGCTGCATAAACCGAATCTCCCCTCCATCCATCAGCGCCGCAACATTGCGAACATGCTTGCCCGAAGCTCCCTCGCACCGCATCGGAGTACCGCACAGCACCGCCGGACGGTCGCCTCCCTGCGTCAGCGAAGCAACCGCCGCCAGCGTCTCCTCTGCACGCTGCACAAACGATTCCTTCTCCAACAAATCCGCCGGAGGATAGCCACACGTCGCCAACTCAGGAAACATCACCAGCGCAGCGCCCCGCTCCGCCGCCTGTTCGACAAACGCCGCGATCTTTCGCAGGTTCCCCGAGAAGTCCCCTACTGTTGGATTGATTTGAGCCAGCGCGATCCGCACTCTTACAGTCTACCGCGCCCCACCCGCTCCTCACCCTGCCGCTCAACCGACAGCCCCGCCCTAAGACCCCGTTCCGCCCAGAACCACACCGATCGTACGAGCCAGAATGCGCAGATCCAGCAGAATATTCCAGTTCTCTACGTAAGCCGTGTCCAGCGAAATATAGCTGTCAAACGAAGGATCCTGCCTGGCCTCCACCTGCCACAACCCCGTAATCCCAGGTAGCACATCCAGTCTCTTCAGATGGGCCAGATCGTACTTCTCCACCTCCGACGCCAGCGGTGGCCGAGGACCCACCAGGCTCATGTCCCCCATCAGCACATTGAAGAACTGTGGCAACTCATCCAGAGAATACTTCCGCAGCCTGCTCCCCACCCGCGTGATCCGTGGGTCGTTCGTCATCTTGAACAGGATCCCATCTCGCTCATTCTTGTGCGCCAGGCTGTCCTTCAACTTATCCGCATTCGCCACCATCGTCCGAAACTTCAAGCACGTAAAGGTCCTGCCCTTACGCCCAATCCGAGCCGCTCGATAAAAAATCGGCCCCGGCGAATCCATCCGTATCATCAACGCAATCACCAGCATCAGCGGCGCAGTCACCACCAGCGCCAGCGTCGATAGCATGACATCCAGCACCCTCTTGATCAGGAATGCGCCCCGGGGAAAATCGCGTTGATGCAGAGGAATCGTCGGGAACTGTCCAATAAACTCCACCGGAGCATTCCACGCCAGGCCATCATATAGATCCGGCACCACGCGCACCTCGATACCGTGCTCGCGAGCCTCATCCACCACCCCAATCACCGTCCCCTTATCCGCCGGTGTCGAAAAATAAATCTCATCGACAAACAGCGACCTCGCCAGAGCAACGCAGTTCCGCACGTTACCGATAATCTCCGAATTCTCCGAATCCCCCGCCGCTGCCTCCAGCGACACAAACCCCATAAACCGGAACCCCATATGCGGCAGCGCCTGCAGATGATTACGCAGAGCATGGGCCACTCGTCCATGCCCGACGATCATCACATTGCGGGTCTCGCGCCCCTGCAAAAACCGCCGCTGCATCATCTTCCGCTCGACCGCGCGACGGATCATCAAAAAAGCCATCGTAATCACAATCGTCAACGCCACCACGATCCGCGATACCGCATACTCCTTCATCACATATAGCGTCCCACACAGCATCAGTCCTGCCGTCAACGTTGCCTGGAAGGTGAGTCGCTGCTCATTCAGCCCGCTGCGTCCCTCCGGCGACCTGTACAACCCATACAGCCTCGTAAACAACACCAGGTACACGCTGAAAACCAGCAGGTAGATGATCGAGGTCAGAGGTGCAGCCTTCTCTAAATGTCCCAGGACCGTATGGCTCGTCAACTCCGCAGCCGGCTCCAGACGGATTCGAATCGCGATGAACCCAGCCACCAAAGCACTTAGGAAGTCCAGTCCCGCCCAGACCGAAATCATGAAAGATGGGCGAGAAAGCAGACGCTCATGACCAACTACCCTGGCGTGATGCCGCCGCTGGCTTGAGATCTCCGCTTGCTTCAAATAATCAAGGCTCGCCATAGTCTCAGTTCATCCCGATTGTTCGTACGCGCCATCTTCATGGCAGGGTTGTGGTGTACCTCTAGTTTATTCCGTCCCAGGGAATTCTTGTTACCTTGTATGTCTTCAACTTACTACCGACCCGTCATCTTCTTTGGGTACTTAAGTTGTTAGACCGGCAGCACCAATTCATCCATCGAGAAGAACTCCCGTAGTACTGTATCGTCTGATGCGCGCATTTCATCGACCGTCCCAAAAAAGCGAACGGTCCCTTCATGCAGAAACACCAGCCGGTCTGCCAGCTTCTCTGCGAATCTCGTGTCGTGCGTTACGACGATGCTCGTAAGATGCATCTGCATCTTCAACCGTTGGATCAAGTCCCCCAATAGGTGCCCCATCAGAGGATCTACCATCGTCGTCGGCTCGTCATACAGCACCGCCATGGGCTGCGCAGCCAACGCCCGCGCAATCGCCACCGACCGCTTCATCCCCGTCGATAAATCCGACGGCAACATATTCTCCATCCCCGCCACTCCCACCATCTCCAGCAACCCCTTCACCACCTGCAGAATCTGGTCTTCCTCCATATTCCCGCGCTCCCTCAGGGGAAACGCTACGTTCTCTCCCACCGAAATCGAATCAAACAACGCTCCATTCTGAAACACCATCGTGACCTTGCGCCGCACCTCCTGCATCTCGCGCTCACTCAACCCCGCAATGTCCTGCCCTGCCACCAGCACCGTCCCACTATCCGGCTTCAGAAACCCCATCAATATTTGCAGAGAAACCGACTTCCCCACACCGCTTCTTCCCAGAATGCACAACGTCTCTCCCGGCTTCACAAAGAAGCTCACGTCCTTCAGCACCACAAACTCCCCAAACGACTTACACACATTCTCAAACGCGATATACGGCGCCACCTCCTCGCTCGCAAACGCCGCAGCCGCAAATCCCGCACCCGCCTGAAACGCAGACTCCTCCGAAGCAGCCACGCCCTCTGCTTCATTCGCCGCCGTCGCCTCAGTAATAAATTCCTGCACAACCGGGGCCACATCCGCCGACACATCCTCAATCAGGGGCTTCTCAATCTGCTCCTCATCGGTAGCCGCCATCGGCTCAGGAATCTTTTCAGCATCGCTCATAACGGTTCTTCTTATGATGCACCAAGCCGGAGAAGGCTTTCCTCCCCAATCCGTCTTCCAGACCCACACCCCTCCCCAGCCCCAGCCTTCACTTACGCGTCCAGCGCCTCTCCATGCCTCTCAGCCGCGGCAAACTCTTCCGGAGTATTCAAATTAGCGAACCAATCCAAGCACCCCCCCGTCGCATCTTTCCAAATCGCACCCCCATTTCGCTCGCTCTGCGAAACCAAATCGTCGCACTGCACCCGCCGAAACACCCGCTCTGGCTGACCCCCTCGTTCAGCGGCAATCGCCATCGCCGCCGATTCCAGCGAAGCAACCACCTTAAACCGCCCCATCTCCAGGTCCGCACGAAGATACGGCCTCATCTCCCAGTGAATCAGCAACAACGTCGGATAAGCCTGCGCCCCCACCAACAACATTGAGACCCGAACGTCCCCGATCGGCTCCCGCAACACCAAGTAAATCCAATCTTCCAAAAGCCGTGTCGGAACAAACGGCATGTCCACCGGCAGTATCAAATTCCACGCAAGCTCCGAGTCCAGCAGCGCCGCCTCAATCCCTCCCAGCGGCCCGCTGTCCGCGAAGTTATCCCGCACCAGCGGCGCATACACCGCCAGCTCAGAATTCCCACTCAGCACGCGCACCTTCGCGCACAGCCTTTGGAGCTTCCTCGCCGCACGTTCCACTAACGGCTTTCCAGCCAGAGGGAGCAGCGCTTTATCTCGCCCCATCCGCGAACTTCTCCCACCAGCGAGCACATATCCCCCCAGCGGGGGAACGTCCTTCGACTCGCGCCGCCACATCAACGCCCCGCTCCCACCCCATCCAGAAACCGCACAATCGATTCAATCCCGCGATGAAAATTCGCCAGATGAAACTTCTCATTCGGAGCATGCAGATTGTCATCCGGCAACCCAAACCCCATCATCACCGTGGGAGTCCCCAACTCACGCACGAAGTCTCCTACAATCGGAATCGACCCGCCGCCGCGCACAAACACCGTCTCTTTCCCAAACACCTTCGCCATCGCGTCCGTTGCCGCGCGAACATATTCATTGTCCGTGCTCACCACAATCGGTTCGCCCGAATGAATCATCGTCACCTTCACCTGGATTCCCTTCGGGCAAATCTCCTCCACAAATTTCTTATACTTCGCAAACGTCTCCTCCGGCTTCATCCCCGGAACCAGCCTGAAGCTGATCTTCGCCGTAGCCTTCGCCGGGATCACCGTCTTCGCTCCCGCGCCAATAAATCCGCCTGGCATCCCATGCACATCCATCGTCGGCCGCGACCACGTCCGCTCCAGCACACTGAACATCGTCTCGCCCGTCAACTCCGTCGAACCCACCTCGTGTTTCCGATACTCCTCCTCATCAAACGGCAGCGACCGCCACGCCTCCAACTCCGCCTTCGTCGGCTCCTCAATCCCGTCGTAGAACCCAGGAATCGCAATATGCCCATCCTCGCGTTTCAACTGCGCAATCATCTGCGCCAGCGCCACAAACGGATTCGGGGCCGCCCCTCCATACATTCCCGAATGCAGATCCGTAGCCGCCCCCTTCGCCTCCAGCTCCGTATAAATCATTCCTCGCAGCCCCACGCACAGCGTCGGCAGCTCCGGAGCAAACATCTCCGTATCCGAAACCAGCGCAGCATCGGCCTTCAACTGGTCCCCATGCTCGCGCACAAACGCAGCAATCCCTTCACCTCCGACCTCTTCTTCGCCCTCAACGATCACACGCACATTCACCGGCAGCTTGCCATCCGTCTTCAGCAACGACTCCAGCGCCTTCACATGCATCCACATCTGCCCCTTGTCATCCACCGCGCCGCGAGCGTAAATATTTCCGTCGCGAATCTCCGGCTCAAACGGAGGCGACTTCCATTCATCCAGCGGCTCTGCCGGCTGCACATCATAGTGCCCATACAGCAGCACCGTCGGTTTTCCCGCAGCGTGCAGCCACTCCGCATACACCAGCGGATGACCCTTGCGCGTTTTAGTCGAAGTCTCAATCAGCCGCACATTCTCCATCCCCGCCGTCTCCAGACCCACCTTGACGAACTCCGCCGCCGCCCGCACATCCCCTACATGCTCAGGTGCAGTCGACACAGAAGGAATCCGCAACAACTCCTTCAGCTCTTCAACAAACCGCTCGCCGTTTTCCTTCGCAAACCCGACCGCCACTTCGCTCATAACACTCCTTCTCGCATCTCACACTCAGCCGCCCACTTAGACAGCTCGCACAAGCGCAAACTCAACATCACCCAGCATAATCTCGCCGCACCTCACCCATCCACCCAGGACCTCAAATGTCTTCGATTCGAAGGAAAATGTTCGTCGCCAGAATCGTCGCGCGCCTCCGTACATCTAATCAGGGAACAACAGCAGTCATTGCAACGCTTCATCAACACCAAGACCGAAAATTCAACCCGGCGCCCTTCGTTTCTCTACCAAAAAGCTACAAAGAAGCAATCGCCCAAGGGAAATAATGCACCGACCATCACTGAATCATCTGGCTACACCAATTCTTGCAACTCTACTCTCGCTTTCTTCGTGCCTCTTGCAAGCACAGCAACCCACCTCCGAGAGCCCTCAGACTTCTGCCAGCACCACGGCGCAGAACATCTCATTCTCCACCAGCCAGACCAACTCCGTTACAGGGCCGAGTACCGACTCGTTCGTCTCTGCAAGTTCCTCGAGCGTCGACCAAACTCAGGCCGCCCCCCCGGCACCCCAGCCCTCGGTAGATGACCATTCCGACAAGCAGACCACCCGCATTCTCGGCATCCTTCCCAACTTCCGTTCCGTCAGCGCGAACGTCAAACTCCCTCGGGAATCGGTGAAGGACAAGTTCGTCACCGCCAGCGAAGACTCATTCGACTACTCCTCCATCTTCATTCCTCTAGCCCTTGCTGGCTGGAGCCTCCACGAGAACGCAGATCCCGAATTCGGCAGCGGAGGCGTCGCCTACGGCCGCTATCTCTGGCACGCGGTCGTAGACCAGACCAGCGAAAACTTCTTCGTCGAAGCCATCGTCCCCTCCATCGCCCACCAGGACAACCGCTACTACACCCTCGGCCACGGCGGCTTCTTCAAGCGCAGCAGCTATGCCCTCAGTCGCGCCGTCGTCACACGTTCCGACTCCGGCAAAGAAGTCTTCAACATCAGCGAAGTCCTCGGCGCCGGAGCCTCCGCCGGCATCTCCAATCTGTACTATCCCTCCGCCGAGCGCTCCCTCGGTAACACCGGAAGCCAGTGGGGCCTCGACATCGGTATCGATGCCGCCTCCTTCGTCGTCAAAGAGTTCTGGCCCGATATCAACCATTACCTCTTCCACGGCGCCAAGCCCTTCAGAGACGCGAACCCGGCGAACTAGCACCCCCGTTGCAGGTCTGGCTGATGCGGCGCATCAGCCAGATCATATTCCCGCAGAGATCAAACGACGCAATCCCACTCAAAATCTACCCCAACGCTTCTTCTTCGCAAGCACTCACTCCACCCAAAGTCGCAATCCGCGACTCCGCCCGCATCAACCACGCCATAAGAACTGCAGCCAGCAGCATCGGCACGCACAGGGCACCGATGCCGAAGGCGTATCCCCCCGTAACCTCACGCATCCACCCCATCCAATAGGGCCCAACAAAGCCTCCCGCCATGCCACACATGTTGGCACACGCAATCGCAAGAGCCGCACCCTTCCCCGGCACAATCGCCGTCATCACCCGCAGCATCGGCCCTTGGATTGAGTAGAAGCTCAGCATCATAAACAGCATAGCCCCCGCGCCGCTCCATCCGTTCAGGTGCAATCCTGCAGCCAGCGCGCCCACTCCAATCAACACAAATCCACTCACTACATATCTCTGCGGCCGCAAGCTTCGGTCCGACATCCACGCTCCACCCACCATCAGTGCCGCGCCCGCAATGCCAGTCCATGCAATCAAATATCCCACCTGCGCCGCATTCCATCCCGTACTCTGCCCCAGCACAATCGGTAGCGAAAACGTCATCGCATAAACCATCCCCAGCTCAAAGAAATACACCACGCCCAGCACCCAGACTCGACGGTTCCGCAGGGCATCCCAAATCTTTCCTTCGCTCATCTCTCCGTCGACCATGCAATCTCGCTCCAACTCGTCGGCGATTGCCTGCCGTTCCTCTCTGCTCAACCATCCCGCGCTCGCCACATTGTCCGGCAACCCAAACCAGATCACAGCAGACAGCACCACGGCAGGAGCCGCCTCCACCAGGAACATCCATTGCCAGCCTCGTAGACCCAGCCTTCCGTCCAGCCCCAGCAGCGCCCCCGCCAGGCTGCCCATCACAATCGTGCTCATCGGCAGCGAGACATAAAACCAGCTGATCGCCCTCCCCCGAGTCGCGCGTGGAAACCACTGCGATAGAAAATACAACGCCCCCGGGAAATACCCCGCCTCCGCGCATCCCAGCAGCAACCGGGCACCATAAAACTCATGCACCGACCTCACCAGCACCATCGCTCCAGCGATCAGTCCCCACGTCAGCATGATCCGCGAGAGCCATCGCCTCGCACCAAACCGCAGCATCAGCCGATTCGACGGCACTTCCAATAACGCATAACTCAGAAAAAATAACCCCGCACCCAGCCCATACGTCTGCGGAGAAAAATGCAGATCGCGATTCATCGTCTTAGCCGCAAAGCTGATGTTGGCGCGGTCCATATACGCCACCAGGTAGCAGATCGACAGCAACGGCAACAACCGCCATCGCGCCTTCCGCAGACCCGACTGCAAAAACGTATTCATCCCCGCCTCGGTCGTAGCAGCCATCAAGCCCCTCAGTCCTCGAAATGAACTATCTGCCCCGCCTCAACCGCATCCCAAATATCTAGTCCCTAATCCCTAATCCCTGCCTTTAGGCTGTCCCCCCGGATTCCACTCCGGCTTGAAGTCACTATCCGCCAGCCACTCCACCGGCCCTACCAGGCTCTGAATCGCCGCCGTCATAAACGGCAGATCCAGATGCGCGAGATCATCGTCCGGCTGATGATACGTCGGCACCGTTCCCCATCCCGCCGCCGTATGCGCCACCACGCCGTCCAGCGCCAGAGCATAATTATCCGACCGCTCAAAGAAATGTTCTTCAGGATAAGGATCAGGCCCCAGCAGCGCTCCATGCGCCTTCAACGTCGGCCCCAGGTTGCTCCGCTCCCATCCCGTCAACAGCAGCACGCCCTTCGGCATCTTCGGGTCTTGCGCGCCGATCATCTCAAACTCCAGATTCGCCACCAAACTTTTAAGCGGGACTGGAGGATGCTCGCCAAAATAAGTCGATCCCAACTCGCCCGCCTCTTCACTCCCGTAGCAGACGAACAGCACATTCCGCTTCAGCCTCGGCCCTGCTCCCAGCGCATGCGCCAGTTCCAGCACCGCCGTCGTTCCTGCCGCGTCATCATTCGCTCCATTGAAGATCGCGTCGCCATTCACCGGCCTCCCCACGCCCAGATGATCCAGATGCGCCGTCAGCAATATCGTCCCACTCGAAGGCTCCGTCCCCTCCAGATACCCAATCGCATTGAACGTCTCGCGAGCCTTCGTCTGCGGAACTTCGTGCAGCGTCAGCGCCACAGTCTCTCCATCCTTCACTCCAGCCAGCCTATTCATCGCGGCCACACCCGCCGTCACAATCGTCACACTTCCCCGAGACACCGCCGCATCCTTTAGCCGAACCGGAACCCGAGTCTTCCCTCCAAACATCGTGAACATCCCGCGCGTCGACTCATCCTCCGGCAGCACCACCATCGCCGCACCCGACCTCCGCAGCTCCCGCATCAGACTCATCGCACTCGTTCCCGCCGGAATATCCGTCACCACAATCACCGCACCCTTCGCGCCCGAAGCCTTCTTCACCTCCTCAGCCTTCACACGCATCAGCGGCCCACTCACACTCGCTCCCGGTGACATCAGCACCTCAAACTCCGTCCCCTCCTTCATCTCCACCGTACCCGCGCTCAACACTCCATGCCCATCCAGCACCGGGGCCACCACCTCCGCGCTCTGGACATACCCCGACATCCCCGGTGCCGGCTTCAACCCATACGCCATAAACTCACTCGCCACATACGTCGCCGTAATCTGCTCATCGCGAGTAGCACTCCCCCGCCCCTGCATCACGTCACTCGCCAAAAACTCCTCATGCGCCCGCACCCACTCCGGCTTCACCGTCCACGCCTCCTGCTGCCCAGCCATCGTCAGCGGAGCCACCAAAGCAATCACCCAACGCATCACCACGATCCGCCCGTACACCTTCATCGATTTCCGCAACGCATAGCCTCCACAGGTACGCTCATCCTACTCAATTCCCTCTCTCCCACCAAAACATTCCTCCACACTGTTAACCACCCCACCCTCCGCCACGTTCTACACAGTGAACAAATTAGGCACTCCGAAAGCGGGAATTCTCCATGGACACCAGTCGAGTATTAGACGACGTCGTCGTAGCCTTAACTATCAGCTGGATCTTCTGGGTCGTCTTCGGCACCCTGCGCCGTTATCTCACCACCCGCGCCCAGGCCGCCGTGCAGAAACAAATCTTCGCGCACATCGACTCCACCGAAGCTCTCCTCACCCTCGCCGCCAACAACTCCGGCCGCCTCTTCCTCGAGTCCCTCACCCTCGAAACCCCGGAACCCACCTCCCCTCACCGGCGTATCCTGAACGGAATACAAGCCGGCGTCGTCCTCTCCACCTTCGGCCTCGCCCTCATGTATCTTCACCACCTCAAGGTCTCGGACCGCGCCGAACTTCTCATCTTCGGCACAGGAGCTCTCGGCATTGGAGTTGGTTTTCTCATCGCCGCCTTCATCAGCCTCTGGCTCTCTCGCTCCCTCGGGCTTATCCGCCATGACCCTCGCGGATGATCCGGCACGCGGCCTCTTCTCCCGCGCCCAATCCCTCCCGTCTTCTCCCGCCGCGAAGGCCAGCGCTCCCATGACCGAGCCCGCCTTCCAACTGCTCTACGATGCCACCTCCCGCCCCATCCTCGCCTACCTCATCGCCGTCACCAGCCATCACCATCTCGCAGAAGACCTCCTCCAGGAAACCTACATCCGTCTCCTCTCCCACCCCCATCCCTCCATGGACGCCGACCAGACCCGCCGCTATCTCTTCCGCATCGCCACCAACCTCGTCCGCGACCGCTGGCGTCGCAAAGATCACCAGCCCTTCCCCGAGCCCGATGAACTCACTAACGCCACCCACTCCCCCAACCTCGACACCTCCATCGACGTCCGCGCCGCCCTCCAGACCCTCAAGCCCCGCGAGCGCGAACTCCTCTGGCTCGCCTACGTCGAAGGCATGAGCCACAACGAAATCGCCGCTGCCACCGGCCTCCAATCCCTCAGCGTCCGCATGCTCCTCTACCGCGCTCGCAAGAAAGCCGCAGCCCTCCTCAACCCCAACGGATCACCCCAATGAATAGCCCCCACAACAACCCCACCGACATCGCTCTCCGCAACGCCCTGCAGTCTCTCGCCGCGGACATCGCGCACCACCATACCCCTCCACCCGCCTCCGCCGTCTGGCTCCGCTCCCAACGCCGAGCCCGCCAACGAGCCATCGCCCGCGCCACTCTCCCCCTGCGCATCATGTCCCTCATCAGCCTCATCACTGCCGCCGCAGCCGCAGCCTTCGCCTACCAATCCTCCACCATCTCCACCGCTATCCCCTCCACCGCCCGCCTCGTCCTCAACTGGTCAGTGCCCACCCTCGCCCTCCTCCTAACCGCCGCCGGGCTCCTCATCCACGCCAGCCGCAACGAAACCAAGCTAGGAGCTAGAAGCTAGAAGCTACTCGCTGCTCTTCCCAAACCCCTTCCCAATAAACTCCACCACCCTCTGCCGAGCATCGAACCCATGCCACGGCTCCGGCGACGGGCTCCCATAGATCGCCCCACCCAGCGGCCCATGGTCCACCCTCGGATACGTAATCAACTCCACCGGAACGCCCATCTGCCGCAGCGCATGATACATCTCCAGCGACTGCCCCAGCGGGTCCGTCGTATCGTCCTCCCCCTGCAGCAGCATGAACGGAGTCTTCGCCTTATCCGCACCCGACAGCGGACTCTGCCGCCACGCATCCGCCTCATGCATCCACGGCTTCCCAAAGTACCACTGGTCGTACCAGCTCCCCTTCTCCGTCCCATACTCGCTGTTCTGATCGATCACCGGAGCCGCACTCACAATCGCCTTGAACCGAGTCGTCTTCGTCTCCACAAACGCGGCCATCTCGCCGCCATAGCTATACCCCATCAGCGCCAGCTTATCGCCATCAATCGGCTCCGTCTTCAGCACATAGTCCACGCCCGCCATAATGTCCCGATAGTCCCCACCACCCAGATCGTTCTTGTTCGCCGCAGCAAACGCCGCGCCCCGTCCCGTACTTCCCCGAGGATTGGTCCGCAGCACCGCCCACCCCTGTCCCAACAAGAAATCCGTGAACGTAGAGTAGCTATCCACATACGATCCCAGGGGTCCTCCATGCACCTCCACCACCAGCGGAGCCTTCTCATTCGCCGTCCCCGCCGCAGCCTCAGGAGGCAGATACAGCATCCCCTCAATCTTCAGCTTCTCTCCCCTCGGCCCCTCCGACATCCAGGAAATTCTCTTCGGCGCCTCCGATCTCACGCCCTTCGGAGTCAGCGCCGGAGTCGCCAGCACCTTCACCTCTCCCCCCAGCGTCGGCGAATACAGCAGCTCCGTCTCCTTCCCCCCGCTGCTCCCCACAAACACCCAGCCACTCTGCGCCTCATTCGTCGCCACCGCTGCCACCGCCGCAATCGGCAGCTTCACCGCCTCCGCCTTCCCCGCAGCCGAGTACCGCATCAGCCCCGCCTCCACCCCCATCTCCACATCCTCCACCACGCCCCCATCCGCCAGCGCAATCGGCTGCTGATGCCCCACCGATCCCTCAAACCCATCCGTCAAATCCCGCACCGCCTTCGTCGCCAGCGTGTACTCATACAAATCCGCATAACCCGGAGGAGCATCCCTCTTCGCCTGCGCCAGGTACACCACCCCCAGCCCATCTCTCGACCACACCGCATTCTCCGCCGTCGCCGGAATCTCCGCCACCTTCACCGGATGCGCCGCATCGCTCGCCGTCACCACCCACGTACTCCCCGCCGGCCCCAGCTCATCCACCCCATTCGGCTCCTCCGCATCCACCACCAGCTTCGTAGAATCCGCACTCCACGCCGCCCCCCGCACATCCACCGGAACCCCCACCAGCGTCAGCTTCTCCGCAGCCCCCTCTTTAGCATCCCCATCCTTAGCCTCCCCGCCTTTCGCATCCACACTCATCAAATACAACCGAGTCCGATGAAGCCCATGATCCACCCACTCCGCATCCGCCTTCGCGTCCTTCGCTTTCTTCTCTCCCGGCGTCTGAGGATCACTCACCACCAGCGCCACCGTCTTCCCATCCGGCGCAATCCGATACCCCGCCACATCCGCCTCCACCGGCTCACTCTTCTCCCCGGCCGTCTCCTCACTCTTCTCCGCGTCCTTAGTCTCCTTCGCCGGAGGCAGCGCTCCCTTCACCTTCGACTCATCCGCCATCACCGGAACCTTCACCTCAAACGCCTTCGCCTCGCCCCCATTCATCGGCAGCCGATACAGCGCCGTATGCTCCCCGCGCTTGGCCAGAAACAGCACACTCTGCCCATCCGGCATCCACTCACCCGCACGCTCGCCGCGCTTATCCGCCGCAGGAGAGTACGTCAACTGCCGAGCCTGCGCTCCTCCCACCTCCGCCACCCACAGATGACTCTTCGCCCCCTCCGCCGTCGAGTCCGTAATCTGCACCAGCACCCGCCTCCCATCCGGCGACAGCCGAGGACTCCCCATCCCCCCGTAATGCCGCATCTGCTCATTCGAAGGAAACGCCCCGCCACCCTGAGCCGCAACAGCCGCAGTAGGAGCAATAGCCGCAGCAGCCTTATCCTGCCCATATCCCACCGAACCCATCACCAAAGCGAACGACAACGATGCGCCAATCCAGCGGCTAAATGTCTGCATGCTCGATAGATTAGCTGAATTTCTCCTGATTCGCTTCGAGCAAACCTCTCTCGTATCCAGGAACCCCCGCTACAACTCAGAATGGGATGCCCCACTTCTACTGGAGTTCATATAAGTTGTAGAAGGATGCCTCTCCGTGACCGCCATCTCGCTTGCGTCCTTCTCCTGCTCTCTCTCCTGCGCACAGCAGTCGGGCAGTCTCCGACCCCGCAGACCGCAGTCCCGTCCTATGGCACTCCCGGAACCCATGTCACGGTTCTTGAAAACACGTTGATACGGGTCATCACAGACCAGCCACTGAGTACGAAGCGATCCAAAAATCAAATGCCAGTGACCTTCGATGTGAACGAAGACGTGGTCGTCCACCATGTCCTCGTGATTCCTCGCGGCGCAACGATCCACGGCGAAGTCCTCCTCAACAAGAAGGCCGGGAGGATGAGCGGAACTCCCGAATTGACTCTCCAACTGGACTCGCTGGATCTTGGCGGAGAAACTTATCCCCTTTACACCTATCAGCTCAAAGTGCAGGGTACGAGCAAATCGAAACCGACCCTGAAGAACGTCGAAGGAGGCGCGGTGATCGGAGCGCTTGCCGGAGCCGTCATCGCAGGCAGCGCAAAAAGTGGAGTCACGCCGCAGAGCGATGCTGAAGACCTCGGCGGCGGCGCAGCCCTCGGAGCCGGAGCCGTCGAAGCCGCGGCGGTCGTAACGCCAAGACCGGTAGTCGAGATACCCGCAGAGTCGCAGATGGACTTCTACCTGTCCTCTCCGATCAGCATTCAACCAGTAAGCAAACAAGAGGCAGAACGGCTGGCCCAGCGAGTGAAGGGCACGGATCCAGTCCTCTATATTCGTGGCGACACTCCCTGAAAAAGAGCCGTTGCTCCTCAGGTATCCCTGCCTCGCAGCCAGCCCCAAACCCAACGCCCGCAAACTCACCCACACCCCACGCTTTCAATAAACATCAGGATTACCGACGCCAAGCGGGCCTTCCAAGACCTAGTTCCCCGAAGGCTCATGGAGGCTATCCACCACAACCACCATCACGGGTCCCCTCGAAGACTTCAGTCTCAACCCGAGCTGCTCGCGAACCGCTGTAAAAAGGTCTGGATCGTTATTATCCGTGCTCGGTGGCGTGTTGTCTGGAAGGAAATGGAGCTCAAAATCGAAATGACCACCCAAGCCTGTGTGATCGACTACGCTGCGCTGCAGAGGCATACTCAACAGCATCGCCAGGAACGGCATCGGTATGCCATCCCCCTTCATCACTCCGGTGTTCCAGTTCATATTCCCGTGCTTAGGGTCCGCCGCAGGCTTCAGCTTCGGACCGCCTTTGTCCACCACCAACTCATAGACCGGCTCCGTCCTTGTCTCATAGTGCACCTTCAGGCCGAACCGCTCCTCCAGAAGGCTGCGCATCATCAGCATGTCGGGCGTCGGCTCATGGCTCAGCAGATGCTGGATGGTCTCTTCCATGCTCATGTGGTCAATTTTTTCCCACGCTGGCACGTCGTCCGAGCTTACTTTGGCCGCAACATCGTATCGGTCATCCTTCGCCCATCCGGGCAGCCCGATCAGTTCATCATCACGCAGCTCCAGTGCGGAGAAGCCATACGCCTGACTGATCAGTGTTCGGAGAGTGACGCCATTTGCGCCAATGCCATCCGGCGTCGAACCCCAGCGCATGTTCGTGTCATTCGGATCATGCTTGTGGATCGAGACAGTGTCCCACGCGATCGGCGGCTTCGTCGGGCTCGCTGAAGGCATGGCGGCCATGGCCTGGCCGGTCTGTCCCCGCAGGTTTGAGGTCGATCCAATCGTTGTCAGCAGCAAACCAGCGACGCAAAGGTGCCGAATCATGGATATGAGTCTACCTTCTGAAAGTAGCTCAGCGAGTTCGTCTGTCCATCCGCATCCATAAGCGCATCTACCAATCAGACCAGTATCCCCGCAAAAGTCGGCATTTCGAAAGCCAAAGCACCCACCTCAAACCCACCCAGCCCCGAAACCGCAATCAACCCTCCATTCCCCCCACATTTCGTTTAACATAGAAAGCACATGCGTCTGCGCCCTCGCCATCTCGCCTGCCTCCTCCTTCTGCTCTCGTCCCTGAGCGCAGCAGATGCCAGCGGCCTGCGGTCCGGACACCTCACCCTCGGCGGCCGCTACATCAGCATGCTGCTCTCTCAGAGCGCAGCCGCAGCCGTCGCTAATAAGCCTCTCGCGCAACACGCCGCACCTCCGCTCGCCGAAGCCTTCGTGCTCGCCCCCGCCCACCGTGCGCTCCACACCGCCGTCTGGACCATGCGCCCGCCCGCGCAACACACGGCCTCGCTCCACGCCGTCACCTCCAGCCTCAGCTAAACGACGCTCCCCCAGCGTCCTGCGGCCTCCTCCGCACACCCTTTTCGGCGCACGTGCGCGCCACTCCCTCTCCCAATAAAGGAAATTCCCGTGCTCAACACCGTACTCGCCAAAGTCTTCGGCACCAGCAACGAACGCACCGTCAAGCGCATGCTCCCCGTCCTCGCTCAGATCAACTCCTTCGCCGACACCATGGAGCAGCTCTCTGACGCCGAACTAGCCGCCAAGACCACCGAATTCCGCGCCCGCATCGCCGCCGCACGCCTCACAGAGGAGCAAGCGGGAATCACCGACCCCGAAGCCCTCATCGCCGCCGAAAAAGCAGCCCTCGACGACCTCCTCCCCGAGGCCTACGCCGTCGTCCGCGAGGCCGGCCGCCGCGTCGTCGGCATGCGCCACTTCGACGTCCAGATGATCGGAGGCATGGCCCTCCACTCCGGCAAAATCGCCGAAATGAAGACCGGAGAAGGCAAGACCCTCGTCGCCACCCTCCCCTGCTATCTCAACGCTCTCGCCGGCCACGGCGTCCACGTCGTCACCGTCAACGACTACCTCGCCAAGCGCGACGCCGAATGGATGGGAAAGATCTACGGCTTCCTCGGACTCACCGTCGGAGTCATCGTCCATGACCTCGACGACAGCGAACGCCGCGCCGCCTACGCCGCCGACATCACCTACGGCACCAACAACGAGTTCGGCTTCGACTACCTCCGCGACAACATGAAGTTCGAGCTCGCCGATCAGGTTCAGCGTGGCCACTACTACTGCATCGTCGACGAAGTCGATTCCATCCTCATCGACGAAGCCCGCACCCCCCTCATCATCTCCGGCCCCACCGATAAAACCACCGACAAATACGCCATCGCCAACACCGTCATCCCTCAACTAGAAGAGGGAGAACTCATCGAAACCCTCGAGACCAAAACCTGGTCCGGTGACTACGTCGTCGACGAAAAAGCCCGCGCCATCACCGTCACCGACGAAGGCTGGGAGAAGATCGAAAAGATCCTCGGCATCGGTAACATCGCCGACCCAGAAAACTGGGACATGAAGCACCACATTGAAGTCGCCATCAAGGCCCACAGCCTCTACAAACGCGACGTCGAGTACGTCGTCAAGGACGGCGAGGTCATCATCGTCGACGAGTTCACCGGCCGCCTCATGCCCGGTCGCCGCTGGTCCGACGGCCTCCATCAAGCCGTCGAAGCCAAGGAAGGAGTCGCCATCCGCAAAGAGGACCAGACCCTCGCCACTATCACCTTCCAGAACTACTTCCGCCTCTACAAAAAGCTCTCCGGCATGACCGGAACCGCCGAGACCGAAGCCACCGAATTCGAAAATATCTACAAGCTCCAAATCGTCGTCGTCCCCACCAACCGCACCATGCAGCGCATCGAAAATCCCGACGTCGTCTACCGCACCGCCAAGGAAAAATACTTCGCCGTCGCCGACGAAATCGAGCGCCTCCACGCCGCCCGCCAGCCCGTCCTCGTCGGAACCACCAGCATCGAAAAATCCGAGCTCCTCTCCGAAATCCTCAAGCGCAAGGCCGTCCGTCACGTCGTCCTCAACGCTAAATTCCACGAGAAGGAAGCCGAGATCGTAGCTCAGGCCGGCCGCCTCGGCATGGTCACCATCTCCACCAACATGGCCGGCCGCGGTACCGACATCCTCCTCGGAGGCAACCCCGAGTTCATGGCCCGCCAGGACATCGTCAAGCGCAAAGCTGCCCGCGCCGTCTCCGCCACCGAAGGAGCCATCTCCCCCGTCGCACCCGCTGGCTTCGTCCGCTTCTACTACCAGTCGCAGGAGTTCGAAGTCTCCCAACAGGAGTGGGACGCCGCCATCGCCGCCCACGCTGCCTCCACCAAAGCCGAGCACGACGCCGTCATCGAAGCCGGAGGCCTCCACATCCTCGGTACCGAGCGCCACGAATCCCGCCGCGTCGACAACCAGCTCCGCGGTCGCGCCGGCCGTCAGGGAGACCCCGGCTCCTCCCGATTCTTCCTCTCCCTCGAAGACGACCTCATGCGAATCTTCGCTCGCGAGTGGGTCTCCGGCCTCCTCCAGTCCCTCGGCATGGAAGAGGGTGTCCCCATCGAATCCCGCATGATCTCCCGCCGCATCGAGTCCGCCCAAAAGGCCGTCGAGTCCCAGAACTTCGAGTCCCGCAAGCACGTCCTCGAGTACGACGACGTCATGAACAAGCAGCGCGAGGCCGTCTACTCCCTCCGCCACCAGCTCATGGAAGGCGTCGAGCAAAAGCAGCTCATCACCGAGGACTACGTCTCCACCATCCTCTCCAACATCCTCGACGAATTCGCCCCCGAAAAAGCTCACCCCGAGCAGTGGAAGATTAACGAAATCTTCTCCCAGGTCAACGACCTCTTCGGCGCCAAACTCGAAGGAGTCATCGACCCCACGCAGCTCAACCGCCACGAGCTCGGCGACGCCATCTTCGAACAGATCACCGCCCGCTACGACGTCAAGGAAAAGATCCTCGGAGAGCCTCAGCTCCGTTACCACGAGCGAGTCGTCATGCTCTCCGTCCTCGACGCCCTCTGGAAAGAACACCTCCTCAACATGGACCACCTCAAGGAAGGCATCGGCCTCCGCGGCTACGCCCAGCAGGATCCTCTCGTCGCCTACAAAAAAGAGTCCTTCGAGATGTTCGAGTCCATGATGATGCGCTTCCAGGAAGACACCTGCCGCAACCTCTTTCGTATGCAGATCCTCGCTCCAGACGGCACCCCCATCGAGAGCCTCGAACAGCTCCTCTCGCTCCAGGCCAGCCACAATACACCTCCTCAGCAGCCCGCCCAGCAGCGCCTCCCCATGGACGCCCCGCCGCAGCAGCAGCAGGCACCGCCGCCCACCATCCCCACTCGCGCTCCCTCCACCACCATCGACGCCCTCGAGCGAGAGTTCCAGCGCAACAAGCAACGCGACCTCGACGCCGCCAAACAAGCCGGAGGCTCCTCCACAGCCGACGCCGCCCAGCGCCGCACCGGCACAGAAATCGGCCGCAACGATCCCTGCTTCTGCGGCTCCGGCAAGAAATACAAAAAGTGCCACGGAGCCAACGCCTAGCAACTTTCCCGCTCCGTTCAAGCCATCCTCAAGTCCACGGTCGGCATCACAAAATTGGTCACCAGGAATCGCATACCTGCGGCCAGTCTTGTCTATCTCTCCCAAGGACTTTGCTTGCGTACAAATTTAACCCGCACGGATGGCGAAGCAGCTTTACTCCTCCGGCAAATGGAGCAGTTTTTTGAGGCCACCACCGATGCGATCATCTTCCTCGATCGTGGGTATCACTTCACCTTTCTCAATCGCCGTGCCCGCGAGATCATCTCCCAGGGCCGCGACCTCACTGGCATAAACCTCTACGAAGCCTTTCCCGCAGCCGTCTACGAAGGCTCTCCCTACGTCGAAAACTATCGCCGCAGCATGGACGAAGGCCTTCGTACGGAGTTCGAAGCCTTCTACCCCGACCCCCTCAACGTCTGGCTGCGAGTCAAAAGCTATCCCACCGACGACGGCATCATCATCTTCTTTCGCGACTTCACCTCTGAGAAGCTCAGCCTCGAAGCACTCCAGCGCAAGACCGCAGAGGCCGAACGCCAGCACGCCGAACTCGAATCCATCTATCAAACCGCTCCCATCGGCCTCGCGCTCTTCGACGTCGACGAGTACCGCTACCTCCGTCTCAACGACCTCCAGGCCTCCTTCTTCGGCCTCAAACCCGAGCAGATCGTCGGTCGCACCCTCACCGAAATGGCTCCGATCCAGGGCCTCAAAGAGCTATTCGACCAGGTCCGCTCCGGTCAGCCCGTCATCAACTATCCTCTCGAAGGATCCCTCGTCACCGACCCCGACGAGCACCGTTACTGGACCGTCAGCTACTTCCCCGTCCACGCTCCCGACGGCTCCATTGAGGCCATCAGCGCCGCCTCTCTCGAAATCACCCAGCAGCGCAAGGCCGAACTCGCTCTCATCCAAAGCGAAAAGCTCGCCGTCGTCGGCCGCCTCGCCAGCTCCATCGCCCACGAGATCAATAACCCCCTCGAAGCCGTCACCAACCTACTCTACCTCGCCCAGATCTCCGACACCTTCGAGGAGTCACGCCGCTACCTCGACACCGCTGAAGTCGAGCTTCGCCGCGCCGCCGCCATCACCAGCCAGACCCTCCGCTTTCACCGCCAGGCCAGCAGCCCCCAGCAGATCGACGTCTCCGATCTCCTCGACACCGTCCTCTCCATCTATCAGGGCCGCATCGGCAACTCGCGCGTTCACGTCAATCGCCGCAGCCGCGCCCATCGCAAAGTCCACTGCTTCGACGGAGAGATTCGTCAGGTCCTCTCCAACCTCGTCAGCAACGCCCTCGACTCCATGCCAAGCGGTGGTACCCTCTTCGTCCGCGAGCGGGAGTCCACCCACTGGCCCTCCCATGAGACCGGCGTCACCATCACCATCGCAGACATCGGCACCGGCATGTCCCCCCAAACCCAGGCCAAAATCTTCAACCCCTTCTTCACCACCAAGGGAGTCACCGGCACCGGCCTCGGCCTCTGGGTCAGCAAAGAAATCGTCCATCGCCATCGCGGCGTCCTGTGCGTCCGCAGCAGCCAGTCCCCCGCCCACCACGGTACCGTCTTCACCCTCTTCCTCCCCTTTGAAGCCGCGGTCCGCTAATCCCGCCTCTATTACCCGCCAGCCATCGCCCTCCACGCGAAGCCCCTCGCCCTCCCCGTAGCTCCCCCTGTATCCTTAAGCGTATGGACCTCGAAATCACCGTAGCCCAACTCCAGTCCCTCCTCGCCTCCGAGCACCCTCCGCTCCTCCTCGACGTCCGCGAGCCCTGGGAGCACGCCACCGCGAATATCCCCTCCGCCACCCTCATCCCCATGAACGAAATCCCCGCCCGCGCCCACCAGGAGCTCGAAGAAGACGCCCCCATCCTCGTCCTCTGCCACCACGGAGCCCGCTCTCTCTCCGTCGCCGCCTGGCTCCGTCAGCAAGGCTTCGACAAGGCCCAATCCGTCTCCGGAGGCATCGACGCCTGGTCCCGTCTCATCGACCCCACTATCCCTCGCTACTAACTCCGCCAACCCCGCCGCGCGAAGCCCCAGACGCAGTCCCCCACTCAACCAGCAGCAGTCCCGCCCAAGCAGCCGTACCTGCCCACGCAGTCCACACCGCCACGCGAAGCCCCCCGCTGGACGCGCAGTCCCTACTTCGCTCGCGGGTGGGTCTCGTCATACACCCTCTGCACCTGTCCCACCGTCAGCTGCGTATACCGCTGCGTCGTGCTCAGCCGCTCATGCCCCAGCATCTCCTGGATCGCCCGCAGGTCTGCTCCCTCTTCCAGCATGTGCGTCCCAAACGCATGGCGCAGCGTATGCGGATGCACATCCGCCGCCAGCCCCCCACTCAGCGCAATCGACTTCACAATCCTCCCCACACTCCGCGTCGTCAACCGAGCCGCGCCCTTCGCCCCCACACCCACGCGCACCCGAATCAACAGCGGCCCCTCATGCACCAGCTTCCCCAACCCCGCACTCTCCAGCTTCGCCTGCCGCAACGGAAGATAAGCCCTCACGGCCTCGGCCGCAGCATCGCCCAACGGCACCAGCCGCTCCTTTTTCCCTTTCCCAAACACGCGAATCGCATCATCCCGCCAATAGATCGCATCCACATCCAGCCCCACCAACTCCGAGTTCCGAATCCCGCACCCATACAGCAACTCAAAAATCACCCGCTCCCGCTCCGGCCAGCTCCCCGCCGTCTCATCGTTGCGAACAGTGTCTTTCCCTAATCCCTGTTCCCTAATCCCTAATCCCTGTCCCATCGAATCCAGCACCCGATTCACCTCCTCCATACTCGGCACTCTCGGCAGATGTTTCGGCAGCTTCGGAGTACTCACCAGCAGCGCCGGATTACTCTCCACCAACCCCGCCTTGGCAGCCCACTTGAACCAGCTCCGAATCGCCGCCAGCGCCCGCGCCACACTAGCCTTCGTCAGCCCGCGATCCATCAGCGTAGCCATGTACGCGCGAATATGCGTGTGCTCCACGCTCGACATCGCCGCCCCGTCCCCCAGCGTCTCCGTCAAAAACTCCGCGAACCCCCGCACCTCCCGCGAGTAAGCCCGCAGCGTATGTTCACTAGCCCCCCGCTCATCCCGCATCATCGCAAGAAACCGCTCGCCTAATTCAATAACTTTGCCATCTTGACCAGAGCTCTCGCGCACCCCCACATCTCTGTCATCTCGACCGGAGCGAAGTGCAGTGGAGAGACCTGCAGCTTCCTCGTTGCTGCGACGCTTCCTCCCGCTCACGCCTCCACCCCCACCGCACCCTCTGACCCCTGGGCCCTAAGCCCTGAGCCCTCTCTCCTCCTGGCCCGCGGATGACACATCCGATGCACCGTCTTCAACCGGTCAATCGCCAGATGCGTATACACCTGCGTAGTAGCAATATCGGCATGCCCCAAAATCGTCTGCACGGAACGAAGGTCCGCCCCATGCTCCACCATATGCGTAGCCATACTATGCCGCAGCTTATGCGGGCTAGCCTGCCGATTCACACCCCGCACCATCTGCCAAACCGCCTGCGTCGTCAGCGCATGTCCCCGCACCGACACAAACAGCGCCCGCTGCATCCCCGCACCCCTCACCAACTCGGGCCGCCCGCGCTTCACATAGTTTTCAATCGCCTCCACCGCGCTGCGCCCGATCGGCACAATCCTCTCCTTATCGCCCTTGCCCCGCACCTGCACGCTCGCCGTCTCCAGTCGCAAATCCTCCTGCCGCAGCGCGACAATCTCCCCCACCCGCAGCCCTCCCGCATACAGCAGCTCGAGCATCGCATGATCCCGCAGCGCCGCCCCACTCGCATCCGCCGCCCGAGCAGCGGCCCCAGTCTTCCCCAGCATCTCCGAAACTTCACTCTCCGCCAGCGACTTCGGCAGCACCTTCCAGCTCGACGGCGACTCAATATTCACCGTAGGATCCCGCCGCACCCGCTTATCCATCAGCAGCCACTTATAAAACCCACGCACGCAACTAAGCTTCCTCGCAATCGACCGGCTCTGCACCCCATGCTCCCGCAGGTGCTGCATAAACCCGCTCACATCTCCCTGTTCCGCGCTCAGGAACGTCTTCACCCCAACGCCATCCCCGCCGCCACCCTCCAGAAACTCCGCAAACATCTCCAGGTCCCGCAGATACGCCTCACAGCTAAGCGGCCGCAGCCCCTTCTCCACCCGAAGGTGCGTCATATACTCCCGCAGCATCGAATGGCCGCCCGCCGTCAGGTGCTCCCGCGCCGCCGGAGACGGTCCCGCTCCACCACTCCCCGCACTCCCTGACGTCTGGCCCATCCCTAGATTCTCTCGCCGCCCCCACCGCAGCACCAGCCCCCGTATCCACCTCGCCAGCATCCCCCTCGCCACCACCTCCACTCACCACCCACCCCGCGCCTGCCGCCCATCCCCCACGCCCGCCGTCCGCGCAGGACCACTGCTAAACTTAACCCAGCCATGTTTGAAAACCTCTCCGAAAAACTCCAGCGCTCCTTCAAGACCCTCCGCGGCCAGGGCACCCTCACCGACGAGAACATCACCGAAGCTCTCCGCGAGATCCGCGTCGCCCTCCTCGAGTCCGACGTCAACCTCGACGTGACCCGCGACCTCATCGAAAAAATCCGCGCCAAAGCCCTCGGCTCCGAAGTCGCCACCTCCCTTTCTCCCGCCGAGCAGATCGTCAAAATCGTCCGCGACGAGCTCATCACCACCCTCGGCACCGACACCGCCCGCTTCAAATTCGCCTCCCAGCCTCCCTCCGTCATCCTCATGGCCGGCCTCCAGGGCTCCGGCAAAACCACCACCTCCGGCAAGCTCGCCGCCTGGCTCAAAAAGGGTGGCCACCGCCCCATGCTCGTCTCCGTCGACGTCTACCGTCCCGCCGCCCGCGAGCAACTCAAAGTCGTCGCCGCCTCCGTCGGTGCCCAGCTCTACGAAGGCAAGTACGACCCCGCCACCGACAACAACACCGCCGCCGTCCTCCGCCTTGCCAAAGCCGCCTTCAAAGAAGCCCGCGACTACGCCAACGACGTCCTCATCGTCGACACCGCCGGCCGCCTCGGCATCGACGAGGCCCTCATGGACGAGATGGCCCAGCTCAAATCCCTCCTCTCCCCCACCGAAATCCTCTTCGTCGCCGACGCCATGACCGGCCAGGACGCCGTCAACTCCGCCAAAGCCTTCAACGACAGACTCGCCATCACCGGCGCCATCCTCACCAAAATGGACGGCGACTCCCGCGGCGGCGCCGCCCTCTCCATCCGCCAGATCACCGGCCAGCCCATCAAGTTCCTCGCCACCGGCGAAAAGCCCGACGCCTTCGAAGCCTTCCACCCCGACCGCATCGTCGGCCGCATCTTGGGAATGGGAGATATTGCGACGCTTCTAGAGCGCGCCGACGAAAAAATCGACAAATCCAAGGCCGCCGACTTCGCCAAAAAAGCCCTCTCCGGCGAAGGCTTCTCCCTTGAAGACTTCCGCGACCAGCTCCGTCAGATCAAGAAGCTCGGCAGCATGCAATCGATCCTCAAGATGCTCCCCTCCGTAGGCCCCTTCGCAGGCATGCAGCAGGCCGCCAGCTCCGTCGACGAAAAGCAATTCGCCCGAGTAGAAACCATCATCGACTCCATGACCGCCAAGGAGCGCCGCAACTCCTCCATCATCAACGGCAGCCGCCGCAAGCGCATCGCCCAGGGCAGCGGCACCACGGTCCAGGAGGTCAACAACCTCTTAAAGCAACACGCCCAAATGAGCAAAATGTTCAAAACCATGGGCTCTGGCGGCAACAAAATGCAACAACGCCTAATGTCCCAAATGGGCAACACCCAACGCTTCGGGAGATAGTTTCGTAAAGACAGGGAGATAACCCATGGTCGAAGGCTTATGGATAGTTCAATATGTCGGTCTTACCGGGAATGATTCTGGGACAGTCGTATTCGTAAATGGAAGAGTCCTCGGCGGGGACAATGGCTATGTCTATACCGGGCATTACAACGAATCAGAGAGTGGATTGACCGCACGTATTGACGTGCATAATTTTAATCCAGCTATCGGAAGCATCCTTAACATCAAAGGCGATTACACGATTCAAGCCGACCTCAAATATCAGAGCGCAGACATCTTGCAGGGAAACGCCGCGCTCATAAAGCCCGAGGGAGTTGGAATCATTCTGAAACTAACCCGCTACTGCGGACTTGGCTAGTCCTTCTTCGCGTGGATAGGAAAGTCAGGAAACTTTTCTTCAAACACGGAGACTGGGAGTCTTCTATTTGTTCTCAGTAATTCGAGCAGCAGGCGGCGTAGCTCGTTCTGCTCCTCTTCAATTGAGCCATGTGCGATTGGATAATAGGAATGTCTGCGTATGTATACTTCGTCAAAACTGTACCCGAGCGCAGACCCCATCTTTGAAAGTAATCTAATAATAAGTTCTTGATTTTTGGTCCCGAAGTCTGGCTGTTCCTTGTCATTCGTAAAATGGTCCAACAAGACAGTCCACGCCTCTCTTACCCCACGGTCACGTTCGTTGTTAGCATCGAACTCAAGATCTATTGAGTTCAATGCTTGCACAAAGAGAACCGCAAGCGGCGTGGCGCGGTAGGTCATGAGAGTACGAAAGAGCTGAAGTTGCCTCTTCTGCTTATCCTGTGACGCTTCCTGATTCTTTTGCGCATTTAGAGCTACGATGGGGGCTCGAAAAATCGCGACCACTGAGGCGGCACCGACGAATAACTGACCAATTCCGCAAACCAGCGCGACTTTCGTTATGGCATCCATTCACACAGTGTAAGACAAGCAGGCGGGTGGGCGGGTGGCCCACATCTGACTCAACACCAATCTGGGTGCCCCACATCTCGCCTCTGAGATGTGGGTTCGCAGGATGTCAGGCCGTGCACCCCCTCCGAGACAGCACGTGGTCGCGGGTGGGATTCACCTGCTGCTAATTCAATCCAACCCCCACCCACCCAGGGCCAGCGGCCCGACATATACCAGCCTGGGGCGCAGCCCCAGGAAAACCACCGGGCCTTCGGCCCTACCGCTCTGCCGAAGGCCGGAGTGAAGCCGCAGGCGCAACGACCAAATTGCTTTCCCCCATCGCCCTCCATACCTCAAAAGGTACGATAAACTACCTGCACGGAGGCCGACCATGATCGACATCACCCAGGACATCCAGCCCCTCACCACCTTCCGCAATAACTCCGTCAAATCCATCAAGCAGCTAAAGAAGACCGGCCGCCCCATCATCCTCACCGTCAACGGCAAGCCCGAGGCGGTCGTGCAATCCGCCGCCGCCTACCAGCGCCTCCTCGACATCGCCGCCGCAGCCGACGAGCGCGAGGGCCTCCGCCAGGGCCTCGAAGACCTCGCCGCTGGCCGCACCTACCCAGCCGAAAAAATCTTCTCCGAACTGCGCAAAAAATATGCCTTACCGCGTTAGCTTCACCAGACGCGCCGCCCGCGACCTCGACAGCCTCTATGCCTACATCCACGCACAGGATTCAGCCGGTGCCGAACGCTGGTTTCAACGACTCGAAGAACTCATCCGCTCGCTAACATCCGCCCCGCGCATGGGAACCGTCACCCCCGAAGCCCCTTCCCACCGGCAACTCGTCTACGGCAACAAACCCCACTTCTACCGGATCCTCTACATCATCGACGATGCCTCGAAGCTCATCGTGATCCTCCAAATCCGCCACGGCAGACGAACTCGCAATTAGCCCCCACCACGCCCCTAAATCACACCATCCCACAACCGCAGCTCCGCCTCCATCGGCCGCACCTCCACCTTACTCACCACATCCAGCACCATCGTCTCCCTGCGCTCCAACGAGTACTCCGGCCACACCGGCAGCCCCTCCGCCCCCGGAGCCTCTCCCTTGATAAACGCCACCCACGCCGCATGCACCGGCCTCGCCAGCGCCGCCTCCTCCGCAGCATTCGCGATCTTCAAATTCGGCTTATCCCACACCAGCCCCAAATCCTCTCCGTGATGAGCATCCCCCTTGTACCGCCCGCTCGTCGGAGCAAAATCCAGCCGGTACATCCACGCCTTCCCTCCACCCTTCACCTGCGCCTCGGCCACCCGCACCGACGGCACCCAATACTCCTCCGCCGTCACCGCCCGTATCCGCAACCACTCCTCACTCATCCCCGGATACAGCGCCTTATACCTCGCATACACCGCATCGAATCTCTCCAGCGACACATTCCCCAGCTCCTCCGCCGTAGCATCATGCACCGGGTGCGGCCCAATAAACATCGCACTCTCCTCACGATTCGTCCCAATCAGCAGCCTCGTCCCCCGCGCCGACCCCGCCGCAATCGCCTCCACCGGCAACCTCCGCAGCATCCCTCCATCCACCTCCGGCCTCAGCGGAAAATGCAGCGGCCACCCCTCCACAAACTTCACCTGCGCCGCAATCAACTCCTCCGCCGACGCCGTCTTCAACCCCGCCACATCCTTACCCCACACCTCCCCAAACCCCTTCGCCACAGCCTCCGCACTCGCCTTACGCAGCACCCTCTCCGCCCCGCCGCTCTCCGAAATCATCTGCGCAAACAACCCCTGCGCCTCCGGCACGCCCATCAAAATATCCGTCAGCTTCGCCCCCGCCGACTCACCGCCCACCGTCACCCGTTTCGCATCCCCTCCAAACGCCGAAATATTCTCCTGCACCCACTCCAGCGAGCAGATCAGATCCCGCAGCGCATTGTTCCCTGACCCCGCATACTCCGCCCCCAGCAGCGGCCCCATATCCATAAATCCCAGCACCCCCAGCCGATAAGCCACCGTCACCACAATCACGCCGGCCTTCGCAAACTCCGTCCCATCGAACAGCGGAGCAAACGACTCGCCCCCCGTAAACCCTCCTCCATGGATCCACACAAACACCGGCAGCCCCACCGCATTCTCCGGAGTCCACACATTCAGATACAAACAATCTTCGCTCTGCGCAAACTCCTTATCCCCATCCTGCATCGCGGCCTTCGCAAACGTCGTCGCATTGCGTTCCGCCCCCCACGCCTTCACCTTCACAGGAGGCCGAAACCGCAGCTTCCCCACCGGAGCCTCCGCGAACGGCACACCCCGGAACACCCTCACTCCCTCAATCACCTCACCCCGCAGCGCACCCAGCGGAGTCCGCACCAGCCCCGCATTCACCACCGCCGCACTCTGCGCCCACACTCCGCGCCCGCCCACAGCCATTGCCGCAGCCGAAGCCCCCGCCACAAACTCTCTCCGCGTCCACTCTCGTCTAGTCATCCCGCCATTCTAGCTGCGAATCTATCTCCCCATCTCATGCCGATGATGTCTCTTCGCCACATAGTGCCCCACCAGCCATCCCGCCGCGCTTCCCACCAGCACATCCGTCGGAAAATGTTCCTGCCCCAGCACCCGGGTCAAGCTCACTCCCGTCGCCAGCGTATACACGCCCGCCCGCACCCACGGCGACCGGTACTCCTCCGCAATCACAGCCGCCTCCGACCACGCCAGCGTCGCATGCGACGACGGGAACGACGAGTCCCATCCCGCCGCGCTCTGCCAGAACAATCCTCGCGAATGATCCAGCGCCGGCCGCTCTCTCCAGAACACAAGCTTCAATCCCTGCTCCACCGCCACCCCATCCACCAGAGCCTCTGCTCCCAGCAGCCCCGTCTCCCTGGCCTTCTCGTTGTGCTCAAAATGTCCCACCCCAAACATCACCACCGGAGTCGCAATGAACCCGCCAATCAGCGAGTTCGACACATTCACATTCGCGCTATTAAATCCCGGATCCTGCGACACCACCGTGCTCATCGTATGGTGGTCCGTCGCCAGTCCCACCCCCACTCCCGCCGCCAGAGGAGCCAGCCAGATCAGATCCTTCGTCCGAATCCGCGCCGGGCTCGTCCATATTCCCTTCTGGTCATGCAGCACCGCCATCGGCAGCCCGCGCACCGTCACATCTTCATTCGTCGCCACCTCTGGCGTCGGAGCATTCGGCAGTGCCGCCTCCCCGCCGCCCGTCTGCGCCACCATCGGTCCGCAGCCTGCCAGCCCCACTCCAACACTCACCACCAACCCTAGTAATCTCTTCACGTTGCTCCTTGATGCCTCTTCGAATCTGACTTTGCCATTCTATCGTTGCCCGTATGCTCGTCGATCCCGACACACTTCATGTCCACAATCCAGGCCGTACCCTTCCTTAGGATGCAGCCCGTCCTCCGTCCACACCGGCTTCTTCTCTTAAATGCGCCGCACCATTGATCGCACAACAAATCCTCCATCCCGCCCAACCAAACCTCGCCCCGGTTCTACACTGGTTAGGATGCCGCACTCCACCGATCTCCAGGCCAGGCTCGACAACATCACCACCCAGACTCGCGCCCTCGTCCAGCCCGACCGCCTCGCCATCACCGACAACGCCGTCCACCAGCTCTTCTCCACCGGCATCGAAGACCGCATCCTCCCCATCGGATCCCCGGCCCCCGCCTTCTCGCTCCCCGACTCCATCAGCGGCAAACTCATCCGCTCCTCCGATCTCCTCGGCGTCGGCCCCCTCATCATCAACTTCTTCCGCGGCCGCTGGTGTCCCTACTGCATGACCGAGCTCGAGGCCTGGCAATCCGCCTTCCCCGCCGTCCGCGACCGCGGCGCCCTCCTCGTCGCCATCTCCCCCCAGCTCCCTCGCCAGAACGACTTCACCGTCCAGCACCACGACCTCACCTTCCCCGTCCTCTCCGACGCCGGCTCCCATCTCGCCGACGCCTTCGGCATCACCTACACCGTCCCCGAACCCCTCCGCCTCCACTACCGCTCCATCCTCGTCAACATCCCCTACATCAACGGCGACGACACCTGGCGCCTCCCCCTCCCCGCCACCTTCGTCCTCCAGCCCACTCGCGACGCCGCCGGCCACGTCTCCGGCCGCATCCTCTTCGCCGAAGCCCACGCCGACCACCGCGTCCGCCCCGACCCCCGCGACGTCCTCGCCTCCCTCTAAACACCTGACCAGGCGCTACAATCTCGACCGCTCCCATGCGGCCTGATGTACACCCCTGCGTACCGTCGTCTCCCCGCCGACGGAACGCCCAAACCGCCTTCAACCCACCCACAACCACAAATCAGGTTACTTTCCCAAACTATAGTTCCGATTAAATGCAACTCGTGCGTTACCAACGTTCTAGCCTTCAATTTATTTTTCGAACCACTCCAAAACATCCATTGACACAGCTCGGATAAGGCCCAAGAATAGCCTCTCCCATCTGTTTTGGAATGTTTCACTTTGTCGAAGGCTATGACTATCCTCCCATTACTGGTTCCACCCACTGCAGTACTTACTGCGTCTAATCGCGACGCGTGCCCAGGGCCCCTTACCTCACTCTCCAGCTCTCAAAGCGCAGCATCCCACCGATCACCTCGGACCCCATTCCCCCCTCCCAGCCTCGTCCTCCTGCTGCTGTTCCTCCTGCCCCTCGCAGCCCTCAGCCAGAGCGTAACGACGCAGCAATACACCAACGCGCGCATCGGCATCCAAAGCCAGGAGACCGTCCTCACTCCCTCAAACGTCAGCGCCTCCTCCTTCGGCAAGCTCTTCAGCCTTCCCGTCGCCGGACACGTCTACGCGCAGCCTCTCTACGTCGCCGCCCTCACCCTGCCCGACAACACCGTCCACAACGTCCTCTTCGTCGCCACCGAGCAGGACTACGTCTACGCCTTCGACGCCGACGGCAACAACCCCGCTCAAGGCTACCTCTGGCGCGTCTCCCTCCTCGGAGCCAACGAGACCTGGGTCTCCTATCAGGACGTCAACGTCGGCGACATCTACCCCGACATCGGCATCACCGGAACTCCCGTCATCGATCCCTCCACCCTCACTCTCTACGTCGTCGCCAAGTCCAAGTCCCAGTCCGGAACCCCGCAGTTCTTCCAGCGCCTCCACGCCCTCAGCCTCCTCGACGGCTCCGAGAAGCTCAATGGCCCCACCCTCATCCAGGCCTCCGTTCCCGGCACCGGGGATGGAGGAACCACCATCTCCTTCAATCCTCTCCTCAACAACCAGCGCGCCGGCCTGCTCCTCGCCGCCACTCCCCACGGTCCCTCGCACTCCTCCGTCTTCATCTCCTGGGCATCCCACGGAGACCTCGGCAACTACCACGGCTGGGTCATCAGCTACGACGCCTCCAACATCGCCCAGCAAACCGGAGTCTGGTCCGACAGCCCCAACGGCTCCCAGGGTGGAATCTGGCTCGCCGGAGGCGCTCTCTCCTCCGACGACGCCGGCAACATCTTCCTCGCCGCCGGCAACGGCACCTTCGACGCCAACTCCGGTGGCTCCGACTACGGCGACAGCGCCCTCTCTCTCTCCCTCACCGGCTCCACCCTCGCTCCCTCCAGCTACTTCACCCCCGCCGATCAGAGCGTCCTCGACGCCGACGACACCGACATGGGCATCAGCTCCAGCCTCATCCTTCCCACCCAGTCCGGCCCCATCCCCCACCTCACCCTCACCGCCGACAAATCCGGAACCCTCTACCTCCTCAACCGCGACAACCTCGGAGGCTACACCCCCACCAACAACACCTCCGTCCAGACCTTCTCCATCGGCAACACCCTCCGCACTAGCATGACTTTCTTCAACAACACCCTCTATCTCGCCGGCGAAGGTGGCCCCCTCACCGCCTGGCCTCTCAATCCCGTCACCGAGCAGTTCCCCTCCGCCC
Organism: Granulicella sp.; assembly: GCA_027452215.1. Taxonomy (GTDB): domain Bacteria; phylum Acidobacteriota; class Terriglobia; order Terriglobales; family Acidobacteriaceae; genus Granulicella. The sequence continues at coordinate 9,370 of DAIDGQ010000023.1, read as the reverse complement.
CCACCACCTCCACCGCCATCAACTTCGGTTGTTCCGACTGCGGAGGAGCAGGCTCCACTCCCGTCATCTCCGCCAACGGCACCTCCAACGCCATCCTCTGGGCACTCGACACCAGCGCCCGCGAGAACGGCCCCGCCATCCTCCACGCCTACGATCCCGCCAATCTCCAGAGCGAGTTCTACAACAGCTCCCAGGCGCCCAACAACCGCGACGCCGCCGCCGTCGCCATCAAGTTCTCCGCTCCCGTCGTCGCCAACGGCCACGTCTACGTCGCCGGAGTCAACGCCGTCACAGCCTACGGACAACTCACCGCCTATCCCACCGTCAACATCAACGCGACTCCCGCGACCATCCCCTCCGGCTCTTCCTCCAGCCTCAACGTCACCGCCACCGCTACCACCCAGCTCACCCTCACCGGCTCCGACGGCTCCACCTACACCCTTCCCCCCGCCGGAGGCGCACAGACCGTCTCCCCCACCGTCACCACCACCTACACCGCCACCGCCATCCGAGCGACAACCAAGGTCTCCAACTCCACCACCGTCACCGTGACGTCTCCCGGAGGCTGCATCCCCTCCACGCCCGGAGCTCTCATCTGCGCTCCCACCCCACAGGCCACGTCCAGCTCTCCCGTCACCATCACCGCCGGAGCCACAGCCTCCAGCGGCTATCTCGCAGCTCTCCGCGTCTACATCGACAACGTCGCCGCCCTCACCGTAAACAATCCCTCCGTCACCAAATCCTTCCAGTTCAGCCAGGCCCTCCCCGCCACGACCGGAGCCCACTACCTCGTCGTCGTCGGCTACACGACCACCGGAGGAACCGTCCTCGCCAGCGAAAACTTCACCGTCTCCGCTCCCTCCGCGACCACGCCCCTCTGCATGCCCGCCTCCGCCGGAGCCGTCATCTGCTCTCCCTCGCCGGCCGCGTCCGCCACCTCACCCCTCACCCTCACCGCCGCGGCCACCGCCAGCAGCGGCAACCTCGCCGCCATCCGCGCCTACATCGACAACGTAGCCGCCCTCACCGTCAACAACCCCTCCGCCTCTCGCTCCTTCGTCATCAGTCAGCCCGTCACCGCCGCTCCCGGAACCCACAGCCTCGTCATCGTCGGCTATCAGAGCAACGGAGGAGCAGTCCTTGCCAGCGAAAACTTCACCGTCGCCGGGACCTCCACCACCTGTCTCCCCAGCTCCCCCGGAGCCATCTTCTGCTCCCCCGGCAGCAACGCCACGGTCTCCTCCCCGGTCACCATCTTCGCCGGTGCCACCGCCGCCTCCGGCTCCCTCGCGGCCATTCGCATCTACGTCGATAACGTCGCCCAGGCCCTCATCAACAACACCCAGGCCACGCCCTCGCTCACCATCCACCAGCCCCTCACGCTGCCCCGCGGCACCCACTACATCGTCCTCGTCGGATACCCCAGCACCGGAGGCTCCGTCAGCGCCGCCGAAACCATCACCGTACAATAACTCCGCCGCACCCAACCCACCCCGGCCTGATGCCCCTCGTGCGGCATCAGGCCCACCGCTCCAAGCCCAAATCCCTCCACCAAAAGGTTGACCCACAACCATCCCCCCGGCCGAAGCGCCGACCCCGCCCCCAGCGCTATCGTTACTTCAACAACATTAGTGTCACTCCCCCGGCGCCGCCACTAGCGGCGCTCCTTTTTGCCCCAAACAAACTCCCTCCCCACACGCATCAAAAGGTTGACCCACAACCATCCCCCTGGCCGAAGCGCTGCCTCCGCCCCAGCGCTATCGTTACTTCAACAACATCAGTGTCACTCCCCCGGCGCCGCCACAAGCGGCGCTCTTTTTTCCCCACACACCCACCAACCACTACGCCGGCTCGCGTTCCTCTGCCGGAACATGCACCCGAGCCTCTTCATGCGAGCGGCTATAGCCCGTCGCATGACGAATCCCCATCGCGCTGATCAGCACCAGTGCCAGCATGCACACGCCATTCCATCCCCACCGCCACCAGGCCCACCCCGCCAGCGCAGACCCCGCCGCCCCGCCCGCAAAGTAGATCGTCATATAAATCGTATTCAGCCGGCTCCGCACCTGCGATCCCAGACCGAAGATCCGAGTCTGATTCCCCACCTGCATCATCTGCTGTCCCAGGTCCAGCATCACCACTCCCGCCACCAGCGCCGCCATGTGCCACGTCATCGACACATGCCACCGCTCCGTCCACCACAGCCACACAAACGACCCCGTCAGCGTCGCCCCCGCCACCGTCACCACAAACCTCGTCCCCCGCTTATCCGCCAGCCATCCCGCAAACGGAGCAATCAACGCCCCTGCCGCTCCCACCAGTCCAAACGTCCCCGCCACACCCGGCCCCATCCCATAGTGCGAATCCAGCAGGTACGCCAGCGTCGTCCAGAAGCAGTTGAACGCCCCAAAGCTCAGCGCTCCCAGCACCGCCGCCTCGCGCAGCAGAGGCTCCGACACCAGCAGCGTCCACAACGACCGCATCGCCTGTCCATACGTCAGCGAATCCCTCGGCTCCATCCTCGGCATCGCTCGATACATAATCGGAACGAACGCCAGGTTCAACACCGCCGCCACCACAAACACCGTCCGCCAGCCGCTAAAACCCGCCAGCCATCCCGCAAAGCTACGAGCCAGCAGGATCCCCAGCAGCAGCCCCGTCATCACCGTCCCAATCGCCTTGCCCCGCTTCGCATGCGACACCAAATCCGGAGCCATCGGCACCACCACATGCGTCACCGACGCCATCAGCCCCACCAGCACACTCGCCACAATCATCCACGTCAGCCCCTGCGCCAACGCCGCCAGCAGCAGCGCCACCGACACCGCCCCATACATCCGCATCATCAGCCCGCGCCGCTCCGCCACATCCCCCAGCGGAACAAAACAAAGAATCCCCGTCGCATAGCCCAGCTGCGTCGCCACCGCCACCAGTTCCATCGACCGCGCATCCCGCCCAAACGTCTTCCCCATCACCAGCAGCAGCGGCTGGTTGTAATAAATCGATCCCACTCCCACCGCGCACGCCATCCCCAGAAACGGCAACGCCCATCGTCCCGCCATCGCGCCCTTGCGTCTATTCGGCATTCAAAACCCAGCCCTCAGCTCTCAATCAGCCCGACTCCAGTTCGCGTCTTTCCCTCGCAACATTTCGCGCAAACTTGCTCGGAGACTATCATCTTACTAGGTCGTTTTTATGTCTCAGCAGGACACCATCGCCGTCGCCATGTCCGGAGGAGTCGACTCCTCCGCCGTCGCCGCACTCCTCCACGCCCAGGGCCATCCCCTCGTCGGCCTCACCCTCCAGCTCTGGAACCAGCGCCGCCTCGCCGGCCGCGAAGGCATGCCCGCCACCGTCCAGGGCCGCTGCTGTTCCATAGACGACGTCTACGACGCCCGCCACGTAGCCGAACACCTCAACATTCCCTACTACCTCGTCAACGCCCAGGACCGCTTCGAGGAAGAGGTAGTCCGCCCCTTCGTCAGCGAATACCTCGCCGGCCGCACCCCCATCCCCTGCACCCTCTGCAACAACCACCTCAAGTTCGATCAGCTCCTCCTCACCGCCCGCCAGATCGGCGCCGAGCGTATCGCCACCGGCCACTACGCCCGCAATCACTTCGACCCCGTCCGCAACCGCTGGGTCCTCTCCCGTCCCGCCGACCGCTCCAAGGACCAGACCTACTTCCTCTTCGGTCTCACCCAGGCCCAGCTCTCTCGCACCCTCTTCCCCTTGGGCGAAATGCAGAAGCCAGCCGTCCGCGAAATGGCCGCCAACCACGGCCTCGACCTCGCCCAGAAGCCCGACTCGCAGGAGATCTGCTTCATCCCCGGAGGAAGCTACTCCGACTTCCTCAAGGCCTATCTCGACGAGCAGGGCCAGCCCCTCCCCGACTCCTCCGGCGATCTCGTCGCAACATCACCCGACGGGTCCACCGCCGTCCTCGGCCACCACGAAGGCATCCACAGCTTCACCGTAGGCCAGCGCAAGGGCCTCGGCATCAGCAGTCCAGACCCGCTCTATGTCCTTAAGATTCACCCCGACTCCCACAAGGTAGAAGTGGGCACCGACGACCAACTCCTCTCCACAAGGCTCACGGCCAACCGCCTGAACTGGGTCTCCATCCCCGAGCCCACCGAGCCCATCCGCGTCTCCATCAAGATCCGCCACCGCCACGAGCCAGCCCCCGCCACCCTACGCGTCATCGCCCCCGACCAGATCGAAGCCATCTTCGACGAGCCCCAGCGTGCCATCACCCCCGGCCAATCCGCCGTCTTCTACCAGGCCGACGAAGTAGCCGGTGGAGGCTGGATCCTCTAGCCCAACGCTCTCCTAATCCCTAATCCCTGTTCCCTGTTCCCTAATGCCTGTTCCCTAATCCCTAATCCCTGCCCTACCCTAATCCCTGCCCTACCCTAATCCCTGCCCTACCCTAATCCCTGCGCCCAAACGGCGACCGCTCAATCAGCGTCTCAAGCCCTGCCTTGAACCCTGCAATCACGCCGGCAATCTGCCGCAGCGGTCCCTTGATCCCGTTCTGCACCGTCTGCGAAATCTCTTCCGTAGCTCCCAGGGCATCGCTCACAATCCCGTCCACGCGAACCACCTGCGCCCGTGTCCGCCCGTTGAACTCCCTCACCGTGTCATTCAGCTCGCCCACCGTCACCGCCAGCTCGTCCACCTTCGTCCGAACGGTATAGCTGATCTGCTCCGCGTTCTCCGAAAAGCTCTGCACCTTCGGAGCCAGCTCATGCAGCAGCTGATTCGTCTTATCCAGCATCGGCCCGGTCCGCTTCTCCACAATGTCCGCGATCCCGTCCACGCGATGCAACAGCTTCGCCGCAAACGCTCCACTGACCAGCACCCCCACCGCCTGCACCACCAGCGCCAGCGCAATGATCGCCAGAAAGATCATCGCCAGGTGAATGTCATGCCGCGTTAACTCTGACTCCTGAAAGAACAAAACCGCTGCGCCCCTAAGCACTGGCATCGTCATACTCCTCTTCGCACCACAATCTGTATCGCTCTATCTTGTGCGTTTCCTGCACTTCTCCGCAAGTCATCCCCGCACATCTCCGCCCGTGGGCCAACCGCCGCAAGCATCGCACACGTGACAAAGGGCCGGCGTTCAACCGGCCCTTGCCTCTCAACTTCAACATCAAATCTCCAGCAACCAAACCCTACGCGGCCGGAGTCTCATTTGCCTTGGCGGCATACGCTTCCTTGCCTGCCTCGACAGCAGCCTTCGCTGCCTCCGCCTGCGTCTGGATCAGGTCCTTCCCCTTGTCCACATACTGTGTCCACTGGGTCCGTCCCTTGTCGTAGTACTCCTTGCCGCGGTCCACATACTCCCCGGCAACCTGCTTACCCTTGTCCACGTACTCGCCGGCGACCTGCTTACCCTGCTCTACATACTGTCCAGCCTGGTTCACGCCCTGCTCATACAGCTTGTTCGCGCGATCCTTCGCTTCCAGAGCACTGGCCACCAGCTCGTCGCGAGTCTCCTTGCCCGACTTCGGCGCATACAGCACCCCTACCAAAGCTCCGATTCCCAGCCCTGCCAGAAACCATCCAAAGCCGCCTGCACCGCTCTCATTTTCTGCCATTGCACTCTCCTCTACCTGTTCTTAAACGCTGCCTCAGAATACTCTTCCGGGCCCTGTTTCTAAAACCTTCAACTCAACCTTCAATGACTCAACCATCGAAGCACACCAACTGCACCTTCGACGCAACCGAAGCACGCAATCCTCCCGCGCTTTCCCTGTCCTCAAGGTGGATGCCTCCCTCGCCTCCGGGGTTGCGTCTACCCTCTGCCTACCCACCCTTCACCCCCCTCCGTCTACCCATTCTTCACCCGGCTGTCGTACTATCATCGCCGAATCTGTTCCACCCTTTTCCCCGCTTCCGGGTTTATCCTGCATGTACAGACAACTTTGCAGTTACGCCCCCAATTCTCTGGAGCTTTTCATGACGATCAACACCCGTGTTTCCTCGCCGTCCACTCTGGCCAATACCCTCCGTACATCGCGTCCCTTCGCCAGCGCTCTCGCTCTCACCGTTCTGCCCCTGCTCTTCGCCGCCGGCTGCACGAAGTCAGTAGACGACCCCACGCTCACCAAGAACATCCAGGCCGCCCTCACCGGCGATCCCTCCATCAGCCAGCAGCCCGTCCAGGTCGCCGTCCAGTCCGGAGTCGCCACTCTCTCCGGCAACGTATCCGATGACACCGCTCGCTCCGTCGCCGCGCAGGACGCCGCTCGCGTCCCCGGAGTCAAAGAGGTCGTCAACAACCTCACCGTCGCCGGCATGCCCGTCGCTCCCACCATCACCTCGCCCAGCAACCCCGCTTACGCCCGTCCCGCCTCCGTCCAGGAGCAGCAGCAGATTGCCAACCATCAGCCGCTCTCTCCACCCTCTGAAAATGCTCCCGCTCCTCCCCCACCCGTCGTCCGTACTGTCACCCTTCCCGCAGGTACCGACATCCCCATCCGCATCACCGAGACCCTCGATAGCCAGACCACCCAGACCGGCACCACCTTCACCGGTGTCGTCGTCCGCGAGATCGATGCCAACGGTTTCATGGCCATCCCCGTCGGCGCCGCCGTCCACGGAGTCGTCGACGAGGCTAAGGACGCCACCCACTTCAAGGGAAGCTCCATCCTCGCCATCGAACTCAACGCCGTCCGTCGTCACGGTACCGTCATCCCCATCTCCACCGACACCTACACCGTCGCAGGCAAAGGCCGCGGCGTGAACTCCATTGAAAAAATCGGTGGTGGCGCCGCCATTGGCGCCGTCCTCGGTGGAATCTTCGGAGGCGGCGAAGGTGCCGCCATCGGTGCCGCTGCCGGCGGAGGTGGCGGTGCCGCCGTCCAGGGCTTCACCCGCGGCCAGCAGGTCCGGATCCCCTCTGAAACCGTCATCCGCTTCCACCTCTCCAACCCGGTCACCATCTCCACCTCTGAACCAGCCTCCGCCGGTTCCTACAATCAGCAGAACGGCCCCTACAACAACCAGAACGGCCAGTACAACCAGAACGGTCCCTACAACCAGAACGGCCCTTACAACCAGAATGGTCCCTACAACCAGAACGGCCAGTACAACAACCAGCAGCCCGGCCTCCAGCCTCGTCAGTAACCTCAACCGCGCTCAAACACGTCCAACTTGTTGTCTCCTGCACCGCTTCCTCTAACCAGACGAAGCGGTGCAGCATTTTCGCTCGAACTCGCATCCAAACTACCGTAGGTAAGCATCCAAATCACCGTACGTAAGATCATCTGTTACAAAAGCCACTAGACCGTCCGCACGTCTTCCCAACCGCTTCGCGCGTAGTTCACGCCCGCTAACCGACCACCCGGAAGGGATACCTACCTTGAGCGCGTCAACCCCTGCAGCCTCCAAATCGAAGCCGGCCGGCTTTCTCAGCTTCACCCTGCACGCTCATCTTCCGTACGTCGTCAATCACGGAACCTGGCCCCACGGCATCGAATGGCTCCACGAGGCTGCCGCCGAGACCTATCTCCCCCTGCTCCGCGTCCTCCGCAATCTCGAGCAGGACGGCATCGCCCTCAACTGCAACCTCAATCTCTCCCCCATCCTCCTCGAACAGCTCGCCCACCCTGTCTTCAAAGCCGATTTCCCCCGGTACGTCGAGCGCAAAATCGTTGCCGCCCGCGAGGACGAAGCCTACTTCCTCTCTACCGGAGAAACCCACTACGCCGAGACCGCCCGCTTCTGGCACCGCTACTTCTCCGACGCCCTCAGCGACTTCGAGTCCTTCGACCGCGACATCATCAAAGGCTTCCGCTACTTCAACGACAAGGGCCTCATCGAGATCATCACCTGCGGTGCCACCCACGGCTACATGCCCCTCCTCGGCACCGACGAAAGCGTCCGTGCCCAGGTCCGCACCGCCGTCACCACTCACCGCCGCCACATCGGCAAACACCCCAAGGGCATCTGGGCACCCGAGTGCGGCTACCGCCCCGCCGGCTTCTGGAACTACCCCGTCCCCAACGCCGACGGCTCTCCCGCCGCCCCCGGCTTCAACCGCATCGGCGTCGAGCAGGCCCTCTCCGAGTCCGACATCGACTTCTTCTTCGTCGACACCCACCTCGTCGAAGAGTCCGCCCGCATCGCCTCCCCCTACGACCTCCTCCGCGGCCACATCGCTCCCGAATCCGAAGAGCCGATGACCCTCAACGACTACCGCCGCCTCTACCAGCCCTACTACGTCGATGGCCCCTACGATAAGCGCTACGCCACCACCGTCTTCCCCCGCGACCCCCGCACCGGAGTCCAGGTCTGGTCCGGTGACTCCGGCTATCCCGGCGACGGCAACTACCTCGACTTCCACAAAAAGCGCTGGCCCGGTGGTCATCGCTACTGGTCCGTCACCGGCTCCAAAGTCGACATGGCCGACAAGCAGCCCTACAACCCCCAGGCCGCCGCCGAGCGAACCCAGTCCCACGCCTCCCACTTCGTCCATCTCGTTTGGGAGGCCCTCCAGGCCGGCCTCACCGACTCCATCCCTCCCGTCCTCTGCTCCCCGTTCGACGCCGAGCTCTTCGGCCACTGGTGGTTCGAGGGTCCCCTCTGGCTTGAGGCCGTCGCCCGCGTCATCCACGACTACCCCGTCGGCCTTGAGCTCACCTCCTGCTCCCAGTACCTCGATAAATATCCCCGCGCCGGCTTCATCTCCATGCACGAAGGCTCCTGGGGAGCCGAGGGAACCAACCACGTCTGGATGAATCCCGACACCTCCTGGACTTACACCCACATCTACCCCGCCGAGCTCTACACCCGCGACGTCTGCACCTCCGGCAAGTGGAAGGACGGAGCCCTCGGCGAGCGAATCGTCAAGCAGCTCTGCCGCGAGCTCCTCCTCCTCGAGTCCTCCGACTGGCAGTTCCTCATCACCACCGGAGCCGCCCGAGACTACGCCGAGCTCCGCTTCGAAACCCACAACGACCAGTTCAACGAGGTCAAATCCATCTGGCAGCACTTCGAGTCCAACGGCTCCATCACCCGCGAGCAGGAGTCCCGCCTCGCCGCCATCGAGCTCCGCGACAGCATCTTCCCCGACATCGACCCCGGCTTCTGGATCGCCGGTGCCCGCCAGCTCCGCGAAGGAGGCCGCAACCCCGAAGACGGCGTCGCTCTCACCGCCAACACCCGCGGCGACAAAGCCCCCCGCCCCCACGACCACGACCCCTCCCTCACCCAGCTCCCCAAGTACATCCCCAACCCCGTCGCCTAACAGAACGTCCCAAAGATGAACCGAGCTCCACTCCAGCACCAGGTGTCCCACGTCTCTCCTCTGAGACATGCTTCCGCCCAGCGTCCCGCGACTACCACCGAACCTGCCCCC
>DAIDGQ010000022.1 GCA_027452215.1 Granulicella sp. | reverse complement strand
GTCAGTGCCTCCCCAACCGTATCCGGCCGCGCCGCCTTCCATTCCCGCGGCAAACATGGCGCCGCCTCGCCCACCCCGACTCCCTCTACTACCGCCCCCTCTACCCCCCCGAGCGCAACCTCCCCGCCACCCTAGCCGTCGCCCCCACCCTCGCCGCCGCACCCGCCGACGCCCTTGCCCCTCCCTTTCTGTCTGTCATTCCCGAAGGGAATCTGCTTCTGCCCTTGCCTTTCTGTCTGTCATTCCCGAAGGGAATCTGCTTCTGCCTTTGCCTTTGCCTTTGCCTTTGCAGAAAGTAGTGCCACGCGAGCTCTCCATAGAAAAGCTCCTGCCTGAGCAGCCCCGCCAGCTTCGCGGAGTTCACCTCCGTCGGCAAGCCTCGTTCAACTCCTGTCCACCCGTCCGACTCCTCCTTGCGATCTATCCAGAAAGGCAGGATGTCACCCTTCCAGAGCAGCTCCCGCCCGGAATCGGAAACAAATCATCTTCGGTGGCCAGACTGTATTGCAGATGCGGTTGGCTCTTCTTCGGTCCGGCTGCAGGCTTCACCTTCCATATCTACCGCACCTCGCTCGTTGCCGACGGGGCTCTCTCATGCCAGGAGCTGGCCAGATAGGCGCCGAGATACTACCGCTGGAGCGGCGTAAAGGTGTACAGCAGTGGACGCAGAAACACCCCAAAGCCAGCGGCCATTAGAAACATCGCCATTCCGACGACAAAGAGAAGTTTCTTCATCGCCCACCACCTCCCGGTATCTCTGCTGCATAAACTCTGCGAGCAGTTTGCGGGCGTCGGCCAGCTTTCGCGCGTTGGCATGGTCACGGATTTTGACCACGGAATCGGGCAGCAGATGCTTGCCTTCGGCAGTCAGCTGTTGCTGCGGCGCATGTCGTCCGTTAGGAGAACTGCTTCCGCGACCTCACGCATTGCCTTGCGGCGCTGCCGGCTCTCGCGTTGCATGCGGCGATAGGCCTCCTCTTCGGTGAGCTGGAAGTCACGCTGTAGCACGCTCTTGGCGCGGTCGAGAAGTTTGCGGGTCTCGAGTCGATCAGAGAGTTGAAGGTTTTCAGTTTCGAGGCGGGCGCGTTCTAGTTCCGCTCCAACCAGAAAGCCAATAGTCGACAGCAACCGTACCTCTATCGCGGTGTGCTGATAGGGCAGCCGATGCTGCATCGTAATGACGCCAACGACGCGTCCGGCGCAGAGGATGGGCGTGCACAGGATCGCTTCAAACCGATCTTCGGGCAGGCTGATGAAGGCGCTGAAGCGCGGATCTTCCGAGGCCTTGGAGTCAATGGCGACCGGCTCGCGATGTTGCGCCACCCAGCCAGTGATTCCCTGACCGAGTTTCAGCCCGAGGTGGTCGACGAGATCAGTGTGTGGATTCTTGGAAGCGCGCAACACGAGCTTCTCGCCCTCTAGCACGTACAAAAAGCACGAGTCGCAAGGGACCATGATCGTGACAAAGTCGAGCACGCGCTTGAGCACCTCGTGGAACGGGTCCGCCTTGGCGATGCGGCTGCTGAGCTCGTGCAGAAACTCCATGGGCAGCAGGCCATCACGGAAGCCGGCCATGGTGGGGGTTGATTCTGCAATGCGACGCACACCGGGTTTCGGCATAAAGGTGTCGGCTGGTGCGGCTGGATGGGTTGGGATGAGGCCAGACACTGCGTGATCTCGCTTGCTCTTCAAGAGCTTGCCGGCGTACTGTGCGGCTTCGTTCACTAGGAAGCCCATCTTCGGCCGCGACGGCTCAAAGTCTGGAATCACTCCGTAATGAGTGAGCTCCTCAGTTGTAGTGGGGCCAATCGAGAGCACCACCATGGACGCTAGGCCCGCATGCAACTGCTCCACCATCCCAATCTGCTCCGCGACCTGAAACAGATGAATCACCTGCACGGCGGTCATGAACAATACGACGTCGACGAAACCGGTGGTGATGCCGAGCACGCACTCGCGCAGTGGCTGCAGATCTTCCGGAAGGGCCCACTGGTAGACGGGAACCTTCGTGACCGAGAGGCATCGCTCACTGAGCACAGAGATGAGCTCGGGATTTGATGCGCCATACTCCTGCAGCGCAACCCTCATGCCTGTGAGCGATGTCCCAAATAACTCGTCCAGTTTCGCCATCACCTCGCGCCAGGTGTTGGGATCTTCGCTCGTTGCAAGGACGGGAACCTTCAGCTCGCGCAGCATCTGCTCCGGCTTTGGTCCGCGAGCGGCGATGCGCACTTTGCGCAATGCATCCACGACCAGTGCCGCATCGTAGCGCGTCTTTGCGATATCCATTAACGCGCGCACGCCGACGCCCGTCATGAAGATGACTAAATCAAACTGGTCGGCCAGCAAATCGCGAATGAAGTCCAGCGCAGCATTCTGCGTCTCCAGCGGAACCTCGCGCATGAAAGGCACGACGAAGGGTTCGCCCCGGTAGGTGCGGATCAGCTTCTCAACTTCCTTTGCACGACGGCTCTCAAGTGCAAGCACCCTGAGACCGTCAAAACTGGCATGGGCCATGAGTCCTTGGGTTCTACCAATTGGAGATGTCGCAGTCGGTAAACTGCGATGTGCTGTACAGGAATCCTTCGCCAATGGCAGGCAGAGGATTAGACGCCGGAAACGTGGCGTATTACAGCAAAGGATACACGCAGACCCGTCGCGCTCAAAGAGGAGGGGTGCGTCTGCGCAAGGCAGGTAAGGAGCTGTCCGTCATTGCCCGATTGGTTTATGGCTCGCTGCGGCATTCCCCATTTGTGGATCATCTCGACATACCCATACTGTCGTGTTCGCCCAACCAGATAGATGGCTCCGATCACGCTCTTGCCCCGGGCATGCGCGTAGTACGCCGGGAGCATGAGGCTCTTTAGATATCTCATTGTCTGCGGACACATCGAAGACAGACGCACAGCTGGAATGAAGATTTACAGGACGTTCGATTAAGCCGAAGGCTTTATTATCGTATGCGCCGCCGTCCTGGCCTCACAGGTCTTTGTACGACGTCAGTTGCAGAAAATGTATGTCCGAGCGAATCGCAAGATGATTGGTCGGCTTGTCGCAATGTGCCGTGGGAGAGCGGGCCGGCATTGTCTATCCAGCGCGAGTCAAGTCAGGGCGTCGCGCTGCGTTGCGGTGATTCGTGAGGGATAGCATGGAGCTTCTTCCGACGCAATCCCTAATCGTGGAACTGCTGATTTCGCAACGCAATCCCTGCGTCCGCTTCTTCTCGTAGTCATCTCTATGCAAAACTCTGCTTGCGGTTCCGGCCAACATGCTTTAGGCTCTACCTATCCGCTGGCGCCTGGCTCTTGCAGAGTTGCAGCCCGCGGCCGGATCAGCCCCATGCTGTGCTGGTCCTGCGAACCTACCTCGACAACTTCAGCCTCCTCGATGAGCTGTGCATTCACCGCACTCTGTGCCGTTAGAGTCCAGATTGTTCTTGACTGAAGCCCCTCCACGCTTCCATCAAAGCCTCTAGAACTCCGAACGGCACTGCCGCTATCTCTCTCGACCCAGCTTTCCCGGAGATCTGAAGCATGCCTGCCGTCTCACTCGACAACCCGGCCTTCACGGAAGAGCAGAAGCATTATCTGCAAGGTTTCTTCGCTGGTCTTCAGCACCGCGGCGCGGTTCCCTTTGTTGGTTACCTCCCCGACGGGCGCATCACGAACGATCCAACAACAAAGGCCGCCAATCTCGCCACGGAAGAACCCGAATCGGTCTACTTCGGCACGCCGATCAGTGAGCTCTGTCGCGAGGAGCTTTGGAAGTACGAACAGAATCCACTCGACCTCTGGGAGAAACTCCTTGCCCACGCCAGTGAAGACCGCGCCCCTGAGGCTGCCGACATCTTCCGCTTCAAGTTCCATGGCCTGTTCTACGTCGCTCCTGCGCAAGATTCCTTCATGCTTCGTCTGCGTGCGCCCGGCGGTTTTCTCACCTCGGCGCAGATGCGCGGCCTCGCAGACATGGCGGAGGACTGGGGCGCCGGCCGCTGCGACCTCACCACGCGCGCCAATGTGCAGATCCGCGAGTTCCGGCCACGCGACATCGTTCGCGTGCTCAACAAGGTGCAGTCGCTCGGCATGACCTCGCGCGGCTCCGGCGCGGACAACATTCGCAACATCACCGCATCTCCGCTCTCCGGCCTCGACCCCACTGAGTTGCTCGATGTCCAGCCGCTTGCCTCAGCCCTCCAGTACTACATCTCTAACTCGCATGATCTCTACGGGCTTCCGCGCAAGTTCAACGTCGCCTTCGATAGCGGCGGAGATATCTCCGTGCTCGCCGATACCAACGACATCGGCTTCGTTGCGGTTGAAGTAGCTGAGGGGACTGACATCCCCGCGGGCATTTACTTCCGCGTTCTTCTCTGCGGCATCACGGGCCATCGTCAATTCGCCACCGACTCCGGCCTTCTTCTTCGTCCCGACCAGGCTGTCGCCGTCGCCGTCGCAATGATCCGCGTCTTCATTGCCCATGGCGACCGCACCGACCGCAAGAAGGCGCGCCTGAAATATCTCATCGACAAGTGGGGGATCGCGAAGTTTCTTGAGGAGACAGAAAAACGCCTCGCCTTTCCGCTGATGTACTTTGCTGCGGCCGACTGCCTGCCCCGCCGCGCCATCGACCGCGCCGGCCACATCGGGATTCATCCGCAGCTCCAGCCTGGACTCATGTCCATCGGCGTCGTGGTGCCCGTCGGCCGCCTTCCCGTTGCGCAGATGCGCGCTGTTGCCTGCATCGCCGAAGAGTATGGGAGCGGAGAATTGCGTCTCACCGTCTGGCAGAACCTTATTCTTCCAAACATCCCGATCGATCAACTCGAAGCCGCGCAAAAGTCCCTCCGCGATGCCGGCCTGGATTACACCGCAGGTCCAGTGCTCAGCGGCACCGTTGCCTGCACCGGCAACCAGGGCTGCCGCTATGCGGCCTCCGATACCAAGACGCACGCTGTCGCTCTCGCCAACTCACTCGATCAGCACTTCAACATCCTCGGTCCCATCAACCTCCACGTCACCGGCTGCCACCACTCCTGCGCGCAGCACTACATCGGCGACATCGGCCTTATGGGCGTCAAGGTATCGGGTGAAGAAGGCTATCAAGTCCTGCTCGGCGGCGGCGCGGACGCCGACCAGGGCCTTGCACGCGAACTCATTCCCGCCATCAAATTTTCCGAACTGACGCCTGTTCTCCACCGCCTTTTCCACGCCTATAGCGAACAACGCTCCGGGCAGGAGTCGTTCCTCAAGTTCGCGCGCCGCCACAGCATCGAGCAGCTCCGCGCGTTCTGCGCACCGGAGGCCGCGCGATGAAGCCGACCGTCCCATTCATCCCGGACGAAGCCCCCTTTACACCTGAGCAGCGCGCCTGGCTCAACGGCTTCCTCGCCGGCGTCTACTCCACCGCTGAAGCCCCGCCTGCGAAAGCTCCGTCCGTATCGCGCAAGATCGTCGTACTCTTTGCCACCCAGAGCGGAACCAGCGAGCGCCTCGCAAAAAAACTCGTCAAGGAACTCAAGCAGCAAGGCCACAACCCCGAGCTCGCCTCGCTCGACACATACACCACCGCCTCTCTCGCCGAGCAGACATATGCACTCGTGCTCGCCAGCACCTATGGCGAAGGCGATCCGCCTGACGGTGCGCAAGCCTTCGCCGAGTCTCTTCACCTTCTCTCTGCTCCGCGTCTCGACAACCTGCGTTACGCTGTCTTTGCTCTCGGTGATACCAGCTACGAGCACTTCTGCAAGTTCGGCGCAGATCTCGACGCTCGCTTCTACGCTCTCGGCGGCACACGTCTGTGCGATCGTGTCGACTCCGGCGTCGAGGTCGACGAACCCTTCGGGCAATGGAAGAAGGCGGTCTTTGCCAACATCTCCGCAACGCCCAGCTCTGTTCCATCAGATGCAATCGCGCTACCGGCAAGCAGCTCCGCCAGGCCTCACGCCCACACGCGCGACAATCCCTACCTCGCTGAGGTCATCGACAAGCATCCGCTTACGCACGAAGTCTCCAGCAAGCTGACCGTGCACGTGGGCATCTCGCTGCAGGGCTCAGCCGTCCACTATGAGGCCGGTGACGCCTGCGGAGTCATTGCGCAGAACGACCCCGCCGTGGTGGAAGAGATTCTTACCTGCACCAACTTTGCGCCCGATTCCATCGTCACCCTGCCCAAGCTCGGCGCAACCACGCTCCTCGAAGCCCTCACGCACCATCTCCAACCCTCTCGCCTTACCCGCAAGACCGTGCAAGCCTACTCTTCCCTGGGCGACTGCCGCAAACTTCAGCATCTCCTCTCCGCCGATGCCCACAAAGATCTCGACAGCTACATGCACGGTCGCGGCCTCATTGACCTCATCGAGGAGTGCCCGGGTCTCCTGACATCGCCCACGCAGCTCGTCGGCATCCTTCCAAAGCTCTCCACGCGGCTGTACTCCATCTCCTCCAGCCCCTCGTTCCACCGCGACGAACTCCACACCACGGTGGCCGTCGTCCGTTATCACGCGCACAATCGCGAGCGCGGCGGCGTCTGTTCCACCATGCTCAGCGACCGCACGCCGCTCGGAGCGCGCGTCCCTATCTACATCCAACCCAACAAGAAGTTCCGGCTTCCCGCCGACCCCACGGCGCCCATCATCATGATCGGGCCGGGCACCGGCGTTGCCCCCTTCCGAGCCTTCCTGCACGAGCGCCGCGCGCTCGGCGCCACCGGACGCAACTGGCTCTTCTTCGGCGAGCGCAGTGCTCGCACCGACTTCCTCTATCGCGACGAACTCGAGGCCATGCTCAGCGACGGCCATCTCACCCGTCTCGACACCGCTTTCTCTCGCGACCAGGAGCAAAAGGTCTACGTGCAGGACCGCATGATCGAGTCCGGCACCGAGTTCTGGAAGTGGCTCGATGAAGGCGCCTCCATCTATGTCTGCGGCGATGCCTTTCGCATGGCCAAGGACGTCGACGCCGCTCTTCATCGCATCATCGAAGCGCATGGACAAATGGACGCCGACGCTGCCAAAGAGTTCGTTCACGAGTTGCAGGAACAGAATCGGTATCACCGCGACGTCTACTAACCCCGAACGAACGCCGAAAGGGATCTACCGTTGTCTCTCCCACTCCACGAACGTGCCAACGACGGAAGCAGCTTCGATCTCGTGCGGCTCTCGCTGCTCGAGTCCGGCGCACCAGCGCGCGTAGTCAAGTCCCTCATCCCCGAACGCTCCCTCGAGTCCGGCGAGCAGTATCGCTTTCACTTCGACATGACCAAGTGCATCGGCTGCCGCTCGTGCGAAGTCGCCTGCAACGAACAGAACGGTAATCCCTACGACATCAACTGGCGTCGCGTCGGCGAGCTTGAGGGCGGAAGCTACCCCGACACGCTGCGCCACTATCTCTCCATGGGCTGCAACCATTGCCTCGACGCCGACTGCGTCAAGGGCTGTCCCGTCGAGGCCTACACCAAGGACCCCATCACCGGCATCGTCCTTCACTCCGCCGACGCCTGCATCGGTTGCCAGTACTGCGTCTGGAACTGCCCCTACTCCGTTCCCCAGTTCAACGCCGAGCGCGGCGTCGTCGGCAAGTGCGATATGTGCCAGGGTAGACTCGCCGAAGGCCTCGAGCCCGCATGCGTCAACGCCTGCCCCGAGCATGCGATCGAAATCGAAATCGTCAACAAGATCGAGTGGAAGGCTGACTTCACCGCCGCGGACTCACCCGGCATGCCCGCGGCTCGGCACACCGTCTCCACTACTCGCATTACGCTGCCGCCCGCTGTTGCCGGTGGCGAACTCGAGCGCGTCGACAGCGGTCAGATTCGCGCTGAGCATCCCCACTGGTCGCTCGTCTTCATGACGACCATGGTGCAAGCTGTCGTGGGCGCGCTGATCGTCATGCTGCTCGCCCACGCCACCGACACACTAAGCCTCACGCTCCTCGCCTTTGTCACAGCGGTCGCTCTCAACATCTCTGTCTTCCACCTCGGCCGCCCTGCTTACGCCTGGCGTGCGCTTAAAATGTGGCGTCGCTCCTGGCTCAGCCGCGAGGTCCTCCTCTTCGCTCTGTTCTTCCTCAGCATTGGCGCCTGCACCGCTGCATCGTGGGCGCAGGCTCTCGGTTTGCTCCACGCCGGGCAGGTCGTGCCTCTGTGTGGCTGGGCCGCCAGCTTCTTAGGAGTCCTCGGCACCATCGCCAGCGCTTATATCTATCTTGTTCCCGCGCGCCCTTCGTGGAACATGGTCCACACGCCACTGGACTTCCTGCTCTCCGCGGCTCTATTGGGCGCGGCCCTCGCGCCGGTCTTGGAAAAGGCCGCCGCTCTCCTGGGTCGGCTCGAACCGAGCTACTTCGCGCACACGCCGGTTCACTACTCCACGTGGCCAGTCCTCATCATCAGCGTTCTGTGGTTCTCCAACCAGATCATTCGTCTCTTTCGCCTCCGCAGTTCTTCGCTTTTTGAGGGTCGCGCCTCCTTCGCCCTCATGCGCGGTGCCCTCCTGCGCCCCACCGTCATCTCATCGTTCGCGCTCGTCCTCCTGGCCGCGGGCATCATCCTCAGCGGCGTCTGGACCCTCGGCCTCCTGTGCGCAATCGTCGCGGTGCTCTCCACGCGCTATCTCTTCTTCGTCTCAGTCGTTCCGCTCAGCATGGGCCTCAGCTTCCTTCGTGCGAGGCACGCATGAATCTAGTCGCAATCACTCGCAGCTTCGTCGTCCGCGCTAAGCGCTTCCTGGGTTTTGACACGCTGCGCTCCAAGTACGCCTACGCGGACGATCCCCGTTTCGGCCACATCGCCGAGTCGCGCGTCGCTGACTCATGGGTCAAGACCACCTGCGGTTATTGCTCAGTTGGCTGTGGCATGCTCATCGGCGTCAAGGACGGTAAAGCCGTTGCCGCGCGCGGCAATCCAGACCACCCCGTCAACCGCGGCAAGCTTTGCCCCAAAGGCCTCAGCGAGCACCACATGCTCACCGCTCCTGGCCGCGCCACCACGCCACTCCTGCGCAAAGACGGCGTCCTCACGCCCGTTAGTTGGGACGAAGCCATCACTACCATGGTCACCCGCATCTGCTCCATTCAGGCACGTCACGGGCGAGGAACTCTCGGCGTCGTCGGCACCGGCCAGCTCCTCACCGAAGAGACCTACACTCTTGGCAAGCTTGTTCAGCTCGGCTTTGGAACCTCAAACAACGACGGCAACACCACCCTCTGCATGGCCAGCGCCGTCTCCGGCTACAAGCTCTCCTTCGGCAGCGACGGCCCTCCCGGCTCCTACGAAGATCTCGAAACTGCAGACGTCATTCTGCTGATCGGCGCCAACATCGCCGACAACCATCCCATCCTCTGCGAACGCCTACAGCGCAACCAGCACCGCACCCTCATCGTCGCCGACCCACGCGTCACCAAGACTGCCATGATGGCCGACATCCATCTTCCTGTAAAGCCGCGCTCGGACATCGCCCTGCTTAACGGCATCGCGCAAATCCTCATCCGCGATGGCCTCATCGACCACGCCTATATAGAAGCTCACACTGAAGGCTTTGCCGAATTCGCGGCTTTCGTCGCAACCTTCACCCCTGAGCACACGTCGCGCGTCACCGGCCTCGGCGTCGATCTCATCGAGCATGTCGCCCACCTCTACGGCAACGCAAAGAGCGCGTTCATCGGTTGGACCATGGGCGTCAACCACTCCACTCAGGGTGCCGTCACCGTCACGGCCATCAACAACCTCGCGCTCATCACCGGCAACATCGGCCGCACAGGTGCCTCCCCTTTCTCCATCACCGGCCAGTGCAATGCGATGGGCACCCGCGAAACCGGCTTCACCTCCTCGCTCCCCGGCTACCGCAAGTTTGAAAATCCCGAGGACCGTCAAGCGCTCGCCGACATCTGGAACATCGACGTAGGCCGCATTCCCACGCAGCGCGGCAAGGCCTATCCCGACATCATCGAAGCCGCCGTTGCTGGCAGCATCAAGGCCCTCTGGTTCGTCGCCACCAATCCCGCCGTCTCCTTTCCCAACTACGACCTCCTCGAATTCGCGCTCAAGAACATCGAGTTCCTCGTAGTACAGGATGGCTTTCACCCCACACCCACGACGGCTTTCGCGGACCTCGTCCTCCCCGCCGCCATCTGGGGTGAGAAGGAAGGAACCTACACTAACTCCGAGCGCCGCATCAGCAAAGTGAACAAGGTCGTCGCCCCTCCCGGCGAAGCTCGCGCCGACTTCGACATCTTCCTCGCCATCGCCGACAAGCTCGGCCTGCGCGAAGAGCTCTATCCCGGCTGGACCACCACCCACGACGCCTACAAGGATTGGCAGCGCGTCTCCGCCGGTCGCGCCTGCGACTACAGCGCCATCTCCTGGGAGCAGATCGAGCGCGAAGGCGGCGTCCAGTGGGGTGGCGATCGCCTCTACAGCGACGGCCGCTTCGCCTTCGACACCGGCCGCGCCCGCCTCCACTCCGTTCCCTGCGAACCCTTCGCCGAGCAGCCCGACAAGGAGTACAACTTGATCCTCAACACCGGCCGCACCGTCGAGCACTGGCACACCCGCACCAAGACCGGCGCCATCGCCATGCTCAACGGCATGGTGCCCAACGCATGGCTGGAGATGAACCCTATCGACGCCGCGCAACTCAAGCTGCGCTCCCACGACCGCGTCACCATCATCTCGCGCCGCAACCGCGTGGCGCAGATCGAGTTGCGCATCACAGGCATCGTCGCTCCCGGCCAGGTCTTCATGCCCTTCCACTTTCCCGAGGCCACCTCCAACCTCGTCACCCTCGGCGCGTTCGATCCCATCTCGCGCGAGCCCAACTTCAAACAGTGCGCCGTACGCGTGGAGAAGTCCGTCTCATCTTGAACCAAAAGCTCTGCCGGCACTGTAGCCGGCCCTGATATCTCCCATGGCAACCACGACGTTGCTGTCCACGCCCAAGTGCAGCTCTCCAGCACTTCGGTTACCCCACCCAATCATTGATCGCACCACGCCCCCACGTGGAAGGGAAGACGACTATGAAGACACATAAAGTGGAACAACTCATCATCGCAATCGTCGGATTTTTCTGGTGCTTCCTCATGTGGTTCTCCACCGCCGCATTCAGCCCCAGCATCGCAGCCCACTATCACCTCAGCATCAAGGCCCTCGGCCTGCTCGCGAGCTCCGCCATCTGGATGGCCCCCATCGGTCGGATCATCGCCGGCTGGGCCGCGGACCGCTTCGGCGCTCCCCGCACCTTTGCTCTCATCCTTAGCGTCTGTGGCGCCGTCTCCATCGCCTCGGCCTACACCACCAGCTACAAGCTCCTCTTCGCCGAGCGCGTCATCGTAGCCATCGCCGGCGTCTCCTTCGTCGTCGGCATCCAACACGTCGCGCAGTGGTTCAAAGACCACGAGATCGGCACCGCCGAAGGCCTCTTCGCCGGCACCGGCAACGTCGGCGCCGGCGCTGGAGCCCTCGCCCTCCCACGCCTCTTCGGCACCAACTACCACGCCGCCTTCCTCTGGCTCGGCGTCATCGCCCTGGGGATCGCCGCCTGGTATCTCGTCCGCGGCCAGGCCGCCAGCTCCGTCGCGCAGCAGGCCCTCGTGCGCAAGCAGAGCAATCTTCGCGGCACGCTCTTTGTCTGGAGCCGCTTCATCGCCATCGCCCTCATGCTCGCCTACGCCATGTCCTTCGGCCTCGAGATCGCAATGAACGCGTGGCTGCCAGGCTACTTCACTCGTGGCTTCCACGCTGAAATTCTGGCCCTCGGATTCAGCGGAGTCGCGGGCCTTCAAATTGCTGCCGGAACCTTCGCCGCGGTGCAGTCCTTCACCGCTTCGCTCTTCCGCCCCTTCTCCGGCTTCATGTCCGACCTCTTCCAGCGCAAAGGCTGGACACCGCTCCCCCTCATCGCCAAAACCCTCCCCTACGCCCCGCGCCTCCACTGGCTCGGTCTATCGCTCATCCTCATCACCGTCACCATGGGAAGCCTCACTGTCGCCGGCCTCATGGGCTCGCTGCATCTCTCCGTGCTGGTTCTGGTCGCCATGGGTGTCTCCATCTCCTTCGCCACCGGCGGCACCTTCGCGCTCGTTCCTCTGCTCTTCCATGACCGCCCTGGCGCAGCCGCAGGATTTATCGGCGGAGTATCCACTGCCGCGGGCATCGTGTATCCGCTCATCTTCGCCAGCGGCCACAACATCCACTCCGGCTATGCCTACGTCGCCCTCTACATGTTCGTTCCCATCACGCTCTTTTACTTCTGGGCTGCACGTTATGAGCGTGCGCCACAGGAACACGGCCTCATCGAACACCGCGAACTGGTTGCTGAAGCCGCGTAATCCCACTCATCCCTGAACCCGTGAGGCCCTAATGCAGACTGACACAACCGAAGTAATCGCAACCCACTCCATCCCCCACGAGCCCTGGTACAAGTATGGGGTCGCCGTGCTCCTCCTCGAAATGGTCATCGCTGCAGCCGTCTGCGGATACGCCCTCTATATGACCTTCCACGGGCTTGGAGGTTTCCCGGGAAAACACTGAACAGACCTTGAGTCAGCAAAGCTTTAGGAATGACGCTGCACCTATGGTCGATCCTACAAATCCAGAGTTCAAGACAGTCGGAAATTTCAGCGACAAGCAGGCCTTTGGGCATCCTCGTTGTTGCCAATAGTCCAAAGCGCTCGCTCAATTGAAGGCAGGCCACACCCAACAGTTTGGTCCTGAACAATGCTGTACGGTCCCGGAATACGTCTGGATGGTACAGAATTGCCAACGTGCACTCAGGAGATGGGCAAGTCTGCAAATTTCCAACATGGTGATTGACCTTCTTGTCCTCGGACTATGTTCAGATCAGAGCTCCGGCTCGATGAAACGCAATTCTCGGAATTGACGCTTAGTAAACTTCCGCGTGCGCGCAGCTTTACGATTCGCGGCAATCAGAGGTGCACTCTTATGGATGACATTCCCCCGATACTGTGGAACATGAGCCGAGGCATAGGAGCCGGGGTCAAGCCTCTCCGACCGCGCAGCGGCGCGCGTATGCGCGGGCTTGACGCCGGACCGGCCTCGGTTACGCTCCGGAATCTAGGGGAATGTCACGTTTACCTTTGTCATGTGTCTCTGCTGCCTTCGACGCCTTTGCTTTGCCGTCATCCGGTTGCGGCAACTCCCATCCCGCCATGCCCTGCAACACGCGGTCGGCGTGCTTGATGGTGTTCACCTGCCCATAGGGCTGCTCGATCATGTGAACGGAGGTTCCCATCTGCTCGGCCAGGAAGTACACATCCACGCCCTCCTGCAAACGCCCTTGCACTTGCACTTGCCCTCGCCCTTGCTCTTGCCTGCCTTTCGCCGTCATCCTGGAGCCGAAGGCGAAGGACCCCCGCATTGGCCGTTGCCTTAGCTAAAAGCTAGCAGCTAGAAGCTAGCAGCTAAAAGCTAGAAGCTAGAAGCTAAAAGCTAGCAGCTAAAAGCTAGCAGCTAAAAGCCAGCAGCTAAAAGCCAGCCAGCCAGAACCTCCCCAAGCACAGCAAGGCCGCCCATCACAGGCGGCCTCGCGAACCTCTTACCGGTGTTCCCGGCCACCCCATCCGCGGTGGTCATCTCCGCCGCCCCATCCACGATGGTCGTCCCCACCCCATCCTCGCCGGTCGCCATCGCCATCTCCCCATCCGCGGTGGTCATCGCCATAGCCGTAGTACCGGTTCCTCCAGCCATCGCCGTCTCCATCGCCATACGGCTGCGCATACCCTCCGTAGTACCCGTTCCCATACACCGCCGGACCGCCGTACCCATATCCAGCCCCGCCATACACCGCCACCGGAGGAGCCGGAGCATAATACTGGGGTCCGCCAAACTGCACTCCAATCCCAAACCGTTGCGCCTGCGCCGCCGGAGCTCCAGCCATCAACACCGCTCCAGCCAACGTCGCTGCCGCCAGCACGCCCATCCCGTTCAACTTCCTTCCAGTAAGCTTCGCAACTAAATTGGATAGCTTCTTCATGACGTGCCTCCTGCACCTGCGATCACTTCCGCCGTGCAGTTAGATAAACGCACTTCCACCCACCGTGTTGCGCGCAACCTTTTCCCCCACCCGGGTTCACAGCCCCCAACCTCAAACTCCCACCCCTCCCCCGCACCCCTCTCCAGCCCCCATTTTCGAGCCGCGCAACCCGAACCCTCCCTCAGTCACGCCCCTTGCAACCCAAGACCCGCCTGAACCGGCGCGAAAACACACCTCACCGGCCCAGCTTGTACCGCAGCCCGCCCTGCACCAGCCGAGGAGCCGCCAGCGTCAGCAGCGGCGTCAATCCCGCGTCAATCGTGCGATTCAGCACATTCTGAGCCCCCACAAACACCGCAAACCCCCTCCCCACCTCCCTCTCTGCCGAAACATCCACCCGCGCATAAGGATGCAGCACAAACTGGTTCGCCGCATCGTCATATTCCTTCCCTGTATAGCTAAACACCCCATGAACACTGGCGATTCGTGGCATCCCATAATTCACCGCAGCCGTAACCGACTCCCTCGGAACCTCCGGAATCCAGTTCCCCGTCAGGTTCTTCTGCACCAAACTGCTCGTGTTGAACGCCGTAACTGTTGCAAATGCAAGCTGATAGCCGAAATTGGCCTCCAATCCATGCCACCGCTCCGTCTGCCCCTCCAGCATCATCCCACGACTCCGAATCTGCCCTAAGTTCTGCCGCTGCAACAGTTGCGACGTAGCCGTCTGGCTCAGCAACACCGCCGAAATCGGCCGATTGACCTCCGTCCAGAAGTAAGTCCCCCGCAACCTCCCCAACCTCCCCACCTCCTCCCCCCCAAACTCAAACCCCGTAGCCCGCTCCGCCAGCAGCGAATCGTTCGCCTTGGTAATCTGCTGCCCCACCTGCCCCGTCCGGTATAACTCGTTCATAGTAGGGCCTCTAAACGCCCGAAAGCCCGTCCCCGTCAGCTCAAATCCCTTGCCCAACCTCCGCACCAGACCCACCCGCGGACTAGCCACCAACTCATCCAACTCCGGCAAACCCGTCGCCCCCGCCCCATTCGACACCACCTGGCGCGCATCCAGCGTCCGGAACGAATCCACCCTCACCGACCCCGAAACCGACCACCCCTTCGGCTGCCATATCCCATCCACATACCCTCCCGTCTCCCTCTGCCTCGCGCTCGTACTCGTCGTAACCACCACATTCCCAACGGCCGATTCATCATCCGTCGCCCGAATGTCCCTCAGATCCACGCCCACCGCCGCCGTCACCGCCCGCCCCAGCGCCCTCGACCCCTGCACCACAAACCCCACCTCATCCACCGGAACCCGCTGCAACTTCGTCAGCCTCTCCGAATCCCGATTCACCGCAATCGCCGAAAAACTCTGCCGATAGCTCTCCCGCGACCCATACACCCGCACCGCCGCACTCCCCCCGCTCCCACGCCCATCCATCCCACCCTCATATCTCCACAGCCGAGTCCCATTCGTCTGCAACGGAGTGCCATTATCCCTCGCCTCATTCAGCACATTCCCCAGCAAAAACCCGTTAATTCCCCTTTTCCCCGGCGAAGTCCCCAGCACCACCCTCCCGCTCTCCGCCGTCACATTCGCCGGAGTATCCACCGTCCCCCGAAAGGCCGGAGCAATCGGAATATACCCCCCCGTCTTCAACCCGGTAAACGCTCCCAGCATCGTCAACCGCCGCGCCACCCCCGTCAGCAGCAAATCCTCCAGAGCCGTATCCTCCGAAGCCCCGCTGGCATCCGCACTCACCCCAAACCGGCGCTCCCGCTCCTGCCCTCTGCTATCCAACTCCGGCGTAGCCAACAACCCCGGCATCACCGGAACCACATCAATCACGCCCCCAATGGCGCTCGATCCATAAAGATCCGCCGACCCTCCCCGCAGCAACTTCACCTCGTCGATCGCCAGCGATGGAATCTCATCCCAATGAACCCACCCGCCAAACGCATCATTCAAAGGGACTTGGTCGCTCACCACCAGCGTCCGGCTGGCCGCCGTGCTCCCCAGCCCCCGCAGACTCACTCCCTCGGTCGTAGGGTTCGCGGTCCACGAACTCGTCCTCCGAAACAGCTGAAACCCCGCCACCT
Organism: Granulicella sp.; assembly: GCA_027452215.1. Taxonomy (GTDB): domain Bacteria; phylum Acidobacteriota; class Terriglobia; order Terriglobales; family Acidobacteriaceae; genus Granulicella. The sequence goes on along the minus strand of DAIDGQ010000022.1, from coordinate 170,870 downwards.
GGTGCAGCTTATCGTCCAGCGTCAGCCCCGGAGCATTCTGCATCTGCTTCTGCGACAACACCGCAACACTGGTCGCCGAGTCGCTAACCCCCACCAGCCCCCGGTCCGCATTCACCGTAACCGAATCCGTAGCCTTCACCTTCGGCTGCACCGCCGGCTGCTGTGCTCCAGCCGCCACCGCCACAGCCAGCCCAACGAACGCGACCAGCGCGGCAGACCCACTCCATCCTCGCACCATCGCCACGCCTCTAGGCCCTGTTCCCTAATCCCTGCTTTTCAACCGCCGCCCCAACGCGCAGCATCGTCGCCTCATCAAAATGCTTGCCCAACACCTGCACTCCGATCGGCAGCCCGGCCTTCGTCTCCCCGCAAGGCACACTCATCCCGCAGATTCCCGCCAACGACGCGGCCACCGAGTATATATCTTCTAGATACATCTGCAGCGGATCATCCGTCTTCTCCCCCAGCTTGAACGCCGGAGTCGGCGTCACCGGAGCCACAATCGCATCCACCTTCGCAAACGCCTCCACAAAATCCCTCGTCAGCAGCGCCCGAACCTGCTGCGCTTTGCGGTAGTACGCATCGTAGTAACCCGCTGAAAGCACATAGGTTCCCAGCAGAATCCTCCGCTTGACCTCCGCTCCAAACCCCTCATCGCGAGTGTTCCGGAACATCGCCGACAGCGTCCCCGCATCATTCGACCGCATTCCAAACCGCACCCCGTCGAACCGCGAAAGATTCGAGCTAGCCTCCGCCGTTGCAATCACGTAATACGTCGGAACCGCATACCGCGTGTGCGGCAAACTCACCTTGTGAATCGAGCACCCCGCCGCCCGCAGCCCATCAAGAGCCCGCTCAATCGCAGCCCGAATCTCCGGGTCCAATCCCTCCCCGAAGTACTCCTCCGGAACACCAATCCGCAGCCCTGCAACGTCCTTCTTCGCCTCCGCCGCATAGCCTCCCACGGCTTCGTGCGAACACGTCGCATCCATCTCATCCGGCCCCGCCAGCACCTCCAGCATCACCGCGGCGTCCTCCACCGACCGCGCAAACGGCCCCACCCTATCCAGCGACGAAGCAAACGCAATCAGCCCATACCGGCTCACCCGCCCATACGTAGGCAGCACGCCCACCACGCCGCAAAACGCCGCAGGCTGCCGAATCGACCCGCCCGTATCCGTTCCCAACGAAGCCACACACATCCCAGCCGCCACCGCCGCCGCCGACCCTCCCGAACTTCCTCCCGGAACCCTCTCCAGCGCCCTCGGATTCTTCACCGGCCCATACGCCGAATTCTCATTCGACGACCCCATCGCAAACTCATCGCAGTTCAACTTGCCCAGCACCACCGCGCCCGCCGCCTCCAGCCGCGCCACCACCGTCGCGTCATACGGCGGATGGTATCCCTCCAGAATCTTCGACCCTGCCGTCGTCGCCACCCCGCGCACCGTCAGCACGTCCTTGATCCCCACCGGAACCCCCGCCAGCGGCCCCAGCGGATCGCCCGCCTTCGCCGCCGCATCCACGCGCTCCGCCTGCGCCATCGCGCGATCCCGAGTCAACGCCAGATAGCTGTGAATCTCGGGATCCACCACCGCAATCCGCTCATAATGTTCCTCCGCCAGCCTCACCGCCGACACGCGACCCTCCACCACACCAGCCCGCGCCTCCGCCAGCGTCAAATTCTCCAGCGACATTTTCCCTGTTTCAACCATGCTCTCGTCCAGCCTCATCTTCTTCCCGTTGCAATCACTACCCTTAGCACTCGGCCTTGGCCCTAACCGCTGAGCCCTCCACCCTATCTCTCGATAACCTTAGGCACCTTGAAGAACCGTCCATCGCTCTCCGGAGCCTCCATCATCACAGCCGCACGATCCACAGAAGCCTTCACCACGTCCGACCGCAGCGTCTCCCCAGCATCCGCCGCTGTATACCCGAGCGCCTCCCCCACCTGCGCCATCGGCTCCACCGCCGACGTATCCAGCTCATTCAATTGCGCAATGTGCCTCAGAATCGCGTTCAAATCCTTTGCCATCCGCGGCAACTCTTCCGCCGTCAACTCCAGGTTTGCCAGGTCCGCCACATGCCGAACCTCCTCCAACGTAACCGCCCCAGCAGCCTCACTCATCACCAATCTCCTAATCCCTGTTCCCTAATCCCTAATTCCTGCTCTTTTCACCGCACGAGCCCGCACCGCGCCCTGCTCTTCGAAGTGTATCCCGTTGAGCCGCACCCCCGCGATCCTCCCCAGATCGTTGGTCAGCGCCGACCGCAACTGCAGAAACTGCTGCATCCACTCCGCCCCCACCACCCGCACATGCAGCACGCCGTCCCGATCGAGATGCCGCACCTCTCCATGCCCTGCCAGCGCACTCCCGCAGGCCACCGGCCACGCCGCCGCCAGCCGGTCTTCATCCGGAAGCTCACGCAAGCTCCTCCCCAGCGATCCCCGCAGCAAATCCCGCATCCTCTGCATCACCGCACCTCCCGCTCTGTAGCCGAATCCGCAGCAAGCCAGCTCTCTACCTCACCCAGCGACTCCACCGCCACATACTCCCCCGCGCAACCCTCCACCTCAGTCCCACTCAGCAAAAACATCGTCCGCAGCCCCGCCGCATTCGCCGCCCCCACATCCGAGCACCGATCTCCTACCATCACCGACAGCCCCAGATCCAGCTCCAAGTCCTTTGCTGCCCGCAGCAGCATCCCCGGTCCGGGCTTCCGATCCTCATGCTCCCGCTTATACTCACCCAACCCGTGCACCGGATGATACGGGCTGAAGTAAACCGCATCCAGCGCCACTCCCCTGACCACAAACTCCCCGCGCATCCACTCCATAAGCGTCTCGAACTGCGCCTCTGTATAGAGCCCCCGCGCAATCCCTGCCTGGTTCGTCACCACGACCAGCTTGTATCCCGCCCTCACCGCCACGCGGCAAAGCTCGAAGATCCCCGGGACCCAGCGAACATCCTCCGCCGCATGCAGATACCCCACCTCGTGATTGATCACCCCATCACGATCCAGAAACAACGCCCTATTCATTGCCGCACTGGCTCGCATTCCTCCATTGTGGACTATTCGAACCCCGTCCCATCGAAGCAATCAAGCGCCTTCAGCTCCGGCCCTTCAGCCGTCTCCTCAGATCCGCCGTAACTTCCCGATGACACGGCAAGCAAAGCGTCCGCAAATTATCCAGATCGCACTCCCCACCCCCCTCCGCCACCGGTCGAATATGATCCGCATCCCACAGCGACCTCCTGGCCGTAACTGACTTCATCCCCCAAACTTCCAGCGCCTCTTCCCTCGCCCGGCCCCGACTGCGCTTCAACTCCGCATACGCCGCCACCGTATCTGTCTCGCAAAGCACACAGATTCCCCGGTCTCGCGCAAACACCTGATCCCGCAGATACCCCGGGTCCGACCGTAACCTCCACTGATGCACACAAAAATCCGAACAAAACGTCCTCCGCCGCTTCGCCAGAATCTCCATTCGGCACCACCGGCACAGCGGCCTCCCATGAGGCCCAACCTCCAGTACGAAGCCGGCCGCGCGCCCAGACTCAGCCAGCACCCGTCCCGGCCGAGTTCTGTTCCCGGGGACAACCTCGGGTTTTACCTTCTTCGTTGCCATGATGCAGATAGCCTATCAATCCTTCGCCCACCTTCCACCATCGGCCACCCTCTACTCCCCTGGCGCGCGCAGCACCGGGCCGCAGGGGACTTATGATGGGGAATACGAGGCAAACCATGTCCAGAACCGAATCGATCATGCTACCGCTCGGAACCATCGCTCCACCCTTCGAGCTGCCCAACGTCTTGACCGGCAAAGCGATGAGCCGCGACGACGTCTTCGCCCTCAGTTGGGACGATGACCGCTCCGACGCCGCCAACCTCTCCACCAAGGGCGGCTCCGCGAAGAAGCACGGTTTACTCATAATGTTCGTCTGCGTGCACTGCCCCTACGTCAAACACGTCGAAGAGGAGCTCGCCCGCATCGGCCACGACTACTTCGCCGACGGCAACGGCCCCATCGCCATCGCCGCCATCCAGTCCAACGACATCGCCGAGTATCCCGAAGACGGTCCTGACAGCATGCGCGAGCAGGCCACCCGGCTCGGCTGGCGCTTCCCCTATCTCCTCGACGAGACTCAGGAAGTGGCCCGCGCCTATGCTGCTGCCTGCACCCCCGACTTCTTCCTCTTCGACGCCGAAATGCGTCTCGTGTACCGCGGCCAACTCGACGACAGCCGCCCCCGCCGCAAAGACTTCGGCAACGATCAACCCGTAACCGGCAAAGACCTCCGCGCCGCCATGGACGCCGTCATCGCCGGCAAACACCCCGATCCTGACCAGCGAAGTAGTATCGGCTGCAATATTAAATGGCGTCAAATCTAAATGAATTGCCATCTAACGAAGACACCATGGATCCTACAGAGGAGGACAAAATGGACGAGGTTCTCCAGCGTCTCAAAGAGGGTGTCCGGCGCTTCCAGACCGAGGTCTACCCGGATCAAGCCGAGGTCTTTGCGCAGGCAGCCAGCGTGCCCCAGCGCCCCCACACGCTCTTCATTACCTGTGCCGACTCACGCGTTGACCCTATCGCCATCACCAGTTCCGGCACCGGCGAAGTCTTCGTCACCCGCAACATCGGCAACATGGTTCCGGCCTACGGCGAAATGCTCGGAGGTGTCAGCGCCGTCATCGAGTTTGCTGTCACCTCGCTCAGCGTTCGCCACGTCGTCATATGCGGTCATACGCACTGCGGTGCAATGTCCGCACTGCTTCATCCCGAGTCAGTAGCGGAGATGCCCACGGTCAAAGCTTGGCTCGTCAATGCCCATGCCGCGCTCGCCGCTGCCGAGACCCAGCATGACCGCCCCACTGCCATCTCCACTGGCGAAAGCATGATCGATGTCCTCACGGAGCAGAACGTTCTTCTCCAGATGCAACACCTCAAAACCCATCCATCCGTCGCCCGGGCCATGGCCGAAGGAGCACTGACTATATCCGGTTGGATCTACTGCATCGGAACCGGCGAGGTTTTCGTGGCTGAGGATGGTGAGCGCACCTTTACGCCGATCGGAGCGTCTCTCCCGACCGGCGTGTAAGCTGCGTGCAACAGCCTGGCGAATCGTTCCGCTTTATCGAACCTTCGCGTCCGAGCCGTGCTGCTTGACCAGCTTGTTGTAGATTCCCAGCAGTAAAAACGGCGCAACCCATTGGCCCACGAAGAGGGCTGCGTTTGCTTTTTCCTTTTGAGTCACCTGGAGCGTCACCGACGCAGCGATCGACACCAGCGCTAACCCCAGATACACGCTTGAGGGAACTGGCGCTGTGTACTTCTCAATGATTGCCGTAACTTGATCTTCCTGAGCTTCTCCAGCTTGTACGCGATAATCCGTCATAAAATGCATCTCCCCGGCAGGTTGCCGTCACCAGAACAGATGCAGGTTTCGGCTTACGCGACATTTCCATGCACTCACATATTTTTGTACGACGAAGGATCACAGCCGATTTTGGAACTTCGGCAGAGGAATGACCAGAACATTGACATTGCAGCGTCCTCCCGTTAGCGTAGAGGGTAATGAGCGTTCGTCGGAATCATCTCGGGCATCACCATCATCATGCGCATAGCGTGTTGGCGGCTGTGTCCGGTGCGGCGAAGTAAGCAACAAGAACGCCCTACAGGATCTACCACAGGCCCGCTGACGCGCACATCGCGAGCGGGCTTTTTGCTGCGTCGCGTTGAGCACCTCTTCGGCAATCAACCTCACCGCAGCCCTCAAGGAAACAGGATGACGAACTCAACAGAACCCATAACGATTGACTTTGCAAAGGCTGGTGGTCTGGTCGCCGGCATCGTGCAGGATGCGAAGACCGGCGAAGTCCTCATGCTCGGCTTCCTTAACGAAGAGAGCTACCTCAAGACCACGGAAGCCGGCTTCGTCACCTTCTGGTCACGCACCCGCTCAAAGCTTTGGATGAAAGGTGAGACCAGCGGCAACCGCCTTCGCATCGTCTCCGCTTCAACCGACTGCGACAACGACGCCCTGCTCTTCCGCGTCGAAGTCGAGGGCGATGGCCTGGTCTGCCACGAGGGAACCGTCAGCTGCTTTACCAAGCCCATCGAATTAGGGAGCAAATAATGTCACAGAAAGACAAACTAAAGCTGGGCATTCCCAAGGGCAGCCTGCAGGACGCCACCATCGCTCTCTTCGAGCGCGCCGGCTGGCGCATCTACGCCAGCGGCCGCAGCTACTTCCCGACCATCGACGACGTCGAGATCGAGTGCATGCTCGTTCGTGCCCAGGAGATGGCCCGTTATGTGGAGCACGGGGCCCTCGACGCCGGCCTCACTGGCAACGACTGGATCCTCGAGAACCAATCCGACGTCGAGCGAGTCACGTCGCTGACCTACTCCAAGCAGTCTCGTGTTCCCGTAAAGTGGGTACTCGCTGTCCCTGAGGACTCCCCCTTCCAGAAGCCCGAGGATCTCGCAGGAAAGATCATCGCCACCGAGCTCGTCGAGTACACCAGACGTTACTTCGCGGCGAAGAACATCCCCGTCAAGGTAGAGTTCAGCTGGGGAGCTACCGAGGTCAAGCCGCCCACCCTGGCCGACGCCATCGTCGAGGTCACCGAAACCGGAAGCTCTCTCCGCGCCAATCGCCTCCGCATCATCGAAACTCTCATGGAGTCCGAGACCCAGCTTATCGCCAACAAAACCGCGTGGGCCAACGACTGGAAACGCGCCAAGATCCAGACGCTCTCCCTGATGCTCAACGGCGCAATGGACGCCGAAGTGCAGGTCGGACTGATGCTGAACGTCCGCAAGACCGACCTTGACAACGTTCTCAGTGTCCTCCCCGCGCTTAACTCCCCCACCATCTCGCAGCTGCGAGATGAGCACTGGGTTGCCCTCAACACCATCCTCGAGACTCACCTCGTTCGCGACGTGATCCCCAAACTGAAGGCCGCCGGTGGCACAGGCATCGTCGAATATCCCCTTAGTAAAGTAGTTCTGTAACCAGAAGGAAGTGTTTCGATGAAGACAGTAATCTGGACCATCATCTTCATAGCAGCCGCAACGCCTGCGGTGCTGTATTTCTACCAGCGGTGGCGACAGACCAAGGCCGAGCGCGAGGGCCTCGCCCTCTACGCCACCGTCGTCTCCGTCACACCCATCAAGCGCTTCGGCAAGCAGCTTCCCATGGCAAAGATCGTCATGTGGCTCCAGGAACCCGACAAGACGAGCCGCCAGGTCACCCTCAGCTCACGGATTGAACCCGGTCAGAAGATTGAGCCTGGCGTGCGACTCGTCATCGTCGTCGATCCCAAGAACCCCAAGCGCATCTACCCCGCTGGTCCCGAGGCAGCGAAGCGAGTCGTCGCAACCGGATCTCGCAGCGAACGCCGCCAGATGCAGTCCGGCCGCGGCGTTGTCCCCAGCGTCCGCGGTCGCAGAGGATCGCGATGAAGATCCTCAAAACCTTCGGCGACTGCGCCAGCTCCTGTGAAGCTGCGATCCAGCAGCTCGAGCAGCGCGGCGCCGTCAACACTGCGAAGGTCGACGCCATCGTGCAGGACATCCTCGCCGCAGTGCGCGACCGCGGCGACGCAGCCGTTCGCCAATACTCCGCCACCTTCGACGCCCTCACCGACGACCAGCCGCTCCTCGTCAGCCGCGAAGAGATGCAGATCTCCTGGGACGCCACCAGCGAAGACCTCAAGGCGGCCATGCTCCTCGCACAAGCCAACATCCGTGCGTTTGCGGAGAAGCAACTTCCCCGCGCGTGGAGCTTTCGCCCCACCGAAGGAATGGAAGTCGGCCAGATCATTCGCCCTCTCAGCTCGGTCGGCTGCTATGTTCCGGGCGGCCGCTATCCCCTCCCCTCGACCCTGCTCATGACCGTAACGCCCGCCCAGGTCGCGGGTGTTGAGCGCATCGTCGTCTGCTCCCCCAAGCCCGCACGAGAGACCTTAGCCGCGGCCCATCTCGCCGGCGTCACAGAGTTTTACCGCATCGGCGGAGCGCAGGCCATCGCCGCCCTCGCGTTCGGTACATCCACCATCGCGCCCGTTGCCAAGATCGTCGGCCCCGGCAATCTTTACGTCACCTCCGCCAAGATCGCTGTCTCGCATCACACCGGAATCGACATGCCCGCGGGGCCGACCGAGATCATCGTCACGAGCGAAACCGGTGATCCTACCGGAATCGCAGCCGATCTCGTAGCCCAGGCCGAGCATGACCCCGAGGCCCTTGCCGTCCTCATCACCAGCAAATCCGACCTCGCCGAAGAGGTCGTCCTCGAAGTGAAGAGGCAGTCTCAGACCAACACCATCGCCCAACAATCCCTCGCCGCGCAGGGCTTCGCGTTCATCACCGCCAGCGCCGACGAGGCGCACGCGCTCACCAACCGCCTCGCACCCGAGCACCTCACCGTCGACGCAGGAGCTGACCTTCGCTGGGTCCGGAACGCAGGCTCCGTCTTCATAGGCCACCACACGCCCCAATCCATGGGTGACTACATCAGCGGCCCCAACCACGTCCTTCCCACCGGCCGCAACGGGCGAGTTCGCGGGGGACTCAGCGTTCTCGACTTCGTCAAAATCATCACCGTGCAACAGTACACACTCGATGCCCTGCGTGAGGTCGGACCTCACACGATCGCCCTGGCAGAAGCAGAAGGACTAACCGGCCACGCCGAGAGCGTGCGCGTGAGGATGCGATGAGCGCCGTAACCGAACCAAGCAACATCGAGCAGATCCGTTTAGAGCAAACCCAGTCCGAGCCAACCCAGCTCGTCCAGCCGCGCAAGGCCGTTCTCGCGATGCCGGAGTACCACCCTCCCCTCGCCGGTCGGGATGCGCTTCGCCTCGACTTCAACGAGAACACCTTCGCGCCCAGTCCCTCCGTCCTGCGCAAACTCCAGCAGCTCACCTCCGAAGGCCTCACCGTCTATCCCGAGCGCGAGCCCGTCGAGCGCATAGTCGCAGCCCACTTCGGCGTGCGACACGATGAGATCATCCTCACCAACGGCGTCGACGAGGCCATCCATCTCGTCTCCTGCGCCTTCCTCGACGAGGGGGACGAAGCTCTCATCTGCACTCCCACTTTCTTTATGTACGACGTCTCCATCAGCCTGATGACCTCGGGCCTCAAGCGAGTGCAAACCGACGATTCACTCGCCTTCCCCTTCGAGCGCTTCCTCGCAGCGATCACACCGAGAACCAAGCTCATCATCGTTGCCTCGCCCAATAATCCCACGGGCGCCACCGTCAGTCGCGAGCATCTGCTGGCCATTGCTGCTGCCGCTCCGCAGGCCGTGATGATGGTCGACGAAGCTTACTTCCACTTTCATGGCGATACGATGATCGGCGACGTTGGCAGCATTCCTAACCTCATCGTCGCGCGCACCTTCTCCAAGGCTTACGGTCTGGCCAGCCTTCGCATTGGAATGCTAGCCGGCGACGCTCGCCTCATCAGCTTCATCCGCAAGGTCAGCTCGCCCTACAACGTCAACGGAGTCGCTCTCGCCGTCCTCCCCGATGCCGTCGCCGACGACGCCTACATCAACTGGTACGTCGATCAGGTCCACGCTGGTCGCGAGCGAATCTTCGCCGCTCTTCGCGACGTCCGCGTCCGCACATGGCCCAGCGCCGCCAACTTCGTCCTCATGGATATCGGGCCTCGCCACAAGGAGTTCTGCGCAGCAATGCGCAAGCGCGGCGTGCTCCTCCGCGATCGTTCCGCCGACCCCGGATGCGATGGCTACGTTCGCATCACCGTGGGAGTCGAAGACCACGTAACCCGCGGCATCGAAGCCCTGCGCGAGTCGCTCGCAGAGATGGGCTGGACACCGGCAGAAGGCAGAGGACGAGCATGAGCGATCTAGTGGAGGAAATCGGCGCAACGCCGCAACCCGCAGGTCCCGAGCGCATCGGCGTCGTCGAACGCATCACCACAGAAACGAAGATCTCGCTGCGCCTTAACATCGATGGCCAGGGAACTTACACCGTCTCCACTGGAATCCGATTCTTCGACCACATGCTCGAACTCTTCACGCGCCACGGCGGCTTTGATCTGCAATTGAAATGCATCGGCGATCTTGACGTCGACCAGCATCACACTGTCGAAGACGTCGGCATCGCGCTCGGCGAAGCCTTCACTGAAGCACTTGGCGATAAACGGGGAATCCTCCGCGCCGGCTACTTCGTGATGGCGATGGATGAGACCCTCGCCGTCGCCGCCGTCGACCTCTCCGGCCGCGTCGCTTACGTCGTCGACGACCAGGTTGACGCCCCCGTAGTCGGCGATCTCCAGACCGAACTCGTCACCGACTTCTTCGACGGCTTCGCCCGCGGAGCCAGGGCCAACGTCCACGTCAAAACCATGTACGGCCGCAGCAATCACCACAAGATCGAAGCCATCTTCAAGGCCTTCGCCCGTGCCCTCCGCGGCGCCTGCTCCCGCGACGAACGCATGAAAGAACTGTTACCGAGCACGAAGGGTTTGCTATAGCGTGATCGCAGTCATCGACTACAAAGCGGGCAATCTCACCAGCGTCGTGAAGGCTCTTCGCTTCCTTGGTGCGAACGATTTCGTTGTGACGCAATCTCCTGCTGCTGTACTGAGCGCCGATAAGATCGTCCTTCCAGGCGTTGGCCACTTCCGGTCGACTCGGTTGCTGGAAGACCTTGGTCTGACGCAAGCAACCCGCGAATCTATCGCCACCGGAACTCCATTCCTCGGCATCTGCGTTGGGCTGCAGTGGCTATACCAAGGCTCTACCGAGGCGCCCGAAACGACCGGCCTCGGGCACTTCCCCGGCCAGTGCGAGCGATTCCCCGCTGCGTTCGAGGGCAATGATCTGAAGTCGCCGCATGTTGGCTGGAACTCGCTGGAAAACATCCGTCCCGACTCGCGTCTCCTCAAAAACGTCGCCAACGGAAGCTTTGTCTACTACACGCACTCGTGGCGAGCTCCGCTATCTGTGGATACGGCAGCGACGACGCTCTACGGTGGTCCGTTTACCGCCGCTATTGAGCGTGGGAATGTGATGGGTGTTCAGTTTCATCCGGAGAAATCCGCCGAAACGGGCCTCCAGGTCCTGAGGAACTTCCTCGCGCTGTAGCATCGAGGGGACGACGTAAGGAGACATGCAATGAGAGACACGAGCGAAGTCGTACATGGGACTGTCGAGATGCTGAAGCCGGACGCCGAGGGCAACTGGACCGGGCTCGATCTAGTCCCGTTCGAGATCATCGCTGAGCGCTTCATCGACCTTGAGCATGAGGCGCAAACGACTACGCTGACGGTTAGCTTCGCTAAGCCGTTCCACATCGAGGGCAGTGGTTGGGCTTGTCCGTATCGCATCAGTTCGACTGGGAGCGATCATGTTACTGCTGCTCGTGGAGCGGACTCGGTTCATGCTATCCAGATGGCGATGCAGGGAGTGCATCATGAGCTGAGTGAGATGGCGAAGCGTTACAGGATGAGCTTCCTTGGGACGAACGACCTGGGGTTTGGGAGAGTGGGCGGAAGCGAGGCTGCAGTGGCTCAATGTGCGGTGACGACGGTGAGCGTGAGCTCGTAGATGCTGACCAAGCGCATCATCGCTTGCCTGGACGTTCGCGGAGGGCGCGTCGTGAAGGGTGTGCAGTTCGTGGACATCGTCGATGCTGGCGATCCTGCGGAACTGGCTCATCGGCATGCTCGCGGAGGAGCGGATGAGATCGTGCTGCTGGACATTACGGCTACGCATGAAGGGCGTGGAACGCTGCTGGAGACCGTGAAGCGAACCGCTGCGTCGCTGTTCGTGCCGTTTACGGTTGGTGGTGGAATTCGGTCGGCTGAGGATGCTGCTGCGGTGTTCGATGCTGGTGCTGATAAGGTCAGCATCAACTCCAGCGCGATTGCCCGGCCAGCGCTGATTGGGGAGATTGGAGCCAGCTTTGGAGCGCAAGCGGTGATTGTGGCCATTGATGCTCGGCGAACGAAGGGATCGAGCGATCCGGTCGGAGACGCTGAGGTGTTTGTCTCTGGAGGAAGAAAGCCTACTGGATTGCGGGTGATTGAGTGGGCTGTGGAGGCGGAGGCCAGGGGGGCGGGGGAGATTCTGCTGACGAGTATGGATTCGGATGGGGTGCGGGGAGGGTTTGACTGCGAGCTGACACGGAGAGTGTCGGAGGCGGTGCAGATTCCGGTGATCGCGTCGGGTGGGGCGGGGTCGGCGGCTCACTTCGCCGAAGTGTTCCTGGTGGGCAGGGCGGATGCGGCGCTGGCGGCCAGCATCTTCCACTTCGGCGTCACCGACTCTAGGGCACTGAAGGCTGAGGTGGCGGCGGCCGGTGTCCCGATGCGGCTCCCCTGCTAGGGGTAGGGATTAGGGAACAGGGATTAGGGAACAGGGATTAGGTGGGGGTACCCCCCTCCCCCCTAAAATGGCTTGATCTTTGGAATCAGTGACTTACAGACATTTTTGCTTTCAAAATATTCCATCTAAAGGCTTTACGGGCAAAATATTCAAAACATTGGACTTAGCTTTGAATTTTGCGGCAATTATCCCCTCAGACCAAGTACCTTCGACTGAGTTGGAAGCCAGTCTCCAATTGCGGTCTCTGGGAGATGCTTCACGCCGAGCGCTGTACCAAAAGCTAGGTAGTCCGTGTGAACCTGACGCTCGAGCTGTATGTGAGCGTCTGCGCCGGGGAAAGCTATCGCTGCGTAGGCGTCTAGCGTTTCTCCTTTTTGGAGTAGGTTGTTGCTCTTGAGTACCTGAATAAGTGTTTCGATCAGGTGTTGCTGGTGGCTGAACATGCTGATTACAAGTTGGTGTTCTTCTCTTGTCATGGCATTAGGATAACGAGGTTTCAAAAATGAACAACATTGAGAAGGCCGAGGAAGTAAAGCTGATCCCCTCAACCCAAGTAGGGGATAAGAAAGCAAATTCGATTCGGTCTCTCTCGGTGTAGAGAGTTGGATGAATGCAGGAACCTAAACCTTCGGAATTGACAGTAGCATGTCTTGCAGCGGTGAAATCAGCTCGTCGATTGTCGTTCTTATCTGGGAAATTACTGGAAGCACTCGCGATTCAGTATCCACCTTCTTGCGATTCGCCTGAAAGACATCGACAAACGTAGGATCAAGGCCCTTCACGCTCTCTTTGAGTCCGTTTACATCTTGATGCGTCTTGAGTAGCAGTTCTAACATTGCGCTCAGTGTTTGCAGGGTTGATATCTGACTGCGCAGAAGGACTTCGGTAGTAGTGGGCATGGCGCTATCATAGACGCAACGTCACCGGAGCCGTATGAGAATCCATTCGTGGGAGATTGGGCTGTGTGTGTTTCTAGGCGCGGGGCACTGGTTTCTTGGCTCGCATACGCCCGTCGAACTGCACAGCCCTAACTTGATCATGGCGAATATCGCCGGGGATATCCTCGCCGTCTTTATCGTTTACTGCCTCGGCAAACTGGTATGGATTGCCGTGCGCCGCAAACGTCCACCGGAGAACCCGCAATAGTCGAAACGTGAAAGGAAAGACCCGATGCCTCCCACTGTTACCTTTGAACAGCAGGTTATTGCGATCCTCAAGGATATTCAGCAAACAATGAAAGAACTGGCGCAAAAATTGGAGCAGATTGAAAGCAATCAACTTTCCAAAGGATAGTACGGTCTGGATAGAGCGTCAGCTACCTTGATTGCATCTTGCGCCTCGGCTTGACTCAAAGCCTTAGCGCGGACGAGCGCTAGAACGTCTTGCGCTAAATCGAATACACGCTGATTCCGTCCACGCCAAATTTCATCTTGTTCCATGGGTGTATCCTTTCTTTGTATGGCAGAACGTGATGTAAAACCAGTCGAAGACGGGACAGAGCGCGACTTCCGCGACCTGTTGGACTTCGCTTGCACTACGACCGTAAAGCCAGCTTCTCCTCGCGCACCGAAGGGCAAACCTGAAACGTCGTCCGCTCCAAAAGCTGAGTAAACATCGGGCGCATGACGTGGCGGCGGTTGTACCTGAACGCGTATTCGTTGAGATAGGACTGTAGGTATTCAAGTCCGACCTGATAGTAAACCCCTGTGATTCCCCGCTTCACGAGACTCCAAAACCCGTCAATCGTGTTGGTGTGCGCCCAGCCATCCTTGTACCCTTTGGAGTGGTTGACGGTGGCTAGTTTGTGGCTCATCCCCATCCAGCGAACCTGTTCAATCGCCTTAGAGCCGTCCGAGTAGATCATGGTGCGCGGGTGGAGGACTTCTCCCACAACGGGCAGGATGGAATCTTTGGATGCGTCGGGCAGGACGTGGGTGGAAACCCGTCCATCGCGCTCCACGATGCCGAGGACGGGCGTCTTGGCCTTGCCTCTGAGGTGCTGAGGCTTGTTTGAGTCCGAACCCCCAAAGTACGCTTCGTCCATCTCGACCGCGCCTTGGAGTTTCAATTTCTCGGCCATGAGGACGCGAACCTGTTTCATCATCCTCCAAGCGGTTTTGTAGGTGACTCCGGTCTCGCGCTGGATCTGCTTGGCGGAGATGCCGACGCGCGTGGACGTCATCAGCTTGATGACATAGAACCATGTCGTGAGGGAGGTTGTGGACTTGTGGAAGATGGTTCCGGCGAGGGGAAAGAGATGGTAGCCGCAGACGGGGCAAGCGTAGCAGGTGCGACCGGAAACCCTGTAATGCCTACGATCCACGCCACACTCAACACAGAGGGCAATTCCACCCGGAAACCGCTTGATCATGAGATATTCCAAGCACGCATCATCGTTGGGGAATTCGGACTGGAATTGCTTGGTGGTGTACTTTTGTTGGGGCGGGATAGTCTGTCTACGGTTCATTGGTCTTTCCTTGCTGTGAGGTGCGACGTGGATTCGAAGAAAACGATGGCTTTGGGCTTTTTGGAGATCATTGATCAGTTGACGGCAGAGGTCGCAACTCTTCGGGCGATTCTGACGGTGGAAGAGGAATTAGTTCCAGATTGGCGTGAGCGCTTTGAGCAGATGCTCCCACGCGGGTTAGCTTCCGTCCACGCTCAAAGCGAACCAATTCGGCAGTTGTGTCTTCAATGGAGTGACGGACAAACTGCTGAAGGCTTGATAGCAGAAGTGGCGCGGAAACTGATAGAGAGCGCGAAGAATCCGCCGTCTTAACCTTTACTTGGTGTGGTGGGATAGTTGCCAATTTTGCCTTTGCCGTCCCCTAAAATATTCCATTCAAAGGCTTTAGGGGCATAATATTCAAAACATTGGACTTAGGGGACGATCTGGTTGGATCGACGCCTGACGTACTGCATTCGAAGCTGGTTGGCTTGAGTGTCGGCTAGGTTGTTCCGTTGTGCGGTTGGCCCTGTTTCAATTATAGGCCGCTGGGTAGGGCGACTATGCCAAGTCTATTTGTCTTCGAATGTGCGACTTAGGGGGTGACGGGGCTTGACAAGATCCTGCACAGGCGAGGGGATTTGCGGGGTGGCGCTGGGTAGGCAGCTACGGGTGATCTGTGGGCTCGACTGGCCTCATCACCCCACCCATGACGATGGAGGCGTCATGAATGGGGCACCCGGCAGAGATTGGGGTGGGGGGCACCCGACCTTCCTCGCAGTATGATCAGTTGATCCTGAAAGCATGAGGCCATTTTCTCTGGAACCGGCCGTGTGCTCGTCGAGGGTGGAGGGACGATGAGCGAAGAAGACCTGAGAAGCGTCGCCGTTGTTGAGACCGAGCCCGATTCTGCGTTGATTTCGCGAAGTGCCTTCGCTGGACTGAGGCTTCCTTCCGCTGTTCATGCAATCGCTTGGTCTACGGGGGCCGCGGCGATCACTTGGCTCGCGACTTGCCTTGGGCAGGCTTACGTGGCGGGTAAATACAGCGCACTTGCACTCGACGGTCTGTCGCTTCCTGCGATCGACCAAGCTCATACCTACGTGGGAATCGAGATCCTCCTGAGGTCTGCGGTAGATGCGTTATTGGCTGTGATCGTTGGTCGCGCTGTCTACTTAATACTGCGATGGGTAGCTCGAAGGGTGAACCGACGACTCCATTTTGCTGTCCCCACCTTTGTGAGACAACGCTTGTGGTGGGTAGCGCTGGTGCTTGTGCTTGCGGATGGAGCGGTATTTTTCAGCGGCATGTCGGAACTCAAGAAACAGGGCGACGGCATTCTTCTCAAGAGCGCGTCGGAAGTTGGGAGCACTTGGACTCAGGTGATCTTCGATACGGATACGGAGACCGTTGCGAATCTTGAGATTGTGTATGGTGCGGGGTTAGCTGTGTTCGTTGGGTTGAGCTGGTGGCTTATCAGCAAAGGGTTCAGACGACCTTGGAGCAAGATCGCGTTTTCGCTTTACGCGCTCACTGGCACGCTCTCATTTCTGTTCGGCTCCGCGTACTTGCGTGGAATAGCGGACACTGTCCATGATTTTCCAGTTGTGGCGTTCTCCGGTATGTCTACGTCGGATCACGGATATATTTTGTTCCTTCTTGGAGAGGACGATAAGACGTTTGCACTTCTTGACTTACGCCTGGACGACAAGATGCAGGTCGATACAAAATATGTACTTTACGTACCTAGAGCCGAAGTCAAATGGATGACGGTCATTAGATATATGCCGATCTATCGAATGGCCGATATTAACGATCTCATGCGGCTTACCGAGCAGTTGGGTCATGTCCCTCAATGATTCGTTCTATGATGTTGTCCGGCATTTGAGAAGATAGAGGGATGTTGATTCCTTCGATTGATTTGATGGGTGGGCGGATTGTGCAGTTGGTGCAGGGAGAGAAGCTGAAGCTCTCGTTTGATGACTTTGATTATTGGATTGAGCGGTTCTCGAAGTATCCGCTGGTGCAGCTGATTGACCTGGATGCGGCGATGCGGCAGGGGGAGAATCGGGCGCTGATTGAGATGATCTGCAAGCGGCTGCCGTGCCAGGTGGGTGGAGGGCTGACGTCGGCGGAGGATGGGCGGAGGTTGCTGGAGGCCGGGGCGAAGAGGGTGATCTATGGGTCGAGCTTGTTCAGCGCGGACGGGGTGAACAAGACGTTTGCGGCGGGGTTGAAGAAGGCGCTGGGGGAAGAGGCGCTGTGCTTTTCGGTGGACACGAAGCAGGGGAAGGTGGCGGTGAAGGGGTGGAAGGATTCGGTCGACCTGACGCCGGAAGAGGCGGTGACGTGGCTGGAGGATTACTGCGAGGCGTTTTTGTATACGCACGTCGATACAGAGGGGACGATGCAGGGGTTTCCGATGGATGTGGCAGCGATTCTGAGGTCGACTACGGCGCGGCAGCTGATCGTTGCGGGCGGGATCAAGGAGCGCGCCGAGGTGGAGGCGCTGGATGCTATGGGCGTCGATGCTGTGGCCGGGATGGCGGTGTATTCGGGGGCGATGGAGGCTTAGGGACAGCTTTTCGCTTCTAGCTTCTAGCTTTTAGCTTCTAGCTAAAGGCTTCTAGCTAAAGGCGACGGACGACGGGCTAAGGGCGACGGGCTTGGAGCGACCTGGGGTTAGTTGTCGTTGTTTTCGTCGCCGGTGATGGCGTAGTAGCCCTTGCGGGCCTGGACGGTGTTGCCCTTGCCGCAGTCGATTTCGAGCTTGCGGTACTTGCCGTCGGCGGTGGTGTTGGCCGGGGTGTAGCTGAGGAGATATTGGGTGCGGAGCTCGTCCTGAATCTGGTCGAAGGCGTCTTCGAGACGACGGCCGTTGTTGCCTACGTCGATGACGCGGCCTCCGGTTTCGCGGGCTAGCTGCTCCATCTGGGCTTTGCCGTTGAAGGGGCTGCCAAAGGCTCCGCCAAAGGCGTGATCGGCGATGAGGATGACGTAGACGATGCTGTTAGCCTTCTGGGCGGCTTCGGAGGCGGACTTGAGGGTCTCCTGCGAGCCCTGGTCTCCTCCGTCGGTGAGGATGACGATGATTTTGCGGCCGGTCTGGGAGTTGAGCTTGTCGTGGGCGGCTAGGTAGACGGCGTCGTAGAGCAGCGTGCCGCGCGGATTGCTGGTGGGCATGGGGCCGCCGCCGATTCCGGGAATCCCGGCAGAGGAGCTGGCGGTATTGATGGAGGCCTGGTTGATGGCGCGGGTGAGCTCGCGGGGACTGTTGGTGTAGTCGGCGAGAAGGTCGACGTTGACGTCGAAGGAGATGAGGAAGGCTTCGTCTTTGGGGGTGAGTACCTCTTTGAGGAAGCGCGCGCCGGACTCCTGCTCGAGGGGGAGTACGTTCTGCTGGCTGCCGCTGGTGTCGAGGAGGATGCCGATGGTGAGGGGGAGATTTTTCTCCTGGGTGAGGTTTTTGATGGTCTGGAGCTTGTTGTCCTCGTAGACCTGGCAGTCTTCCTTGCCGAGGCCAGCGACGTAGCCGTTCTTGTCGCGGACGGAGAAGTAGGCATCGACGAGGTTGACGTTGAGCTTGAGGGTCTCGTTGGCGTGGCCGACGTGCTCCTGCTGGGGCGCGGCCTTGCTGGGAGGCGGAGGGGCGTCGGGCGACGGGGCCTCTTGAGCGCGGAGAGCCGTGGCGGAGGCGAGCAAGAGCGCGAGCGGGAGGGCAGAAAAACGGCGCACAGAGACCAGATTCATACGCACTATTAGACGTTATCGAATGGCATTTTGGCGACAGTAAGGGTATGGCTTTATTTTCCTGGAGAGGCTTAGGACGGAGCTGAGGAGCGTCGTCAAGTGAGCGAAGTGCCCCCGAGGGAGGGCGCAACGAAGTGGGTGGGTTACGCGTCTGAGTGATGAGGAGGGTAACCTCCGGCAGCGCCGAAGTCGAAGAGTGGTGCGGGGGCGGCTCCGCACTGGTAGTCTCTAGAGGATGCGTTTTAGGCGCACCGCGGCTGGATAGTGAAGCAGTTGGTTTAGCGAATGACTAAGAACCCTTTGCTGCAGGTCCAGAGGCGGTGCTGCCCGATGCTCGCGAAAGAGGATGAGGGATGAAGTTGGGAAAGCAAACGATGTGGGTGGGTGGATTGGTGCTGGCACTGGCTGCGGCAGGTAGTCAGGTGAGCGGGCAGACTGCGTCGGCGACGGATGCGCAGTCGACGCAGCAGAACGTGCCAGATGCACCTGTTCCGCAGACGCTTCCGAATTTGAAGTCAATACGGCCGGTGTCTCCGGCGCTGCCCTCGGCCCCTGCGGTGACCGATGAGGCGAAGAGCGGGAATGGCGGAGTGACGCCGGGTGGTGCGCTACCCGCGGCTCCAGCGGCTACTCCGCAAGCAGCACAGGAAGATCAGGGACCGCCTCCGGAATCGACCGCGAGTGCGGCGAACAGGCTGTCGGTCAATGTGCAGTTCCACCAGATTCCGTTTACGGTAAAGGACTCGAAGGGCCGCCTGGTTCCGGGGATTACATGGCGGGATGTGCGGGTCTATGAAAATGGTTTACGTCAGCAGTTGAGACTGTTCACGGCGGATCCGTTTCCGTTGTCCGTAGCCCTGGTGATCGACCAGAGCGTGACGCACGACACGATGGAGAAGATCAATGCTTCACTGAGCGCGTTGCAGGGAGCATTTACTCCCTACGACGAGGTCGCGGTGTTCACGTATAACAATGGCGTAACCAAACAGACAGGCTTCACGGCCGCGCAGAGTGCTCGTCTGGGCGCGGTGCTGGAGAGGTCGAAGGGCGTTGGGCGGGATCCATTGATGGGGATGACTGGGCCGCTGTCTCATGGTTCGGTGATCAATAATGAGCCCGTCGACGGGGTTATCGATCCCGGACACTCCGCAGGCAATATGTCGTTCACCGTTCCTCGTGAGTTTCATACGCTGAACGATGCGATTTTGATGGCGGCGCAGGAGGCGGCTAAGGCTAGTCCTGACCGGCGGCGCATTGTGTATGTGATCTCAGATGGCAAAGAGTATGGCAGCAAGGCGAGTCAGAAGGAGGTCATCAAGTATCTGCTGACTAACAACGTGACTGTATGGGCGACGCTGGTGGGCGATGCGGCGATACCGGGCCTCGGTTTTCTTGACCGGATCCATCTGCCGTTGACGATGCGCGATGATGTGCTTCCGAAGTACACCGCGGAGACCGGAGGGCAGACCGATCCGGAGTTCCGGCCTAAGGGTATCGAGGAGAGCTTCGCGCGGATAACCGACGAGGTTCGTGCGCAGTACACAGTGGGCTATTACACGCATGAGTCTCCGTATAACGAGACCTATCGTCACACCGAGGTCCGGGTGATGAAGCCTGGGCTGACGATCACCTGCAAGGACGGCTACTATCCGTCGGCTGCCGATAACCGGCGGAGAGCAGCACCGGCGACGGCACCGGCTACCCCGTAGACGATGGGGTTTGAGATCCACAAGAACGCGCTGGTTGCGCTCGCTGCCGCCGCCTCCTGGGGCGGCGGTGATTTTTCCGGCGGCATGGGGGTAAAGGCCGCGGGGGGACGTGTGCCCGGGGCAATCCGGTTCGTCATCCTGGCGCATGCGATCAGCCTGAGCCTGTTGCTGGCGACGCTGTGGGGACAACATGCCGTGCTGCCGCATGGGGTGCCGATACTGTGGGCGATGACTGGGGGTGTGACCGGATCTCTGGGCGTGGTGGCGTTTTATATGGCGCTGAGCAGGGGCGGGATGGGGGTTTCCGCGGCGGTGAGCGGGTTGCTGGCGGCAGCCATTCCAGCGGTGGTGTCGAGTTGGATGGAGGGGGCTCCGGGGGCGATGCGTCTGGCGGGGTTTGTGCTGGCGGGAGGTGCGATCTGGCTGATCGCGGCGGGCGATTCGCCGGAGAGTGTGGGGGAATCGAGCAGCACGATGGCGCTCGCGATCTTTGCCGGCGTGGCGTTTGGGATTTATTTTGTGGCGCTGAAGATGGCGAGTCCGCTGGGACTCGTGATGCCGATGGCGATTGCGAGGGCGAGCAGCATCACGCTGTGCCTGCTGATCCTCGCGGTCATGGGCTCAACGGGGACGCGGTCGCAACCTCAACCCACATCTCAAACGCGAGAGGCCGGGCATACGGGACCATGGTTTGGGAAGACGGTGTTGTGGTGGGCGGCGGGTGTGGCGCTGCTTGATACCGGGGGAAACATGCTCTTCCTCGTGGCGACACGGCTGGGCAGGCTGGATGTGGCGTCGGTGGTCGCGAGTTTGTACCCGGCAGGGACGATTCTGCTCGCGGCGTGGTATCTGAAAGAGCAGCCTACCCGGCGGCAGGCGGCTGGGATGATCGCTGCACTGGCGGCGGTGGTGATGATTACGTTATGAGACGGAGCGGTTAGGCGGGATTGCCTACTTTGCAGCACGTTTGGCGGCCTGCTTTGCCGCCTGCGAAGGCGACTCCTCCTTGAGATCAATGCCAGAGGGATTGAACGAGGCTGGTGGATATTTGAGGTTCAGGCCTCGCATGGCCTCGACGAGGATCGCGGAGATGGCGACGTTGCGGTACCACTTGGCGTCGGAGGGGATGACAAACCAGGGCGCGTGCTTGTGGCTGGTGTGGCGCAGAATGTCTTCGTAGGCTTCCATGTACTTTGGCCAGAACTGGCGCTCTGCGAAGTCGGCGGGGGAGAGCTTCCAGCGCTTGTCGGGGGTGTCGATGCGGGCCTGCAAGCGATCGGTCTGTTCGGCGCGCGAGATGTGGAGATAGAACTTGAGGATCAAGACATTTTCGTCCGTGAGGGTCTGCTCCCAGGCATTGATGTCCTTGAGGCGGCGGCGAACGGTCTTGTCGTCGATTTTGCCGTGGACCCAGGGGGAGAGGAGATCCTCATAGTGGGAGCGGTTGAAGATGCCGATCATGCCGCGCGCGGGGACTCGCTTCTGGCAGCGCCACAGGAATTCGTGCTGGGCTTCGAGGGGCGTGGGGACCTTGAAAGACGAGACGTCGCAGCCCTGGGGGTTGATGCCGGAGAAGATGTGGCGGATGGTGCCGTCCTTGCCGGCGGTGTCCATGCCCTGAAGGACGATGAGCAGGGCTTTCTTCTGGGAGGCGTAGAAGACCTCCTGGAGGGCCTCGAGCTGCTCGCGGTGTTTGGCGACGACAGCATCTGCTGCATCCTTGTCGACGATGCCGTCGTGGTTGGTGGTGGAGATGTGCGAGAGGCGGACCTTGGTGTGGGGAGGGATGAGATGTGGCGACTTGAATTTCATGCGGGGACGACCTCGTGCCGGGGATCTGAAATAGAAAAGAGCGACGGCCGCAGAGTAGCGCGGGCGTCGCTCTTGTGAGATGCAGATGCGTTAGGCGGCGGGGGGCTTGGTCGCTTCGTCAGGCTTGGGGGTGACAACGTGAGCCGTCTCGGCGGGTTTGACGTCAGCCTTGACGTCGTCGTTGATGCCCTTCATGCCCTCTTTAAAGCCGCGGAGGCCTTCACCGAGGCCTTTGCCGAGTTCAGGCAGCTTCTTGCCGCCGAATAGGATGACGAGCAGCACCGCGAGGATGATGAGGTGCGTCGGTTGGAATAATTCGCCCATATAAATCTCCCTACTGCCGTCCGTGACGTATGCCGGACGGCGACGATTCATTGTCGCACGATCCACGATTCATGTCCGGTTGTAGAACCCAGGCAGTCAGTTAGATTACGCTGCGGACGGCGATTTGGATGCAAAAGGAGCTGCAAAGGGGTGGCATAGGGGTTTGCCGGTATATCCTTGAAGAGACGCTCCGCGACATCCTCTAGACGAGGCCTCGCGATGGCGCGCAAACCAGATTCACCCGCGCCGCTCGCTTGAGCCCGCAAACGAGGAAGATGCTGCAACCGATCAAGAAGACCCTACACTCTGCCACCCGTACGGTGGCCTGCGCGACGACCTTTAGCCTGTTTCTGGGCTTGGCGATCGCTATCTCCGCTGGAACACCGTCCGCAAACGCACAAACTCCCGATCCGGCGGCTAGCGACTCGCAGTCGAGCAGCCAGACAAAGAAGCCGGTGGCGGCTCCCGGGACGGTTGCGGTCTCCCCGGCCACAGCGGCGGCGCTGGCTCCCTACACCGGCCCGAAGTATGACAACCGCTGGGAGGTCTACGGGGGCTTGCTGTTCATGAACGACCAGGCGGGGCAGAATACTCCGGTACGCTTCAACATGGGCGGCGGCGAGGCGATGGGAACGTATTGGCTGACGCGCCACCTGGGCGTGGCGGCGGATGCCCGCTTTGGGGCCGGAACGACTCCGGTCATCAGCCCGTTCTATAACCGCGTGCTGGTCATGCAGACGATCGGCATGGGCGGAATTCAGTATCGTGGACCGAAAAACCGCTATGCTGCGGTCGACTTTCATGTACTTGGAGGTGGAGTGTACGGCGACTACACCTATGCGGTGAACCACTATCCAGGGGGCAGCCCAGTGAGTGCCTGTGCGGCTGATCAAGGTTTAGGGCAGCAGGGTAATTTGGGCCTGTACTGCAACCACATCGGGCCGTATGGTGTGGTGGGCGGCAGCATCGACTTCAATGAGAGCGCGAAGCTGGCGATTCGCCTGCAGCCAGACCTGGTCTTTGAACACCTTGGTACCGAGGTACGCGAGTACTTTGCGATCTCCATGGGCGTCGTGTACAGAATAGGCAAGAGGTAGGCGCAGGGAACAAGGATCAGTTACAAAGGCCGCCTCGGTGAGGCGGCCTTTGCATTTGCCTAATCCCTAATCCCTAATCCCTGATCCCTAATCCCTGCTTCTCAGCCTTGCAGGAAGTCGGGGGAGACGGGGTTTTCATACGCTGAGTAGTCGCGAGTCACGACGGTGAGGCCGGTAGGCGTGACGAAGTAATTTTTCTTATCCTCTGCCGGGTCATAGCCGATGACCGTGCCGTCGGGGATATGGCAGTCGCGGTCGACAATGGCGTGGCGGATGCGGCAATGACGTCCGATGTTTACGTGCGCAAAGATGACACTGGAATCGACGTCTGCATAGCTGTTCACTCGCACATCATGCGAGAGCACCGAGTTGCGGAGGACCGATCCGGAGACGATGCAGCCGGCGCTGACGATGGAGTTGATCCCCATGCCAGTACGGCCGGGCTCGCCGAAGACGAACTTGGCGGGCGGGTACTGGTAGGCTCGCGAGCGCATGGGCCACGCTTTGTCGTAGAGGTTGAACGTGGGAGCGACGGCGGCGATGTCCATATTGGCCTCGTAATAGGCTTCGAGCGTACCGACGTCGCGCCAGTAGAGAGCTCGCTGCTTGTTTTCGTCAACGAAGTTGTAGGCGTTGACCTTGTAGCGGCCTAGGAGCTTGGGCAGAATGTCGTGGCCGAAGTCGTGCTTGGAGTCGGGGTCTTCGGAGTCCTTGACCAGTTCGGGCAGGAGAACGTCGGTATTGAAGAGGTAGATGCCCATGGAGATATCGACCATGTCGGGATTGAAGGGGGATCGGATGCTGGTCTCTTTGGGCTTCTCGACAAAGCCGGTCACCTCGCCATTCTTTGCGACCTCAACGACTCCGAATTCGGAGACTTTGTCAGGCGTGACGGGCAGCGTAGCGAGGGTGACGTCGGCTCCGGAGTCTACGTGCTGCTGCTTCATGAGCGCGTAGTTCATCTTGTAGATGTGATCGCCGGAGAGGATGAGGACGTACTTAGGCTCCTCGGACCCGATGGAATAAATGTTCTGGAAGACTGCGTCGGCGGTGCCCTGGTACCAACTCTTGGAGACTCTCTGCATGGGGGGCAGGATCTCGATGAACTCACCAAGCTCACTTGCGACCACGGGGCCCCAACCCTCGCGGATGTGGCGATTGAGAGAGAGCGCTTTGTACTGGGTCAGAATGTAGACGTGGCGGAGATCGGAGTTGATGCAGTTGGAGAGCGTTATATCGATGATGCGGTACTGCCCGGCAAACGGAACTGCTGGCTTAGCGCGGTCACGTGTGAGCGGAAAGAGCCGTTCCCCGGCACCACCGGCAAGCAAAACACCTAACGTATCTCTCATGATTCCACCTTCTCGAACGGGTCTAGTCGGTACCGCCGTATGCACTCTGCTGGGATGCAGAATACTCCACCCAGCGACGCCCGAGAGTATCAGCGCCGAGAAATTCTTGGCAAATCGACGGCAAACTAGGCGTCCGGTGGATCCTGAGGCTTAGATTCCTGACGCGCCGGCTTTGGCAGCTGAGGAGAAGAGGTATCGGTGGCCTCGACTTCCTCGGTGGTGATGCGGAGCGACTTCAGGAAGGTGAGGTCGTGGCGGGTGAAGGGGCCTGGTTCGGCCTCGGTTCCCTCCTCGACATCCACTTCCTCGGTGTCATCCTCAACCTCATTGAGGCCAATGGTCGCTTCGAGCATCAGCAACACGTCGAACCCCTGTTCGCGTATCTCGCGAACAACTCCGGAGATCTGATCAGACTCGCTGACCGACTCGTGGATCGCTTCGCCCAATTTCTGGATAAGGTCTTTGACCTGCTGATTCAATGCCACCTCCCCGTCCTTCGGAAACAAGCCTTTTGGAAAAGCCTTGAATTCACTGCTAGCTGGAATGCCCATCCCACGCATTGGGTATTCCCTGCGAACTTCAGAGGGAACGGCAGCTGCGGGTGTTGACTAATCTAAGACTACGCCGATGCCGTAGTAGAAGCCAAGCCCTGTATCAACCGGAAAAGCGAAAGATTTCCAGAGGGTGAAGCTCGCTAGACGACCGTATGGTGGTCTGCCCATGCTTCTTCCAGGCGGTGCGCCAACTCCTCGACAGGTTGAACGCGTTTTGCATCCCAGACCAGAAACCCTACCGTCGCTGCCGCCATCCCACCGACTAACCAAACCAGCTTCTTCATCTACGACCCCTTGTCTCCATCATTATCACAACACTCGCGATAAGTGTTTGGATGCAAAAGAAGCGTGCCGCGTCTGGCGGTCTGGCGGCGCGGGCTTGGGCGGAAACCAACCTCGGGACAGTACACTAGATTCACTATGGACAGGGTTCGGTTTGGTCGCGCTTTGGGGTATGGTGCCCGCCATGCGGCGAAGTCGCTGCTGAAGGCGGCAGACGCGGCGAGCTCGCCCAATCCGTCGGCGGCGGGCCCGTCGCGACCTGCAAGCCGACCGGCGACATTGCAGCCAACGGTTTCGCGCGTGGTGGATCGCGTGGTGGAGACGCGGCGGACGGTTGCCCAGACGCAGAAGCATGCCGGCAAGCTGGGACGGTCAGTTCTCTCGCCCGTAGCTCGATTTTCCAGCGTGTTGTGGCTGCAGGTTACAGGTTCATTCTTTATGCTGATCGCGCTCTTTCTTTCGCAGGGTTTATGGAAGCAGCGAGGAGCCATTCGACTGCCGATTCACTCGCACGCAGCGGCCATTTTCTATCTGCAACTGGCAGCATTCGTTGGCTTTGCTTACTTTGCGGTCAGCAACTTTGTGCGTGCATACCTGAGAGAGCGACGCTAGCGCCCAGCAAGACATTCGCGCATGGCAGGCAAGGCAAGGCCTTCAATACAGTGACGTAAAGTTG
This sequence comes from Granulicella sp., assembly GCA_027452215.1. Classification (GTDB taxonomy): domain Bacteria; phylum Acidobacteriota; class Terriglobia; order Terriglobales; family Acidobacteriaceae; genus Granulicella. The sequence goes on along the minus strand of DAIDGQ010000022.1, from coordinate 144,491 downwards.
CCGGTTCGCCGTGGAGGCTGCGGTTTGGTATCGTTTGAGGTGGCCGCAGTGTTCGCGAACACCTGCCCTGTAGCCGAGGAAGGCACACTCCTATGACTGACAGCACTGCAACTCTAGCCCCATCTCAACTTCACCGGACTGCACTGAACTCCGTCCATCGCGATCACAAGGCGAAGATGGTGGACTTCGGCGGGTGGGACATGCCGGTGCAGTATCGCGGGCTGATCGAAGAGCATATGGTAGTGCGAACCGGGGTCGGAATTTTTGATGTGTCGCACATGGGCGACATCCAATTACGTGGGCCGAACTCGCTGGCAGCGGTGCAGAAGTTGCTGATGAACGACGCTTCGAAGCTGCAGGTTGGGCAGGCGCACTATACGGCGATGCTGTATCCGAATGGAACGTTTGTGGACGACCTGATTCTGCATAAGCTCAGCGAAAATGACTACCTGCTTGTGATCAATGCGGGGACTCGCGAGAAGGACGTGCAGTGGGTTCGGCAGGCCGTGGGCAGCATGAGCGGCGTGCACGTGACCAACGTCAGCGACTACTACACGCAGATTGCGATCCAGGGACCAAAGGCCGCGGCGACGCTGCAGAAGCTCACTGACGTTGACCTTACACCGATCAAGAACTACTGGTTTACGTGGGGCAAGGTCTGCGGCCTGTATAACGTGTTGATCGCGCGGACGGGCTATACGGGCGAGGATGGGTTTGAGATTTATGTTCCGTCGGATGAAGCAACCAGCGCGCGGGTGTGGGCGGAAGTGCTGGCTGCGGGCGAGGAGTTTGGCATCATGCCCTGTGGGCTGGGGGCAAGGAATACGCTCCGGTTGGAGTCGGCGATGGCGCTGTATGGGCACGAGATTTCCGACAACCTGAACGTCTTCGAAGCCAACCTGGGACGGTATTGCAAGCTGGGACGGGAGCCTGAAGGGGCTATCGACTTTATCGGTCGCGAGGCGCTGCTGGAGGTCAAGAACAACGGTGGCCCGAGTAAGCGGCTGGTCGGGCTGGAGATGGTAGAGCGCGGGATTGGGCGCGATGGGTATCCGGTGTTCTCGCTGGATGGGACTCGCATCGGAGAGGTCACTAGCGGCTCCCCCGCACCGTTTCTGAAGAAGAACATTGCGCTGGCGTACGTGCCGGTAGCGTTCATTGAATTGGGAACGGAGGTCGCGGTTGAGATTCGCGGCCAAATGGTGAAGGCGCAGGTCGTGCCAACGCCCTTCTACAAGCGGCCCAAGGCAGCGACACCGGTCATCACGGCGCCACTTATCTAGAAGCTCCGTGCGGTTAGCAACCGTCGTTCGCTTTCCACCGCTGGGCTGCCTACAATTGTTACGGAACGATCTAAATCATTGAGGACTTTCATGAGCTATCCGGAGAAATACCGTTACTCCAAATCGCATGAGTGGGTGCTGCTTGAGGGCGATACCGCCACAGTGGGCATTACTGACTACGCGCAGGGCTCGCTGGGCGATATCGTTTTCGTCGAGCTACCGAAGATTGGCCAGGAGATTCAGTCCGGGTCGACGTTCGGCTCGGTTGAATCGGTGAAGGCAGTGAGTGATCTTTACTCCCCTGTAACTGGGAGCGTAAGCGCCATTAATGAAGCCCTAAACAGCGCGCCTGAGACGATCAACGCGGCGGCCAACGACACGTGGATCATCAAGGTCGCAGTGAAGAGCGCCGATGAGGTCCCCTCGTTGCTATCGGCGGCCGACTACGAGAAGTTTGTGGCCGAAGAGACCGGACACTAACCAGAAATTTCCAATGTAACGAGGGTTCCTTCATGCGTTATTTGCCCAAGTCGCCGGCCGATCGCGAGGCGATGCTCGCCGAGATCGGTGTGCCGTCGATCGAGAGTTTGTTCGAGACTATTCCTACCGAATACCGACTTGCCCATGACCTTAATATTCCGCGCCAGCACTCTGAGTCTGAGGTGCTGGATTGCTTCCGTGCATTCGCTGCGAACATTTCGAGCGGCGATGCTGTGGAGCTGGCGGCACGGCCCGCGGGCAAGTTGTTTGCGAGTTTTTTGGGTGCGGGAGCGTATCGGCATTATCGTCCGGTGATCATTGATTCGCTGGTCCAGCGTGGGGAATTTCTCACCAGCTATACGCCCTATCAACCGGAGATTTCGCAGGGCACGCTACAGGCGATGTTCGAATTTCAAACGATGATCTGCGAACTCACGGGGATGGAGATTGCGAACGCGTCGATGTATGACGGGTCGACAGGCGCAGCTGAGTCCGTGCTGATGGCTTGCCGCGTGACCGGGCGACAGGGCGCGGTGGTGGCCCGGACGGTGCACCCCGAGTATCGCGAAGTGATGGCGACGGTGACGAAGCACCAGGAGATTCCGATCACGGAAGTTGGCTACGTGGCGGAGACAGGCCGCGTGGATTTGGCCGCACTGGATGCGGCGATTACTGCGGAAACTGCGGCAGTGCTGATCCAGTCGCCGAACTTCTTTGGCACGATCGAGGATGTGGCGGCCATTGCGGAGATTGCGCACAAAAAAGGTGCGCTTTTGATCGTGTCGATCGCCGAGGCCGTTTCACTTGGCGCGGTGAAAGCTCCTGTGGAGGCCGATATTGTTTCACTCGAGGCGCAGAGTTTTGGCGTCGCGGTGGGCTTTGGCGGACCGTATTGCGGCGTGATTGCCTGCAAGGAGAAGTTTCTGCGGCAGATGCCGGGACGGCTCGTCGGCGAGACTAAGGACAGCCATGGCAAGCGCGGATGGGTGTTGACGCTGAGCACGCGCGAGCAGCATATTCGGCGCGAGAAGGCTACGTCGAACATTTGTACGAACCAGGCGCTGGTCGCGTTGATGGTGACGATCTTTATGACGGTATACGGCAAGCAGGGGCTGCAGGAGTTGGCGGCGCAGAACCTGGCCAAGGCGAAGTATCTGCGGGACGCGCTGCTGGCGAGCGGAGCGAAGACAAAGTTCGACGGCACGCCGCGGTTCCATGAGTTTGTGCTGACGGGTGCGGCCTCTGCTGCAGCGATGAATGCGCGGCTGCTGGAGATGCAGATTGTGGGCGGGCTTGCGCTGGCGAAGTGGTATCCGGAGCTGGGCGAGGGCGCGACGCTGTGGTGCGCGACGGAGTTGACGACCAAGGCGCAGATGGATGCGGCTGCGACGGTGTGCGCGGGCGTGTTTGAGCGCGAACTGGTGGGAGCGAAGTAGCCATGGATATCAGCGCGATCGAGGGGCAGGAGTTGACCGCAGTGGAATTTGTTGGCGACTACCTGCGGCTGCGCTTTGATGGGCCGATGCTGACCCTGTATGGGTGGCCGCACGTGTTGCTGGCGGATTTTTCGATTGCGTATGGAGAGCCGGAGTACCGGAATGCCCTGTGTGCGCAGATCGGCGAGATGGTTGCGAAGGCGGCGCTGGAAGAGATGGAGTCGCTGACGGTCGAGTTTGAGTCGGGCACGGTGATTGCGCTGAGTCTGCGGGAAGAAGAGCTGGATGGGCCGGAGGCTGGGAGTTATTCGGCCGATGGTAGCGGGCAGGACGAGGAAGAGTTTTAGAGGGCACATTATGGCAGACACAAAGTTCATTGGCACGCCGAAGAAGGCTACGACGCATGTGAATCAAAACGAAGATTTGATCTTCGAAAAGTCTTCGGCTGGGAAGAAGGGGTATCGGCTGGCGCAGTTGGATGTGCCGGCGGTGGATGTGGCTTCCCTGCTTGGCGATGCGGCGCGGACCGATGACCTGGGGGCGATGCCGGAGTTGAGTGAGATTGAGATCATTCGGCACTTCACGCGGCTCTCGACGTGGAACTATGCGATTGATCTGGGGATGTATCCGCTGGGATCTTGCACGATGAAGTACAACCCTCGGATCAATGAGGCGGTGGCTCGGCTGGAGGGTTTGGCCGAGGCGCATCCGTATCAGCCAGAGTCGTTGTCGCAGGGCGCGCTGGGCATTATGAAGATGCTGTCGGATTGCCTGGTTGAGATTACGGGAATGGACACGATCACGTTGCAGCCGGCGGCGGGAGCCCAGGGAGAGTTTACGGGGATCCTGTTGGCGCGGGCGTATCACGAGGCGAATGGAAATCCACGGCGAAAGATTATTGTTCCCGACTCTGCGCATGGGACGAACCCGGCGACGGCGGCGATCTGCGGGTATGAGGTTGCGAATCTAAAGTCGAATGAGCTGGGTATGGTGGATCTAGCTGAGCTCGAGCGCATGGTGGATGACAATGTGGCCGCGCTGATGCTGACGAATCCTTCGACGATTGGAGTGTTCGAATCGGACATTCATAAGATCGCGGACATCTTGCATGCGAAGGGCGCGCTGCTCTATATGGACGGCGCGAATATGAATGCGCTGGTCGGTAAAACTCGGCCGGGCGATTTCGGTGCAGACGTGATGCACCTGAACCTGCACAAGACGTTCTCGACGCCGCATGGCGGTGGCGGACCGGGGTCGGGGCCGGTGGCTTGCAAGAAGATTCTAGAGCCGTTCCTGCCGTCGCCTGTGTTGAAGACGAATGCGGATGGATCGTTGGGGCTAGACTACAATCGGCCGCAGAGCGTAGGGCGCGTGAGGGCCTGGTACGGAAACTTTGGGATGTTCATTCGTGCGCTGGCTTATATCCTGGCGAACGGACCGGATGGTCTGCGGCAGACGACCGAGGATGCCGTGCTGAATGCGAACTACATTCGCGCGAAGCTGGAGGGTACGTTTGAGCTGCCTTACAAGTCGCGTTCGCTGCATGAGGTGGTGTTCTCGGACAAACTGCAGGCCAAGAACGGCGTGAAGACCGGCGACATGGGTAAGCGGCTGATCGACTACGGATTTCATGCGTATACGGTAAGCTTCCCGATGGTGGTGCATGGCGCGATGATGATTGAGCCGACAGAGAGCGAGTCGCGCGAGGAGCTGGATCTGTTGATCGACGCGCTGAAGCAGATTGCTCGCGAGGCAGAGGAGAATCCGGAGCTGGTACAGACCGCACCGCACACGACGCGGCTGCAGCGGCTCGACGAAACGACGGCCGCGCGCAAGCCGATTCTGCGCTGGAAGGCTCCGGTTGCTGCGACGGAGTTGACACCGGATAGCGCCGCCAAAGAGTGGTGACAGAGGATTGCGGGACCGCGGGGTGGCGCGGGCAGGTTCGCGGCTGATTCGGTATTCTAGGCTGCATGGAAGCTCATCAGAAAAGGGCGCTGGTTACAGGCGGCGCTGGTCTTATTGGATCTCATATCGTCGACCTGCTCTTGCGCGAGGGGTGGACGGTGCGCATCCTCGATAATCTCGAACCGCAGACGCACAAGCTTGGGAAGCCCGAGTGGGTGAATCCCCGGGCAGAATTTGTGCAGGGGTTTGTGCAGGACTACGAGACGATGCGGGCCGCGCTAACCGACATCGACGTTGTGTTTCACGAAGCGGCTTACGGCGGGTATATGCCGGAGATGGCGAAGTATGTGCTGGTGAACAGCTTCGGCACAGCGCAGATGTTGGAGATCATTCGAGATCATAATCTTCCGGTGAAGAAGATCGTCGTTGCGAGTTCGCAGGCGGTGTATAGCGAGGGCGCGGCGCGATGTGTGGAGCATGGCGAGGTGTTTCCGTTACTGCGGCCGGCGGAGCAGTTGCGCGCGGGAGACTTCAGCGTGCATTGTCCGATTTGCGGAAAGGCGACCATGAGTATTGCCACGCCAGAGTCTGCGCCAGTGGGAGGCGAGACGGTGTATGGGCTGACGAAGGTGGACCAGGAGAAGCTGGTGCTGCTGTGGGGCAAGCAGACGGGGATTCCGACGGTGGCACTGCGCTACTCGTGCACGTACGGACCGCGGCAATCGCTGTTCAATCCGTATACGGGCGTGATCGCGATCTTCTGTACGCGGCTGCTGAACAGCCAGCCACCGGTGATGTATGAGGATGGTGGACAGACACGGGATCTTTGTTTTGTGGAGGATATTGCTCGGGCAAATCTGCTGGTGGCCACTACGGATAAGCTCGATGGACTGCCGGTGAATGCCGGTAGCGGAAGGGCGACGAGCGTGCGTGACCTCGCGGGGATCATCGCCGACCAACTGGGTATAAGGATTGAGCCGCTGGCACGGGGAGAGTTTCGGCCTGGAGAGATTCGCTCGCTGATCTCGGACATCAGTCGCATTCGGACGATCGGGTATGAGCCGCAGGTGACGATCGAGCAAGGGATCGGGCGGTATATTGCATGGATCAAAACGCAGGGTGCTGTGCAGGATTATTTTGCGCAGGCCGAGGCTGGGCTACGGGCCAAGGGGATCGTGCAGAGCGTGAAGGCCTGATATAAAAGGCCTGCTCGCATGAGCAGGCCTTTGCGTTGTGTGATGAAGCAGAGTTACTTTGCTGCTTCGATCTTGACGGACTCATCGGTGGTCTCCCACTTGATGTGGAGTTCCGTGGAGTGCTTCGTGGTCTTCTCGAAGCTGATGGTCATGGATTCCTGCGGGCCAGGCAGTGTGGCACCGTGCATGGGCGTGCGGCCGAGATCATTGCCCGCAGGATAGGGGATGCCCCACTCACCGGTCTTCTTGCTGACGATCAGTTGCCAGGGTGTGCCGGGAGCGGCGGGGAGGGTGAAGAGAGTATAGGTTCCGGCGGGAACGGTAAGGGATCCGATCTTGAGATTGCCCGTGGTCACGAGGGTGGTGGCAGGGTTAGCGCCGGTACGCCAAACCTGGCCATAGGGCACGAGCCCTCCCATGATGGTACGACCTCGCATGGCAGGCGAGTTGTAGTGGATGGTGATCTTAGCTCCGTCGACCGTGGTTTCGGCGATGGCGGCCGGGCTGGCCAGTGGCTTGGCCGGGCCAGCATCCTGTTTAGCGGGCGCATCCATACTGGACATCTGAGCGGATGCGCCGAGGGCGGCGACGGAAGTAAAAGCGAGGGCGAGAGTGCACCAGCGAGCGAGTATTCTCATGGTAGTATCCTACTCCGATACGGTTGATGGCTGACACTGGGTATTCCTGAGCCGGTGGTTTCTGCTAGGCTAGAAGCATGCGCCCGTAGCTCAGCTGGATAGAGCGGCAGCCTCCGAAGCTGTAGGTCAGAAGTTCGAATCTTCTCGGGCGCACCATCCTCCCCATCTCACTTCGCAATTTAGAGGACTCACGGCCGACGATTACGCCCATGCGTCTACGGTCACAGTGCTCGTCCCGTCGCGGGCAAAGCGGTCCAGAAGCCTGGCGGTGGCCCCAACGGTTGCTCTTCGATCGGTGCCGATGCCCTGCTGGTGGCCATCATGAAGGAGGATATTGGCGCCGGTGTGATGACGTTGCGCACGCTGGCGGCCACGCTCGACGTGGAAAAGGATACGGTCAGCCGTGATAGGCTGCCAGTCGTAACCCAAGGCGTTCCACTGGACGAGCTTGAGGCCGAGTTCTTCGGCGACGCGGAAGACCGCAGGACGGCGTGCTCCGTGGGGAGGGCGAAGATAGCGTACGGGAGAGCCGAGAGCGTCTTCGAGGGCCTCGTTGCAGGAGCGAAGCTCCTCGCGAATGACTTTGAAGGATTGAAAACTTAGCCACGGATGCGTCTGGGTGTGGTTGCCGATGAGATGGCCGGCGGCGTGGACGCGGCGAACTAGATCCTTCCGCTGGCGCACGAAGCGGCCAATCATGAAGAACGTAGCGCGAGCGTTGTGGTGAGCAAGGAGGTCGAGGAGCGCGTCAGTGGCGACGTCGTTCGGGCCATCGTCGTAGGTGAGCGCGACTTCGTTTGGATTGTCGCCGGCGATAATCGTGTGGCCGAAGAGCTGTGAGCCCGGGCTGAGAGCAGCATACGTCAACGTGCAGGCGGCTGTTGCGGCAACGGCGGCGGCGCCACCAAGCACCAGCTCTCCGGGGATGCCCGTGCTGATCATGTTTACTTCTTCAACAGCGCGAGGACTTCTTCGGCGTGGCCTTCCGGCTTCACCTTGTTGAACTCGTGCACAAGCTTCTGATCCGGACCGATGACGTAGGTCGTTCGCTCGATGCCCGTGACCTTTTTGCCGTACATATTTTTTTCTTTTATGACGCCGAAACGATTGCAGATGCTCTGGTCGGCATCGGCGAGCAGCGGATACTGCAAGTCATACTTATCGGCGAACTTCTTCTGTGCCTTGACCGTGTCGCGCGAGATACCGAGCACGACGACTCCAGCCTTCTGCAGCTTCTTGAAGTGATCGCGAAAGCCGCAGGCCTCGATGGTGCAACCCGGCGTGTCGGCCTTGGGATAGAAGAACAGGACGACAGGCTTATCTGCGAAGTCCGTCAGGCTGACGGTGTTGCCGTCCTGATCCGGCAGGCTGAAGTTTTCTACGAGGTCACCTACTTGCATGGGTCGTCTCCTGAGCCTTTCATCCGCGGCAGGCCCGGCCGGTTCTCTTTAGCGTTAGGCCAGGACTGTTTGGGATACTTCGTCGTTGACCACCACCTGGTTGGACGCCGCAATCGACGCCGATGGCGGGAAGTAGGCGTTCGCAACGTACTGGCCCAGCATGCGATGTGTGTTGAAGAAGGTCCCGTTGATGGCGATGCAATGCCTCCGCATCTCAGCCCAGCGAGCCTTGTCGGCGAAGAGCGGAGCTACGGCATTCTCGAGCTTTTCATAGAGCCGACCCGCCTGGATTGCTTCATCTTCACTGTTCTCGATGCACCACCCGGTGACATTTTCCGCACAACCCTCGATCCACCACCCGTCCATCACACTAAGGCTAGGCACGCCGTTGAGGGCTGCCTTCATGCCGCTGGTACCAGAAGCTTCGTATGGACGCAGCGGCGTGTTGAGCCAAACGTCGACTCCGTTGGTCAACTGCTCGCCGAGATCCCAATCGTAGTTCTCCAGATACAGGATGCGTAGCTTGCTGGAATCGAGTCTGGCAGCCGCCGCGAAAATCTCGCGGATGAGTCCCTTGCCGGCATTATCCGCTGGATGAGACTTGCCCGCCATCAGGATCTGCAGACCACCAATCTTGTTGGCGATCTCAACCAGACGCTCCGGCGATTGCAATAGCAGGTTGGCTCTCTTATAGGTCGCGACGCGGCGTGCAAAACCCAGCGTCAGCAAGTTCGGATCAAGGTCTACCCCAGTGCGCTTCTTCACCGTCGCAAACAGCCGTTGCTTGCCCAGCGCATGAGTCGCGTCGATCAACTCGGGCTCAATGCCATACACCGAACGAAGATATTGGTTGTCGTGACGCCATGCAGGAATTTCCTTGTCCAACAGTTCCTGAAAGGGCTGCGATAGCCAGGTCGCCGCATGCACGCCGTTGGTGATGGCATGGACCGGATATTCCGGGAACATCTGCTGCGAAACTTGACCGTGAAGCATCGATACGCCGTTGACGTAGCGTGAAAAGCGCAGCGCAAGATACGTCATGTTGAGCAGCTCGTTATGCAGGCAGCCAAAGCGTTCGATGGTGGCCGAACGTTCCTGTCCGAGGACATGCATCATCTGATCCAGCCCAAACTTATCATGCCCCGCAGGGACCGGTGTATGGGTCGTGAAAACGCATTGCTGCCTGATCGCCTCGGCGTCCGCCTCGCTCGCAGAGGACAAAGGAGCAGGAGCGAGACGCGCTTCCAATAGGCCGACGGTCAGCAGAGCAGCGTGGCCTTCGTTCATATGGCATACTTCGGGCTGGCATCCAAGCGCATGCAGCAGATGGATACCGCCAAGGCCGAGAATGGTCTCCTGACAGAGCCGATAGTACGTGTCGCCACCGTAGAGATGGTCTGTCAGACGGCGGTCCCAGGGATCATTGCCCTCAATATCTGCGTCCAGCAGAAAGACAGGAATGATGTGACCAGTTACGCCGACGACATCGAAGCGCCAGGCGCGGAGCTGAAGCGCGCGGCCCTGCATCTGAATTGAAATGGTCTGTTCAGCGGCAGGAAGCGTGGACTCAGGAGACCACACCACGTCGCTCTCCGTCTGCTGACCAGAGCTGTCAAGATGCTGCTCGAAGTATCCGCGACGGTGTACCAGGGAGACCGCCACCAAAGATACACCGGTATCCGCGGCCGAGCGCAGCGAATCACCGGCGAGCATGCCGAGACCGCCGGAGTAGGTCGGCAAAGTCTTGGCGAGCGCAATCTCCATAGAGAAGTAAGCGATTTTGCGGTCTGAAATGTCGAGGGGTACCGAAACGGGGTGGGTGGGTGAGGTAAGACTCATGATCTGGGGAGGATCCTTTTCAAAGCCGAGGTCTTGGAAGAGAAACTACCCAAGCTACCTATGTTATCGACAATTAGCGACCCAAGAATCAGTGGACTGAAGCGTCGGTGTGCGCTGATCGTGATAGTTCAGGTACTACCATTCTACCAAGGTTTATTTTGGGAAAGTGGGTGAATGCGCTCTTCTTATTACTTTCTAGCCTGTATACCCGTGCATAGTTTGATGACCTGAAAGACTGTAATCTTGTTGATCTTCAGTCGGAATCTCAGATGCTCTTGAAGCCGAACTTCATCGCAAGTCCAAGAATCAAAGCGAGGATCACTGCCAGCGTCGGATTTTGCCACCCTACAGAAATCTTCCTTCGTGCAGCAGCGATTACCAGAATCAACACGTAAAACGCCAGCATCAGGAGCACGCCGTCGTACACGAAAACTCTGCCTGCACCCGCGCTCACGCTGAGCATAGGGAGGACGTTGGCTGCGGGCAGAAGCGACCCAACCAGGAACACAACCAGGAACAGAATCAACTGGAGCACCACGGAGAGAACACGCTTCATCGGAAAATCCTTCTTTCGGGCTACATAGATCGGGGGACTCTTTGCGGATTCAGTCTAGCGCACCGAGGTAGGCCAGGGTCTAGTGAATGGAGGCTTCGAAGACGGCGAACCGACGCTCGAGTTCGAACTCCTGTGCGGCCTTCTCGTTCGCGTTGAGGAAATCAGAGCACTGTCCGCTGGGTCGCACGTGCTCCGAGACAGTCGCTGGGCAACCGGCTTTCCTGGCAGTGAACTCGTCGGGATGCTGCCAGAGGCTTTCACCATGCAGGAAGGCATGCTCGAGCGAAGTGCGGGCGGAACGCTTGAGATCGACGTAGGTGAGGCTCTGCTCGTCGACGCCACGAGCATATTCGTGAGTGAGGTCGATGCGGGAGACACCTTCGTCGTCGGTGGAGAGCGCCCATGGGACGTGGGCAGCGCGGTAGGCGGCGAGCGGATGATCCCTGCCTTGGATGCCAAGGATGCCGGCATTCGAGGTGAGGTTGATCTCCACCATGACGTGCTTATCGGCCATCTCTTTCAGGAGAGCCGGAGCATCCTCCTCATAGAGCACGTCGACGCCATGGCCGATGCGCGATGCATGGCCGAGATCGATGGCCTCGCGGATGTGGAAGCTCATGCCCGCGGGAGGGACGAGGCCTGGTGCGAGCTCGCCGGCGTGGAGGCTGATGCGGACATTTGGATAGATGCTATGCAGGTAGTCGAGCATCTGCATCTGGAGGTGATAGTCCTGCATAGAGATGCGGCCGTCTTCAGGCATGACGAAGTTGATCCCGACGACGTCGGGGTCGGCGGAGGCCACTTCAAAGCCCAGGAGGGTTTGTGCGAAGACCTGCTGCGGTGGATAGCCGCGAAGGATCTGATAGAGCCAGTGGATGCGAATCGCGCAAGCAGCACCATACCCATGGTCGCCCTCGGGGCTGGGAGGCAAGGGTGGATCATCATGGCAGCTCTCGATTTCCTCGCGCCTACGTTCTGCCCCCGCTAGCTCTTCTTCATCAATCGAAATCTCGTCGCGCAAACCAGCATTAATAAGCTTTCCTCGAAGTGCGGCAAACTCTGTTTTGTAGTTGTCATCGCGAACTTCATCGGGCCAGCCGATCTTGTAACCCAGCGCCGCGGCGTGGCCAAAGCTGGGCGTCTGCATAACTTCGAGGTACTGCTCGTTTTGCGCAGCCGCGCGGGTGGCCACCTCGTCGAGCCATTCGCCGGCGGTAGCCTTCTCCAGCGCCCCCCAGCGCGAGAAGGTAGCGAAGAACTGATCGTGGCCACTCCATCCTGCCGATAGCACATAGCTCCGCATGGACATCGCGTCGATTAGCTTGTCGTAGAGCGTCTGATCAGCAACCGCATCGGAGGCAGCAATGAGGGGCGTTTTGCACGGCGGCACCACAAGCTTCAGAGCGTCGGCGTCAACGCAGAGATTCTGCCTGACGGCCTCGGAGAGAAAGGTTTCGGCATAGATGGCGCCTGAGAGATGCATGTGCAGATCCGCGCCCTTGGGAAAGGACCTGAGGAAAGCGTAAAGATCGCCCGGTCCCACCTTCCTTGCCGCCTCCATCGCACGAGTGGCGCGGGCTTCGCCGGGAGATAGCGAAGCCGAAGAAGTAGTTTCGGCATGCGCACAAACAAGGGTCGTTCCAAGGATTAAAGCCAAAGTGATGCGAGCGCGAATCATGCGTACCTGCCTGCGTCCTGCATGGGGTTCTCCAAAGAATACAGCAGGTAGTTTGGCGGGAGGCGAAGGGATTGCTATACTGTGATTCGACGTTCTCGAAGACGCCGTCACCCGACGGGTCTGGATTTCCCTCCTCGACAGGCAGGCGAAGCGAAACGCACGAATCGACGGGCGGACTTGGCCGCGTGTCGGGATGAGCATTGCCAAGGCCAGATAGCTCAGTGGTAGAGCGCGGCCCTGAAAAGGCCGGCGTCGGCGGTTCGATCCCGTCTCTGGCCACCACCTCCCCATTCCAGCACATTCCATCACGTCTTATAAGGAGCGCAACTCCTTATTTTTCAGTGTTAGATGTCCCAGCGTGTCCCACCGTGTTCCTTGACAGCGTAGCTAGTCTGGGGCAACGTTGGGGGCACCTCACCCTCCCGAAAAGGTGGCTTGCGCTCGCTCCCGGTAAACATCGCGTCTGCGTTCATCTTGATTCGAAGGCACCAGGCTGGACTGCGCCACAGATTTCGACCACCTCAAGCCTGTATCTCGATTCCGTGAATGGACTCGACGGATCAACTGATTACTTCAGGAGCACGCTCGTGGACTACGGTGACGGCGCCCTATTTTTTTAGCAATCGGCTGGACTCAGATCAAGGAGCGATGCTGATTGCGTTGTACCCGCAGGCTGGGAACGCTCATCCATGAGTCCCTTCGCGCGCACAATGTACCCCGTATCCGTGTGATTTCTGCCCCGGCTGGCTCCGGCTCAACCGACCGCTCCGTCGCAGTGCACGCAAAATGGCGTTTGCGCTAAGTTCAATGCGCCAAGCTGCCTCGTCGGTGAAGTTGCCGAAGACCCAACTTGCGAGAGCTTGGATTCCTTTGCCGCCGTTTAGCCGCAGCCTCGCCGTTTTCGTTCCCGTTCCCACAATGGCCGTGATATATTTTCGGCTACTGTAACCATCCAGCTTCCACTACGCATCGGAGGGCCCCCGCGCGTGGCACTAACCATCTCTGGCTTATCCAAGACCTATCCAAATGGCGTCAAGGCACTGAAGAACCTCTCACTCACTATCGGCAATGAGATGTTCGGCCTTCTCGGACCCAACGGCGCTGGCAAATCCTCCCTCATGCGAACCGTCGCCACCCTCCAGGACCCCGATTCCGGTTCAATCGACCTGGACGGCATCGACGTCCTCAACGATAAGACCTCCGTCCGCCGCGTCCTCGGCTATCTGCCGCAGGAGTTCGGCGTGTACCCGAAGATGTCCGCGCTCGACATGCTTCACCACCTCGCCATCATGAAGGGCATCGCCAATAAGACGGAGCGTACCCAGATGGTTGACGCTCTCCTCAACCAGACGAATCTCTGGAGTTCCCGCAAGAAGTCTCTCTCCACCTACTCCGGTGGCATGAAGCAGCGCTTCGGTATCGCCCAGGCCTTGCTCGCTAATCCCAAGCTCATCATCGTCGACGAGCCCACTGCCGGCCTCGATCCCGCCGAGCGAAACCGCTTCCTCAATCTCCTCAGCTCCATCGGCTCCAACGTCACCGTCATCCTCTCCACCCACATCGTCGAAGACGTCCGCGAGCTCTGCCCCCGCATGGCCATCATCGCCTCGGGAGAAGTCCTCCTCGAAGGAGCACCCGCCGAGGCACTCGATGCCCTGGCAGGAAAAATCTACTCCAAAGTCGTCGCGACCGACGATGAGCTCCGCGCCCTGGAGACCTCCTTCGACGTTATCTCCACGAACCTCGTAGGAGGCCTTCACGAGGTTCGTATCTTCGCCGACACGAACCCCGGCGACGGATTCAAGCCCGTCGACTCGGACCTCGAAGACGTTTACTTCCTCAACCTCTCACGGCACTCAAAGAACTAGTCTTCGCCTCGCTGCGACCCAGCCTCGACAAATCGCCAGGTCAGCAGCGCAGAGCGAAGCGGCCCCGTATTCGCTGTCGCTTGTGCTTCCCGCATTCGTCCGACCCATTCTCTCTGGAGTACCGCACCATGGCACAGTTCTGGGAATTCTTCACCTTCGAGCTCAAGTTCCGCCTCAAGAGCATCTCCACCTACGTCTACTTCGGCCTCTGGTTCGCCTTTGAGTTTCTCTGCATCGCCAGCGAAAGCTTCGGCCCCATCGGCAACAGCAACGGCAAAATTCTCCTCAATGGCCCCTACGCCAATACCTATAACTACATCGGAGCCAGCTTCTTCGGCGTCATCGTCATCGCCGCCATCTTCGGAACCTCCATCCTCCGCGACTTCCAGCGCGACACCATCCAGATCATCTTCACCAAACCGATCTCCAAGTTCGCCTACCTCGGCGGCCGCTGGGCCGGGTCCTTCGTCGCCACGGTCTTTGCCTTCTCCGGCATGGTGTTCGGAGGCTTCGCCGGAACGTTCGCCCCGTGGGCGGATCACACCCGTATCGCCCCCAACCACCTGCTCTGGTATCTCCAGCCCTTCTTCTCCGTCGTCGTCATCCAGATATTTTTTCTCGGGTCGCTCTTCTTTCTCGTAGCCGCCCTCTCGCGCAAAATCTTCATCGTCTACCTCCAGGGCGCGGCCATCTTCATGCTCTACCTCATCGGAGTCAATGCCTTCTCCGCCACGCGCTCACTCGAGCACTTCTGGTCCGGCATCCTCGACCCCGTTGGCTTCCTCTACAACGACGCCATCACCCGCTACTGGACCGTCGTCGAAAAGAACACTCTCCTCTACTCCTGGTCGCCTCATGCCGCAGGCGGAGTCTTCCTCTACAACCGCCTGCTCTGGTCCTCCATTGGCCTCGTCGCCTTGCTCGCGGTCTGGAAGCTCTTCCCCATGTCGGTCGAAGCGCTCACCGCAACCTCCAGCACCAAGCGAGCCAACCTCCAGCGTGAGCAGGAGGCCTCCGCCACTCAGGGACGTCGCAGCCTCGTCTCGGTTCGTCTTCCCCTCGTGCATCAGATCTTCAGCCCCGGAACCACCTTCGCGCAGCTTCTATCCCTCACGCGCATCCGCATCTCCAACATCCTGCATGAGGTCCCCTTCTGGGCAATCCTCCTGCTCATGGCCGCGCTCGCCATCAACAACGGCCACTTTGCGGGCCGCGTTGGAGGAGCCAACGTCTGGCCCGTCACCTATCTCATGCTCGGCGCAGTCGAAGGAGGTGCAACCCTCTTCCTCTACATCGTCGCCACCCTCTACGCAGCCGAGCTGGTCTGGCGCGAGCGCGACACCCACTTCGACGGTATCCACGACGCTCTCCCTCTGCGCGAATCCACCGACTGGCTCTCGAAGTTCTTCGCACTCTGCTTCGTCGAACTCGTCCTTCTCACCGTTGTCGGCCTCTGCGGAATCCTCATGCAGACCATCGCCGGCTACTACCACTACGAGCTCCTCCAGTACTTCAAGGAACTCTACGTCGTCACCTTTCCGCAGGTCCTCATCTTTGTCCTGCTCGCACTCTTCATCCAGACCGTCGTCTCCAATAAATTCATTGGCCACGGCATCGTCATCGGCATCGTCGTCCTCACCTCCGTTCTCTCCAGCTTTGGATGGGAGAACACCCTCTATCTCATTGGCAACAACACTCCATACACTTACTCGGACATGAACGGCTACGGCCACTTCGTCCCTGCTCTCTTCTGGTCCATCACCTACTGGCTATCCGTCACCAGCGTCCTCGCCGTCATCTCCATCGCCCTCGCCCGTCGCGGAGCAGAAGAGTCCTGGTCCGCTCGTCTCCACCTCGCCCGCCAGCGAGCTCCGCGCCTGCTGCCCGCCTTCAGCCTCTTCCTTCTTCTCGCCCTCGGAAGCGGAGGCTGGTTCTTCTACAACGCCCACATCCTCAATCCCTACGTCGACGCCAGATCCGGCCGCCACGTCCAGGCGCAATACGAGCGCGACTACAAAAAATACGAACACATTCCCCAGCCCAAAATTATCGCCGTCGACGCCAACATCGACATCTTCCCCGAGCACCGCTCCTTCTCCGGCACCGGTCACTTCGTCCTCCAGAACAAGACTTCCGCGCCCATCGCACAGATCCACATCTCCGACGCGCACGCCGCCGCATTCGGCTCCATTGACCTCCAGCCCTCTGTCTCCGACGTCCACTTTGACCGTCCCTTCCACATCGCCTCCGCCAGCCCCCACGGCGTCTACACCATCTATCAGCTCGACACTCCCCTCGCTCCCGGCGACAAGCTCGACATGACCTTCCGCGTCGCCCACGCCACCCACGGCTTCAAGGACGGCCACGAGCGCCCCGAGTTCGCCTACTCCGGAACCTTCTTCGACTCCGGCTACTTCCCCACCATCGGCTACGACAATGGAGTCGAACTCGACGACCCCCGCCGCCGCCGCGAAGAGCATATTCCTGAGCTCGAGCTTCTTCCCCACCGCGGCGACCCCCTCGGTTCCGTCACCAATCTCTTCACCACGCACTCCGACTGGATCAGCTTCCGCACCACCGTCAGCACCTCGGACTCCGACTCCGAGGGCAAACCCCAGATCGCCATCGCTCCCGGCTACCTCACCCGCGACTGGCATCAGAACGGCCGCCACTACTTCACCTACGACATGGGCCAGGTCACGACCCTCGACTTCTATGCCTACCTCTCCGGCCGCTACGACGTGAAACGCGTCATCTACCAGGGCGTCGAAAACCCCATCTCCATCGAGGTCTACCACACCCCCGCCCACACCTTCGACGTCGACGACATGATCGATGCCTCCAAGGCCGGCCTCGGCTACTACGAGAAAAATTTCAGCCCCTTCCAGTTCAAGCAGTACCGCATCCTCGAGTACCCCCGCTACCGCACCTTCGCCCAATCTTTCCCCAACACCGTCCCCTTCTCCGAGGGCATCGGCTTCATCGGCCGCGTCGAAAAGCCTGACGACATCGACTTCAGCTACTTCGTTGTCGCCCACGAACTTGCCCACCAGTGGTGGGGACATCAACTCATCGGCGCACAGGTCGAGGGCTCCAACATGATGTCCGAATCCCTCGCCGAATACTCCGCCCTCCGAGTCATGGAAAAGAAGTACGGCACAGACAACATGCACAAGTTCCTCTCCCACGAGCTCGACGGCTACCTTTGAGGGCGCGCCGGCGAAACCCGTCACGAGAACCCTCTCGTCCTCGTTCAGAACGAGAGCTACGTCTGGTATCAGAAGGGCTCGCTCGTCCTCTACGCCCTCTCCGACTACATCGGCGAAGACAAGCTCAACCTCGCCCTGCACAACTTCCTCATGCAGTACCGATACGCCAACGCCGACACCTCGCAAGACGTCCCCTACCCCGACACCCGCCAGTTCGTCGCCGCCCTCCGGGCCCAAACCCCGCCAGAGTACCAGTACTACATCACCGACGCCTTCGAGAACATCGTCCTCTACGACAACAAGGCCTTCTCTGCCACCTACGTCCAGACCCCCGACAAAAAGTACAAGGTCACCCTCACCGTTCAGGCCCGCAAGATGAAGGCAGACGGCTCCGGTAACGAAACTCCGATGCCCCTCGCCGACTACATCGACATCGGCGTATTCTCCGGCAGCAAGGGCCACGAGAAGCCTCTCTATCTCAAAAAGGAAAAGATCACCCAGGAGAGGCAGACCTTCGACATCATAGTCGACCAACTTCCCACTCGCGCCGGCATCGACCCAATCAATAAGCTCATCGATCGCATCCCCGACGACAACACGATCGACGTCACAAAGCCCTGATACGCGGATAGAATCAGCCGACATAAAGCCGCCTCGGCGTTTGCGTGAGCGTACCTAGATGGAGCGTGCGTGAACGCCCTGTAAGCCAGAGCCCCACGCAACGTGCTCACCGTCGCGCTACCCAACAAGCTGCCGTGGATCGCAGGGTCACGCTCTCGACTGGTCGGGATTGCCGGGCGGCGCAAGCCCCGGTCCTAGCGTCCCAGGTCTAAAGTTTCGTTGCGACCGAATGGCTTTTGTCCAGCCGAGGTGCTTCGAAGGAAAGGTACGCGGCGTGACACTGTGACCGAATTCACCGTCAGCGGCTAACGGAAGAGGATGGGAGCCACCTGAGAAAGATACAAGCGCCAATTCTTCCACTCGTGGCCGTCGGGAGTTTCCTCCGTCTTGAGATGAACGCCTGCCTGTTTGAAGCGAGCGATACAGGCGAGGGCGTTGTCGCGCGCAATATCGGTTTGTCCCCAGCCCCACCAGAACAACTTGAGCTGAGCGTTGTACTGCGGCATGCGCGCAGCGTCAGGGCTGCTGAAGAAGACATCCCGGTCGGCAGGGAACCAACCTGAGCTCATAACGACAAGTGAGCGGAAGGTACCGAGGTTATGCAGGCCGATGTTGAGGGTCTGAATTCCACCCATGGATAGGCCGCCGAGAGCACGATGTTCGGGATCGGCGAGTGTGCGATAGTGCGACTCGACATAGGGGAGGATGTCCTGAATCAATTCCTTGTTAAATGGATCTTTGGTGGCATCAGCGGTCATGACCTGAGGACCGTACGGTGTCCAACCGGCGGGCATCACGATCATCATGGGTTGAGCCTTGCCCGCAGCAATCAGGTTGTCGAGAATATATCCGGCGCGACCGACCGTTGACCACGAAGAGTCCGTCTCGCCGCCGCCGTGGAGAAGATAAAACACAGGGTAGGCAACCGTGCCCTTCTCATAGCCGGGTGGGGTGTAGATGTACATCTCGCGCGCGGCGCCCCCAAACGCAGACGCGTTGTAGTCGACGCGGGCCACTGCTCCGTGAGGAACGGATCGGGTTTCAGAGAAATCACCCGGCGTGATGAGGAGGCTTTCAATGCCATGTTGAACGGGCGAGGTGAGAACGTTGCGGGGGTCGGGAACGTCCATACCATCTACGCGGAAGTGGTAACGCCACGCGCCAGGGAGGAAGGCAGCCATGGACGTACCGGTCCAAAGGCCTTCGGAGTCCTTGGTCATCGCGATGGACGAGGGTGCCGCGAGCATAGTGCCGGGGTGAGGCAGACCCTGGTAGATGTCGCCCGCGAGCTCGACGGAGGTGGCATGGGGCGCGAGGAGGCGAAAGGTCACTTTGCCGCTCTGCAAAAGCTGAGGAGAGGGGGCAGGAGGCAGGCGCTGCGGTTGCGGAGCCGTCGTTACGGGTGTCTGTGCCGCGATCGTAAGTACAAATGTGAGTGCTAGCAGATGGCAACAAAGTGGCATGGGTCTGGCTATTCCTCGCGGGTTCAGTGCAGATCATCGTAGCATCGGCGCAGCGTTGTACGGGAAGGGCGAGATGCTTGGTAAACGGCATTTGAAATGCAGTACACGCCTGCCTTCGCCAGCACACCTATCAAATTTTGCTTCCAAGGTGCTGACCAGGAGCTATTGGTGCACTCGGCAAATCTATGCTGTCCAGTGCAAGTAGGAAGCTCTCAAGCCAGTATGATCTTGCGCGCGTTGCCGTCCGGGTCGTTCACCATGCGGCATTCGTTATCGAAGACCATAGTCCGGTTGGTGTCGGGCTCGGTCGGCTCCCAGCTGACGCCTGCGACCGACGGCTTGCCGGTGGCTGCAAACGTAGCCCAGGAAGAGGCCATTCTCCGCGCAAGGGACTGCGCTTCCGGAGTGTTGCCGGTTCCCTGCTCGCAACGCTTCGTGTTGTCAAAGCAAAACTGCAGATCGGAGGTGTGCCACGCGCCGGGGCGGCCGTCGAACAGGGGCGTTTGCCAGGTGAAGTAGTAGGCGTAGGCGGGAGCAGCATCCAGATCGTGCTTGAGCCCACACATTTTTACGACATTGTTGCGCATGAACAGGCCGTTCAGCCCTGGGCGACCGCTGCACATGTAGGAGAGCGTCGCGGTTTGCTTGCGGGGGTAGTTGGCTTTGAGGGTCTTCACTATGGCGGTCGCTTTCACCTCGCCGTAGGTCTTCGCCAGCCCGGCATGCCACTCCGCCTCGGTGGGGATTGAGGTCATGCTGTTGCCCTCCTCTGAGACGGAGCCGATGAGGATGGGGACGTTTTTGCTCACATCCGGCGCGGCGTCGAAGAAGGAACGCATGGTGATGAGCTTGCCGTCGACCGAGGGCGACCAACCGACGCGAGGATGCCCGGGAAGGCCGGGGCCGAAGAAGCCTGCGCCCGGCGGGTTGACCTTGTTGACGGCTGCGTTACCGGCGGCGATGAGGCTGGGCCAGTCCATCTTCTGGAGTGCGCCCATGTCGTTCGGCGCGAGGCCGAGGTCCTTCATCATCACGCGAGCGACTTCGCGCTGCTGCTCTTTTGTGGGGATGTTGCCACCGCCGCCGGACTGCGCCGCAGCACGATGGATCAAACCCGATGCGGAAGGCATGCCGAGCAGCGTGGTGACCTTAGATCCACCGCCGGACTGGCCATAGATCATGACGCGGTCGGGGTCGCCGCCGAAGTTGGCTATGTTTTCGCGTACCCACTTGAGCGAGTCCACCAGGTCCGTCATGCCTACGTTAACGGAGTCCTCATAAGCCGAGCCGCCAATCTCTGATGCGTCGAAAAAGCCCAGTATATTGAGTCGATGATTGACCGAGACCTGCACCACGTCATGGTGGCGGGCCATCTGCGCTCCCTCGTGCGATGGGAGCTCATAGGACGACCCGAAGGAGAAGCCGCCGCCGTGGAAGTACACCATGACCGGGCGGGAGCCCGTAAGCGACGGCGTCCAGATGTTGAGCTTGAGCATGTCCTCGCTCAGCCAGCCGTCGTCCCAATCCTGGATAAAGGTTTGCTCGATTGCCGTCCAGGGATGGAGGGACTGCGGGCAGTTGGCGCCATAGGTGAAGGCGGGGTACTCGTCCTTCCAGGGCGTGGGCGGCTTGAGGGGGAGCCAGCGGTTTTCACCTCCCGCGTTTTGGCCGTAAGGCACGCCCTTGAAGGTGAAGACGCCGCCCGCGAGGAAGCCGCGAACCGGACCGTATTGGGTCTTGGCTACGGCCGAGCGTGGCGTGGAGACAGTGCCAGGCTCTTGATGCACGCCTGTCTTGATGCTGTCCGAAGCGAGCAGCGTTGAGGGCGTGGCGGCGGCGATACCGGTGGCGGCGGAGAGAAAGAGTGCTTCTCGACGGGTTAGAACAGATGTGCGGGGCATAGGGGCAGAGTTCCTTTCTGGAGGTGCTGCGCTACTCGGGAAGCGTGTAGGTGCCATCGATGTGGAACTTGCCGTTGACTCCCGGGCTCGCGGTTCCCGGTTGCCCACCGCCCACACTTAGGGTGTAGTCCCCTTCGGCGATGATGGGCGAGCCGAGTTCAGTGACCATGCCCAGGTCACGCGGGTTTAGATGGAAGTGAACCTTCTGGCTCGCACCCGGATCAAGGTGGATGCGCTCGAAGCTGCGAAGAGCCAGCATCGGCGCTCCCTTGACATCAGGGAACTTGAGGTAGAGCTGCACGACCTCGTCGCCCGCGAGTTTGCCCGAGTTGGTGACGAGGACGTCGGCTTCCACGGGCTGGCCGGCGGCGACGGTGGGGGTGGAGATCGCCAGGTTGCTGTAGCTGAATGTGGTGTAGCTGAGACCGTAGCCAAAGCCGTAAAGCGGTTTGCCGGTGAAATAGCGATACGTCCGGTTCGCCATGCCGTAATCTTCAAAGTTCGGCAGGCCTTCAAGTCCCTTGTAGAAAGTGACCGGTAGCCGACCTGCAGGATTGTTCTTCCCGCTTAAGGTTTCCGCCACGGCAGCGCCGCCTTCTTCCCCGGGGTACCAGGCCTCAAGCACCGCGTTGGCGTGGTCGTTGATCCAGTTCACAGCTAGCGCACTGCCATTGACCAGCACCACGGCAAGGGGCTTGCCTGTCGCTGCCACCGCTTCCACCAGGTCTTCTTCAGGCTTCGGCAGGTCAATGCTGGTGCGGTCGCCACCCAGAAAGCCTGGTTCACTTACGGGCATCTCTTCGCCCTCAAGCTGGCTGGTAATGCCGACCACGGCGATGACGGCGTCTGCACCGCGTGCGGCGGCAACGGCTTCGGGTGCGACAGAGGGATCATACTTGCTCCAGATCAACTCGGCATGCGCGTCGCCGTCCTGCGTGCCGTCGGAGATTTCGAGTGCAACCTTTTGGCCTTTTTCAAGCTTCACTCGACCCATGGCGGACTCAATGTCGTGCCCGCCGCCGCCAGCCGAGGCCACCTGCTTTCCGTCGACACTAACTCGAGCAAAGCCCTGGCTGCGCACGCCGAGCAGGTACTCGCCTGTCTCCGATGGGGTGAGAAAGCCCTTCCACTGAACACCGAAGCGCTTGCGGTCCGCAACCTCCTTTGGCAGAGTCGCCTTGGACAGATTGATGTTTGGCTCCGTGCGCTCTACAAGTTTCTTGGGCACATCGTCAAAGCCGCGCCTGCCCTCGTTATATTCGGCATGCAGTCCCGGCTTACCGTCCGGGGTGGTCAGCAGGTTGTTGGGCACAGGGCTCCCATCGGGATGCAGAAACTGTGTCCCCGGCACGTAGGTGATGGTGGCATCGGGAAACTGCGCGTGCAGCCCATCAAGGATGGACACGATGTGCGTGGGATGCCCCGCATAGTTGCCGATGAGCGGTCGGGTCTGCTCCGCCAGCGGGCCGACGACCGCGATCTTGCGGATCTCCGGCTTAAGCGGCAGCAGGCCATCGTTCTTCAGCAGCACCATCGACTCCTCGGCCAGCTTGCGCGCGTGGGCGCGATGCTCAGCGCTGTCAAGCTCCTTCTCGTCAATGCTCGAATACGGCACCATGGCGGGCGGGTCAAACATGCCGAGCTTGATGCGTGCCGTGAACAGACGGATCAGCGCGGTATCGAGCGCGCTTTCGGGCAGGTAGCCTTGCTGCACAGCATCGATGTAGGCCTTATCAACAGGCTCGCCGAAGCGTGTGGTGAATGTGACGCACTCGTTGTCCATGCCTCGGATCACCGAGATGGCCGCGCCCTGTGCCTGCGTGGGACGGTAGCGATGATTTGCGGCGACATCGCGCACGGCGTCGCAGTCGGAAACGACATAGCCTTGGAAGCCCCACTTGCCCCGCAACTGGTCCTGCAGCAGGTACTGATTGGCGCAGGCTGGCTCGCCGTTTATGGCGTTGTACGCACACATGACCGAGGCAGCCTTGCCCTCCACAATGGCTGCACGAAAGGCAGGCTCATAGGTGTCGACCTCGTCATGCTTGCTAACATCCACATCAGCAAAGTGGCGAGTCGGTTCAGGCCCGCTATGCACGGCGAAGTGCTTGGGTGTGGCGATGCCCAGGTAGTACTTGGGGTTGTCGCCCTGCAGGCCTGTTACATAGGCCACGCCCATGCGACCGGTCAGGAAGGGATCCTCGCCATAGGTCTCCTGCCCGCGGCCCCAGCGCGGATCGCGAAAGATGTTAAGGTTGGGCGACCAGAAATCTAGACCGCCCATAATACCGATGTGGCCTTCGCGCAGGTTCTGCACATGCTTGATGCGGCCTTCTACTCCGATCTGGCCAGCCATGGTGTGGATGCCTGCGGGGTCAAAGGTTGCGGCCAGGCCCATCGGCTCGGGGTACTCGGTGACGCCCTCATTGATGACGCCATGGAGAGCCTCGCTCCACCACTGATACGCCGGAATATTCAAGCGCGGCACAGCGGCGGAGTTATTCTGCATCTCCGATGCCTTTTCGGCCAGCGTCATGCGATGCACCAAATCAGTAGCGCGCTCCTCCGGGGCAAGCTGCGGATTCGTAAACGGTATATGAGCCGTGTCCTGCTGCGCGCCAGCCGGAATAAAAGTTGCCGCGAACAAGGTGGTAAACACGAGAGGCAGTTTCAGACCAAGCTTCATAACATTCTCCAAGGTGTTACTGGACATCAGTGGCAGGTGGCCGTAAAGCAAAGGTTCTTGCTGAAGAACGGCATAACGAAGTTCTGGAAGCGATCCGCAACGGCGCTGGTGTGCGTTCCGGAGTAAATCGTAAAAGTGTTAGCGATGCCGTAGCGGTCCAGTACCTCGTGCAGTTTCGTCGCATCGAAGCGTAGTCCGTCCTGGTCCCCCACGTCCATTGCGATTGCGCGGTACTGCTTTAGATTGCCGACGTACTGGTCCACAAAGGCAAGCGGCGCATTGGCCGTGAGTTTGGCAACGATCTCCGGTTGCGGAACTCCGTCCTTGGTGGGCAGGTCGAAATAGAGCGGCGGGTTCTTTGGATCGGGTGCCCACGCGGCCGCAGTGGCATACGGCGCAGCCGCAAAGCCGGGCGATACAGCAGCGAGGTCAGCCGGTGACTTCGCGGTGGCTGCTCTCTTCTCACTTTCGATCGCGCGTTGTTTCATATCGTCGACCGGCCCGGGGCCGCCGCCAGTCATGGGCGACAGGCAGCAAGGGCTCATAATGTACAGCGCGCCAAATACCTCAGGGTGCTTCATGCCGATACGCGAGGCGCCGTAACCCCCCATGGAGTGTCCAACCAGTCCTCGGCTTTCCCGTGTCGGCAGGGTGCGGTAGTGCGCATCAATGTAGGCCACCAGGTCGTGGGAGATAAAACGCTCAAAATCGCCCGTGGTAACCGAACTCGAATAGAACGATCCGAGATACACGGTCTTGGAGTCGGGTACTACGACGATCATCTCACTCGCGCCCTGCGCAAAGGCACCCTCGATAGTCTGTGGCACGTGGATCTCGCCGGTCCACTGCTCGGCCCCGATGAAGTACCCGTGCAGCGCGTACAACACCGGGTAGTGGCGTGCCCTGTCGTGTCCGTAGCTGGGCGGCAGAAAGACGATTACGTCGCGGTCGGCCGGTTCGCCTTCAAGGTTACCCTCGATGGCTGCGCTGTGGACCTTGATGCGCTCAACCGTGACAGGTCTTGCGCCTTGGATCGGGGGCGGCACGATGGTTTGAACCTGCGCTGCGAGCGATGCGCTGCCTGCAGTCGCGGCGAGCATAGTGACGTAGAGGGAAAGATTGCGGATTTGAAGCATGGCGGGAAATAGACCTCTACTGAACGGGGTAAGAGTAGATGTTGACGCTGTAAGGGCGAAGCTTGATCGTGGCAGGCAGTGCGCCGAGTGACTGTTCTTCCACTCGCACCTCGGCGGTCGAGCCGGCCTTGACCGTGGCATCGATAGAGTCGGGCGCCATGCGCCACAGCTTACCGGCCGGCGCGAGCGCTGCATCCTGAATCTCCAGGTGAAGGCTCTGTTCCGTGTCCGACGGATTGAGCACCGCGATGCTTAGGGTCTTGCGGTCCTCGCTCAGGGCAGCGCTTACGTCCAGCGGATACGTAGGGCTGCCCGGGTTGACCGCAGGCTGATCGCCACCCGCCGGGAAGGCCGGCTTGGGCTGCGGCGAGTTGCCGCCAACCTCCACTGGAATCACACCGAAGTGGTCGCGATACATCTTGAACAACAATCCCGTTGGGTTAAGCACAGCCTCGGTGCCGTTGGAACTGAAGGTCGCTGTAGCAAAGGTCAGGTTCGCCATCTGGAAGATGTCGGAGTGACGGAACATCTCGTGGAAGGCCCACGCATATGCTGGAACCGTGTGATACGAATCGCGCTTTCCGGGAAGGAAATAAGCCCACTCATCGATCGCGATGGGAACCGGCTTGGCCCGAAGCGCGGGGATCAGCTCAAGATACTTCTCGTAGTGCTCATACTTCGCGCGCACCTGCACGGCTGCGGCACGCTGTACCTCGATGAAGGAGAGTGGGGGCTCGATGGGAACCTTCTTGCCCAGTTTCATATCAGTGTGCTGCGTCCCGGAGGCATAGTAGTGCTCGCTCACCATGTCGATGTTCCGCAGGCAGTGCAGCAGCAGTTGACCGGTCCAATCGGCCGAGGATAGGTAGTCAGGCACATACTGCCCATTGATGCGACGCGCCTGGTCGGCCCCCTCCATCACGTCCGGCATGGCGCCCCCGGCAAGCAATGTGATAGTTGGGTCGATCTTCTTCATCTCCTTGGCGAACAGGTTGTGCTTTATTTCGTACTGCGGTAGCGCCATCGCGCCCATCTGGTAGTCGCCCCAGGGCTCGTTCCCGATGCCCCACAGCTTGACGTTGTACGGTGCCGGATGGCCATTCTGCTCACGCCACTTACCCATAGGGGTGGTGATCGCGCCGTTGGTGTACTCCACCAGCTCACGTGCTGACCAGGCGTCGCCAAAGCCGGCATTCACCGTGATGTACGGGTCGACACCGAGCAGTTTGCACAGCCTCAGGAACTCATCCGTTCCCACATCATTCGGCTGCAAGGCATGCCACACGGGATCGAAGATAGGTGGCCGCTTGTCGATATCACCGACGCCGTAACGCCATTCGTAGGAAGAGACAAAATTGCCGCCGGGGAATCGCAGCACGCCGAAGCGAAGTTGCTTGAGCACGGCGATCACCTCGGGGCGAAAGCCGTCGATGTTATCCGCTGGCATCAGCGACACCGCACCTACATGAAACTCGCCCGTGCCGATGCCGGTGATTTCGAGCGTTGCGTTATCGCTGTTGGCGTGCGAAGTGTAACGCAATGGGTAGGTCCGGTACCCGCGGCCAAGCGCGTGGATGGTGACGGATTGACGGTCGGCAGTGCCTGCGCTCCAGATCAGTGTTACCTTAATGACCGTCCCCGGCGTCGCGGCGAGAACGACGCGGCCCGTATACGTTTTCTCGCTTCGAACAAAAAGACCCGACTGCCGTATGCCATGAGTCTCTGTCGGGCTCAGGCGCACGACCGGCGACTGGTCACCTGTGTACGGAGACTCCCGGTCCATCGTTACCACACTGTCGCCACCGACGGGCGCCCACCATCGCTTCGGGATATTTTCAAACCTTGGATTTCCCGCGGCATTGCCGATCGCAGCCGGAGGAGTGGGCGCGACACTCGCCACCGGGTAGAAAAACTTCCGATCGGCAAGCATCTCCGACCAGATGCCCGCATTGACGATGTCTCCTCCATGCTCGAGGAACTGCCCATAGATGTTCCTCGAGATGGGTGCGCCCGTCTTCGCGACATCGACTGTGGCTGTAACAGCCGTAGCTTGGGACACGGCTGCCGTGAGAGGGAAACAGAAGCTTAAAAGAAGCAAGCGATGAAAGAGGAGAGTTCGCTTACCCGGAACGTTTGTCGATATCAAGCGCATAACTTAGGAACATCAATATAGTGACTCCACGCGACGATAAGCAAGCGCAATGCCTTGATTAAACCGATTTATTTGGCCATCGACTCCCTTCCGAACGGAAGACCATACATTTCACTCGAGGGGCCAAAATGTTATGGGTGCACGACGGCAGTCGCCACAACGCGTCCCGCACAACGCTGTCGCGGTCCACCCAGCTTCGGAATCGCACCCGGCTACTGGCAAGCATCAAGCATGTTGGGTTCATCCCAATGCTCATCAGATTGGCGAGTCGCTCTTTCAACTCTGAAGAGCTCGTCCGAGCTAGACAGTTGAAACACGACGTTAAGAATCGAACAACTCTCTGGACACGACTGCCTATGGGTGCGGAGGCAGTTTTGGCGCGGGCGGAGGAGCCGAACCTGAAACGTATGCGGCCGTCACATCCAGCCGTGGCTTCCATGGATCCGCCTCGGCTATCGGGCCGTCCGCGGTGAAGTTCATCAGCATGTCGCTTGCCGGAGAATAGCGCGGCCACGCTGGCGTATTCCCTGTGCTGGGGTCGCCTGTCTTTGCAAACGCAACCCAGTAGCTGTTCATGGCCTGGGCAATTTTCTCGTCACTGGGCGTAAGGTCCTTGCCATACTTGGCGCTGACTGTATCGAACACAAAGGGAATCTCCGTGGCGTGCGGTGCTCCCGGCCACTTGCTGCGCATGGATTCTGCGACATAAGAAAAACGATACTCATAGCTTGGCAGACCTCTCGACGCAAAGACGCTCGCCACAAACCTCGCTGGTTCGACCATCATTCGATCCATGGCTACGGAGTATTGCACCGCGCGGAGATCTCCATTACCGTTGGGATCATAGGCGGCGACCGCCTTGTCGCGATTGACGCCAAAGGGGGCGAAGAGAGCGTCCTTGCTTGGAGCGAAGCCGAACCCGATATCGAGGCTGTTCGCTCCAATCATGATCGGCACCCGCCATCCCTCCCCCGACAGGTAAATAGACTGCGGATCGGCCACGACCACGCGTCCATCAATCATCGGTCCCGAGTAGCCCGGTTGCCCCATCGACGCCATGTTCAAATTGCCGAGCACCTTCTCCGCCGGCAGGTGACGCAGCGCAGCCAGGGCATCTTTGCCAGTCCCATCTACGCCCACGCTTTTCGCGAAGTCAACTCCGGCGGACTCCGCGGACGGAGGTCCATTGGGCACGACGGTGCTCAAATAGCGCTGGCCGCCAAGATTCGTTCGTCCCCCTCCAGACTCTATAATCGCCTGGCTGAACAGTCCTCCGGCGAGAGGCGACGTCAGCAGCATGCTCACCGAAAATCCTCCAGCCGACTCACCGAATACCGTCACCTTCGACGCATCGCCACCAAACGCGGCAATATTGCGTTGCACCCACTTTAGCGCAGCGATCTGGTCCATAAAGCCGTAGTTCCCCACCATGCCGTCGGCGTCTTCCCTGGTCAACTCAGGAAACCCAAAGAAACCAAACCGGCCTAGGCGGTAGTTCGCGCTGACCAGGATCACTCCCTTCTCTGCAAACTTGCTTCCGTCGTAAACGGCGGGCGAGCTGCCCCCATTCACAAAGCCTCCACCGTAGATCCAGAACATCACCGGAAGCTTTGCGTCGGCCCGCGTTCCTGCAGGTCTCCACACATTCAGATACAAACAGTCCTCAGCGGGAGCCGTACCAAGCGGAGCCGCGTCACTGGGAAACGGAACCTGCATGCAATCCGCAGAATAGGCCGTCGCCTGCCGTACTCCGGTCCACGAATTAACCGGCTGCGGTGCGCGCCAGCGAAGATCTCCCACCGGAGCAGCCGCAAACGGCACTCCTTTGAAATACTCAACACTCTCCTGGGTCGCACCCTGGATCTTTCCGGTATCGATACTCACTACGCCCGCCTGCCCAAACGATACCTGCGCCGTCAACACAGCGAACCCCAGGATCACAACCTGCTTCCATGCCTGCATACATCCTCCCAAGCCCATATCCCGCAATGCCCAAACTATAACGATCGCTGCCCGGATATGTACACTTCGTTGATCCGAATGAACCCATCGGATTCTTCGATGGTATCCCCTGCTTGCAACAACCTTAGGCAGCCGCAGAGCGTCCGCCGCTTTTACCCGCCCGGAAGTGGCTCTGCAGATGTTGCAGACGGCTCTCAGCCACAGGCGAAGAGCGTCACTTCCCACCATGGCAACAGCTCAATCTGTCTACTTGAAAAGCGGTCATTCAGCGGGATTCCCGCAAATCCTTGCGCGTCCGCGACCTCCGCCGACATCCGTAGCGTTCGGGCCAACCGACAGGCTCCGTCGAGAGTTGCCCCGAAATACCTGTCCATATTCTTCCTCTGACCAATCAGCAATTGAGTACAGGCAAAGTTCGTCGATGTCACCCTGATCCCGGAACCCGGTGCGCCGCAACAACCAGCGCCGAGTGATCGAAAAGAATCGCGAGGCCGTCCATCTACCCTTCCACCCACACATCCGATCCGACGACCGCCGCAAGCCAGACCGCTCCAACAAAGTATCCGGCCGCAACATCACTTGGATAATGCACCCCCAGGTACACCCTGCTCGCTCCGATTCCCATAACCATCAGCAACGCCCCCACCACCAACGCTGCCTTGGCCCTCTTGCTGCGCAGCTTGTCCTGCGTCTTGTACACGATGACCCCATACATCACCATCGCCAGCACCGAGTGCCCGCTCGGAAACGAGAAGCTATTCTCATGCACAAACGCCCACGCCACGTCCGGCCGCAACCTCTTGAAGTACAGCTTCATCACCTCGTTCAGAGCCACTCCGCCCAGCGCCGCCGCGATCACCAGCACAGCGTCGTCCTTCATCCTCCGCCACCACAGTAACCCCGCTGCCAGCGCAACTGCGGGCACAAGCGCATAAGGCGACCCAATCCAACTCAGCCCCAGCATCACCTGCGTTAGCATCGGGCTCGCAAGGCCATGCACCCAACTCTGAATCGCCTGATCCCAATGCCTGAATGACGCCTCCAGAATCTCGTCATGGAGCTCCACCAAACCATAGGTCACCACCAGCGAGGCCGCCAACCCCACCAGCAGCAAAACTCCCGATACCGTCCGCTTCCGTAAGGAACGCATCGCGACTATGCGCCGACAGCGAACAAGGGATCGTTCTCATGGATCGCCAGCGACGACACGATGAAGAGCACCGTCCCCTCGCCTGGACTGAGGCCCGTCTGCAGGACGTTCCCTTCCCAATCCTTGATGCACCCTAGTTCCTGCCCGGCATATACAGCCTCTCCTACCGCCACCTGCGGATACCAAAAGCCCTCATGTTCACTGCGCGCCCATAGAAACTGTTCCAGCAACGTGAACGAAGCTGCTTCCGGCGCCGAGCCAGGGATCATCTCCAGATAACGCATCAAGCGGTGAAGTCCGTTGGTATGGTCGGCAACCTGTTCCGCCGTCCAGATGCCCTGCCCACCCGACTCCGTGAGAATGGCAGGAATGCCCACGCTGGACGCAGCCGCAATTGTAGATCCGGGATTCACACTGGATACCAGGTAATGAATCCCAAAAGCCTTCGCCATCTCCAGCGATCTTTCGTCAACCTCTACATTGCCGGACCGGAAGAAGATCGTGAACGGCATAAGCGCCTCGATCAAGTCGCCGCCATGCAGATCCACGAAGTAATCCGCCTGCGAGATCACGTTGCGGAAGACCCAGTCCGCCATCTGCTCGGTGCCCGTTCCGCCCGCGTCTCCCGGGAATACACGGTTGGGATTCTTCCCGTCCAGAGGACACACGTAGATGGAGCGAGCCGCAAATCCAGGCAGGTTCACCACCGGCACCACAATCACCCGTCCGCTTAAGCCCTTCGGATCCAGCGAGCGTCCGAGATTAAGCGCTGCCGCGATGCTCGCGTATTCGGAACCGTGTACCCCGCCCGTCACTACCAGCGTCGGGCCAGCCTCTTCTCCGTTGATCAGCCACAACGGAAGCCTGTAAGGCTGTCCCTGAACCGGAAACTCGACGACGCCGTAGCGCTTCTCGCCCCGCCCCGCTGAGAGTTCGCCGACCTCTAATCTTCTATCCGACATGACTGCTCCTCAAAGAAAAGTTATCAGATGATCGCTGTCCAGGAATTGAATGCGAGTTCGTCTGCCTTCAAGACTCCAAAGCGTCCAACGGGTTCTTCATTCCATAAGCAGCGCAATAAAGGTGTGGCGTCACGCCTCGGGATCGCGAGCCAAAGCGCGAACGACACAAAGCTCTGTCAGCGAAAGACGGTCGCAATCAACGGTCTTGCAGGAGATGGATCATGGCGCTTCTTCACTCCTCGCCTTGTCCGCGAGAGCGTACTTGTCTACCTTGTACCCAAGATCGCTCCTCGACAGGCTAAGCTGCCGGGCCGCTTCAGCCTGCACACCTCCAGTAGACTCCAAGGCGCGCACGATGAGGTTCCGTTCCACCCGTGACAGGGTATCCCGGAGATCCAAATGTTGTGGCAAGTGAGATACGAGCTGCTCGACGGTCAGTGTGGTGCTGTTAGAGCTCAACTGCGGCAAGGGTGGTTGAAGAGGGAAATCTTCGGGCTGCAGGTCGGTTCCCTGACCGAGGATCAAGGCTCGCTCGAGAAGATTGCGGAGCTCGCGGATGTTTCCGGGAAACGGGTACTCGGTGAGCTTCTTGAGGGCCGCCGGGTTGAGCGGCCTGTTCGTCACCTTGATCTCCTTCGCGATGGCGGCGGAAAGTACCCGGCAGAGCACATCGATATCCTGTCTGCGCTCGCGCAGAGGAGGGATATGAATCGGAACGACGGCGAGACGGTAGTACAGGTCTTCGCGGAAGAGGCCCTTGTGCACATACTCGCTAAGCTTCCGATGCGTTGCGGCGATTACGCGTACGTCGACGTGACGGGTGAAAGTGGAGCCTACGCGCTGGAACTCGCCATCCGCGAGGACTCGGAGGAGCTTTGCCTGTGCGGTCTGGGACATTTCGGCAACCTCATCGAGGAAGACCGTTCCTCCGTCTGCGGTCTCGAATAGACCGGCCCGAGGCTTATCGGCTCCGGTGTAGGCTCCTTTCTCATGGCCGAAGAGCTCGGACTCAACGAGCGTCTCGGTAACAGCAGCGCAGTTGATCGCAACGAATGGACGACCGGCCCGCAGACTGTTGCGGAAGATGGCGCGGGCAACCAGTTCCTTGCCTGTTCCGGTCTCTCCCGTGATCAGCACAGTGGTATTCATTCTGGCCACGCGGGATATGCTCTCACGTACAGACTGGATACCGGGGCTCTCGCCGAGGATCTCGTCCGCTCCCTCGAGCTTTCGAACCGCGGTTTTTAGGACCGCATTCTCGCGGAGCAAGGCGGTGCGCTCGCAGGCGCGGCGCACGGTTGCCCGGAGGACGTCCGGCACAAATGGCTTGGTGAGAAAATCGAACGCTCCGTCCCTCATGCTTTCAACAGCCATCTCGACGGTGCCCACAGCTGTAAGGAAGACGACTGAAGTTCGAGGCTCGGTTTCCTGGACGGTACGGAGAACATCCATACCGCTTCCTCCCGGCATCTTCTGATCGGTGACGACGACGTCAAAATCTTCCCTGGTAAGAAGCACTGTGGCCGCCGATGCGCTATCAGCTTCGACGACAATATGCGAGTCCATGCGGAGGTTCGACGAGAGGATCCGTCGCATCCCCGGTTCATCGTCGACGATCAGCACCTTACCCATGCGCGGCTCCTGTTTGAATGTCGTTAGCGGAGCTGACGAACGTCATGGAGAAGGTCACGCATCCCTCTTCGTTGGCGCTAACCCAGAGGTCCCCGCCGTGAGCCCTCGCGATCCCTCGAGCAATTGCGAGTCCAAGGCCTGTTCCTGCGGGTTTCGTGGTGAAGAAGGGCTCGAAGATATGTTCTAGGTCGGCGGCTGGTATCGCCGGACCTGAGTTCTGAATCCTGATGCACAGCACATCGTCGCTCATAGCACCCTGCAACTCAATTGTCCCATTTTCTGGTGTTGCATCGACGGCGTTGAGAACCAGATTCAGGAGCGCTCCTTCTACCAGAGACGCGTCCACCTCGGCGCAGAGATCTTCGCTTCCATAGGAGGCGATGGAGATAGCGCGTTTGGTAGCATGCATCCTCGCAACATCACAGATGTAGCGGAGCAATTCGTTGATGAGCACGGTAGAACGCCGCGGTACGGATGGCCTGGCGTAGGTGAGAAAGTCCGCAGTCAAATGCTCCAGTCGTTCGGACTCTCGTGCGGCAATGGCGAACATCTCCTGGCGCTCATCGTCCGCGGTTGAAGGATGAGTCGCGGTGGAAAGAGCTCCGGTGATCATGGCGACCGGGTTCCGAATTTCGTGCGCAATGCTGCTGGCGAGACGGCCGATCGCAGCTAACTTTTCCTCGGCGACCAGACGTTCGCGAGTAGCACGCAACTCGGCAAAACTGGTGGACAGCCTGGCCTGGTTGGTCTTCAGTTGATCGACGAGAAACCAGACCAGCAGCCCCACCAGGAGATAGATTACCGAGATCATCCCGGCTTCGAGATATTCGCTCGCTCGGGCTGGGGGATGGAGGTGGAAGAAGTACCAGAGCCAGAAGAGAATCATTGCGTCGGAGGCCACGATCAGCAGGATAGTCGTGAGCAGGCTGCAAAGGTAGGCGCACTGCAGAATCGGAATTGCAAGGAGAGCGAAATATGGGCTGTCGTCCCGGTTAGTGAGATACGCCAACAGCGCGGTGAGCACAAACATTTCTGCGATTGAGAGCAAGTTCTCCAGGTTCGCCGTCCGTTTCCTCAAGGGATGATCAAGACTCTGGAGCCAAATTAATTCGCCCGCCTTCAGCGAGAAGCCAAGGCCCAGCAGCAGGATCACCCGAAGCGAGGGCTCGCCCAGAACGGAGGCAAAGAGGGTGTGCAGCAGCAACAGCACGGCAAGTACAAAGAGCGTGAGGACACAAAAGGCCATATGCTGCCGCCGTAAATCACCCGGCTCAGGGTCTGTCGTGAGCGGTGTCGGAAGTATGTCCATCGTCTTCGTCTACTCTCTCTTCGCAATTACATCCGATCTCACACCGCTTCGTCCCACACGGTTGATTGGACAAATTCATTCGCATTGCGAAACGGATCGTCGATATTCAGACTACGCCCGACGGCCCGCGCCGCAAGAGCGGGGCAGCCGTTGCCTACAGATCTATTCCCCCTTCGGACTCCCGGGAGAGGCTGCCGGCGTCTCGCTGGTCGGCGAAATCATGGCATGTACTCCAAGTTCATGCACCATTCTGCCTCCTCGATCGGCCGTGTTCACCAGAAAGATGATACCCACGGCATACAGGAACAGGAAGGAGAGGGGTAGCACTCTCGTAGTCAGCAGGGTCTCCGTCTTGCCCAAGAGTCGGGGAATGAAAAACAGGCCGCAGGCAAGCGCAGAAAGAACGACGAACACGTCCCTCGTTTCAACCGCCAGGGCCTGATGCGACTTGAGCAATACCCCCACAGGCGGGTCCTGGTCCACGAGTTGACTTGCCGCCTCCCCGGTGTGGACGGCGACAAAGAGGCTAACCGTCCCAAGCAATAGAAGTATGAGGGCGGCGATGAAAAAGGGACGCCCTTTTGCGGGTCTCAGGAGTGCGCCTATCAAGATGAACAGGGGACATACGAGCAGCAGGGCAATGGGAAAGTGGATGATCAAAGGGTGCAGCGCATCCCAGGTTGGTAACGGCGGTAACTGAAGCATGCCACACCTCTGACTTTCATGACATCATCCGCGTTGTCGCCGAAGAACTCGGCTGTGGCGGCTGACACCGTTTGGTGTATGAGAACCAACAGACTCTCTACAACTCACCGCTGCAAGGGGGGAACGCGAGATGATTCCTCGATGTGTGCAGCATCCCCCGCGGAGCGGTCGCACCATTGCGCCGTTACGCAACACGTTCGAATCGCTCCTTGGAAGTGAAGCAAGAAGGGCACGATGCGAAGTTGAGGTTCGGTGTGGTGAAGCCGCAGACGGGGCAAACATAGAAGGCTTTGCTTGCGGAACCTTTCAGGTTTCCGAGATTCTGCAGCGCCTGCGTGTAGAGTTTGGCGTGCTCCACTTCGGCCAGCCTCGCCAGGTTCAGACTTCGGACAGCATCGCGGTTACCCTCGGCCCTGGCCTGCTTCAGAAACGCCGGGTACATCGTGTCGCGCTCATAGGTCTCACCCTTGATGGCTTCCTGTAGATTCTCGCGGGTGGATTTTACGTTGGGAGCGACCAGTTGCATCTGGGGAGTTGCGCCAAGGCTACGGATAACGACGGCATGATTCGAAGCATGAATCTCCTCGGCGCGAGCGGCTGCACGAAACAGGCTCGCAACCTCTCCATAGCTTTCGGCGTCTGCTTGCTTTGCGAACGCCAGATAGCGGTTATGCGCATTGCTTTCGCCGTTGTAGGCGGCCTGCATATTCTGCAGATTGGTGGTTCCGGCCATTGCCGGTAGCGTCGGAAATAACATAGTCGCAAGTAATAGGAATGACAGATGACGAAGCATGGAATTGAACCTCCCCGTCGCGTTGTTGGAAGCGGCGGCTAAGACAGATAGGTGCAATTGAAGCGCCAATCGCTGACCCCACATATACGCATTCAATGGGCTATTTTTTCGATCTGCGATCTACAGAAGACGAGGGGTGTCAGAAGTTTTTGACAGACGAGTCCGAGACTTCGGACAGCCCTCCGACTAATTGCACCCGAATCGACGGATTTTAGGGAACTGTTACATCGTTCTTTTGGAGAGACAACTGCATGCGCACGGGTGCGACTGAATTCAGAGGTACAGGAGACACTCTGCCTGGCCGCTCCCTTCAGCGCGTGATTCGCGAGCCGATTCCTACATCCCGCCGGGAGCTATCTATGCAAAATCAGACAAACATAAGTGTCACACAGAGCAGTTCCACCAGCGGACCTCTGTTGTACGTAACCGAGCTGGACAATGACTCCAGTGAATCCCTCGATCTGGCCTTCGAGTTAGCCGAGAGCAAAGGCATTGGCCTGGAGATGGTTCATGTGGTCGATCTCAAGTTTGCTCGCCCCGGTCCGGATGGACAGATGGGGGTTCAGTTCCGGCTTGATGCTCTGACCAGAAGCCTGCGGCATTTCAAACGGAGCTTCACGTCCGTTCTGTTGTTTGGACACCCGGAAGACGTCGTCACCAGGAGGGCGAGAGAGATCAACGCACAGCTCATCGCTTTTCCAGGTCGCGGTCAACAGTCGGCAGCGGCGCAGGTGGCGATGATAAAGCGGGTGGGAAGTAAAGTCGCGTGTCCTGTTGTGGTTCTCAACAGGCGCGCTTTGTCAGCTTAGGAAGGTGGTATCCGTGAACTCCAATTGCGGTCTCAACATCCTAATCGTCGATGATGACGAGTTGCTCCGAATGTCCTTGCTTCAGGTGTTGACGATGGCGGGACATCACGTGCGTTCCTCAGACGGAGGGCAGGCTGCATTGTGTGAGATGGAGCGTGAAACTCCAGACCTATTGCTCACCGATTTGAATATGCCTGGGTTATCTGGATTCGAACTGCTGTTCGCCGTTCGAGGACGATTCCCCGGCATCCAGTTGATGGCCATGAGCGGGGCCTACTTCGGCGATGACGTGCCGCCCGGAGTGTGCGCCGATGCCTTCTACGAGAAGGGCCGCGGAGTCAGTTGGCTGATGCAGATCGTGGGTGACATTGCAGGTAGCAGTCGCTGCTTGGGCGCCCGGAACAGTCGACCTCTAGCGGTCCCCTAGAATGCGAAAGAGGATGAAGGCTCGCCAGGGGCATAGAGCACAGCTTCGAGGATTCTAAGCGATACCAACCTCTTTCCTACGCAATACCAGTGAGCAGCGAGTTCGACTAACCCGCAAAGGAAGGCTCCATCCTAAGGAACTGGATGGAGTCTACAGAAACCAAAAATCGTTGCCTTCTTATTCGCGCACAGGAGGCTCCCCTGCCACTTTGAGTTGGTTCGTCACGCTGAAGACGCCAGGTACGCCGTTTGCGCGAATGTTTGCAATATCTTTATCCATTTGGCGATCAACAACACCAAAGAGGGTCACGTTGC
Organism: Granulicella sp.; assembly: GCA_027452215.1. Classification (GTDB taxonomy): domain Bacteria; phylum Acidobacteriota; class Terriglobia; order Terriglobales; family Acidobacteriaceae; genus Granulicella. The sequence continues at coordinate 106,978 of DAIDGQ010000022.1, read as the reverse complement.
CATTCTGGACGGAAATACGGATTGGCTTGACGGGATCGATCGCGTACCTGTTCAGTGCGGGGTAGCCGTAGATGGCGCGGGCTACCTGGATACGAATCCGATCATCCATCGTAGAGACGGGATCGACCTCTATGTTGTCGATCACGTCCCGCACACCCGGCATATACGCAGCCTCGGAAATGGCGGCTTCCTTATCGATGGGGCCATACGCGTGGCCGCCCAACGTGACGACTCCCTCGTGCACGGACGTGCTGATCGCGTTGAACGCCGTGGTGCCATAACCTACGCTGTCGTATTGAATCTTTTCAACGAGCTTGTTCTGGAGTTGCTCGTCAGACAACCGAGGGCCGGCGATCCGAATTGCGTTATGAATGGAGGCAGCATTCTTGTTGCGCTCCGCCTTTTTCTCCGCCTCTTCCTTATAGGCATACAACGCGACCGATCCTGACAGGTCGACGACCCCGTTGTTGACGGAGACGCTGACATCTTTGAATCGGGCCGACTTGAGAGAGGCTTGGATGTCAGCCTGAATCTGAGCGTCAGGTTGACGTGTCTGAGTTTGGCCAATTGGTTCTGCAAGCAGGCGCGGCGAGGATACGGCAGAGGCACTCACGATCAGTGCCAATACAAGTGTGGAGGTGAAGCTGGAGAATCTCATGGGGATAACCATCTCTTCCTGCCAGTTGGGTTTCCTGTGAACCAATGAATCCCCGGGAGCCACCCTGACAGGTGGCCCCCGGCTCGTGATGCCCATGTTCGAGGGAGCCCGCGGGGGTGCGGACCGCCTGAGCCGACCTTCCTTGGGCGGCGGGAGTTGGAGCCTTCATCAACCCGGTCCTGATGCCAGAACAATGAGCGGCAACAGAGTCACTAATTACCTGCAGGTTGAGACTCGGGGAGTTCAAGCTTCATCTCGAGGTCTTCGGCCCGTGCGCTTACCTTGTCATACTCCACGTAATCGCTGATCACGCGGGCAGTTTCACTGGCACGCTCATAGCTGGCGTGCGCGTAATCCCGATATGGCTGCATCTGTACCTTTGATTGGTTGTTCTTCAGGTGATCGATGGTAGCGGTAAGCTGCGCTGCTAAATCCCGAAGCAGGAAATCGATGTGGCCGATTGCCTTTTGTTGCCACGGCGATCCCTGCGATTTCAGATCGTCGAGCTGCTTGTTTATCTTGCCCAGCTCATTGACGTTCCCGGCTATCTCTGCGAGCTTCACACTGTGCGTCTTCCATGAGATAGATGAGCGGGTGTACGAATCAAGGATCTCTGCATCGTGTGCTGCAAGAGTGGCGTGGTCCTCTGCATCTGTCAGCAGCTTCGAGATCTCTTCGGAGTCGGCCGTTTGAGCATGGATGACCGGTGAAGAGAGAAGCAGTAACAGCCCAAATGAGGCCGCGAAACCGCCAGCGGTACGAAGTACTGTACGAAGTTTCATAATTCCTCCATTCAATGCCTTGAGGGGGCATGTACACCCGGGGAGGAGGCACCTTAGATGCCATTCAGGTTGTCCAATTAAAACAAGTAGATTGCTTTCACCCCTGCAGCTCAAGACGGTTTCACGTCCAAGAATTTGTACGTTGTTGTCACAAATCTTTGACAACCCAACCTCGCAACTCGCGCCAATCCTGGTTCCCCTTTTGCCAAACGCGATAGATCGGCCAGGTTGGGGAATCTCGAAGCTGATCCTATTCAGAGGGCATCTTCAGAGGGCACCCTGGCTCTGAAGCTTTTCCCTACTCGACTTCAACTTCTCGGCGGCTCTGATTGCTCGATCTTATTCAGTGGGCAATGACTCACGAAGTCATCCACCTTCGCCTCACCTCATCTCCCTGTGCATGATCCTTGCCATCGACCATGACGGACTGTGAGCCACGCCTCCAGTCAATCCAGGAGCCCGACGATTCACCTCGAGCTACTCTCGAAACTTACCTTCAGCAAAGCAAATCGCCTATCTTCAAGAGAGGGCGTCAGAAAAGGCCACCGGTGGTCGTCAAGAACACGCAACACGTCTGCTGGCAATGGCGCTCGGAATCCTACTCGGCACGAAAATACAGGAACATCCCCGAATCGCCATAAATCTGGGGACGCCGTTCGGCCCTGATCTCGCGAGTTCCGAAATTGTTGCCTGTGAGACACCGATTCACGAGCGCCTCCAGCCACTACCTCCCAACAAATCGTCCCCAGCAATAAAGGCCAGCCGACGCCCTCCAATCTTCGCGGACAGTCCCGCTTGCTATGCGAGCGCTTCTGCCATCGTCCTCATTTGAATCTCGATAATCCGTGAACCCGAGGACTGCGTGCAGGCGAGAAGAACCGCCTGCGCGACATCTTCAGGCTCAAGCATGCTGCTCTCAGCGACCCCTTGCACTGTACGACCCGTACCGATCGCAAACTCTGTCTTCACCCCTCCAGGACAAATCACACCCACCTTGATCCCCTTCGGACGGAGTTCCTTGTCGAGGGCCTGCGCAAATCCCACTTGCGCAAACTTCGTCGAGCAATAAACCGCCTCACCGGCAAACCCATAGACCCCAGCCATCGACGAGATCATCAGGATCGTTCCCTTCCCCCGCTCAATCATGTGCGGCACAGCATAGCGCGAGAAGAGGAACGTCGTGCGAATGTTGGTGTCGATCATCGTGGTGTAATCCTCAACGCTCGTGTCGGCAAGGTTTTTGTAGATCCCCATGCCAACGTTGTTGATAAGGATGTCGATTGCACCATACGACTCGAGCGCCGCAGCGATACAATCCTTGGCAACCTGCTCTTCGCGGGCGTCCCCCGGAATCGTCGTGACAGCGGATGCACCCTTTGCCAGCGCGAGCTTTGCGAGTTCATCGAGCCGCTCTTTGCGCCGGCCTGTGAGGACAAGATTAGCGCGTTCCTCCGCGAGCGCGATTGCGGTAGCCCAACCAATTCCTGCGCTGGCTCCTGTGATGAGGGCGGTCTTGCCGATTAGTTTCTTAGCCATGATTAGCGTCTCCTTGAATCATTATGAAGTTGCGAGAATTCAAACACCATCGTCAGAACATCAAACCAAACTTAACGAATTGACCGTCCCTTACCCCTGCGTTGATTCTCTTATCACATCCCAATCTTCTTCCTACCGAACCGTTCCCGCTCCTCCACCTGCGATGAGCTTCTCCACTTCACCCAACGTCGCCATCGACGAATCACCTGCCGTCGTCATTGCCAACGCTCCATGGGCTATCCCGCAATCCAACGCCCACGACAACCCTTTGCCTGCAAGCAAACCATAAATCAAACCCGCAGCGAACGAATCACCACCCCCAACGCGATCCAGAATCTCTAACTCATCAAACTTCAAGCCCTCGTGCGCCCTGCCCTCGGCAAACGCAAACGCGCTCCACGCATTTCTGTTCGCCGTGCTAGCCTTCCTCATCGTGCTGGCAAGCACTTTGATATTTGCGAACTCCTTTACAACCCGCTCCGCCATAAATCCGAAACTCTCCAGCGTGTGCCACACCGGCCCGTGCGATGCCTCATCGAGAACCCTCGCAAGATCACCCTCGTGCCCAAACAATACATCCACCAGTGGCATCATTTCGCGATTCACCGCAACCGAACCCTGCCTGCCACCACGCGCTTTCCATAAGCTCGGCCGGTAGTTGCAATCAAAGCTCACAACCGCGCCGTGCCGCCTCGCCGCCTCCATCGCTTCACGCACCACCAGCGTCGAATCTGTGCTCAGCGCCGCCATCACACCACCTGTATGAAACCATCGCACACCCTCCGCAAAAATCGAGTCCCAATCCAACTCACCGGGCCGCAGTTGCGAGATCGCCGTATGCCCGCGATCCATCATCCCCACACCACCCCGCAAACCAAAGCCCCTCTCCAGAAAATAAATTCCATTCCGCGCTGCTCGACCGACACCATCGAAATCAATCCAACGAATATGCGATGTGTCTACGCCCCCCTGGAGGATCAAATCCTCGACCAGCCTCCCCACCTGGTTATCCACCAGAGCCGTCGCTACGGTTGTACGCAATCCGAAGCACCTGCGCAGCCCACGGGCAACGTTATACTCGCCACCACCCTCCCACACCCGGAACGCGCGCGAACCCACTATCCTCCCTTCACCCGGATCAAAACGTAGCATCACCTCACCGAGTGAGAGCAGGTCCCACCGGCAATCCTTCGCCGCACGCAGTGTCAATCCCGCCGAGCCACTCATCACTTCAACCCTGCAATCGTTACCGCATCCATATCGTCGTATCGCTGATTCTCGCCACCCATGCCCCAGCAGAATCCGTAGCTCTTCGTGCCGACACCCGCATGAATACTCCAGCCCGGCGACACGACCACTTCGCGATCGCTGATCATCAAATGCCGCGTCTCGTCCGCTGGCCCCATCATATGCAGCACGCGCTGCATCGGGTCCACATCGAAGTAGAAATAAACCTCACTTCGTCGCATGTGTGTATGCGGCGGCATGGTGTTCCAGTTCGATCCCGGCGCCAGCAGCGTGAATCCCATGACCAATTGGCAACTGCGTATGCCGTCTAGATAGATCGCCTTGTAAATCGACCGCTTATTGCAGGTCTCTTCCGATCCCAGGTGCACCGGCTCCAACTCTGAGAACTTCACCATCGTCGTCGGGTATTCGGTGTGCGCCGGATAGCTCAGCAAATAGAACGCAGCGGGAGTCTTTGCATCGTCGCTGGCAAAGCTCACAGACCTGCTGCCGCGCCCAACATAAAGACAATCCAGTTTCCCCACAGCAAACTCTCGACCATCAACCGTCACCGTACCCGAGCCACCAACGTTCAGTACGCCCAACTCCCGGCGCTCCAGAAAATAATCCGCTCGCAGCTCCGGATGTGTCTCCAGCACAAGCGCCTTGGTCGTCGGCACCGCGCCACCAATCACCGTGCGATCAAGATCGATATACCGAGTCTCCATCTCTCCCTCGCGGAACAGCGCCTCGAGTAAAAACGTCTCGCGCAGTTCTGCGGTCGTCATTCTCGGATATCGCATCGCATCTGCCATCTGCACAGTCTTCATTCGTTTCTCCTCACTACAGATGGCTCTCGGGCTCCTGAACCTTGATCACATAGATCGTAATGGTCTGGCCCGGAGCTTCAATTGCCTGGTGTGGCGTCCCGGCAGGAATGTGGATCACGTCTCCCTTATGCAGCGTGTGCGGCGTAGCTCCTTCGAGAGCCGTTCCATGCACCTCGCCTCCCGCGGACTCTTTCGCATTCACCATTCTCCCACCAGTCAACTCGGTTCCCTCCCCATCAATCACGAAGAGGAAATCCGCAAAGTGCTTATGCAGCTCTCCGCCCCCGCTCTTTGTGCGAGCCGTCAGCATCGTGTAGTGACCGCTATAATTCGCCAGCGTCACGCCCGCGCTTCCGCTCCCCGCTCGAGCCTTTTCCAGAAGCGCCTTGCCCTGTTCCGCCAGAGCCTCAAGATTCAAGACCTCGGCCTGCGTCTGTATCGCAGGCGACGCCGCAGCTGGTGAGTTTCCCGACCCGGCCTGCGCAGTCCCCACCCCTGGCATCGTTGCCATCAACACGGTGCCCATAGCCAGATTCGATGCCACCTTGAGCCATTGCATATCCACAACCTCCTTAGGTTATGCCCTACCTAGCATACGGAATCCCTGCCTCCAACGCCACGTCGTACCGTCTTCTGGATGGCGTATCATGCATCCTCGCGGGTAGGTCTTTGCGCAACCAGTTACACTCGACGTACAGTTGACCTCATGTCGACCCAGACCATCCTCGATCTCTTCCGCCTCAACGGCAAAGTCGCCCTCGTCACAGGAGCAGCCAGTGGCCTTGGTGCAGCAATCGCGATCGCATTGGCCCAGGCAGGTGCCACCGTGGCTGTCCATGGCAATCGACGTGCAGCGGACGAAACCGCTGCAGCCATTGGCAAAGACGCCGTCGCCTTTCAGTCCGATCTCTCCAGCACCACGGGCGCCGATGATCTCTTCCATGCCGTTCACAAGCACTACAGCCGCGTCGATATTCTCATCAACAACGCAGGCACCATCTCCCGTGCAGCAGCCGAGGAAACGACCCTCGACGACTGGCAGCGTGTCTTACAGGTCAACCTCACGAGCGTCTTCCAACTCTCCCAACTCGTGGCTCGTGACATCTTCATCCGCAAGCCGAATGTCTGTCTCTCATCATCCTCCGGAAAGATCGTCAACATCGCTTCCCTCTTGAGCTTTCAAGGTGGCATACGGGTTCCCGCCTACGCGTCGTCCAAGGGAGGAGTTGCCCAATTAACCAAGGCCCTCGCCAACGAATGGGCCCCCAAGGGCATTCAAGTAAACGCCATCGCTCCCGGCTACTTTGCCACGACTAACACCGAAGCTCTGCAAGCCGATGAGACCCGCAACCGCCAGATCCTCGAACGAATTCCCGCTGCTCGCTGGGGCCAACCGCAGGATCTGGCCGGCGCCGCCGTCTTCCTTAGTTCTCCCGCCAGCGACTACGTCACCGGCACCGTCCTCACCGTCGACGGCGGCTGGATGGCTCGCTGATTCACCCGCCACACTACAGCGCGAGTTGCAGCATTCCGGCGCACAGGTCCCCTCGCCCCGAGCACCCGTTCTAGCCCCCGCTAATTCACATATCGCATGAGAGCGCCAGACGTTTGCTCTTCGTAGTATCGTTTGAAGCCGAGATGATCCGGGACAGCTCCGGCCTCTTCAATCCAAACACGATGATCTCAATGTCTTCGCTTCCGATCGTAAGAATCTCACTCGTCGAACAAGCAAAAGCTCCAGTCACAATTAGACTGGGGTCTAAATCCGGGCAAGCATGCTTGGCCCCGCGTTGCCGCCAATCGAACCCCAGGACACCCAATAGCCCACCACTCAAAATTGCAATGAGGCACGTATGAGCACATCACTCATCGCTACGAGGTTCCGACTATGCACCTGTCTGCTCGCGGTTGGACTGGCCCTTACCGCCTGCGCGCAGCAGGCAGCGCCTGCTCGCCCGCGCATCACGGGAATCTCTCATGTAGGCTATTTCGTCAGCGACCTCCCCAAGGCAATCTACTTTTGGCATAACTTCCTTGGCTACGATCAGTACTTCGCGCTGAACAAGCCAGGTACGGACGACGTCCGCATAGCCTTCATCAAGATCAACGATCATCAGCATGTAGAGCTCTTCAATGAGCCGCCAACCGCTCCTCCAAACAGGATGAGCCACATCTGTTTCACTGTGGACAACGTCGAGCAGATGCGCTCCTACCTGCGCTCGAGAGGCGTCCCCGTCAAACCCGGCAGCGGCGGCAAGACCCATACCGGCGACTACGCCTTCGAAATCAAGGACCCCGATGGAACACTGGTCGAGTTCGTCCAGAGCCTCCCCGACGGGACGGAGGAGAAGGCCGCAGGAAAGTTCCTCCCAGACACCCGTATCTCTTCCTCGATCTATCACGTTGGCTTTCTCGTCGGGGACAGTCAGAAGTCCATCGACTTCTATGGCAACGTGCTTGGCTTTCAAGAGACCTGGCGAGGTGGCGCGAATCCAAACGAACTGAGTTGGATCAACATGCGCGTCCCCGATGGCAATGACTACGTCGAATTCATGCTCTACCGGAATCTTCCTTCGCCAGATAAATGGGGAACAAGGAATCACATCGCCCTCGCAGTGCCCGACATGGCCAAGGCAGTCGCAGTCCTTCAGGCACGTCCCGCATTCAAGACCTACGGCAAACCTCTCACCATTGCGATAGGCATCAACGGCAAACGCCAGGTAAATCTCTACGACCCCGACGGAACGCGCGTAGAACTCATGGAACCATTCACCGTAACAGGCAAACCGACGCCATCCTCCACGGCACCACCTCCGCCCTCCCACGAATAGGCTTGCCATCACTCTCAACAACGCGAAGCCCGTCGACCGGCACGAACGACTTCAACGTCATAAGCTCACATCCCTCACCCTCTCACGCCCGTCACGTTGCCTGTACCACCAGTGAAGGCCCGCCAAATCGATCGAATCACCTCGCTTGTCTGCATCAGGAGCGCTCAATTAGACTTCGAGGTGGAGGATCCTACCCCGCTATGTCCACGCGCACGATGCTTTTGAACGGTGCGCTCATCGCCGCGTGCAACCTAGCGATTATGGTATCTCCGGCCGCTCACGGGCAGGCCCAGAAATGTTCGGCTCCCCCCAGCCTGGAGGCCGCCGTTCATGCACACCCCGGAGCTCGGAGCTATGTGCAACTTGGCCGATGGTTCGGCCAACGACACCAGAATGCGTGCGCAGTGGAAGCCTTTCAAGCCGCGACGAAATTTGAACCTCGTTCCGCGGAAATCTCCTACCTTCTCGGAACCAGCCTCTTTTTCTCCGGTCAACTGCAAGAGGCAATCGACTCACTCCAGCAATCCGTGCAGTTGGAGCCCCATGCTTTGGAGCCACACATCCTGCTTGCCACCGCGCTCGATAAGGCCGCTCACGGAGCCGCTGCTCAAGTACAGTGGAGGGCCGCTCTACAGTTGCAACCCCACTCGGCTATCGCGCTCGACGGGCTAAGCAAATCATTGGTGGCATCCGGAGACTACGACGAAGCGATCCATCTCTTGCAGCCGCAGCTCGCCAGCGCCCATGATGACGCCCTCACCATCGACCTCGCCTACGCCTACGAGAAGTCCGGGCGAATGGAAGACGCAGGCGTAATCCTCGAGCCCGCTCTCCGCGCGCATCCCTCCTCGCTGCCCTTGGCCGAAGCCATGGTCACCCTGTTGATCCACGAAGCTCGGTTTGACGACGCCACATCTTTGGCCAGAAAGACCCTGCAAGCGAACCCCGGCAAGATGGCAGCGCAACGCATCTACCTGCGGGTTCTGATGTTGAAGGGATACTCCCCGGAGGCACGTCTGTTAGGCCAAAAGTTGCTGGCCGAGGCCCCTCATGATCCCGAGTTGCTCTATCTGAACGGCGACGGTGAACGACGGTCCAGAGAATACGAAAAGGCGCGGACATACCTCGAGGAAGCTGTAGCGCTGGATCCCGATAACGCCAATACCCGCGAGGCTCTCGGTACAGTGCTTGCGAGGCTCCAGGACAATAGCGGCGCCAGATTGCAACTTGAGAAAGCTCTCTCTCTTGGAGCGCAGGACCCGCAAGTCCACTATGAGCTTTCGCGAGTGCTGCAAGCACTCGGAGAGACGGACCAGTCGCAAGCGCAACTTCAGATCTTCCAGCGGCTGTTGCAGGCAAAAACATTGGCGTCGCGCGCTGCCACTGCGACCGCTCAAGCGGATCACCAGATGACTCTGGGCAATCCCAAGGCGGCTGTCGCTCTCTACCAGCAAGCACTCGAAGCGACGCCCAAGGATGCCCTCCTTGAATACAAATTAGCTATGGCATTGGACAGTGCGGGAGATACGGCAGCAGAGCACGCAGCGCTCGAGCAGGCAGTGCAGATCGATCCAACTCTCGCAATCGCTCAGTACCGTCTCGGCTATCTCGCATCGCAGAACGGCGACGCGGCTACTGCCGAAACCCAATTCCGCTTAGCTGTTCGTTATGCTCCGGAGTTTACGCAAGCCTGGGTGAGCCTGGCCGCGACGTTCGGCTCCGAGTCGCGCTTTCCAGAAGCGAAGGAAGCCATAGATAGCGCTCTAAAACTCGATCCACACAATGCTGAAGCGCAGCAACTGAGCGAGATGATCAAAACTGCGCAGGCTGGGCACTAACCAGGGCGAGGCTTCGACGCATGTGCCCCGAAGCCTCGCCCTGGCGTCCTGTCCACCTTAAGATTGCCCTGATTGCGCGGCTGACGACCGACGAGGATGCTCCCAAGACTCCTTTACGGGACAATACTCCTGCCCCTCCAACCGGCTCATAACCCAGGAAGTAACTCGGAAATTCTGCGAGCTTAAGGTTCAACAGCCATCAGGATATGGTCAGCATCTACATTCTTGAAGTCTTGTACTTTTCCTGAAGGCCACGTAACCTCAACCAGATCTGCACGCGAGTCTGGGCCGAGGCCGAAGTGAACCGGCCCGTCGCTCGATGACGCATAGCACACGCTCGTTGTCATGTGGTTATACTGCGTGCCACTCTTGGTCACGACCTTGACCCTCGCGCCGATGCCATCACGATTACTCTTTGTCCCCCGCAAAGCAACATCCAACCAATGATTCGCATTCTTGCTTCGGTTCATCCAGATCTCTGCACCCGCACTGAGTGCCGTAGCGACGACATCCACCCGGCCGTCTCCATCGAGGTCCCCAAAGGCGCACCCCCGATGCCGCGCCCCCGGCGAAGCTGTCAGTCCCGCTTCCGCAGTGAGCGCCGTCCATTTACCACTCTTGCCCGAGTTATGAAAAACCGTGTTGTACTCATCGATATCGGCACCCGGCACAGGCATTGACTCAACATGGCCCCGAGTTACAAAAAGGTCCTTCCACCCATCGTTATCCAAGTCATAGATCCCAGAACCATAACCCGCCATGGGCATGCTCAGGTTACGCATACCACTCGATGTCGTTACCTCTTTAAAATCGCCCTTCCCCGTATTCTCGTACAAAGGAAAGGTCTGATTGTTCAGCGCGACATACGAGATATCAGGATAACCATCATTATTGAAGTCGCGAAAATCAAGACCCATTCCTGAAATAAAATTCCCGTCTTCAGGAAGCGCCACCCCGGCATCGAACGCTACTTCTTCAAACTTATTTCCGAGATTATGAAATAAGAACTCGTAACCCGCGTCGTTCGTAACAAACAGATCCTGGCGCCCATCAAGGTCGTAGTCCGCCATCCCGACACCCATCCCCTTGCCTGCATGATCTCGTATCCCCCACTTAACCGATTCGTCGGTAAACGTTCCATCCCCATGATTGATGAAGAGTTGATCCGGTACCGGTTTGTAATAGCGAGGATGACAATAATCAGCAATCCCGTGATAAGAACACAGCGGCTGATCAGAGTACTTCCACTGCATGTAATTCACCACAAACAGATCTAGCAGCCCGTCATTATTCACGTCGACCCACACCGCCGCCACTGCCCAGAGAGGCCCATACTGGGGATCTATCGACTTATCCAGTCCTGCCTTCGTCGTTACATCCGTGAAGGTACCGTCGCCATTATTGTGGTAGAGCGTGTTTTTATATAAGCCCGCAACGAATAAATCAGGGTGCCCGTCATTGTCATAGTCCCCGACCGCTGCTCCGATGTCATACCCTGAGCCCGCAAGCCCCGCAGCGTCCGTTACATCCGTGTACACACCCTTTCCATCGTTGCGGAAGAGGCGATTGCGATACTTGGGTGAATCTTTCTTCAACGTCGCTATATTCGCGCCATTCGTAAAGAAGATATCGGGACGACCATCCCCGTTGTAGTCAAACACGGCAACGCCGCCAGCCATCGCTTCCGGAGCATTCTTCGCAGGAGTCTCATCATTTTCAAGACGAAACGGGATCTTCTGTAACTCGAACTGTATCGGGGGCGTTGTAGAACTCCCACCCGGAGCCTGGCATAACAGCGCACACCCGCCCATAAGTACATGGAACAAGCCGATCCATACGGCACACCGAATTGATTTCGAAAAATTCATAGGGACCAATACAAAGGGGCGGCGCCAGCCGCCCCTCGTATGTTAGCTGAAAAGTTCCTCGTTAGAAGTAGAACTTAGCTGCCAGTGTTACAAACCGGGAGCCCGTTTTGAAGGCAGGCTTACCAGTGGTTAGAGTGTTCTGGTTAGTTGCAGCCTCGGACACAACCGTCAGAGGATTGCCCTTCGAGTCCACGCAACCCGCGCATGTAGCAGGTGTGCTCTGCTGGAAGTTGAGGGACTCATCGCTGTTATTGGCCAATCCAAATTGCGCAAGAGGATGGTTGAGCCAGTTGGTTGCAGAAGCGCGGAACTCAATGTACCGGCTCGACGTAAAGTGGAAGTCCTTATAGATACCCAGATCACTATCAAAGTAAGCCGGGGTTCTCATGTAAGGCAGAATATTCTGGCCTTGCTGTCCATAGGCCGGAGTTGTAAAGCAGCTTGGCTTGAAGTACTGACCCTTTGCCAATCCCTTGCTAGGATCGCAGGTAAGTGCCGGTACAAGGACGTTGTAGGAATTGCTACCCAGCCAGGTGGAAGTGTTGATGCTATTCGCCACCAACCCATTCGGCAGCGTAATGCCATTGTTAGGCAGGTTAGGATGAGCAATCGTAGGCACCGTAAGCCCGCTGGCATACGTCGTGTTCATGTTGCCACCCAGAACCGGTTGAAGCGGTGTACCACTCTGGTAAGCGGTATAGCCCGAGAGTTGCCAACCATTCACAACTCCCTCAGCCAGCTTCATGCCCAGGCTGGAACCATGAATCGGACGAGGCATCGACCAGTTGTACGTCAGGTTCAGGATATGCGTATGGTCATACGCCAGTGGTCCATAGTTATTGCGCAACACGAAGGGATCCACACCAGTACCGTTTCCTGGACCGTTGTTAGAACCTCCGTCCCGGATTCCAAGCACCTTCGAGAAGGTGTAGTTCACCAGGAACGTTACGGGCCCACTCTGCTTCGTAAACGTCAACTGCATCGAGTTGTAGTTTGAGTAAGGAGCGTGGGTCAACAAGAAGACGTTCTGATAGTTCTGTAGTGGACGGAAATCATTCGAATTATAGGTCGCCGTCGTTTGACCTACGCAGGAGAGTGGCTGGTTGCCATCCGGCGTGCCCGATTCGCAAGGAGTGGATGGGGATACCAACTTACCGGTTAGGGGATCTGGCTTGAAGTAAGCACCCGGAGTCGTATTGTTCAGGTTGAACAAGTTGCTGTTCGTCCCGTCCATGTACTCGTTCGCGCTGTGATTACCGACATACGAAGCCTCAAACACCGAACGCCATGGCAGCGCCTGCGAGATCGTGAAGTTCCAGTCACTCGTGTACGGTGCGCGGCTATCTCCCTGCTGCATTGCATCGATGGAGGAACCATTCTGCGCAACAGCGGATGGAGGAACGAAGTTCACGACATTCGCATATCCCTCAAACGGAGTAGGCGTCGTGTAGGTAAACGAACCCGCAGGACCGTTGCCGGCACTCGCCGTTTCGCTCGTCGCCTGATAGCGGTAGATTGCGAAACCTCCGCGCAACACCGTTTTGCCCGTACCGAAGATGTCATACGCAACACCTACGCGAGGTGCATAGTAGAACAACGGCGACACAAATCCTGACAGAGGAATACTTGAATTAATCCCATGCCATAGCAGACCAGTGTTGTTGGGTGCATTCGGTGTATTCACATAGCTGGCTGGATCCCAGACCTGCATACCCTGCTGGTAGCCGTACCACTGCCCTACGTGATCGAATCTCATACCGTAGTTGATGGTGAGCTTCTTCATCACTCTCCAGGAATCCTGACCATACAGCGACCACTGGTGATATTCCGTATTGGCAGGCACGTCAACATTCTGCTGCTGATAGGATGCGATGCGACCGATCATCAAATCGGCGACGTAGTTGTTCGTCGAGAACTGGTTCCCGCCGAAGTTGTACGTACCGTTATCCGGCGAGTTGCTGTTCTGGTTGTTGATGCTCGCATCCCAGTAGGCTCCCACCTTGATCGTGTGATCGCCAATGACCTTGGTAAAGTTGTCATAGACAGCGGGTACCTGCTTGACACCTCCAAAGGAGCCCGGAGTGAACGGGTAGTTGGAAAGATTCGCCAGCGTACCTCCCCACGGGCCCTCAAAGTTCGGGATCTGATCGGTCGTGTGGCCATAGAGTCCAGGTACATTGAACCCGTTCGTTTTGCGCGAAACAACGCTCGGATTCGCCAGCGTATACGGGTTGACGAAATGCGACCACGTAAACACAAACTCATTGGTTGTCGTGGGGTTGAACACGTGTGTCAGGTTGGTCAAAATGACATACGTGACCGTATTCGATGCCGCCGGTGTAGGATACGGCAGCGTCCAGGGAGCCGCCCACCAGATCGAGATCGGAGCCAGATCAGCTTCCTTCTGATAGGTATAGGAGCCAGTCAGCTTCGTGTTATCGCTGATAGCATAGTCCAGCTTACCCGTCGCCTCCCAGCGGTTCTGAGGAGATTGATTCGTGTACAGGTAGTTGTTGTAGCCGTTCGCCGGAGACGGTGTCTCATTTGTCCCTGGATACAGTTTGAGGATGCCTGCAATATTCGGATCAATATCAGACAAGGGAAGGGACGTCGCAGTTGCTCCCGGAGCAAGAGTGCTCGACTGCATCGGGCCATAGAAGTTAGACCACGTGCTGATCGCACCTGCCGGAACCCCCTGGTTGCTGAAGTCTCCCGACAGTTGAGCCGCATTCGGAACGTTGAAGTTGATCGGCGTCGCTGCCGGCTGCTGCTTCATGTATTCATAGCCGCCCCAGAAGAACAGCTTGTTCCGCTTGCGGTTGAACTTTACCCAGGGAAGAATTACCGGGCCGCCAACATTGCCGCCCATGTAGTAGTAGCTCTGCGCCAGGTTCGTAAGACCCTGACTCTTGGAATACGCATCGACAGAATTCAGCGCCGCATTGTGAGTGTAGAGGTAAGCCTCACCGTGGAACTGCTGGCCGCCGCTCTTGCTGAACGCCTGAAAGATCGATGGTCCCTTCGCATACTCTGCGCCATAGTTTGACATCAGCATCTTGACGCTTCCAACCATGTCCTGGTTGATGTTCGCAATCTGCGTGCCGAAGTTGCCCGGATCGACAAGGTTCGCGCCGTCCAGCATGTACGCCATCGTTCCGTTTGGCTGTGTACCGTTCGAGGAGTACGCACCTACCGGCCCGTTATTCGAGCCGACGATCCGGTCATTGAAACCGCCCGATTGGCTGCCGCTGCTATTCAGCGCCATGCCCGGCATGATCTTCATCAATTCACCGGCGTCACGGCCCTGGAGCGGGAAGTCGTTGATCATCTTCTCATTCAGCGCCGTGCTGATTTCAGCCGTGTCCGTCGGGACGACCGCTGCGCCCCCAGCTATGACATCGACCTGACTCGACACGTTACCTACCTGCAGCTTGATGTTCGGTACGTCACGAGCATCACCCTGGTTCATCACGATGTCGTTTTCCTGCCACGTGGTGAAGCCCTTAGCCGTAATGTTGAGCGAGTAATTGGCTGGCTGGATGGCCGTGATCACGAACCGCCCCGAACCGTCTGCCATCACCTTGCGAATGTCTCCGCTGGCCTCGTTCTTCAAAGTGACCTCGGCCCCGGGAATGATTGCGCCCGATCGGTCATACACCGTACCGCTCAGAGTGCCCGTTAACTGCTGGGCCACCCCCCGTGGAACCATAAACGCCAGAAGCGCCAAAAGCACCACTGGGAAAATAAATACGTTCAGCTTCGTCGGCATAGTGAATCGTGCCGAACTATGAGTTTTTTGCATGTGTACTGCCCCCTTCCAAAGGTGAAAACAAGACTTGCGCAATATTGAATCCATCGCGCTTTGAGTCACTTAATCGATTTAGGCAACAATCACAATTACTACGTGCTCGTGATCCATGTAAAGCTTTACAGACACGTCCAACTACGGTTTCGTCCGATATCCCGAACTACGCTTCCGATCTCCATTCCCTGTTATCGTTACCATCATCGGGCGAGACTGGTTGCAGACGGAACATATTAATGAGGTTCCTTAGCTGGCGATAACAAATACTATTGGCCAACAACAGCTGTCAAGGAAAAAGTTGATCCTGTTACTAAAACGGTTTCCGCGGCATTATTTGCCATCTTTTTGCCCACCCCGCCTCCTCCTCCGGAGCTTTGCCCTCGCGTTCTACCTCAGCTGCCTGTCAACATTCTCGTTCGTTGGAACAGTCCTGAGCTCATTCAAATTCGATATACTCTCCACTGAATCGATATATTCGTTTCCCTGCAGGCGTAGTTCCTTTTGATATCGATGACAATCCCGCTCTTCCGCTTCTTCGCCTATTTCGCCAGTACCCCGCGGCCAGCATCAAAGTCCCAACCGCACACGGGAAGTCCCTCCCCTGGGGGCGCTAAGCGACGGAGGAAGACCCACTGCCTGCCACTAACCCTTCTGCTTCTCGCTTCGGCGCTGGTACAAGCCCAGAATCTCCCCCCCACCTTCGACCAGGTCTCTGCGGCGGCGGCCACGGCCCGTGCTCAGGGCGATCTCCCTCGCGCAATCACCCTCTATCAACAGGCAGTCCAGCTCAATCCCCAGTGGCCCGACGGCTGGTGGTATCTCGGCTCCCTCCAATACGCAACCAATACCTATGCGCCGGCAGTCGACGCCCTGTCACACTACATTCAGCTAACCCCGCACGCCGGCCCCGCCCTCGCCCTCCGAGGCCTCTCCGAGTTCGAGCAAGGCAACTATCCTGAATCCCTTCGCGATCTCCAACAGGGGATCGCGTTTGGCGCAGCGAACCAGCCCCGCAATGCAGGCATCATCCTCTACCACGAGGCGCTCCTTCTCACCCACGCAGGCCGCTTCGAGGAAGCCCTCGGTCAATACACCCTCATGGTCAAGCACGGCTCCGTCAACGACGACGTGCTCACCGGCATCGGTCTCGCCGGCCTGCGGATGCCCATCTTCCCCCAGAATATCGATCCGGCCCAGGCTGACATGCTCTCCATGGTTGGCCGCGCTGCCAGCGACGTCATGAGCGGCGACCTCCCAGCCGCCCATCAGGCCTTTCTCGCCGTCTTCCAGCGCTTTCCCACGACTCCCAATCTTCACTATCTCTACGGGTACCTCCTCTTCACCGCCGATCCCGATCAGGCGATCGCTCAGTTTCGCGACGAGCTAACCATCTCTCCCGCCAGCGCAACCACCCACGCCATGCTCGCCTGGGCCTACGGCTTGCGCAGCGACTATACCTCGTCGCTCCCAAACGCCCAGAAGGCTGTCCAAGAGGATCCGTCCCTCACCATGGCACAATTGGTCCTGGGACGGGCAATGATCGAAACAGGCGATGTCACCGGTGGCCTGCCGCACCTGCAGGCTGTGCTCTCATCCGAGCCGCAAAGCCTCGAGGCCCATCTTGCCCTCGCCAAGGCCTACTCTAAGCTCGGCCGGGCTGACGATGCCCGGCAGGAACGCCTTGAGTGCCTCGCACTCTCAGGACAAGGGGCGGCTCCGAATGCATCGAGGTAAAAAGCTTCTCTGCTTCATGCTGTTCTGCGTCGCCGCTGTCGCCCAATCCAGCAGCGCTCCCGCAAAGCCCATCCCCGCGACTGCTACCTGTGCCAGTTGCCATCGCGCCCAGGCTTTCTCACAGCCCGGCACCCAGATGGGCCGGGCCATGCAGGTACCCGGGGACAACCTCGATCTCGTCGCGCATCCGAAAATGACCTTCCGCAACGGTGCCTACTCATACTCAGTCGACACGCGCAACGGCCAAAGCCAGTACAGCGTAACCGACGGCACCCACACCCTAACGCTCCCCATCCTGTGGGCCATGGGCGCCCAGGCCCAAACCTGGGTCGTCGAGCACAACGGCAAAATGTACGAGAGCCTGGTCAGCTATTACCCCACCATGAACGGCCTCTACCTCACCGTAGGGGATGACACCATGGCGCCCAAAACGCTCGAAGAGGCCATCGGCCGACCGCTCTCAGAAGAAGATGCCAAGACCTGCTTCGGCTGTCACGCAACCAACGCCATCGTAGACCACAAGCTGAATCTCGCCACCCTCAAACCCGGCCTCACCTGTGAACATTGCCACACCGGAGCCGCAGCCCATCTGGAGAGCGCCATCAAAGGAGACCACAACGACCTCCCGCCCTCGCTGGGCGATCTCTCCACCGAGGACATCTCAAACTTCTGCGGAGGCTGCCACCGCAGTTGGGAGCTCGTCGTCCGAGCCGGATGGAAGGGCCCATCGAACGTCCGCTTCCAACCCTACCGCTTAGCCAACAGCAAATGCTTCAACGGAGCCGATCCTCGCATCAGCTGCATCGCCTGTCATGACCCGCACCAGAAGGTCGTGCGAGACGTCGCGTACTACGACAGCAAGTGTCTCGCCTGCCACTCTCCGACACTCCAGACAGCGGCCTCCCCTGCCTCACCGCATGCCAAGTCCTGCCCCGTAGCAAAGACCAACTGCAGCAGTTGCCACATGCCCAAAGTGCCCTTCCCCGGAGGCCATTTCGTCTTCACCGATCATCAGATCCGCGTCGTCCGGCCCAACGAAGCCTATCCCAACTAGGGCTTTGGCGGCCCCTGGCTCTGCTGGTCCGCATTCAGCTTCGCAACGATCGCGCGTTCCTTCGCTCCATCCGCCGGCCGGTGCAGCCTGTAGTACACATTCGCCAACTCAACGTGCGGCTGAAGCCACTCCGGGTTGGCCTTCACCAACTCCTCCAGGTCCTTCGCCGCGTCCTCGTACTGCCCAGCCGTACTCTTCCACATCGCCATCTCATACTTCGCAGTCGCCGACCCCGGATTTAACTTCAGCGCACGATCGAGATACGTCTTTGCCTCATCCATCTGACGCCGCTTATATAGAATCGCCCCCAGGTACATATTGGCATCGAAGTCATCCGGATCACGTTTCAGCGCCTCACGAAACGCCGGCTCTGCGTCCGTAGCATCTCCCGTCAGATCCCGAGCCATCCCTGTCAGCGCATAGATCCGAGGAAGATTCGGATTCAACCGCAGCGCCTCTTCCAGATTCTCCTTCGCGTGCGCAAAATCGTTCAGGTCCAAAAGTGTCGATCCCGCAAGTAGATAAGCGTCTGCATTCTGCGTCGTCGCAGCCACCTTCTCCAGCCGTTCCACTCCCTCCCTGCGTCCTCCTGCCTGAATCAGCGCCGTGCCCAGAACATATTCGAAATCCGGATTCGCAGCATTCGCCGCTTCCATCGGCATCAGCACGGCGACGGCAGCAGAACCCTGGTTAAGCCGCACCTCTGAATCACCCAGCAGAATCGCAATCTGAACATTCGTGGGCATCGCCTTGTGAACTTCCTCGAACACCACCCGAGCATTCGCAAGATCGCCCTTCTTGTAATACGCAAGCCCCATATTCATCTGGATCTCTTTATTGCCGGGCGACGCTGACAGGGCCCGCCGATACTCCACGATCGCCTCGTCGAACCTTCCCTCATGCGCCAGCGCCGCTCCCAGGTTCGCGCGCGCTTCCACCATGTTCGGACGCACCTTCAGAAACTTCTGATAGTCCTGAATCGCTGTCGAGTAATCACCATGCTGCTGCGCTGCAATCGCGCTGCTGAACAGTTGGTCTGGCCCCGGCTGTTGACCAGTCACGAACGAAGTCGAAAGTAAAAGTACGATGAAAGCAGTACGCATTGCGTCTTAGCATAGCGCAGTGCGTTCATGAAGAACAGGCGCCACGCGATCGCAGAAGTCCCCTCAACACGCAAGCATCCTCAGGTGCGTCTCGTTGCCCATGGTTCATCCCGGAGGCACTCTCACTTCAGGCGCCACTCCGAACGCGAAGCTACTTCGCTCCGTACTGATCCAGCCACTTCACCTCTTCACGGACCTTGATGTACCCATGCCACGGATTCTTATCCAGCGGATGATTCTCGCCCGGAAACACCAGCAGTGTATGAGGAACATTCAATCGCGCCAGCGCCCGCTCCAGCAGCACCTGCTCAAAATAGCTGACGCGATTATCCGCATTCCCTCCAACGATATGCGTTGGCGTCGTCACCTTATTCATCTGGAACAACGCGGCCTCGCTCTGGTAGAGCTCCGGCTTCTCCCACGGCGTCCCCGAAAGGTACCACGCATCATCCCAGGTCAGATCATCATTGCCCCAGTTCGCCGCATGCTCCACCGCACCCGCGCCCGTCACCGCGGCCTTGAATCGCGTCGTCTGCGTAATCAGCCAGTTCGTCATGTACCCACCATAGCTATAGCCGCCAATCGTCAAGTGGTCCGGGTCCGCGATCCCATCCTTCACCAGCGCATCCACGCCCGACAAAATATCCCGCCCTGGTGACGACACCAGGTGAGGCATAATCGCAAGCATGAACTTGTCTCCATACCCCGTAGACCCGCGATAGTTCGGGCGAAAGACCAGCCACCCCTGGCTCGCCGCATACGTCGCCCAGTCATACCAGTCCGCGCCAAAGTGGTCGCCATCCGCGTCCTCAGGTCCTCCATGAATCAGCGTAAACATCCGCAGATGTTTCTCCCCCATCTTGCCCGGAGGATAAATCAAAACCCCTTCCACCTCCGTTCCATCCGTCGACGTCCAGCGGTACGGCTTCCACTCCACCTGCGCCCGCTCCGCAAACACCGGATTGAACGCCGTCACCGCCCTCGCCTCATCTATCGCAGAAACACCCGCCGCAACAAATACCTGCGTCGGCGACGTAATCGTCGAGTGCGTAAACAGCACCTCTCCGCCCTTACGAGCCACATCCAGATGCGCATAGTTTCCCGCCACGGTGCCAACCGCCACCGCCTTCGAGCCCTCCACCCGATACACTCGCTGGTCCATGCCCTTCAACCCCGTAGCCAGCAAAGTCCCATCCGCCGTCACCACCAGGTTCTCCCACGAGCCATCAAACTCTTCGCCCAGCCGTGTCGTCTTTCCGCTCGCAACATCCAGGCGGTACAGCCGCCCCTGCACATCCGTGTACGCCCCCTCAATCGACCCGCCCGACGCGTGCACCAGCAGATCAATGCTCTTCCCCGACGGCTCCCAATGCAGGTTGCTCTCCAGCGCCTGGTTATGCGTCACCTGTCGCGCCTCCCCACCCGTCGCGGCAACGACATATAGTTCAGTGTCCGCAGGATTCTCCAGCCGATGCGACACCGGCCCCGTCTCAAACGCAATCGACTCACCCTTCGGCGACGGCACAATCTCTGCAATCTCAAACGCGCTATGCGTCACCACCACAGCACCCGCCGGATACTCCACCTTATCCGTCGCAGCCTTGGGATCCTGATGTGCCTCAGGAGTCTTCGCGCTGGCCTCCATCGCCGCAGCCACAGGCATCGACAGCAGCGCATCGCCACGCTCCTGCTCGCGCCACCGAATCACATCCTTCCACTCCGCCTTGTGCGCCTCCTCTGCATCTTTCGATAGCGGCTCTGTCACCGAAAACATCAGGCTCGCGCCATCGCTCGACCACGCAAACGAGTGCACATCAAGCTTCTCGCGATACAGCGGCACCGCCTCACCGCCCTCTGCCGAGATCACCCATATCCGACTCGTCTCGTCCTTGCCACCCTCTGCCGCGGCATCGTCCTCTCCACTCGCAAGATCCCCAGGCAGCGCACGATCCGACACGAACGCAATCATCTTCCCGTCCGGCGACCACTGCGGCAAAGAGTCATGCCCCGAGTGCGTCAGCTCCGCGACCGCTCCGCTCGCCTTCGTCCAAAGCCAAAGATCTTCCTTGAACCGGTTCTGCTGCCAATCCGGAGAGTCGGTCGAAATCACCACCGCCGACCCATCCGGCGATATCCCCGCCCCAAGGATCTCGGTCGTGTTCATGAACTCATCCAGCGTAATCACCGGCTTGTTTTCCTGCGCCTCAACACCGAGAGCTCCGGCAGTAAATGAAGCCCCAAGCAGGACGAAGAGAAGCGTATACGAAGTAAAAGATCTCATGAGCATATAGGTTCCAGATAAAAATACTCGCTACAAGAAAATCGGCGGAAGGAGCACAAAGTGTGCACTCCTTCCGCCGACATATTCATCAGGTTGTGCGCCGCACGTTAGAAGTCGTACCGCATCGAGAACTGCATGCGGCGTGGCGTCGTGAGCAAGGCGCTTGCCGTACCGAGATTACCGCCCGTCAATCCAGATCCGATCGAGAACGGGTCAAACCGATTGGTGTTGGTAATGTTGTAAATCTCCCATGTGAACTGGAGATTGCCATACTTGCTGAAGTTCCAGCTCTTTGCCAGTCCCGAATCGAGATCGAAGTACCCGTCTCCTCGGAAGTTGTTGCGCTGGCCCGTCTCACCGGGATAAGGCAACCGCACTGGCGCGCCGTTGTAGACACCGCTGTTGATGGCATTCGCATTTTGGAAGTACAGCACGTTCCCAGCCCCATCACGATGCTTGTGAGCTTTGATGGTTGGGTCCGTAGTAATGCCAAACCCCTGAATCTGCCAGTCCGTCGACCATCCTGGAGCAAACAGCGAGAACGGCAATCCACTCGTCGCACGGAAGATGCCTGACGACTGCCAGCCTCCCAACAACGCATCCACGAGTCGATTTGCAGTCGTGAGGTACGCTCTCCCCTTGCCAAACGGCAACTGGTAAACCCAATCCGCCGTCATCAGGTTCGTCGTGTCGAAGTCGGACACACCCTTGTTCAGATAGGGCTTCCACGTATTGATGATCTCGCTGGCCGACCCCGCAATGCTCGAGTTCGCCGAATTCGGGCCGGAGAACTCCGACGTCCGCTCTGTGTCCGATCCCCAGTCGATCGACTTCGAGAACGTGAAGCTGACGTCCATCTGCAGCCCCTTATGCATCGGATGCCGCAGCGTGAATTGAGCCGCGTTGTAGTAGCTCTTCCCGATCGTATCCAGCGCATACAGCGAGGAGAATTGGTCCTGCCAGAACTTCGACTGCGGGCACGCATACACGCAGAAGAAATCTAAGTCTGCCAGAGACGTCGTCTCACCATACGTGTAACGATACGGCGCCCACTCCAACGTGTAGATATTCTGCGTAGCGGATTTTCCCGATCCGTCATAAGTAACCGCACCGGTTTTGGGATCCGTCAACACGATGTTCTGCATGAACGGAAACACATTCTCAAAATAAGGGATGGTCTGCACGGTCGCATTCACATTGCCCCCATGCTCATCAACATCCTTGGACAACTGGCCTCCGGCGTTATAGTAATCGCCGCCGCCCAGCGGATCGGTATAGTCCACCGGCTCGGCAAGGTCCAAGCTCTGCAGCAGGTGATTGCCCAGCCGTCCAACATAAGCCATCTCGAACGTGAAGCCGCCGGGAAACTCATGCTGCATAGACGCATCGAACGCCTCCGTGTAAGGCGTCTTCAAATGATTATCCATCCCCCACGTGATCGCGAAGTTGCCCAGCGGCGCCGTGAAAGGGAACGTCTCGGTTGACGGAGAGACCAGCGGATTCACACCCGCAGGAATGTTATGCCGACCGGTAAAACGTGGCGCCCCTTCGACCGTCTCCGTGCCCGCAGGATTGGTGACAGCGCTCGAAATACCAAAAGACCCATTCTGATCAAAGGTGTTAATCAGTCCCTCGCCAAAGTGGTCGTAATAGATACCGGCACCGGCGCGAAACGTCGTCTTCGTATCCGGCGAGTAAACAATCGCAAAGCGAGGAGCGATATTGTTCTTGTTCTCAGGATAGAACCCAGGCTTGTTGTAGAACTTTCCACTCGGAGCAAAGGTGAGGTCCGGCTCATAGACCTGTCCCTGCAACGCCGCGGTCTCACGCTGCAGATACCACGCATTCGTGTCGATGGTCGGAGCAACCTGTTGGCCTGTCGTTTCGTAAGGAGTTTGCAGGATCGTATACCGGACACCTGCCGTAATGGTCAGGTTCGGCAATACGCGCCATGAGTCCTGTGCATACGCTTCATACTCGTTCGCCTTGAAGTGGCGAGCCAGCGGAGTACCGTCCGTCAACAGCGTCGCACTGCTAGCACTCGTGATGTCATAATTCGACACCACGGTGGACGACGGTACCGTACCAATCAGGTTCGCGTACGCAATTTCATACGAGTTCTGGAAACCACCATCCACTGGATTCAATCCCAGCGTCGACGGATCAGGTGGGTTGCCCTTCAGCCAGTACGGATTCGTGCTCGCACCATTGAACGAGCTGTTGTTCGAAGTCCGATTCTGATAGATAAGCCGCCAGTTCACTCCAATCTCGATATTGTGCTTCCCCTTCGTTATCGAGAAGTTGTCCACAATGTTATTGACCGGAACGCTCACGATCGTATTCCGTGTCTCGGCCGTTGGTGTGCTCAGAAAGCGGAAGTCAACATAATCCCCGGATCCCACGCCAATATCACCGTAACCTTGGCGAATGTATCCATAGCGAATGTCATTCACAATATTCTGGTTGATCGTCCACGTATCTCCGAACGTCATACCCTTCGTATTGTCGATGATCTTTGATGACGGCCCCTGCCCAGGAAACTGTTCCGTATTACCCGTCGTATCCTTCTGCAGGTTGCCGCGCGCGAAGATCCTCTGGCTCGTCGAAGGCACCCAGTCGATGCGAACGATCGTCGTATTCAGCGTCTTCGGATTGGGCGACGAAAAAGTGTAAGAGCCTTCATTCAACCCATCGCCCAGACTCGTTCCGTTCGCCGCAGGCATCGAGTTGAACAGCGCCAGAGAGTTCGGGTTAGGACCCGGAGGGTTCGGGTACGCCGTCGTGTTACAGACCGCGCAAGCAGCATCCAGCATAGCCACCTGTGCCGGAGTAATCGTGTCTGTCTCCGTCGCACCGGAATTATTGTCCCCTATGTACTGGATAACGCCCTGCTGATAAGAGGCCGTCGGCACCGTCTGATTCACAATCGCGCTCTCTGCTATGCGCTCGCCCTCGTAGTTCGCAAAGAAGAAGAGCTTGTCCTTGAAGATTGGGCCGCCCAGATCGGCACCGAAGATGTTGCGGATCTTCTTGGGAGGACGGTTATCGAGTCCGCTCGACAACTGTGCCTGCTTATTGAAGTAATCATTCGAGACCGTATTGGAAGGACGAAAATACTCATACGTCGCTCCATGAAATTTGTTCGTGCCCGACTTCGTCACCAGCGACACCTGCGCTCCCGACGACCGCCCGGCATCCGCATCCGCGTTGCTCGTCGTTACCCTGAACTCCTCCACCGAATCCTGAGTCTCGCGCAGCACTCCCGTGAAGGCCAAACCACGCACTTGGTCGTTATCGTCCACACCGTCCAGCGTGATGTTACCTTGATCCGAACGACCGCCGTTCACCGCGCCCGTGCGGCTATCAGCTAAGGCCGGATTGCTTGGTGGAGGAAGAAAAAAGACGCCCGGCTGCAGTGAAAGCAGATCCGGCACATTACGCTCTTCGCTCGGCAGCGCCTGAATCGTCGCATTGTCCGTCGCTCCACCCAGCGACGCATCCATAGTATTCAGCGTCTGCGCGGCCTCTGTTACGTCCACCACCTCGTTCGAGCCCATCACCGAAAGCGCAAAGTCGATCGTCGCCGGCTGATCCACCAGCAGCTCGGCCTTCTTCGTCTGGCTGCCAAAGCCCGGTGCCGTCACCGTGATCGTGTACTTTGCAGGAGGAATCTGCTGCAACTGATATTCGCCGCTAGCCTTCGAAGTCGCCGTCAGCGTCTGCCCTGTTGCCGGAGCATTCAACGTGATCGTTGCCCCCGGAACCACAGCACCGCTCGGGTCCTTGACCACGCCTCGCAACGAGGTCGTCGCATTCTGCGCAAACTCGGTTGCCACACAAATTGAGAGTAGAAATAATGCGGCGAGTACACCAATGCGTCTCATCAAAAGCTTCCTCCAAAAGAGTTAATAGCTTGACTCGGCCCAATTATTGGCTCGAATAGAAATCAATATGGTTCAGCCCACCATCCACAAACGATCTGAGTGCGGGCTTCGTACTTTAAGGATGTCTACTTTTTTACAGGAAGGTGAATCCGATTGCAATATCTCGAAAATGTAACTGATCGAATCGCTCAGTGCTAGCCCGATTATCGGACGGACGCCCTCCGCACCGGCCCCTCCCATCCCGCTTCGAAGCCGTACCGGAGAGGGCCACCCCGCCCTCTTCGCACGCCCGCAACTGCCTTTTACGCCGCTACTTACCCGCCCCCGACTGCACCGGGCGCCCCAGATGCTGGAAGTTCAGGATCGCGTTGAACACCAGCGGATAGCTCCCCACCGTCTCTCCGCGATACACCGGATTATTTGCAAACAGCAGCACGTTGCCCTCGCCCAGATGTGCGTCTACAACAATCGCGTGTTCCGCAATCGAGCTCGCATTATCCAGCAGACCCGACAGCAGCATCCCCTTCGCATCCGCGAACCGCAAGATCACCTCCGGCCGCAGAGCCACCGGGATCACCGCCGGATTATTGCGCATCTGCTCTTCATTCAGCGGCATCGCTTCCCACGGCTTCGGCTTCGGCAAAGGTTCGGGCTCCACATCCTTCCGTCCCTGCACAACATCGCTGTCCTCCACGCTGCCTCTCCCCGTCGGCCGCTGCGTGTAGGGGTCCATCAGCAGTCGCCTCGCTCCTCCGCGCCCTTCCGTATTGCTAATGTCGAACGCCATTCCGTTCGAGCTCATCACCGGAACCGAAGCTCCCAGGCCCCACGCCACCGGATCATTCGGGGCCACCATCACCGTATTCAGCACCGACCCAGTCACCCGCGCGCCACCCTTCGCAACCGACACTCCCGGCGCCAGGCCGCTCTCAATCGCAAACTGCGCCGTATCCTCGCACGTGATCAGCAAGCCTCCCTGCTTCACAAACGAACGAAGGTGCTCAAGCCCTGCAGATCCCAAACCTGGCCGAGTATCAGCCGTCGAATCCAGCAGCCCAAGATTCGGAGTCAACTCCGTCTTCTGCCACGGCAACGCGTTCCCATACATCGGTGTCCCATTCAAAATATCCTGCGACGAAGCTCGTCCCACCGGAGCAAACACGATCACGTCGTACTTGCTCCGCAGGTCATCCTCCCCCGCCACAGTCTGCGTGCTGATGTACTTGAACGGCACGCCCGCGTGGTCAAACTCATACCTCCACCAGCCCTCGGTCTGCGTCCCCTGCCACGTGTGCATGAACGCAATCCGAGGTGCCGTCACCACATGGCTTGCCACCGAAGGCATCGCCCCCAGCCGCACCGCATCCAGCGAAAGCTCCTTCAGCGCAGGAGTCAACGCGGCATCCGAAGCGTCGCTGATCAACAACGATCCTGCACCAAAATGCTTCCCCGCCGCATCAAACTCCTTCTGCGCAACAGCCACATGTGCGTCCTTCAGCTTGTACACCAGCGCCAGCAGCGAGCTCTGTCCCGTATTCGCCACCGCCACTACCGAGCCCGCTCCACTCACCTTGCCCGACACGCTGGCCGGGTCATCCACAGGCGTCATCTTCGCCGCCAGGATCGCCGGGTCCGTCACCCGCGCCACTTTCAAATTGAACAGCTGCGTGAACGACCATCCCGTGTCGTCATATGCATGCTTCTGCGCATCATCCGGAGCCCAGTACTGCGTATCCAGCAGCGCATCCGCAATGCGTGAGTACGGTTGATCGAGCCGCACCACGAAGCTGCCTGCAGGAAATACCTCCTGTGTCGGCTTATCTCCACGCTTGGCTCCCGGCACATTCGCCATCGTCGCAGCAGCAAGTTGGCTAACCTCGACATGCTGTTTCTTCAGCACCTCCAGCAACTGCACCTGGCGGTTCAACTCCGCCTCATTCGCCGGAAGAACATAGGCAGCCGGACCCTCCACCGTCGGCTTCAACACCGACCGCTTGCTCTTCTCGTAGTAGTCCTCCAGAAAATGATGCGTGTTCTTCGAGAAGTACGACAGCGTCGATAGCAGCGCGCTCTCTTCATAATTATTGTTGTCCCGCTGCGACCACATCACCACCGGCAGCGGAGGATTCTGCCGATACCAGGTCCGCGAGTACTCCTCCGGCGACAAAATGCGCTTCTCCGTATCCGCGCCTCCGTTGCCGAACGTCTCATACAGCCGGCTGATGCCGTTATGCAGCCCGGCAAGAAACATCAGATACCCCGGGCTCCACGTATCGAAGTCCCCATGCGTAAATACGCCGGGCATTCCAAAATTCTGCATCTGCGCAACGTTGTTCCATCCCAGCTCCGCCCACTCATCCGCCAGCATCGGATCGATCCACGCGTTGTACGGCCCATCGCCCACCGTATTGTCATAGAGAAACGGCACCGACTCATGCAGATCATGCAGCACCTGCGCATGCCAACCCACATAGGTATTCAGCACATTCTGCGTCAGGTCCAGCGTCATCCCCATCGCATCGCGGTTATTATCGTGCGCAACGTAATGTCCCCAATACGTCAGCCGCGGCCAGTCCTTCCCCGGGTTCGCCTTGTGCCACTTGTAAATGTCCACCATCCGATCGCGCCCATCCACCTCCACCACCGGAGTAATCAGCACGATCATGTGCGACCGAATGTATTTGATGTACGGAGAATCATCCACCGCCAGCCGGTACGCCATCTCCATCAGCGCCGTCGGAGCTCCCGTCTCCGGCGAATGGATCGTCCCCGTAATGTAGTACACCGGGTACGACGCATCAATCAGCGGCTTCGCCTTCGCATCATCCATCCCAATCGTGCGAGGATCCGCCAGCTTCCCCAACCGCTCGTCATTCTCCTTCATGCCCTTCAGCAAACTCTCGTCCGCGATCGCCGCCGCAATCATCTCGCGGCCCTCCTCCGTGTGCCCAATCGTGAACACCTGCACCCGAGGAGAGCTCGCCGCCAGCATCCGGAAATACTTGTACACGTCCTCCGCATACGGCAGCATGTTCGGCGCGCCCGACACATCCCCCAGCACCTTCGCCGGAGTCGGCACCGTCGTCGACGCCGGCAAATACTCCACCAGCGGAGATAGAAACGACGGGTCCGTCGTATAGTCATGGATCTTCTTCGTATACTCCTGATCCACCGCTTGATGTGGATCGCGAGCATAGTCGCTGTTCAACGTTTGCGCACAAACACCGACACTGACGGACAGCACAACAAGCGCTGCGGAAGCCTTGGCAGACAGGAAAAATCGCATACGTCTTTATATATCGGAACGCATCCAGACGTCCCACCACCGCCCGCACCCACAGCCTGGCAGCACCGCTCTAGCAACCCGGCTTTTGCAGCCCACCCGCGTACCGCGTCAGTCAGCCTCTTCCATGCTGTGGTGCCGCACATCCGCTCCACGAACCCAGAAAATAACATCCTCAGCAATATTCGTCGCATGGTCCCCCACACGCTCCAGGTTGCGCGAAATGATCAGCGCATTCAGAGCCTGCGGAGCCAACTCCGGCTTCTCTTTAATCAAATTCCCAAGCGACCGGAACGCATCGCGATTCAGGTCGTCCACCTGGTCATCCAGCAGCAGCACCGACTGCGCCATCTCCGCATCGCCCTCGATGAACGCCTGCAACGCCTTGCGCACCATCGCCGCTGCCAGCAACGCCAGCCGGGGAATATCTACCGGAAGGTCCGCATTCGCCAGCGTCCCCAGGTCGAGCACCCGTCCGGCAATATTTACCGCCTGATCGCCCACCCGCTCCAGGTCAGCATTGATCCGAATCACCGCCAGAATAAAGCGAAGATCCACCGCCATCGGCTGCTCCATCGCGAGCAGGTCAAGCGCCAGCCCATCGATCTCGCGCTCCATCCGGTTGATCGCCGGCTCTGACAACCGCACCAGCTCGCACAGCCCCTCATCGCGCGATGAATACGCCTCTGTCGACCGCTGAATCGCCTGCTCTACAAGGCCCGCCATCACCAACAAGCGCTCTTTCAACTCATCGAGACTCTGCTGAAATTTGATCCGTATCATCCGAATCTCCCCGTGATGTAGTCCTCAGTTCGCTTGTCCGAGGGGTTGGTGAATATCTTCGTCGTCGGTGCAAACTCCACCAGTTTGCCCATCAGGAAGAATCCAGTGTTCTCCGCAACGCGCGCAGCCTGCTGCATATTATGCGTCACGATAACAATAGTGTATTGGCTCTTCAGTTTGAAGATCAGATCTTCAATCTTAGCAGTCGAAACCGGGTCCAGCGCACTCGCAGGTTCATCCATCAGCAACACCTCAGGATCTACCGCCAGCGCCCGAGCAATGCAAAGCCTCTGCTGCTGGCCCCCAGAAATGCTCGCCCCCGACTTCTTCTTCAGGTCGTCCTTCACCTCGTCCCACAGCGCAGCCTGCCGCAGCGACCGCTCCACCACCTCGTCCAGAACCCGCTTCTTCCGAAACCCATTCAACTTCAATCCGCTCGCCACATTGTCGTAAATCGACATCGTCGGAAACGGATTCGGCCGCTGGAACACCATCCCAACGCGTCGCCGAATCTCCACCGGAGTCGCGTCTTTATAGATATCCAGATCCCCCATCCGCACCGTGCCCTCGGCCCTCGCCGAAGGATTCGTCTCATGCATCCGGTTCAGGCAGCGCACAAACGTCGACTTCCCGCAGCCCGACGGCCCGATCAGCGCCGTCGCATGATTGGCAGGAATGTGCAGGCTCACATCCTTAATCGTGTGCACCGGTCCATACCATGCGTTCAAATCCTCGACGCGAATGTCGACTCCCACTAATGTCCTCCCTTGAGCGCGCCGCGGTTGGCAAAAATCCGCACCAGCGTCACCGAAACCATAATCATCACAATCAACACCAGCGCTCCAGCCCACGCCAACCGGTGCCACTCATCATACGGCGAGATCGCGTACACAAAAATCTGCAACGGCAATGCCGCAATCGGCTGGTTCAGGTTGAAGTTCCAAAACTGGTTCCCGAACGCCGTAAACAGCAGTGGCGCCGTCTCTCCCGCCACTCGCGCAAACGCCAGCATGCAGCCCGTAATAATCCCCGGCGACGCCGTCCGAAGGCTCACCGAAATCACTGTCCGCCACTTCGGAATCCCCAGCCCCAGCGCCGCTTCTCGAACCGGATTCGGAACCGTCGCCAGCATCTCCTCCGTAGTCCTCGCCACCGTCGGCACCATCATGATCGCCAGCGCCACTCCACCCGCAAGCCCCGAAAAATGATGCTGCTTCGCCACAATCAACGAGTACGCCGCAATGCCCATCACAATCGATGGAACTCCATTCAGCACGTCCGCCGTAAACCTGACCGCGGCACCAAGCCACGTACCCCGCGCATACTCCGCCAGGTACACCCCCGCTCCAATCCCCAGCGGAATCCCCAGCAGACTCGCCAATCCCAGGATCACACCCGATCCCGCAATCGCGTTCGCCATACCCCCGCCCGTCTCTTCAACCGGAACCGGAGCGTGCGTGAAGAACGCAAGATTCAGCGAACTCGCGCCTTTATAAATCAGGTAGCCAAGGATCGCGACCAACGGAACCAGCACCACCACCGTGCTGAGGATCGCCACTCCCGTCACCACATAGTCGGTCCCGCTGCGCCGCAGCGTCAGCAACCGTTCCATACCCTTCGAACGTACCGGCAACGAGCCCATCAGTGCGCTCCCGCCGTATTTCCGCGAGTCACCGCCCACACCAGCAGCCTCGCAACCGCATTCACCACAATCGTCACCAGGAACAGGGCCAGCCCAACCTCAATCAGCGCGCTAAGATACAGATCGCCCGTCGCCTCGGTAAACTCATTCGCGATCACGCTCGCCAGCGTATAGCCCGGAGCAAAAAGATTCTTCACAATGTCCGGATGATTTCCAATCACCATCGTCACCGCCATCGTCTCGCCCAGCGCGCGCCCCAGACCCAGAATCACCGACCCCACAATGCCCATCCTCGCATTGCGCAGCACGCTGATCCGGATCATCTCCCACCGAGTCGCTCCCAGCGCCAGCGCAGCTTCGCGTTGATTCACCGGCACCGCCCGCATCACATCCCGGCTGATCGAGCTGATCACCGGAAAGATCATGATCGCCAGAATCACGCTCGCCGTAAAGATGCCGACACCAAAGTTCGGCTCAACAAAAAAACCCGTCCATCCCAGGTACTTCTCCAGCACCGGCCCTACCTGGTCCCGGATAATCGGCACCAGCACAAACACTCCCCACAATCCATAAACTACGCTCGGAATCGCTGCCAGCAGCTCCGTCAGGAACGAGATTGGCCCCCGCAAAAACTTCGGACAGATATCCAGCAGAAAGATCGACACCGCCAGCGCCAGCGGCACCGCCATCACCACCGCCAGTAATGACGACACCACCGTTCCATAGATGAACGGCAGAGCACCAAAGTCCCCCGACACCGGGTCCCATATCTGCCCCGTAAAAAACTTCCATCCCGACGCATGAATCGATAGCCGAGAGTCCGACACCAACACAAAGACAATCAGCACCACAATCGCAAAGATGCTCAGCGCGCACAGCACCATCACCCCGGCGAACGCTCCATCCGCAATGCGCCCCGAACTCTTGGCCCGCAGAAAGTTGCGGATCACCGACGGAACCGCGGGAGCATGCACCTCAGTGCCGTCTGGCTCTCGCTGTTGCGGAACTCGCGTTTGAATGAGCGGAATAATGCCGGGTTCGTTCATAGGTTTACAGGGATAACTTCCCTAACGACTTTATTAAAGGAATGTGAATGGAAGGTGAATTTTATCGAAATACACTGAAAATTTGCGTAATCTCAAACGGAGCGAGGGGCCTGTCCTTGCGTCCAGGCCCCCATTGTGCGGTGCGCTCACAGTCACCGTCGCGCCTTAGTGGATCTGCGTGATCGACTTGCGAACCCGTGCAACCACCGGAGCCGGCAGCGGTGCATAGGTCATGCTTGCAGCCTCTGCTTCGCCATGATCCAGCATCCACTCCAGGAAGTCATGCAGCACTTTTCCCTTCGCCGCGTCCTGCGACTGGATCGGAATCAGCAGCCACGTGAACGACGAGATCGGATACGAATCCGCTCCCGGAGCATTCGTGATCGACACCCGGTAGTCGGCCGGCATATTCTTCGCCGCACCCGCCGCCGCCGCGCTCACCGTATCGGTCGAAGCCTTCACCCACTTGCCCGCCGGATTCTTCACCACGCCATACAGCATCTTGTTCTGCACCGCGTAGATCAGCTCCACATATCCAAACGAATACGGGCTGTTGCGCACCATGCCGGCCACGCCTTCATTGCCCTTCTGTCCCACACCCAGCGGCCAGCGAACCGACGTGTTCACTCCAACCTTCGTCTTGAAGTCCGGGCTCACCTTCGACAGGAAGTCAGTGAAAATATAATTCGTTCCCGACCCGTCCGAGCGATACACCGGAAGAATCGAGTGATCGGGAAGCGACACTCCCGGATTGTCCTTCGCCAACCGGGGATCGTTCCACTTCGTAATCTTGCCCAGATAAATATCCGCAATCACATCCGGAGCGAAGTGCAGCTCCTGATTCACTCCCGGGAGGTTATAGCTCGGAACAACCGCGCCCAGCACCGTCGGAATATGGATCAGCTTGATCTTCGACTCCTGCAGTTGCTGGTCGGTCATCGGGCCATCCGACGCACCAAAGTCCACAATTCCCTGCGAGATCTGCCGAATCCCCGCACCCGACCCGACCGACTGATAGTTGATCTGAACGCCCGGATGCGACGCACTGTACTCCGTAAACCAGCGCTGATAGATCGGGTTCGGGAAGGTACCGCCCGCTCCGGTCAGATGCTGCGCTCCTGCGGTCGCGGCCATCGCCGCCAACGTTACCAAGGCTAGAAACTTCGTCTTCATGGTCTCTCCTGGGCCGCTCGCATCTGGCAGTTCGCCCTGCGCGGCCTTCGTTCGTTTTCTTTGGATGTCCAGTCCACCGCTTTGGAAGGCCAGACATTCCGAGACATTCTTAGGTCCAACAAAATCCTACGGGATGCGGAGCCGGATTCGCGTGAATACGCGATGATTTTCCGGTCCGCATCCCAAAGATTCGTCTCTACCTCTGAAGCTCTACGGAATGTAGTAGCGCATGCTCACGTGGATCATGGGGTCCGTCGCGCGAGGCCCCGTCGGAGTGATCGCGCTGCCAACACCCGACCACAGGTTGCGCTGCAGGTAGCTGTAGGTTACCCAGTACTGCAGGCGGCCATGCGTCGGGCTATTGATCGCCCGGTAGATGAAGCCAATCATCGGCTCCTGGATGTACCGCGTCGGAGAGCTGCATCCCGCCGCGGCAATCGTTCCACCCGAACCACCATTTCCCCCCGGGGACGGCAGGTTATAGCAGCCCGCGTTGCTCAGGTTCTGCGGTCCATACCCAATCAGACCACCAGTGCCGGTCGTATAGACCGTGCGCTGCGCATACTCGCCACCGTAGTAAGCAAACACATCGAGCTTCTTCGTCGGATGGCTCTCCAGGCTGAACATGCCGTGGTAATTGCGAATCGGCTCCAGCGTCTCGTCCGGCCGCAACGTCGCATCCGCCAGCTGCGACGATCCATACCGGCCTACGCCCTGACCCGCCATCGCCTGCAGCGCTACCTCAAGATACTTGCTCGGATACACGCGAACGCTACCGAACACGCCGCCAGCAGAGCTCGTGTGGCTCTGGTAGGTGCTGCCATACGTGTAGGTCTCCGCAGTCGGCGTTCCAGACGTGGTCATCACCGGGTAGTAGTAGTCCCGCAGGAAGCGGCCAAGTCCACCCACCTCGATGTGTACCTGAGGCAGATCGTACGCTCCCTTCACAATCACATCGGGAACGACATTGTTCGCGTACGTCGTGATAATTCCCGCAGCCCCACCCGTGATCGAGTAGTTCGCCGCGGCGTTATACAGACCACCCGGCTGGCCCACTCCGCCAAAGAAGAAGTCCGTCGGGATCGGGCCGGCTGCCGTAAAGCCAGTGATCTGTGCCTGCTCAGCCGATAGCGCCATCGTGAACGCTCCGGTCTTGTAGTCTCCAAAGCGCTGCTGCAAGCGGATTCCAGGCTGACGCGTCCAGCTATACCCAACCAGGTATTGTGGATCGATCGTCTGCGGCTGAATTTCAGTTCTCGCATCGGTGCCTCTGCGGTCTTCCGTCACCAGCGACCACATCTGGCCGCCCGTCACCGTGAACCCGCTCGCCATCTCAGCCTTGCCCCAGATCTGCCGCTGACGCAGCACATAGCTGTTGCTCTGGTTGTTGTTCGACGTCACACCCGTTCCCAGGAAGTCCATCTCGTAGTAGCCCGACAGCTTGTATGTCTTGGCTTGCCCCTCCAGCAGAACCGACAAACGGCTCTGGCGACCGGAGAAGTTGAGCTCACTCACATGGCCCTCATTCGCGCTCGGGAAAGGAATCGCATTGAACGGAGTATTAATGTCCGAGTTCACCGAGTGCTGGCGCCATACACCTTCAAACGCCGCGAAGCCTCCCGGAGTAATATTTACGCCCTTGTAGTGCAGCGACGAGGGAGACTCGATCTCGTCCTCGATCTTCTTCTGCCCGGTCACCACCGTGTCTGCAAGTCCAGCAGTCGTCGTCTTCAGGTCATTCACGCTGCTTGAAAACGCGTCCACCTTCGTCGACGTCGCAGCTGCGGCAGCCTGTGCCTGTGCAGCCGAATCCGCTGCTGCGGATGCCTTCGCCTGTGCATCGGTCGCTGTCTGCTGTGCGGCCGCTGCATCGCTGCCCTTCGCCGCCACCTGCGACTTCAGAGCGTCGATCTGATCCTGCTGCGTCTTCAGAGACTCCTTCAACTCCCGGAGCTGAATCTCCTCAGCGGTCTCTTTGTGAGCCTTGGTCTTCGCGTGCTTGGTTTGCTTGGATGTCGTCGAAGCTGTCGTCTGGCCGATGACGGAGGTTGGTACGGAGAGCACTGCAACCGCGACCATCGCAGTTGCCAGCAAGTTGTATCGTCTCATCATTCCTCTGGATCGATGGCTAAAGCACAGTGCTTAGCTGGGGTCGAATCCTAGCTTCACAAACTTTGCCAAATGGGTCCGTAGAAAGATCATTGCAACCATTTGTGAACGAGGGGGCAATGGATGATTAATAGAATGTGAATAACCCCAAAATGAGCCGATGTTTTCCACCTCGTCCCAAATCGGAACAACCCGGCAGCCAGTGCCCTAAGCCGCCGGCTGCTCCCTCGCCGGCTCCGCCAGCGGCAGCGTGAAGCAGAACCGGCTCCCCCGCCCCAACTCGCTCTCCACCCACATCCGCCCCCGATGAGCCTCCACAATATGCTTCGCAATCGATAACCCCAGCCCCGTTCCGCCCGACTCCCGCGACCTCGTCTTGTCCACCCGGTAAAACCTCTCAAACAGCCGGCTCACATGCTCCGAAGCGATCCCCGCCCCAAAGTCCTCCACGCAAAAACAAATCTCCGGAGCTCCCGTCGTCACCACCTCCGCACTCAACACCACCAGCGCCCCATCTCCGTCCTTACCCTGCCCCGTGCTCCGGCCATAGTTCAGAGCATTCTCAATCAGGTTACTCAGCACCTGCACAATTGCGTCCAGGTCCGCGATCACCTCAGCATCCGGAAACTCCCCAATCTCCAGCACCCCATGCTTCTCCTTCACCAGCGCTGCCACGGCGTCCTCCGCCTCCTGCAGCAGGATGCTCACCTCCACCGGCTGTGGCCGCAGCTTCTGCTCGCCCGAGTCCACCTTCGCCATCGCCAGCAGGTCATCCGTCAGCCGGGCCATCCGCCTCGCGCTCTTATAAATCGCCTCCAGAAACTCCCTCACCTGCGGGGTAAAGAACAGCCCCGTCCGCTCATCCTCCAGCAGCGTCTCCACGTATCCAGAGATCGACGTCAGCGGTGTCCGCAGCTCGTGGCTCACGTTCGCCACAAACTCCCTCTGCGTCCGCTCCACCTGCTCCACATGCGTAATGTCCTGCATCACCACTACCGCTCCACCCTCCGGCATCGGCGAAGCGCTCACCGCAAACGTCCTCCCCAGCGGCAGCGACACCGGCCGCTTCTCCGCAAACTGCCCATGCTCCAGCGCCTCCTGCACGCACTCCAGAACCTCCGGAGCGCGAATCGTCTGCACCAGCGAGTGTCCCGCCCGAACCGTTCCGGACGAATCCTCCACCAGCTCCCGCATCGCCTCGTTCGCCCACACAATCCGTCCCGCCGCATCCACGCTCGTCACCGCGTCCTGCATCGAGTCCAGCAGGGCCTCCAGCTTCCTCCTGCTCTCCGAGCTCGCCCCCAACTGCCGCGCCACCTCACCAGCCGACATCCGCAGCGCATCCACCAGCCCCTCCATCTGGTCATACGCCGGCTCCGGCCACGGCTTCTCCTTCGCCGCACTCGGCCTCCCAATCGACGCCGCAATCGGCTCAATCCCCTCCAACGCATTCGTCACGCAGCGGGTCCCCGACCACGCCACCCACAACGCAGCCACCACTCCCACCACCACCGCAATCCAGCGCTGCGACAGCAGCAGCGTCGTCCCACCCACCACCGCAATCCCCAGCGCGGTGCGCCACAGCAGCGCCATGTACAAACTTCTTCGCAAAACCGGTCCCATGCCAGCAGCCTACTCGGTTGCCGCCCCCACCGCACTGCCCATCGCCTCTTTCACCTTGGGAAGATCAAACCGGTAGCCCGCTCCCCGCATCGTCTTCAGAAACCTCGGGGTCTCCGGATCCACTTCAATCTTCTCCCGAATCCTCCGCACATACACATCCACGCTTCGAGGAGTCACAAACCTCGCATCGCCCCACACCGCATCCAGCAGATGATCCCGGCTGAACACCCTTCCCGGGTGCCGCGCCAGGTACTCCAGCAGCCGAAACTCCGTCGCCGTCGTCGTCACCAGCTCGTGATTCACACGCAACTGCATCGAGTTCCCATCAATCTCCAGCGAATCAATCGACAGCACCGCCGCTGAACCCTGCGACTCTGCCGGCCGCTCAAATCTCCGCAGCACCGCCTTCACCCTCGCCAGCAGCTCCCGCATTGCAAACGGCTTCGTAATATAGTCGTCCGCTCCCAGTTCCAGCCCGTGCACGCGGTCATTCTCTCCCGCCCGCGCCGTCAGAAAGATAATCGGAACGCTCGCCAGCGTCGGATTCTGCCGCAGCCTCCGGCACAGATCCAGCCCATCCCCTCCCGGCACCATGATGTCCAGCAAAAACAGCGCTGGCCGTTGCCGCTCCGCATCCTGCACAATCGCCCCCACCGCCGGATAAGCGCGCACAGAATACCCCGCGCCTTCCAGTTGATACTGCACCAGCCGCCGAATGTCGGAGTCGTCCTCCAGGACGAAAATTACCTGACTCACATGTTCTCCAGTCGCGTCAGCACACCCGCGCCCGCGCTTAGCTTAGCGCGTCCTGCAACCTCGCTCGAATAAAAGACGGTGAATCGTTATCCGAGATGTTACCTCCGAAGCACCACGCATCTCTGCCGCCACGTTATTCTGATTACACCAGCAATTCAAGCGCCTTCTCCCGTTCCTCCTGGCCTGCTCCTGGATCTGTCCCATTTTGGCTTCTCCCCGCCCACCCATCCACTCTGCCCCGAGGTGAAGATGCACGAACCGACCGCCACGCTATCCGACGGCCCAAAGACCGCATACTCCCCCTCCTTCGGCCTCCGCGCCGGAGCTCTCTCCCCCCTCGAAACCCTCGCCCAATCCATCTCCACCATCGCACCCAGCACCTCCCCGCAGCTCACCATCCCCCTCGTCTTCGTCCTCGCCGGCCAGGGAACCGCCATCGCCTACCTCATCGCCATGGGCCTCATGGTCCTCGTCGGCCTCTGCATCGCCGCCTTCGCCCGCGAGTCCTCCTCACCCGGCTCCCTCTACGTCTATACCCGCCGCTCCCTTCCTCCCGTCTTCTCCTCCATCACTGCCCTCGCCCTCTTCTTCGCCTACATCACCACCGCCTCCGCCGTCATCGGTGGCTTCGTCGACTTCGCCTACGTCTTCCTCGACCCCCTCCACACCCGCTTCGGACTCCCCCACATCCCCTCCGTCCTCCTCGTCACCCTCGCCGCCGCCACCGCCGGCTTCGTCGCCTATCACGACGTCAAAGTCTCCGCCCGCCTCATGCTCTACATCGAAGGCATCTCCGTCGCCCTCATCGCGATCGTCACCGCCACCCTCCTCCTCCGCCACGGCTTCCACAGCGGCGGAGCCTCTTCGGTAATAGACCGTCCCCAGCTCGACTTCCGCACCATGTCCCCCCGAGGCATCGGCCTCGGCGTCATGCTCGCCATCTTCAGCTTCGTCGGCTTCGAGTCCGCCACCACCCTCGGCTCCGAAGCTCGCCACCCTCTCCGCACCATCCCCCGAGCCGTCATCCAGTCCGCCCTCCTCGCCGGTGTCTTCTTCGTCGTCGCCGGCTACGGAGAAGTCCTCGGCTTCCGCCACTCCCCCATCGCCCTCGGAGACAGCGACAACCCCTTCCGCTACCTCTCCACCCAGGCCGGCATCCCCTTCCTCGGCCCCATCATCGACATCGGCGTCCTCATCAGCATGTTCGCCGCCACCCTCGCCTGCGTCATCGCCGCCTCCCGCGTCCTGCTCCTGATGGCCCACCACGGCCTCGCCCCCCAGCGCCTCACCCACACCAACACCACCCACGAAACCCCCGGCGAAGCCAGCATCCTGGCCGCCGTCTTAGCCTTCCTCCCCGCCGCCGCCCTGGCCCTTCACCACACCTCCGGGGCCGACATCTACGGCTGGATGGGAACCCTCTCCGTCTACGGCTTCCTCACCGCCTACGGCCTCGTCGCCATCGCCCTCGCCGTTCACCTCCGCCACTCCCACCGCTTGACCTTCAGCTACATCCTCCTCACCAGCACGGCCGCCTTCGCCATGCTGTTAGCCATGGCCAGCAACTTCTACCCCATCCCCCCATCGCCTCTGCGCTACTTCCCTTACCTCTACGCCGCCTACCTGGCCGCATCCCTCCTCTGGCTGATGAGGACGGGCACGCGAAGCCCCTCGCCGTCCGCGTAGGACTAGCTAAAGTCTCGCGACCGTCCCCACACCACCGGCCAGGCCTCCTTCAGATGCCGGCAAACCAGAATCTGCGGATGATCCTCTGACTCCTCATTTTCCACGCCATAGGGCAGGTGCACCATCCCCACCACCTTGCAGCTCTCAAAGAACCTGCTCTCGTCCTCCAGCCTCCCGCCAACAACAATCAGCGTCTGCGGCTCAAACGGCCCCCATCCGCGATCATAAAAATCATTCACCGTAGCAATCGGCACCGGCAGCCCGTACGCCGGCCCATACAGCGCAACCGCGCCCGCCGCGCCATAGTTCTCCGCCAGCACCGCATAGCTGCTTCGCTCATCCGGCGTCAGCTCATCCCGAACCGCCGCCACCTCCGCCACAATCTGCGGCCAACCCACCTCATTGGCCAGGTCGTAGTTATTCTTCATCTGCCACTTCCACGCCGCCGACCCCGGCCGCCATATCGGCAGCGCCTCCCACGCCACCGCCGCCACCTCCAGCAGCATCGCCGCCATCACCACTCCATACACCACCCCGCGCATCGCCTTGCGTCGCGTCGCCAGCCACCGCTCCAGCCCCACCGCCCCCGCCGCATACACCACCGGATACGCCGGCAGCAGGTAGTACCCCCTCCCCTTCGCCAGCGCAAACAGCACCAGCGGCCCCAGGTAAAACACACTCAGCAGCCGGAAGCGAGGGCTCCGCAGCAGCGCCACCAACCCTCCCACCGCGAACGGCAGTCCAAACATCATGAACTTCAGTTGGTCGGTGAAGTACCCCTCTGCCCGCCCCATCCGCACATCGCGCGCATGAATCGAGTGCTCCATCTGCACCGTGATGAAGTGATGCCGAGCCAGCCAGATCAGATTCGGAGCCGCCACCACCACCGCCACCAGCGCCCCCATCCAGAACCACCGGCTCTTCAAATGCCTCCGCTGCGATGGCAGCAGCACCATCCCCGCCAGCAAACTCACCAGCGGAAACACAATCGCATACTTCGACAGCACGCCCAGCCCCACCCCCAGCCCCGCACCCATCCAGAACCGCTCATCCCCCGTTCGCAGCACCGCCGCCGTAGACACAATCAGCACCGTCCACGCCAGCATGTCGAAGCTCGTGTACTGCATCAGCGAACTCAGCGCCAGTGCGATCGGCAGGCACAGCAGCAGCGTCACCACCTGCGCCGCCCGCCTCCCGCCAAGCTCCCGCGCCATCAACCCCGCCAGCACCAGCGACACCGCATCCACCACCGCCGCAGGTAGCCGGAACGCCTGCACCGAGATCCCAAACATCGCAATCGCCACGCGCCCAAAGAACGAGGTCATCGGCGGATACGGCACAAACCCCCACTGCAGGTGCCGCGCATCGTCCAGAAACTGCAGCTCGTCGCGATGAAATCCATACCCATTGCCCATCAGAAAATGGACGACAATCACCACCGCAGCAAGCGCACTCAGGACGACCACATCCCGTACGAACACATCCCGGCGCAGAGGAGTCATTGGCTTGTCAGTCAGCATTGCCAGAGCATACGACGATCCGCCCCGTTTGGTTCCCACCCACCACCCCTCCCGCTCTCGCCCCCGCGCCAGCGTGTCACCCCCAACAGTAATGCCCCAGCCCAATAACTACCGAGGTCGACGCCCCTACCCCAGCATCGCCAGCAACCCAGCCTCATCCACCACAGCCACGCCCAACTGCTCGGCCTTCTCCAGCTTCGACCCAGCCTCCTCCCCGGCCACCACATAGCTCGTCTTCTTACTCACCGACCCCGAAACCTTCCCTCCCGCGGCCTCGATCCGCTCCTTAGCCTCCTCCCGAGTCAGCGTCGGCAGCGTCCCCGTCAGCACAAACGTCAACCCGCTCAGCGCCGTCCCTCGCACCTTGCGCTCGGCGGTAAACGTCAACCCATATCCGCGCAGCCTCTCCACCAGCGCCAGGTTGCGCTCATTGGAGAAGAACTCCCTCACCGTAGCCGCAACCTTCGGCCCAATATCGTTCACGCGGGTCAACTCCTCTTCCGTCGCAGCAATCAGCGCGTCGATCGACCCAAACTCCTCCGCCAGAGCCTGCGCCGTCCGCTCCCCCACATGCCGAATCCCCAGCCCCAGCAGCACCCTCTGCAAAGGCTGCTTCTTCGACCGCTCAATCTGCTCCAGCAGCGAATCCGCCGTCTTCTCGCCCACGCGCTCCAGCGTCAGCAAATCTCCCTTCGTCAGCGTGTACACATCCGCAATCGAATGCACCAGCGCCTTGCGCGTAGGCTCTTCCGCCGCGTCCTCCGCAGCCTCTGCGTCCTCCGGCGAACGCTCTTCCTGCTCCGCCAGCGTATGCCCCAGCAACTGCGCCACCATCGCCTCACCGAGCCCCTCGATGTTCATCACGCTTCGCGAAGCAAAGTGCCGCAACTCCTCCTCCAGCCTCGCCGGACAGCTCACATTCACGCAGCGCAGATCCACCTCGCCCGGCTCACGCACCAGAGCCTCACCACACCGCGGACAATGCGTCGGCAGCACAATCTCCCTCTCACCGCGAGGATGCTTTGCATCCTCCACCACCTCGGTGATCTTGGGAATCACATCGCCGCCACGCTCCACCGACACGAAATCACCGATCCTCACGCCCAGCCGGGCAATCTCATCCGGATTGTGCAGCGTCGCTCGCGTCACCGTCGTTCCACCAATCGACACCGGCCGCAACACCGCCACCGGAGTAATCTTCCCCGTCCGTCCCACGCCAAACAGCACATCCTCCAGCAGCGTCACTCCCGCTCGAGCCGGAAACTTGTACGCAATCGCCCATCGCGGAGCCTTCCCCGTAAACCCCAGCCGCCGCTGCTGCACCACCGCGTCCACCTTGATCACCACTCCATCAATCTCATACGGCAGCCCATCGCGCATCGCATCGGCCTCCGCAATAAACCCAAGCACCCCATCGATCGAATCCACCGTCCTCGCATGAGGATTCACCAGGAACCCGGCATCCCGCAGCGCCTGCAGCGCCACGCTCTGCTCCGCCAGCAGCGACTCCCCCTCACGCAGCAGAAAGTACGCAAAGAACTCCAGCCTTCGCTGCGCCACCACGTTCGGCTCCAGCGTCCGAATCGTTCCCGCAG
The DNA here is from genome assembly GCA_027452215.1 of Granulicella sp. Classification (GTDB taxonomy): domain Bacteria; phylum Acidobacteriota; class Terriglobia; order Terriglobales; family Acidobacteriaceae; genus Granulicella. The sequence goes on along the minus strand of DAIDGQ010000022.1, from coordinate 64,331 downwards.
CCGCATTCCTGGGGTTCGCCGCCGGAGCCAGCCCCGCCGCCTCGCGCTCCACATTCATCCGCTCAAACGCCTTCTGCGGCAGCACCACCTCACCCCGCACCTCAAACTCCTGCGGCAATCCAGCCCGCTTCAGCCTCTCCCCCGACACCTGCAGCGGCACACTCCGGATCGTCCTCACATTCGTCGTCACATCCTCGCCAACCGTCCCATCGCCGCGCGTCACACCCGTCTTCAACACCGCCGCACCGCGCCGTCCCGCCACATACTGCAGCGCCAGCGACAGCCCATCCAGCTTCAGCTCGCACACATACCGAACACTCTCGCCCAGCGCCAGGCCACCCGCCACCCGCTCCGCCCACGCCCGCAGCTCCGCCTCGTCATACGCATTGTCCAGCGACAGCATCGGCCGCGAGTGTGCCACCTTCGCAAACCCTTCCTTCGGCTTGCCCCCAACCCTCTGCGTCGGCGAGTCCGCCGTCAACAGCTCCGGATGCTCCGCCTCCAGCGCCCGCAACTCGTTCATCCGCGCGTCATACTGCGCGTCCGTCCACACCGGAGCATCCATCACGTAATACAAATGTTCGTGGTGGCGCAGCTCTTCACGCAGCGCCTCAATTCGCTGCTCAGGACTCAAATCTTCGCTTGTGCGCTCATGGGCCATCGCAAGGATTATAGAAACCTCCGCCTCGGGTAAACTAAAGATCTTGTGATTCAGCAATAAAAGGAGCTTTCCCAATGGCACACATGGTGTTCTGCACGAAGTACAAAGCCGAGATGGAGGGTCTCGACGAACCCCCGTTTGACTCCGACTTCGGTCAGAAGATCTTCAAAAACGTCTCCAAGAAGGCCTGGGGCGAATGGGTCGAGCGCCAGAAGATGCTGCTCAACGAGTACCGCCTCCAGCCCTGGACCCGCGAAGCCCAGGAGTTCCTCGTCGAGCAGATGAACGAGTTCTTCTTCGGCACCGGCGGCGAGCTCCCCAAGGAATACGTAGCCCCCTCCCACTAGCCACGCTCCCACGCCCGCACCCGACGGCGTCCTCTCCATCTCCCAACTGCCGGGCCAGATTCCGCGCGAATCCTCGCTGCGGCCACCCCCGCTCCGCTCGACGCCATCCCTGGCGCGAACCAGCAATCGCCCCTCTCGGCCCCGCACCTCCGCGGTCACCGAGAGCCGCCGCGTGGGGATTTTTGATCCGAGCAATCGTTTGATTCCCTTCTATCAATCACGCAGAAAGCTCATGCCCAAATTTACGAGCAAGTGTGGTCAGTCGAATATTGACCGGCCCACAATTAGGCCAGGTTGAGCAACACCCACTCCCAATTGAGGTGAAGTCGTGACTTATACGATCAGGTCGTTATGTGTAATTCTGTCCTGCGCAGTATTAACGCTTCCAATGGTGGCCAGGGCCTCCGACGATGACGGAAACCCTAACCAGCCGATGGCTCCGCTGGCGACGAATCGCTATCTCAACACCCCGCTGACCACCAACGCCTCCGGTGGTGCCTTCAGCGACTCCAATCTCATCAACCCCTGGGGTCTCGCCCGCAGCTCCGGCAGTCCCTGGTGGGTCTCCGACAACGGCACCGGACTCTCCACCCTCTACACCGGCACCGGTTCCGTCGTTCCTCTGGTGGTCAAGGTTCCGGCAGCGATGCCCGGCTCCGGCACCATGGGATCGCCCACCGGCATCGTCTTCAACGGCACCACGGGATTCACCATCGGCTCCGGCTTCCCGGCCAGCTTCCTCTTCGTCACCGAGGACGGAACCATCTCCGGATGGAGCTTCAAGGTGAACCCGAACAACGCCATCATTACGGTCAATGAGTCCAAGCAGGGTGCGTCGTTCAAGGGGGCCACCATGGCCACCGCGAACCTCCCGGGCCACGGCGCTGAGACCCTCATGTATGTGGCCGACTTCACCCTCGGCAGGATCGAAGTCTTCGATTCATCCTTCCACCACGTCGGCATGATTGAGGATGCGTTTCGCGACAACGAAGACGACGACTCCCCGGGAGCTTTCTCTCCCTTCAACGTCCAGAACCTCGGAGGAAACATCTACGTCGCCTACGCCAAACTCGGCAGCGGCAACAACGAGCAGACCGGTCCCGGCCTCGGTCGCGTCCGAGTCTACAGCCCTGAGGGACGTCTCCTCATGAAGCTCGAAAACGGTTCGTGGTTCAACGCTCCCTGGGGACTCGCCGTCGCGCCCAGCGACTTTGGCCCCTACAGCCACAGCATCCTGGTCGGCAACTTCGGCAACGGATGGATCGCCGCCTTCGATCCCATCACCGGACGCTTCCAGGACTACCTCCGCGATACCTCAGGAGCGCTCGTCTGGATCCCAGGCATCTGGGCGCTCGCTCCCGGCAACGGCAACGCCAGCGCCGCCGGCAGCGCCACCTCAATCTTCTACTCAGCAGGAGGAGCGGGCGAAAACGCCGGCGTCCTGGGCATGCTAACCGCAACCCAAAACCCCCAAGGAAACGACCAGTAATCCCCACAACCACAGGCGGGTGCGCCCCCAACCAGCCACCCGCCCCCTACACCCCACGCCCCACCAACGTGCTCACTAACCCTCCTCAGCTGAGGCCTAGGTGTAAATTTTCCGGAGCAGGAGCGCGTAACACACGTAAGAGAGAAAGCGAAAGCAACAGAAGGAAAAAAGTGGCGGCGTCCCTCAGCTTAATCACTTTTCGGGCGGCTCAGCATGTCACCATTAGTAGCTGCAATGCCCCCAACCCCACCCATCCTCAAAAGCGCATATAAATCTGCTACTCAGAACGCTGGGTGGCCCACCCGCCGCTGACGATAACAGGTTTGAGTCGATCGACAGGCTAATACTCGGTTCCGCTCCGTATTTGATGCTTGCATCTTTAATGCGGATACCGCATCATATTACTACTTGCTCAGTGCAATTCTGAGCGTCATCCCTGGACACGGGGCAATGTGCAGGAGAAAGCCGCGCAAGCGGTTTTCTTCGTTTAAGTCTCATCCTTTGCAGCGGCGATTCCGACCACTATGGTTTCGCTCGAGATTTCCGCTTTTGCGGACCACATCGGTTTCGAGTTCACAAAGCGTCTAAGTCCTTCGTCATCAGTTTGGAATGACGTGGTGACAATGCGCTGATTCATCTCGTCGTCGATCTGGGTAAACACAACCTTCAATGTGGCTCCCGCTTTTGCATATCGCTTCACATAGACCTGATCTCCGGCGATTCGTTTATGCCCGTTTACGTAAATTGAATCGGCATTTTTGATGACATCGGGTATCCAAAAGAGCGTCTTAGCCCGATACTCGTCGAATGCATAGTCAGACTCGGAGCCATTCCTTCTCAGATGATTGATCGCGATAGACGCTTTTGCCTTCGTTCCGCGGAATGATAGTTGAATGAGCTTCGGGAAGTTATAGTCCCGAAACCAAACGCGCGTACCAAGTGGATCCTCCGCGAACGTACCTACCAATTCCTGTTCGTATTTCCGAAATAAATCAGCAATACTCGCTTCCTGTACATAGTCTGGGCGTGGGGCGCCTATGCGCGCCGCCCGTCTGCGGATTGGAACTACTTTAGTCATTCTCCATGACCCGCCTTCGCTCTAGGCACTTCTTTGCTCATTTCGTATTCATTCATTTTGTCGATGATTGAATAGACCAGTTCGCGCTCTTTGCCCACCAAGCCGAACGGATTAAACGTTCCACTAATTGTCAGCGATCCTCCAACTGACTGGAGCTGAATCGTTTTCATAGCAGAACCGCCAGAATTCTCTGACATAGGGCTCGACTGCCGTTCCGGGATATCCGCAATGACGCGACGACGACGGCGGGCTCGTGTAATGGTTGCAACACGCTCGGTCCCGCTGGCGCCCGATACATTGGGGGATCCACTTGCGAACCGCGATGAAAGAGGGATTTTGCAAAACTCAGCCGCCTTGATGAAGAAACGAACAGCTCGATCCCGTGTTGTGCCCGATACGCCATATCTGCCTATGGCTTCATTAAGTTGCCCGGGAGTCGCAGTCTTCAAGTCCAGTTCGAAAACGCTCGCATAACTCACGCGAAGGATCTTATTAAAAAGCTCTCTCTCAGCCTCGCTATCGGGCTCGAGCGCCACTAGGTCGACGAGCACTTGCTGGGTATTTTGAGCTTCATCGATGAAACCAAGGAATTTGAAGGCACTCAGGAGTTGCGTTTGCTCTGCTCCTGAGCGCGACCCCCAAGCCGTCCTGTCAATATTCTTTGGGAGACCATGGTTCCGTAAGAGCCCTACGGCGGATCGCAGGGTAGCGAAGGACAGATAAACAGCGATCGATTTTGATTCTCTGGATTCCATGAATCAAGCCTCTGTCGTAATATTACGACATGACACAGTACATGACCTGTGGATAACACGAAATCGCTCTGCTTACTCCACCGTAACCGACTTCGCTAAATTCCTCGGCTGATCCACATCGCACCCGCGTCTCACCGCGATATGGTAAGCAAGCAGCTGCAGCGGCACCACCTCCAGGATCGGCAGCAGCAGCTCGTGCGTCTGGGGGATGTGGATGACGTGCTCCACCAGCTGCCCGATGTGGGTGTCCCCTTCGATCGCAATCGCAATCACCCTCCCGCTCCGCGCCGTGACCTCCTGAATATTGCTCAGCGTCTTCTCGTACTTCAGCACCGAGCTCGGATCATTCGGGTCCTGCGTCGCAATGCACACCACCGGCAGCGTCTCGTCGATCAGCGCGTTCGGCCCATGCTTCATCTCTCCCGCCGGATAGCCCTCGGCGTGGATATACGAAATCTCCTTCAGCTTCAGCGCCCCTTCCAGCGCAATGGGGTAGTGAATCCCGCGCCCCAGGAACAAAAAGTCGCGCGCCGTACTGAACGACTTCGCCAGCTCATGGCACTGGTCATCCACCGTCCGCAAAACCTCTTCCAGCTTCGCCGGAATCTTCGACAGCTCTCCCACCAGATACAGCGAGTGCTCAAAGGTCACCGTGCCGCGCACCTGCGCCAGGTACAGCGCCAGCGTGAACAGCGCGGTAAGCTGTGCAGTAAACGCCTTGGTGCTGGCAACGCCAATCTCCGGCCCCGCGTTGGTCGTAATCACCCCAGCCGCCAGCCGCGTCACCGCCGACCCCACCACATTGCAGATCGCCAGCGTCTTCGACCCCTTCGCAATCAGCTCATGCTGCGCCGCAATCGTGTCCGCCGTCTCTCCACTCTGCGTGATCAACAATCCCAGCTCCAGCGGATTCGGTATCGGATCGCGATACCGATACTCGCTCGCATAATCGACATCCACCGGCAGCCGCGCCAGCCGCTCGATCATAAATTTTCCCGCCAGCCCCGCATGCCAGCTCGTCCCGCACGCCGCGATCGTTACGCCCGTCGCTGCCTTGAACTCCTCCGGCGTAATCTTCATGTCCGGCAGGAACACGCGGCCCGAATCAAGCGACACGCGCCCCAGCGTCGTATCGCGAACCGCTCGCGGCTGCTCATTAATCTCCTTCAGCATGAAGTGCTTGTACCCTGCCTTCTCTGCCTGGATCGGGTCCCACGTAATGCGCTGCGGCTTCAGCTCCAGCACCTTCGCCGCAAAGTCGGTCAGCACGATCCCACCCGTAGTCAGCGTCGCAATCTCGCCGTCCTGCAAAAAATAAATGTTGCGCGTGTGGTGCAGGATGCCGGGAACATCGGAGGCCAGAAAGAACTCTCCCTCGCCAATGCCCAACACCGCAGGAGGCCCCATGCGCGCCGCGACCAGCTTGTCCGGCTCATGCGCAGACAGCACGCCGATAGCGAAGGCCCCCGTCAGCCGAGCAACCGCTCTCCGCACCGCCTCTTCCAGCGACAGCGACGGTCCCGCGCTCACTGCCCTCGCCTCCGTCAGGACAGCTTCAGACTCATTCGCTTCCAGCGTGCGTGTACCCGTAGCGGCGACCGCAGCTCCCGCCAGCTCAAACTCGTCCTGAATGACGTGCGCGATGATCTCCGTATCGGTCTCGCTCGAAAACTTGTGCCCCTTCGCGATCAGCGCGGTCTTCAGCTGAAGATAGTTTTCGACGATGCCGTTATGCACCACGACCAGCGTTCCCGTCCCGTCGCGATGTGGGTGCGCGTTCTCCTCCGTCGGCCGGCCATGCGTCGCCCACCGCGTATGCCCGATGCCATACGTTCCATGGACCGGGTCTTTGGCCAGAATCTCCGCGAGGTTGCGCAGCTTGCCCGGAGCGCGGCGAAGCTGCAGCGGATGGCCTCCACCCGCTACCGCAATGCCGGCAGAGTCATAACCGCGGTATTCGAGGCGCGCGAGCCCCTCCATAATGACAGGGACGCAGGGCTTTGGACCAATGTAACCAACGATTCCACACATAACAAAGAGTGTAGCTCCTGCGCGGAGGCCGAAGGTTTATCGTCGTCGCTATGCGCATCCGATTCGTTAGCCGCACCACCAGGAAATCAGTGGCCCCGCGCGGAAGGCGAGCGTTGAACACTAGCCGTCGTCCAGGGCTCAGGCCTGTACGTCGAGTTCGTAGAGAGCAGCCGTAGCAGGCGCCAGTACAATCCGTACGCTCCCGTCAGTGACCGGGATGACCTTCTCGCTTCCGCCTGCGCCCCCGTGATCAAAAGCGACAACCGTAGACGTCAGTGCAGGCGCGGTCAACGCGAGAACGATCACGCTGTGATGACTAGGAATGCGCGTCTCCACGGAAGCCAACGCGTCCTTATTGATGATGGCGAGGATGACTTTGCCGTCGCGGCGTTTGGCCGCATACGCCGTCGCGTTCACCGAGCCCGGATCAAACTCAACCGGCATCATCGTAGCGCCGGCAAAGTGCCCGGCAAACAGCATCCCATACGCCACCGGCTCCAGCAGATACTCGTCCCCGATGTGAGCAATCGGCGTGTAGTACGGGTGCGGATGCTTCGACGGGTCGCCATGCTCCGCCACGACAATATCGTCGCCGGGAAGATGTCCACCCAGCGAGTTGCCCACCGCCTTGCCATCGCCGCCATGCAGGTTCACTCCCGCATACCCAAGCGCCGCGAGATGCAGCAGGTAGTCGGCAGCCCACAGCGACGCAGCAAAAACATCCGACACCCCAGGCTTGCCTCCGCGATAGCACGTGTTGCCCTCCGTCATCCGATACGGCGCGTCGAGTTTCGCTCCGGCATCATGCACCAGCGCAGCCACCGCGGCGACCCGTGGGTCCGGCGTCAGGATGCGCTGGATCGTCATATTCGGATTCGAGGGAGGCCCGCCAATGTAGTAGTGGTGCGACACCGCGGCGATCTCCGGATGATTCGGCGTAGCAGGCAGCCGCGTCGCAATCGTCGAAAACCACTCCGCATTGTTAGCGACGTCAGGCAGGCCGAACCGTGCATGGGGCACGCGCGCGCGAATCGCATTCGCTTCCGCCAGCCACTCATCAAGATACAGATCGACGGACCACGTCTTGGGGTCGCGCAGATGATTTTTGAAGAGGTCAGGCTCATTCCCCAACTGGAAGTATTCGAGCTTGGCCCCCAGCGTCGCTGCGACCACCGCCGCCTCTTCAGCAGCGCGCTCCGGAGTGTTAGTCCCCAGGTTGATGCCGTAGATGCAGGTCCACCCCGTACGATCAAGAAACGCCCGGAGATTCCGAATCGCCTCCGGCGTGATCGGGTAGGCAAGCGCCGAGGTAGGCTCGCCCACACCAGTGCCCCCAACGTGGATGACCGGAGCTTGACTCTCGGGCGTCGCCTTCCACCAGCCAATGTCAGACGTGTTGCCCCCGATGCGAAGCACCCCATGCGGAGCCAGCGCCTTGAACTGCGCAATCAGCCCCGCATTCTCCGGGCTGAAAAACGTCGGGTCAGTCAGCTGGTTGGTCTCGTACGAGAGGCCGACAAAGTTCTCAGGAACCCGCGCTCCAGTTTGCTCGGGGTGAAGCTTGAGACTCACAGCCGTAGTCGGAGCGGCGGTCTGGCCGAAGAGTTTAAAGCTGGTGGCAGTGGCAGCCGTGAGGGCCAGGAAGCGGCGACGATCGAGAGACTTCATGTGGGAAGCCTACGAGCGTTGCCGTGGAGTTGGCAAGGACGCACTGCAACCCGAAGGGTCCTTCAGTCACGGGGCTTGCAGCCCAAAACCGCGCTGAATGTGCACGAAAAACACTAGCGGCGCATCACCTGGGCAGCAAAACGAGCCATCTCCGTATGCTGCGGCGAGGACTGCAGCAACACCAGCGAGCACCCCGCCCCTTCGAAATCCGCCAGCCGTTGCGCCACCGTCTCCGGTGTCCCGATCAACCCCGATTGCAGGCCCCGGTTGGACACCGAGTAGTCGCGCAGCGAGATCTTCTTCTCCAGCTGCGAGCCCGTGATCCACTGCTGAAAGTTGGCGAATCCGGCCGGAGATTTGGCCGCGTCAGGAGCACTAGTAATGCGCTCCACTTCCCTCTCCGCCTCGGCCTCGGAGTCCCGCACAATGCAGTAGCCGGTCACGCCAAAGATCATCGCGGGGAGCCCCGGATGAAGCGCCCGTCGAGCGCGCATGTCGCTGATTTTATTGGCAATTGTAGTAGGGTCGTCGCCATGCATCAGGTACGCATCACACTTCGCAGCGATCAGATTCTTGGCCGTTTCCGACTCTCCGCCAGCGTAAATCGTAGGTCGCGCAGCAGGCTCCGGAGCACCCGAATACGTCCGTCGCGGGAACGGTTTGGGGCTGAGCAGATTGTCGTCGATGTTGTAATAGCGCCCTCGGTGCGAGGTGTGTTGCGAGCTCCAGCAGCTGTCCAGAACGTCGAGCCACTCCGAGGTCCGGGCATACCGGTCATCATGCTCATCAAAGGGAATCCCATACTTGCGAGCCTCATCCGCCCACCAGCTCGAAACCACATTCAGCGTCAGCCGGCCACCCGAGATCCGATCAATATTTGCGGCCTCTTTCGCCAGCAACGCAGGCGAATGGAACGTAGGCCGCACAGCCACCATCAGCTCCAATTTGCGCGTCACAGCAGCAAGCGCCGCTGCGGTGCTCCAGGCATCCAGCGAGTCCGCCTCTGGGCCCTTGATATCGTTGAGGTTAAGCTCCGCAATAAGCGTCAGATCGTACCCCAGATCCTCCGCCTGCTCGCACAGCGCGCGCGTGTACTCCCACGTAGCGGGCATTTGTTCGTCGTCAATATTGCGAAGCCAGCCGCCAAAGACGGGTAGCCAAAAACCATAGCGCATAAGGGCAGAGACCAGGGGGTTAAGGCTCAGGGTTGACGATAATCAGGCTACCGTTGCGCCAATGTTCGCTTCGGACTCCAGCCAATCGGCGAGTTTGGCGAAGGGATCGAAGCCCACGACATTGGGCCCGTCGGCCACGAAGTTGCTGAGCGCATTGGTGTCATAGTAGTAGCGCTGGCCGTCGCGGCTGTCGGTGATGTACTCAACGCCGCCGATATCAATCCCGCTATAGTGCATGATGGTCTCTACGTCGCGAATGGCGTCCGCAGGCGGCGTATAGGCCTCGACCGTGATGCCGGATTTGGGTGCGTCGATGGCGCAGGCGCCCCTGTTGAGGTCAGTTCCTGTCGTGGTTCTGCAGATGTCGGCTGGGCAGAGATCGAAGGTTTCGCCCGTGATGTGGACCTTGATGGCATAGAGAAATTTGCCGTTAAGGACTTCGACGCGAACGATGTGGGAGTCCAGCGCGGGGATGAACTCCTGCACCAAAGCCGTTGAATCCAAACCAAATTGCAGCCCGTCAGGAGACCCAGGATCTTGCGCAATCGCGGCCTGAAGCTGCGAGAGGCCATCGAATCGCTTGACCCCCGCGCCACTCCCCCCGATGTTGGGCTTCACGACAATCGGCCAGCGCAACCCCACGACCGCTTCCTCGGCCTGGGCAGCCCTGTGGATCACACGGGCCTTCGGATACGGGATGTTCAGCTTGTCCATAAGGACCAGCTGGCCGGCCTTCGACAGCTCGGAGCTGAAGGCTTTGAATCCGTTAATGACCTTTACGCCGCGGGATTCGAGGTGCTCGAGGAACCCGAGCGTGTAGAAGATCTGGTCGCCGTGGTCACGGTTCCAGGCAGAGGGGCTCATCCTGTTGAAAACAAGCGAATACTTCTCCTCGGGATGGTCTTCCGGGGAGTAGAAGTGGTCCGGGGCGTAGAGCTTGACGTAGGGCGTTCCGCGGCGGTCGAGCTCGGCAAAGAGCGGCTTGAACCAGTGGGGCTGCTCATAATAGATAGCGATCGGGAGTGGGTTTGTCTGAGTGGTCGACATGGAATTACAGGATATGACACTCGCTGGCGGAGCGGAGATGCGAATTTTGATAAGGCGGAAGATGCTTGGGGGCTTCCCGCGCGAATTCGCACCCCACCCGCCCGCAAGTGCGTGTACGGATAGGGCACCCATATTCTTGGCAGGAGTTACGGTATGGGGGTAAAGTCGCGGATTTGAGCTACAGCATTGGCATCGAGGTGTTGTAGCAGGTCGACCATCAGGTCTACGGTGCGGTCGAAGTCCTGGCGGTTGACGATGCCGTTGTGTGCGTGGGTGTAGCGGACCGGCACGACGACGTTGAGCGTAGGCGCCCCGGTACCGGACTCCTGGATCTCGGCGGAGTCGTCGCCGTAGCCCTGAACGAGGTCAAGCTGGAGGGGGATGTTGTTGTCCTTGGCCGTAGCGCGTACGAAGCTGACGAGCTTGCGGTTGGGGATCGCGCTGCTGTCGTAGAGGAAGATGCCGGGGCCGGCTCCAAGGTGGGCTTGCGTCTCTTCAGCGTGGCCTCCCTGATCGTTGGCGATGCCACCTTCGATGGCGAAACCGAGGTCGGGATGAACCATATTGGCGGCGGTGCGAGCCCCGCGAAGGCCAATCTCTTCCTGAGTCGTAGCAACGAAGAATAGGTGATTGGGGTGAGACAGTTTGGCGAGACGCTGCATGGCCTGGACGAGGACGGCGCAACCGATGCGGTCGTCCCAGGCCTTGCCGAGGTAGTTGCCGGTGCCGTTCATGACCTGAAATTTAGAGTCCGGGACGATAGGGTCGCCGGGCTCGATGCCCATGGCAGCGGCTTCGGCGGCGTTGCTGGCACCGATGTCGAGGAAGATGTTGTTGCGGGGGATGACTTCATTGCGCTCAGCCGGGGTGATGACGTGGATGTCGCGGATTCCGGTGACGGCTTCGACGGGGCCCTTGCTACCGAGGATGATCCACCGCTGGTCGGTGAGTGCCTGGTCGAGCCACCCTCCGAGCATCTGCATCGTAAGCTGGCCGTTGGGGCCGATGCGCCGGACCATGCCTCCGAGCTCGTCCATGTGGGCATCGATCATGATCCGGGGGCCTGTCGTGCCCAACTCGAAGATTGCCGAGCCCATACCGTCGTAGCGGATGGGAGCGGTGGAGAGGGGTTTGAGCTCGGAGACCATGATGGCGCGAACGGGGTCTTCGGCACCGGCGGTACCGGGTGCGTCAGACAGACGTTGGAGCAGGGAGATGGTTGGGTCAGCCTGCTGGGCTCGGGCAGGCGCGGACGCGAGGGCTATCAGGCAGAGGGCAAACACGGGCAGGAGGGGGCGCATCTCGGAAGAGTAACACCGTCGCCCGCGACAGAAAACCTACTGGGACCGTTAGACGTTGCGGAGGTGCTTGATGAGCTGGGTGGGATGGAGAGGCTTGGCAAGGAGCTCGAAGTGATAGCCGCGGGCCCGGGCGCGGGCGAGAATTTCTACCGTAGCGGCCTGGCCGCTGAAGAGCACAATGCGAGTTTCGGGGAGAAACTTCTGGATGGCAATCGCCGCTTCTACGCCGTCAAGGTGAGGCATCAGGACGTCAGAGAGGATGATCTCGGGGGAGATGCGGCGGGCAGCTTCAATGGCTTCCTGACCGCCATAGGCAGCCTCAGCGATGAAGCCGCTACGATTCAGAATTTGAACAATGGTGTTGGCGATGAGAGCTTCGTCGTCGACGACGAGGATACGCGGCAAAGGGATATCGATCAAAGCCTCATCTTCTGCGTCAAGCGCAGGATTCTGGGCGTTCTTAAGCGAATTACCTGAAAGGAGGAAGTTATGCATGGGGCCCTGGCTAATCGTTAGCGTTAGCTAGAGTTTAGCGAACTGCCGGGACCTGTGCGCGCCGCAGGACAGATAATTGTCGCCGCAGAGAGTTATGGCCGTAAGCGTAACCGTAGGAGGAGCAGTTACTCGACAGGGAAACCTGGGGACGTCTGGTGCATCGGATGCGCCATCGGAGGCAGATTTACAGGCAGAAAGACACGAAAAATCGTCCCGGCGGGATTACCCGTCGAGGTGCGAAACCGGATGCTGCCGCCTTGCTTCTCAACAAACCCCCGCGTGACCCATAGGCCAAGGCCCGTGCCGACCGATTGCTTGGTCGTGAAAAATGGGGAGAAGACTCGCTGGCGGGCGTGGGCAGGAATACCGGTTCCCCCGTCACAAATGAGGATTGATACACCGTTGCGGCGGCCGCGGACATGACGACCGCGGATATGGAGTCGGCCAGCCTTAGGGACGGAGGTGAAGGCCTCGATGGCATTGACGATAAGGTTCGAGAATACCTGACGCATCTCGCCCCGGAGGCCATGGATGCACAGCCCGGGCTCGAGATCGAGCGTGCAGGCGATCTTATGGGACGTCATTTTGCGGGCGAACAGATCCACAACACTTTGGAGGAGGTCGTTGAGATCAATCTCAGCAGGCAGTGTAGTATCGCGGTAGAAACCTAGGGTTTGCTGCGCGATCTGGGCAACTCTCGCAAGCTCGGTGTCGGCGGTCTCGAGAAGCTGCTGAACTGCGGGGGGAACGTCGGGATCGGTGCGCGAGAGATAGATGAGATTGGTGACGGCCTCGAGCGGGTTGTTAATCTCGTGGGCGATGGTGGCGGCAAGGCGGCCGGTTGCGGCCAGCTTCTCGCTCTGGCGGAGGGCGGCCTCCTGGATCTTGCGGCCAGAAATGTCTTGCACGGTTCCAACCATTCCGGTGATGGTGGAGGAGCCGGGAGCGTAAGTAGCCATGCCGCTGGCGGAGACCCAGGTGTGGGTATTATTGGGAGCGTCGAGTCGATACTCAGCCGAGTAGTGGCCGCCGGTAGCGAGGGAGTCTTGCAGGCTTTGCGCAGTGGAGGCCAGGTCTTCAGCGGTAACAATTCGCTCCCGCAGCGCAGTGCGGGTAATGGGAACATGGGGCTGAGCCTGAAGGAGATAGGCGGCGCGTTCATCGAGGTCTAGAAGATCGGTGGCACGGTCCCAGGTCCAGGTGCCGAGCTGTTCGGCATCGAGCGCGAGCCGGAGACGGTCGGCTGTCTCGCGCTGGAGGGCTCGTGCGGCGTCCACGAGCGAAATTTCGTGGGTTAGGCTCTCTGCGAGACGAACATTATCGATGGCGACTGCGGCCTGGGAGGCGACGGTGGCAACGAGGCCTTCGCTTGCGGCCTGAAAGACGTTGGCGTCCGGATGGCCATAGAGCAGGCCCCCTAGAACACCTCCGTTGCGGCTGCGGACCGGGACAGCCAGGTAGCTTCGCACCGGGGGATGATTTTTCGGCATCCCCTTATGCGGAAAATTGTGCCCATAGCGAGAATCGAGTGTGATATCACCAGAGCGGACGATTCCTTGCCCGAGAAACGTGACGTTGAAGAGTTCCGTGGGGCGCGGCATAGGAAAATTAGCGAAGGCGGACGCTTCTAGACCGACGACCTTATAAAGACGGTAGGGTTCTCCGTTATCGTCAACATTGTTGTAGAAGAAGGCACCAAATTTGGCGCCACAAAGATGGAGGCCCGCATCGAGAGCCGCTTGGATGATGTCGTCAAGCGACCGCTCCGAGGCAAGCAGGAGGCCTGTCTCGATCAGGAGGCGGAGGTGTTCCTCGTTCTGTGACTCAACAGAGACGGGAACATTGTTATAGGGAGTAACTTCCATCATCGCTTGTTAGGATGCAAATGAGTGTACCCACGGAGAGCTATCCGCTTGGTACCGTCGAAATAATCGTCTGCAGGATTGAGTAATGCCGTAAAGACGAGGGATTTGCAAGAGTTTAGTAGCCAAAATGCCAGTTGACGCCAGCGCTGACCTGGATGTTTTTCTGCTGATTACTGCCTCCGTTGGGGAGGTCGGTGACGAAGTAGTGGGACATGAGGCGGAGCTCAAAGGCGTGGTAGAGGTTGTAGTTGATTCCTCCACCAAGGGCGTAAGTAAAGCCGGACGCGTTGCTTTTGAGGGTACTGGAGGCTGGGTCTGGATAGTAGCCGGCGGTCGCAAGGGTAAGGCCGTAGAGGCCCTCGACGAAGATGCTTCCCCTGCGATTCCATATGGTTGGCGTGATATGGCCTTTGCTGTAGGCGTAGCGGACTCCGCCGAGAAAGCTGACTTGGTGGATGTCAATCTGCTGGCGGAGGTTAGTGACGGCCATGCCGTTGAAGGCGACAGCGGGCCCGATGCCGTGCCAGAGGTTGGTGCCGTAGTCGACGGTGGCTCCGCGGAGATAGAAATAGTCGGTGGAGGCGCTTCCGACGAACTTGGAACGCTGCTGAGTGAATGTCATGCCGAGGTCGGAGGGTTGGTGGAACTGGGCCTGGGCCTGAGGAGTCAGCGTGGTGAGAGGCAGCGCCAGGAGAACTACCGCGATCACTCGGACTCGGAGCAGCGCCGCGCTCGCCCGACCGAAGACGAGCGAGACAGGCCGCAAGGTTAGGCGGTACGTTGCGGTCCGAGTTGAGGAAGCGGTCTTACGCATGCCGGGAGTCACTCCTAGATTACTGGATAGTGAGAGTGAGGTAGGTGGACCGAGCGAGACTGCCGGAGGTCGCGGTCACCGTAACGTTGTAAGTCTGAGGGGTCTGGCCATAGTAGCCAGAGGCTGGATCGGAGATACAACCGGTGAGGCCCCCGGTGATCGCGAGAAGGAGACAGAGAGAGGCAAAGAGCGAAGCAAAGCGCTTGCGGCGGCGGAACCAGGCCAGTGGAAGCGCCAGGAAGGCGAACGCCACCGGAGCGTACCGTGCTGGGGAACGATGCACTGGGGGCCGATGAGCCTGGATGGCTGCAACGATCTGTGCGGCGGTGACGTTGAAGGCTACGGGAGTGGCTCCTGCGCCGGCGGCGACACTGGCCGGGGTAAGGACGAAGGTGGCCGTTGTGGGCAGGCCGGTCACCGTGAAGGAGACCGCCGACGGCAGCGTGGTGGTGATCAGCGGCGTCAGCGACAGGGAGTAGGAGGCCGTTCCACCGGCGATCGTCGATGCGGAGCTCGAGGTGCCGGAGGCGACCACGAAGGAGAAGTCAGCGACGACTTGCGAGAGTGCCGGAGCACTCGCTGATGCGGTGACGGCGTCTCCGGAGTAGAGGGCGGTGATGGTGTGGGTTCCGGCGTAGACGAAGCTGGCACTAACGCTCGCAGTGCCATTGATGAGCATAGCAACGCCTAGCGGCGTCGTCCCGTCATAGAAGCTGACCGTCCCCGTGGGCGCGGGACCCGTGGAGGTGAGGATCGCGGAGAGAATGGTTGGGTTATCGAGCAGAACGGGGTTAGCTGAGCTGGTGAGTGCGACTGTGGCTACGTTTAGAACAGTTTGAGAGATGGGTGCGGAGGTCGCCGTCTGGTTGTTCGCGTCGCCGCTGTACACGGCGGTAAGTGAGTAGATGCCCGCAGTGGGGAAGCTGACGACAAGGCTGGCAACTCCTCCGGCGATCGTCGCCGTACCCAGCTTGTTGGCGCCAGCGTAGAAGGCCACTGTGCCGGTAGGTGTGCCGGCGGAAGATACGGTCGAGGTGAGCGTCGTATTGGCGTTGACGGAAACCGGATTGACCGAGGTCGACAACGTGACGGTCGTGAGGTTGAGTACGATCTGAGTTAGGGTAGCAGTGCCAGGCGCGGTGTTTGCGTCGCCGGAGTAAACCGCCTTGAGGCTGTGGCTGCCGGAGGTCGAGAAGGAGACCGAGATGCTGGCGCTGCTACCTGTGAGATTCTGGCTCCCGAGGAGCGTCGCGCCGTCATAGAACTTGACAGCTCCGGTGGGCGTTCCGAGGGCGCTCAGATTCGCCGTGAGGGTGGTGGCCTGATTGAGTTGCGAGGGATTGACCGAGCTGGTCAGAGTGATGCTTGTGACGTTCAGAACTACCTGCGAGAGGACACCCGAGGTTCCGGGCGTAGTGTTCACGTCGCCAGAGTAGACGGCCGTGATCGGATGCGTACCAGCGGCGGCAAAGCTGACACTGAGGCTGGCGGAGAGGCCAGCGAGGCTCTGAGTGCCAAGCAGCGTGGCGCCATCATAGAACTTGACGGTCCCGGTCGGCGCGCCGGTGGCGTTGAGGCTGGCCGTAAACGTGGTGGCCTGCCCGACCAGCGACGGATTGACCGAACTGGTGAGAGTGACCGTCGAGAAGTTGAGGACAACCTGAGCAAGCGTTGCAGTTGAGGGGGCGGTGAGCGCGTCGCCGGAGTAGACCGCCTTGAGCGCGTGGCTACCAGGTGCAGCGAACGCGACCGAGATGCTGGCGGTTCCACCGGTGAGGTTCGCGGTGCCGATAAGGGTAGCGCCGTCATAGAACTTGACGGTGCCTGTAGGTGAGCCAAGGGCGCTCAGATTGACGCTGAGGGTGGTCGACTGATTTGGCTGCGAGGGGTTGATGGAGCTGGTGAAGATCAGGCTGGAGGTGTTCTGAACGATCTGGGAGAGGACGGCAGAGGTGGCAGGCGCGTTGGACGCGTCACCGGAGTAGACAGCGGTGAGCGGATGCGTCCCCACAGTGGAGAAGCTGACGGAGAAGATCGTGTTGGCCCCGGTTACGGTCTGGGTGCCAAGCAGCGTGGCGCCATCATAGAACTTCATGGTGCCGGTGGGAGTGGTGGGGGTACTCAGGATCGCCGTAAGGTTGGTGGTCTGACCGACCAGCGAGGGGTTGACCGAGCTGATGAGAGTGAGGCCGGACGCACTGAGGACGACTTGCGCAAGTGTTGCCGTTGCTGGCGCGGTTTGCGCGTCGCCGGAGTACACCGCCTTGAGGTTATGGGTGCCCGAAGTGGAGAAGCTTACCGTGAGACTGGCGGTCGTGCCGGCGAGACTCTGAGTACCAAGCAGCGTCGCGCCGTCATAGAACTTGACGGTGCCAGTGGGCGAGCCGAGCGTAGTAAGGCCGGCGGTGAGGGTTGTGGACTGATTGAGCTGCGACGGATTGACGGAGCTGGTAAGGGTGAGGCTGGAGGTGTTCTCTACGATCTGATTGAGAATGGCGGAGCTGGCGGGTGCGTTGGAAGCGTCACCAGAGTAGACGGCGGTCAGAGGATGAGTACCAACGACTGAGAAGCTGACCGAGAGGACCGTGTTAGCCCCGGTTACGCTCTGGGTGCCAAGTAGCGTGGCACCATCGTAGAACTTGATGGTCCCGGTGGCAGCAGTAGAGGTGCTAAGAGTGGCGGTAAGGACGGTGTTCTGCCCGACCAGCGAGGGATTGATCGAGCTGCTGAGGATGAGACCGGAAGCGCTGAGAACGACTTGCGTGAGGGTCGCCGTCGCAGGAGAGGTCAGAGTGTCGCCGGAGTAGACCGCCTTGAGGCTGTGGTTGCCCGTGACAGAGAAGCTAACCACGAGGCTGGCCGATGCGCCGGTGAGCGGAACCGTGCCGAGCAGCGTCGTTCCGTCGTAGAACTTCACTGTGCCCGTAGGCGAACCGAGCGCTGTCAAATTTGCAGTGAGGGTCGTGGACTGGTTGAGCTGCGAAGGGTTGACCGAGCTGGTGAATACGAGGCTGGAGGTGTTCTGAACTACCTGGCTGAGGATTGAGGAGGTGGCATTGGTGACATCGGGGTTGCTGCTGCTGGTGGTGTAAATCGCCGTAAGAGGATAAGTTCCGGCGGTCGGAAAGCTAACGGGAAGCACGGCCGTCCCCGTTGTTCCGTTGACGGTGACCGCGACCGTGCCGAGAGCGGTGGCTCCGTTGTAGAAGGTCACACTGCCGGTAGGCGATGCGATTGCCGAGACCGTCGCAGTGAGCGTCGTGGACTGATTGACCAGCGACGGATTGACCGAGCTGGCAAGCGTGATGGAGGTGGGAAGACCGACGACTTGAGTAAGGGACGCAGTACCGGGCTGCGTGCTGTTTGTGGGATCAGGGGTATAGGTCGCCGTGATCGTGTAGCTCCCAGCTGCTGCAAAGCTATCGTTGATGCTGGCCGTGGCGCCCGCCGTGAGGGCTACCGCGCTGCCGATCTGTACGCCGTTGCTATAGAAGGTAACGGTGCCGACGGGAGTAAGGCCTCCGGTGGTGCCGACAGTCAGCGTAAAGGTAGTGGATTGATTGACCAGCGACGGGTTGATCGAACTCGTCAACGTAAGAGTCGTGGGCTCTATGACATAGATATTGTTGCTGGTAGCAGAGTAAGTACCATCAGTGGCGCTGGCGGTGAAGACACCATACTGATTGAGCTGCAAACCCGTCGAGGCGGGAATGGTGAGCACGCCATTATCTGCAGCGGTGAAGGTATAGGTGGTGGTACGGGTATTTGGACTGGAGCCGCCAAGATACAGGCCCGTGGAGTCAGTAGTCGTGAAAGTCACGGTACCAACGTAGTCGGTGGCAACGGTCGTGCCATCAGCGTTGAGTGCGGTGAGAATGAGGGAGACCGTTCCACCCTTATTGATAGTGGAGGGAATGGCAACGAGGCTGAAGGACTTGATCGTGGAAAGGCCGATCCCAGTAAGCGGGACGGTGGTGGAGGCGGTGAGAGCACCAGAGGCAGCCGTGGTTGCAAGGATCAGGTTCGCGGTATTCGGGCCGACCACTGTGGGCTTGAAGTTGATGTCGTAGGTGCAGACCTGGCCGGGGACGAAGGCGTCGGCCGGAGCAACGGGCGCACCCGCAGCGAGGGTGGGGCAACTTCCGGTGGTGGCGAGGAGGAAGGCATTGGTGCTGATACTCGGGTTCGTGGTCGTCGGCGAGAACGCAAGGTCGGCAGTGATATTACCGGAACTCTGAACGGTGAGGTGCTCCGAGTCATCAGTCGCGTCGAGGGTACCGACCTCGGTGGGGGTCGGGAAATTTACGGCTGGAGCGGAGCGTGCGACGTCGACAAGGCCCTGTGAGGTGTCGCTGATGACGAGGTCCCCGTTGGGCTGGATCAGGACGCCAGTAGGCGTGATGAGAGTGAACGGGTTGGGCGTCTCGGTGAGGATGAACTGGGTGCCGGTGACAGTGGACTCTATGATGTCACTTCCGCCAGTGTTGGCAATATAGACGGTGCCAGCGGCGTCGACGGAGACTCCCGTGGGATTGCTGAGAGTAAGGCTGGTGAAGCTGACGACCGAGGATACCAGGGAGCCGAGCGGTATCTCGACAATTCTGTCGTGACCTGAGTCGGCGACGTACAGATTATTGCTGGCGTCCACGGCGAGACCGGCAGGTCCGGAGAGGGGGACGCCCGGGCCCGTGATCGCCAAGGTCGCGCCGCTGTTGGAGCCGAGCGGAACCTGATAGATCACGTTCTTGCTGTTATCCGCGATGTAGAGGTCCTGGGCAAGATCGACGGCGAGACCCGAGGGAGCCCCCAAAGTAATGCTCGCAGGGAGAGGAAGAATTTGCGGGGTGCTGCCGGGCATGAAGTAGTAAACCGAGCTGCCCGAAGAGACGTAGAGCGTCCCGGTGCCGTCCATTGCAATGCCTGAGGTGCCGGTGACGGGCAGGGTCGCAACTTGCGAGTAGGCGCCCAGAGCCGAACGCTCGAGGATCCGGCCATTGGTCACATCCGTGAAGTACAGATTGCCGTCCCCATCTGCAACCGAAGCTCCCGCCCTAAAGTCTGCAGGGCTTAAAGCCGATGAGGAAGCCGTGATGACCGCAGCGGTTGGTGCGAAGACGAACTGAGGACCTACGCCAACGCCCGATAGATAGACCGTGTTGGTGATATTGCCGTTGCTATCTCTAATATTGAGAGCGCCGAGGCGAATACCCAACTGCTTGGGACTGAAAGACAGTTCGATCGTGCACGTGGAGGGAGAATGGAGGTACCCGCTGCAGGTGTTTGAAACTACGGAAAAGTCCTTATTGAGCGCTCCTCCCGTGACAGCGGTGACGCTCTGGATGGTGATCCCGGCCGATGGAGCGAAGAAACTAAGAGTGCTGGTGCCGGAGGTGTTGCCAATTTGAACGAGGCCGAATTCGACCGGGCCGCCCGGAGAGAGACTTTGAGCTGAGGCCGATCCTGCGAAGCAGACGAACAGCATCAGCAGAAGCCAGAACCGCATCGCGGCGAGCGAGTTGCGTAGCTGGCTCGGGGAAGCTGCGCGCAGCGAAACGGTCATCATTCCTCCAACAAGGGCCGACAATGCGTAGAACAAACGTGTTCCTTAGATCGATAGATTCGTAATGCCATTTGGACACAGGTCTTTAGCTGATGCCAAACAGCGCATAGTCTTCCATCTAAAGCAGGTTAAGCGGCTCTAAGCATCATGCTCTGAAGGTGAGGCTTATTGTTAAAAAACTTGAAGTGACGCGCCAATAATAGCATCACCAGACTGGTAACTATC
The DNA here is from genome assembly GCA_027452215.1 of Granulicella sp. Classification (GTDB taxonomy): domain Bacteria; phylum Acidobacteriota; class Terriglobia; order Terriglobales; family Acidobacteriaceae; genus Granulicella. The sequence goes on along the minus strand of DAIDGQ010000022.1, from coordinate 43,820 downwards.
GAATAAACATGAAGGTTACCCGAAGGGGTTCTGGAGGTACTATAGTGCCGGTTTAGGCGCTTTCCGGCGAATGTGGAAGTGGTACCGGGAGACGCGATTAGATTAGGGCGGAGGCGAGGGGGACGAACCGCGGACGCACAAGAAATGCCTCATAAACAATGCAAAAACGAGGAAGCGAATGGCGGAAGCGGCAGATCGTCTCAAGCTTCAGGTCAGCTAAGATCCTCCCTGAGCAGATGCTCGGCGCAAAGGGCCCGAAGCGCGTAACTCGGCGGAAAGACCCGTTACCGGCTGACTGCAAATCGGGGAATCAGACTTCTTTACATCGCCTTGCGACTGAAAGCCTGTGCGATAGGCTGGCTGGGTCGATTCTTTATCGGCGTTGCGGCAGTAGTGATAGCTGCACCTAGCGGGGCAGTCTGATGGAATGGCTCTTCTTTGTGGGAGTACCTGTGGGGCTCCTGTCTTTCTGCTGCAGAAAGCAATGCGTCAGAGATTGCGAGTTTCATTGGGAGATTCAGGGCCGCTTGGAGCGTCGTGGGTTCGCAAGGCGGACGGTTGGGCAGAACGGGCGGAGCGGCATGCGGCTGCTGGCGAGTGGCGGTGCATTGCCTCTATTGGCGCTGATTGTGTCGCTTAGAACGCGCCTGCATCGCGACGCAATCCGGCATGCACGCCGCGCGAGTCTGTTGGACTGCTGAAGCCGGGGTCGGCGTAGGAGCAAGGACTGCGACGGTTGACACAGATCTTTGAGCGCGTCTGGTATGGGTCGCGTGAGGTCAACGCCGAGGAGTATGCGGAAGCACACTCGATATATGAGCAGCTTGCGGCGAATGCAACCGTGCCCGACGAGAACCGCAGCGAGTTGCTCTTTTCGGTGAGAGATGCGTGACGAGTATGACCACGATTGCAAGCGATCGCAAGCTGATGCTGATGCTATGCGGCGCGCTGTTGTTGCTGATCGTGGGGGTGAGTATCTTTGCGCCGAAGATTGCCGAAAACGATCCGCGACCCAGGACTACGAATGGCGGACAAATGGGGGCGAAGGCGGCTTACCTGATGCTCATCGCCTTGGGTCGAAAGACCTCTGAGTGGAACCGACCTACCTCTGAGCTGAATGATGGGTTGAGTGGTGCGCAGGCTGCCCACACTACATTGATCTTGGCAGCTCCAATATATGACGCGACGGACAGGAAGGAGCTGGTAGAGGAGATCAAGCAATTCCTGGAGCGGGGTGGGCTTGTACTGGCCGCAGGTCCTTCAGGTGCACTGCTGTTGCCGGGCTGAGCGGTGAAGGCCCCGGAAATATTGAAGAGTCGCCTGTGCGAGACGACGCGGGAGTGTCCCGGGCCGCTGGCTCGCATGGGCAGCGTGGAGATGGTGGAGGGTGGCAGTAGGCAAGCAAGGGGCCGGCGTATCGCGTGGAGCAGGGGTGGAGACGGCACAGCGGGGGCAGGGGCTGATTGCCTGGATTACGGAGTTGGTGGATAGCGTGGGTAAGCCGGAGTCGGTGGTTGCGGCGAGTGAGCTCGTGCGAAGTCATCTCGTCGTGTTGGTACTCCTGAAGCATCCGGAGCTGGAGAAGCTGGCGGCTCGGGAGCCGAAGACGAAGGAGGAGATGTTTCATGCGACGGGGGCGCAGGAGATGCGGGAGCGGCGCCGGGAGACCATTGCGCAGTTGGAGCGGCAAAGGGTGCTGATCATGGAGACGACTGCGGCGGAGGTGGGGGTAAGGGCGGAAACATGGCCTCAAACCGATTACCTCATCGTTGCGACCGCATTCAGGTCGCAACGATGAGGCGAATGCAAGAGGATCTAGCCTACTTTGCCAGTGGTTCGAGGATGGTGTCGAGGCGGTCGGGTACGGCATCGACCCGCTCGAGTTGCGGATAGCGCTCTCCATCATGGTAGTTGAGGGTGATGAGCTTGTAGTAGCCAGTGTTCTCAACGATGAGGTCAATGGAGGGGCCGCTCCCTTTTGCCCCCTGGATCGCGGCGCGGAGTAGCGCCGGCGTGAAGGCGCGGCCGTTGACAGCGATGATCTCGAAGCCCGGGGCCAGACCAGCTTTGTAAGCGAAGCCACCCATGATCACGTCGCCGATGGTGCCGGTAGCACCGACGGTGAGGCCAAGAGAATAGCGGGCGTTGAGGCCGTCGGACTCCTCGAGGGTCGACCAGTAATTGGGCTTGTCTGTGAAGGTGAGCTTATAGCCGGACAGGGCGTTGAGGCCGGCGATTTCCGGCGCATGGAGTTCGTTAGAGTCCAGACGAGTTCTCAGGAACGTAGCCCAATCATTGGGTACGACAGCGTTGAGTCCAGCGACCACGTCCTCGAAGGTGTAAGGCACGATCTTTGGCTGAGTGTTGCCGCCGAGCCCGTGGAAGGCAGCAATGAAGTCGTTGAGGTTCTTTTTCCCGTTTGATTTCTGGCGGATCGTGGAGTCCACTTCGAGCCAGAGGAGATCGCCTTCGCTGTAGTAGTCGACGTCACGCCGCCAGTTGTCATAGGGACCTCCGGCGGCATAAAGGATCTGCGCGGCGGAGGCAGTGTCCTGCAGATCGCGCCAGGTACGGCCGGGGCGAGCGTCGTTGAAGTCGGCTTCAATGGTGGCGAGGCGGTCACGGAAAACGGAGGCGCTCCAGATGCCGGCCCGGGCGGCGAGGACATCGCCGAGGTAGTTGGTGAGGCCCTCGTAGACCCAGAGCAGGTCGCCCTTCATCGGCTGCTGATAGTTGGCTGTGGCGAGACCAGCGGGACGGCGGTATTTGCCGTTCCACGAATGCGTGAATTCGTGCGGGAGCAGGTCGCCTTCTTCGGTGAAAGAGCCCTCATCGGTGAAGGTCTTTTCGGGAACGCGGTCGTCAGAGGACTGGTGATGCTCAAGGCCGAAGTGGGCTACCTGATCGCTGAGCGTGACGAGGAAGTGGTAGGAGTTATAGTGGCGTGACTTATAAAGCGCGCCGGTTTCGCGAACGAGCTTGGAGAACTGGTCGATGTGCTCCTGCGAGAGCGCGATGTCTTCGGGGCCATCGCCGGCAAGGTCAAGGTAGTGCTTGGGCGTGACGTCGGGCGCGAGGTCGATCTCGCGGAACCAGCGGCCCGCAAGGACGGGCGAGTCGATTAGCTGCTCGAGCGAGACGGTCTTGAATGAAGTAGGAGTGGCGGATGAGTCCAGCGCGGTGCCGAACTTCCAGCCATCAGGTATTTTGATCGAAGGCGTCACCATAACATCGGCTGCTTTGGTGTGCTCAATGTCCCCGTTCAACGGGTAGACGAGGACCGTGTTCCAACTGAGGAGCGCGAGATTCGCGCTGGTCGAACCGCCCGCGGTGAATTGCGCGCCAGAGGTGGCGAGGAAGTCCATCTTGACATTCAGTTGCGTGGTTCCCGCGGGAACCGTGATGTGGTAGCTGTACATGTCGAGGAGATCGCGCTCCCACTTCACAGGAACTCCGCTAGCGGTGGTGACGACGAAGCCAGCCTGGTTGATGAGAGGGCCGGTGGGGCCGTGCTCTCCTGGGATCCACTCGGGGTAGACGAGGGTCATGTTGACGGGCTGCGGGGTTGACTGAACAGGGATCGTCTCAGTGGCGTGGAGGATTTTGCGCGGAGCGTCAGTTAGATCGACGGAAAGCGTGATGGGCGCAGTCTGTGCGGTGGCGGAAAGTGCGGCAGCACAGAGTGCGACCATCGGGAGAAGGCGAAACTGCGACATGCGGGGTACTCCTTGCAGCAAGCTCATGGTGGGCTTTAGTTTACTTGAGCGAATCGGGGTGGTGGCGAGAGATGAATTTCCAACGAAGGAGGCTCCAGATCAAAGCTTTCCGCATCTAACGGCGCAGGCGAAAGGCACCGACGGATTTGGGGCCCGCCACAAGGAGAAAAGCCATGGCCGCGATCAATACCCCCCTTTCACCAGACATCGCCGTAGAGTTATACAACTTGATTGGCGAAGGTCCTTGCGCGACATATGAGAGCAATCTGACTCTCAACGTTCTGACCCCAGCCCGGATCGCATCCACGAGATCTGACGTCGTGCAGCGCGACACCGACGACACTGAGGATAGCGAGGAGGAATTTGAGGAAGAAGAGGATGACGACGATGACCTCGATGATGAGGATGACTTCGATCCGGACGAGGAAGACGTTGATGAGGACGAAGAGCTTGGAGTCGCCATGTTACAGACTGCCGGTTCAACTAGTTTGCGCGGTCCAGTCGTGAATGGCAGCAAATCCGAAGAGTCGGGGTTAGAAGAGGATGACGATGAAGGCGACAAAAGTCTGCTAGAGGATGAGTACGTGATTGAGAGCGGAAAGAATTGGACCGACAGTGCCGACTTGCCAGAGACCGATCGCGCGATTGACTCGGCACTCCGAATGAGAGCCCTGGCGACGATGGCTGCTGAATGCGCTGCAAGCGTTTAGACTAGAAGAACTGTGAATTGGGGAGCTACAAAAGCGTGAGTGAGATTAAGACACAACGGTCACTGGCAAAAGGATTGCTGGCGGGATTGATCGCGGGGCTGGTAGCCACCGCAGCGAAGTCCATTGCGGAAAGACTTTATCCTCCGCATGTGGACGGAGAGCGCGAGCCGCCCCAGATCCTTGCAGAACAGATCGCCGGACATCCGCTGAACGAGGTCGCAAGTTCCGCAGCCGGCGGGGCCATTCATTGGGGATTCGGAGCCGCAGTCGGTGCCGCCTATGGCGCGCTCGCGGAGTACTATCCCGCGGCAACCGACAAGGAGGGAGCGACGTTTGGTCTCGCATTGATGACGCTGACTCATGAGACGGCGCTTCCAGCGATGGGACTGGCTGCCTCCGTTGAAGATCAATCTCCCCGCGAACAGACCAGTGAGGCCGCATCACACCTGCTTTATGGGATGGTGGCGGAACGCGTGCGAAGCCTTGTACGAGGGTTGCTTGGGTAGCCATGTTGGGTCAGTTTCGGTGATGCGAAGAGAAAAAGGGCAATCGTTCATGGGATGACAGGGGTGGGGCTTTTCGGCTGTGCTCGAGGATGCCGTAGGGCTAGACTTATCCTTACGCGCATTTTCCAGCGCTGAAGGATGGGACTGGGTGAACATGCTCCGCACTTCCAGCAGAGAGAAACAGCCGAAACGAGTGATCATTGTCGGAGCCGGGCCTGGTGGCTTGGCATCCGCGATGTTGCTGGCACGTTCGGGTGTCCACGTAACAATCATTGAAAAGCAAGCGCGGGTTGGCGGACGCACCTCAACCCTTGATCAGGATGGCTACAAATTCGACATCGGGCCGACCTTTTTCCTTTATCCTCGCGTGCTGAAGGAGATTTTTGCGGATGCCGGGTATGACCTGAGCCGCGAAGTTCCGATGAAACGGCTCGATCCGCAGTACCGCCTCATATTCGGAGATGGGGGACAGATCGACGCTACCTCGGACATCGAACGGATGGAGAAGCAAATCGGCGCAATTTCCCCACACGATGCAGTCGAGTTCAAGAACTTCCTTGAGCACAATCGTAAGAAACTGGCGAGTTTTCTGCCTGTCCTCGAAACTCCGTTCGAAAAATGGAGCGACCTGCTGAAGCCAGAGATGCTAAAGCTGCTCCCTCTGATGAAGCCATGGCTTTCCTTGGACGGCGACTTGCGCACACACTTCAAAGATGAGCGTATCCGGCTGGGCTTTAGCTTCCAGTCAAAGTACCTCGGCATGAGCCCGTTCCGCTGCCCTTCCCTGTTCTCGATCCTCTCTTTCCTGGAGTATGAGCACGGTGTATTTCACCCCATTGGCGGATGCGGAGCTGTGACGGCGGCAATGGCGCGCATCGCAAAGGAGATGGGCGTTGAGATCCTCACCGAGGAGCCGGTCGAAGAAGTTTTGATCGACAACGGAACCGGCAACGCTGGCCGCGGCAAGGCGGTTGGTGTCCGCACATCGAAGCGCCGCCTGCAAGCAGATGCCGTGGTGGTCAACGCCGACTTCGCCGACGCGATGCGCAAGCTGGTTCCCTCCAAATATCGCCGCAAGTGGAGCGACAAAAACATAGCGAGCAAGACTTACTCGTGTTCCACCTTCATGATGTATCTCGGGATCGATGGGAGCTATGACGATGTGGCTCACCATACGATCTATCTCGCGGAGAACTACCGACAAAACCTTCGCGATATCGAGGATACGCATCGTCTGTCAGAGAATCCATCGTTTTATGTACAGAACGCCTCCGTGACTGATTCGACGCTCGCGCCCGAAGGGCATTCAACGTTGTATGTTTTACTACCGGTGACGCACGAGAGCGAGCATGTGAACTGGTCGCGAGAGACAGCCCGATTCCGCCAGATGGCAATCCAACAGATGGAGCGAATCGGCATCAAGGATGTGGAACGTCGGATTCGCACCGAGAAGATCATCACGCCTCGCGGCTGGAGCGACGAGTTTGGCTTGTTCAAGGGAGCGACATTCTCGATGAAGCACTCGCTTGATCAGATGCTGCACTTGCGGCCGCACAACCGATTTGAAGACGTGGATAGCATGTACCTGACAGGAGGTGGAACACATCCTGGATCAGGCTTGCCGGTCATCTTCCAATCGGCGCGCATCAGTTCGAGACTACTCATGCAAGATCTAGGCGTTGAGCCGCAGTGGTCTACGTCATCCGAGTTGATGATGGACAACAACATAATGCAGGTTGCATCGTGAGATCGATCTCGGCGCCACTTGAGACCGTGTCGGCGAAGACTGGAACCTGTTCAGGAATATCGGGCGATTGCAGCAAGCCAGATTCGGTCGCCGCTCATGTGAATTGGGTATCTGCGTCCATCGAAGAGCGCGTCCGGGTGGTGCGATCTGCCCGACAGCAGATGGCTTTGCGGACCGAGGACTTTGCCGCTGCAATCTCTTCAGACCTGGCCCGCACCAAAGCGGATACGCTCGTGACGGAACTTCTGCCGCTGCTGGATGCATGCAAGTTTCTGGAGCGGAATGCGCCCCGACTCTTGGCGCCACGCAGATTAGGTCACAAGGGACGACCGCTCTGGCTCAGCGGCGTGGTTGCAGAGATTCATCGGGAACCGCTTGGCCAGGTTTTGGTAATTGGGCCGTCCAATTATCCCCTATTCCTCCCTGGTGTGCAGACAATCCAAGCACTAGTCGCAGGGAATACCGTGACGTGGAAACCAGGTGCCGGAGGAGGCGCAGTCGCAAAGCTCGTTGCAGATATTCTGCTGCATGCTGGTCTGCCAATAGGTGTCCTTACAATCACGGATGAGAGTGCGGAGGCAGCACGGTGTGCGTTAGCGGCGGTACCGGACAAGGTTGTCTTTACCGGTTCATCTAAAAGCGGCCAGAGTGTTCTTGCCGATTTGGCTCATACCGTTACGCCCGCCATATTGGAGCTTTCCGGAGCCGATGCCATTGTGGTCACACCTTCTGCCAACCTATCGCAGGCGGCGAAGGCCATAGCTTTCGGCTTGCGTTTGAATGGTGGTGCGGTGTGCATGTCACCTCGACGGCTGTTCGCTACGCCCAGCACTCTGGCAGAGCTGCGGCCGCTGCTCGACGCTGAACTCTCAAAAATCCCAGCGGTTAGGCTCGAGGGGACGACTGCGGAGCGACTGAGAAAAATGTTGGACGAGGCGATCCTCCAAGGCGCAGAGATCATCGGAGTGTTAGATCCTCAGGCGCAGAAGCCTCTGCTCGTTGATCATGCGACGGCGGCTATGTCAATCACGATGAGCGATATCTTCGCGCCAGTGCTTTCGATGCTTGCCGTCGAGTCGATGCTGCATGTTCCAGATTTGTATGCTCGCTGTCCCTATGCGCTTACAGTGTCGATTTTCTGCAGCAAGAAAGATGAAAAAAAGGCGCGATTACTCGCGAAGATGTTGAAGGCTGGCACCGTTCTGATGAATGATGTGATCGCGCCGACGGCCGATCCGCGCGTGCCTTTTGGTGGCCGCGGTGCCAGCGGCTACGGTGTTACGCGCGGTGCTGAGGGCCTACTAGAGATGACTGCGGTGAAGACGTTGCTAGTGCGGCGCAGCGGGGCGACGCGTCATCTTAATGCCACCAGCGAGGAAGACACTCCAATCTTCTCGGCGCTGATTAGGTCGATTCACGGTAAGAGCCTTGCGGTTCGTTGGACCGCGTTATGGCAGTTGGTAAAGCTGGCGAGGCATTAGGTTTTAGATTGAAGAAGCAATTTGAACGGTGGCAGGAGAACGTATGCGTGTTGGTGTGATTGGATCGGGACTGGCTGGACTGTCGGCTGCATGTACGCTGGCTGCGAGAGGGCATGAAGTAGAGGTCTTCGAAAAGAATTCTTGGCTCGGCGGCAAGGCAGCACAACTGCAGGAGAAAGGCTTTCGCTTTGACATGGGGCCAACCATTCTGATTCAGCCGTCAGTTCTGCGGAAGATCTTCGCAGAGGCTGGCAAGAATCTCGACGACTACATCGACATGGTCCGGCTTGATCCACAATGGCGATGTTTCTTCGAGGATGGCGCGACCATCGACCTACTGGATGATATGACAAAGATGTCCGCAAGTCTTGAGACGCGCTTCCCTGGTATGGGCGTGAAGTATAAGCAACTCATGGAGCTTTCGGAAGAGTTGCATACAATCAGTGACAAGTTCTTTTTCTGGAAGTCGGTTGGCTCGATCAAGGATACGTTTGATGTCGGCGGTGCATTCGATATCAAGGTGTTGCGCGATGTGCTGAAGATGCGCATGGGAAAGACCGTCGCCGGTACAATTCGTGAGTTTATTCCCGAGCCCAATACGGCACAGATGTTGGACCACATGGTTCAATACGTCGGGTCCTCGCCCGATGCATCACCAGCAATTCTCACCGCGATCGGACACATGCAGATGCAGGAGGGGATCTGGTATCCGATGGGCGGAACGCGTTCCGTACCAGAGGCGCTGGTGAGACTCGCAACGGAGCTTGGTGTGCGTTTCCACGCTAGCACAGATGTCGCAACAATTCTGACGACCACCGACAAGCATCAAGCGGTAACGGGTCTGGCGACGACGGACGGGGCGACGCATGCTTTCGACGCCATCGTTAGCAATGAGGACGCGGTTCGCACCCATCGGGAATTGCTCGCGAAGACGAACGCTGCAAGGGAATTCGAGCACAGGCGTACGTATGAGCCGGCTTGTTCCGGTGTCGTGCTTTATCTGGGACTGAAGAAGCGTTACGAACATCTTGCACATCACGACTTTGTCTTCTCGCGCGATCCGGAGGAAGAGTTCCATCACATCTACGATCTTGGTGAGCCCGCACCGGACCCTACCTGCTATCTTGCATGCACGGCGTCGAGCGATCCCGCCAGCGCGCCTGAGGGCGGCGAGGCGATGTACGTGCTGGTGCATACGCCGTATTTGCGGCCACATCATGACTGGTCGAAGATGTTCCCAGCCTACCGGCAGGTGATTCTCGACAAGCTGAAGCGTACTGCGGGGTGTGAAGACATCGAAGAGCGGATCGTGGTTGAACGTGCGCTGACGCCGCAGGATATACATGATCGCTATCGTGTCCTCAACGGTGCCATTTATGGAATCTCCTCGCATGGACGATTCATGGGAGCGTTCAAGCCCGCGAATCGGAGCAGCGATGTTGATGGCTTGTATCTAGCAGGAGGTGCTGCGCATCCCGGCCCCGGTATGCCTATGGTCATGATGTCCGGATGGATCGCAGCGGACTCGCTGGATGCAGATGCCAAGAATGCGGACTCCCGATTGTCGCGCAGACAGGTTCCGGTGCATGCAGCGTAGCCTTATTGAGCATGAACATCATGGAAGTGCCACAATGGGCTATGCCTGCTGATCCAAACGCTCGCGAGGTTCCACCGATCTCGATGTTCACGCTGCGCTTCTTTCGGCACATCGTTCGAGCCTATTTTCGGCGGCACTTTCGTGCCGTGATGGTTCAGCATCCAGAGCGATTGGCAGCCATCGAGGGTCCATTGATTGTCTACGCAAATCACTCATCTTGGTGGGACCCGATGGTGTCGATCCTTTTGGCACAGATGTTGTTGCCGGAGCGGAGGCATTACGCGCCAATGGATGCATTGGCGCTGAAGCGCTATCCGATTCTACGTAAACTTGGAATCTTTCCAGTGGAGATGGCGTCTCCTCGCGGAGCGGCGCAATTTCTGCGAGTCTCAAAGGCGATCCTTGCAAGCGGCGGGGTAGTTTGGATTACTCCGCAGGGGCGATTTGCTGATCCGCGAGAGACTCCTCTCGCCTTTAAGCCAGGACTTGGTGCACTGGCTGCCCGCACGGTCGATGTGACACTTTTGCCCCTCGCAATTGAGTACAGCTTTTGGGACGAGCGTTTGCCGGAGGCGCTACTACGATGTGGCGCTCCTGTACGAATTGAACCGGGTATCGACACCGACGCAGCGACGAAGCAATTAGAGGATGCGCTCGCACATTCGATGGAAGAGTTGAAAGTAGCATCGATGCTACGCGACACAAATGCATTTTCCGTTCTTCTCAGCGGTGGACGTGGCACTGGAGGCTTCTATGGCTTGGGTCGTCGGGCGCGAGCATTGATCACAAGGAAGCCGCTACCTCTTGATCACACGGAGAGGCCGGAGCTTGCGCATCTGAAGGACAAACCTTGAACCGAAGATTGTGGGAGAGCTGCTAGTGATGATCCTCTTCGTCATTGCGGGCATGATGTTCTTATGCGCTGCAGTTCCATCGGGCATGTTTGTCGCAAACCTCAGACAGTACGTTGCGCCAAGGAGCAGTCGAGGAACTGCAATGCGCGTTGCTGTGCTCATCCCGGCGCGCAATGAGGAGCACAACATTCAAGCGTGTCTGGAGAGTGTCCTTTCAAGCCGCAGTGTCGACATCGAGGTGCTGGTGCTCGACGACGCATCGACTGATCGGACGGCAGCGATCGTGCGAGAGATCGCTGCCTCGGATGTGCGCGTCCGACTTGTCGCCGCCCAAAGTCTGCCTGCTGGATGGAATGGAAAGCAGCGCGCATGCTGGCTGCTCGCGCAGGAGACCACGGCACCGCTGCTGCTGTTTCTCGACGCCGATGTCAGGATCATGCCGGACGCACTCGCTCGTTGCAGCACGGAGATACAGATTGCTCGCGTCTCCCTGCTATCGGGGTTTCCTCGTCAGATAACCGTCGGGTGGATGGAGCGGATGCTGCTGCCGCTAATCCACTTTGTGCTGTTGGGATTTCTCCCGATGGGGCGTATGCGTGCATCAACCAAGCCCGCGTATGCCGCCGGGTGCGGGCAGTTTTTCCTTGCGGACCGCGAGGCCTATTTTGCGTGCGGCGGTCATGCGGCGATCCGCGAGACGCGCCACGATGGGTTGCGGCTGCCCCAGCTGTTTCGCGAGCATGGGTTTCACACCGATATTGTGGACCTGACCGCCTTCGCCACAGTGAGAATGTATGACTCAGCAAGTGCTGTGTGGATGGGCCTGGCCAAGAATGCGACCGAGGGCCTTGGAGCGCCGACACGTATTCTGCCGCTGACGATTCTTCTATTGCTAGGTCAAGTGTTACCGGTGATCGCGATGGCGCTGTGGTTGGCGTTCCTTGCGAGCAATATGATTGTGGGTGCAACCCTTGATGATCCTCGAATGGCGGCGACGGTCAGTGTGTTGCTTGCTCTTGCGGTCGTCGGGAGTTATCTTCCGAGGTTGCTCGCAGTGCGGCGATTCGAGCAGCCGCTGCTGTCGGCGCTGTTGCATCCCCTAGGGATAATCTTGCTGTTGGTGGTGCAGTGGTTCGCCCTCGCAAGACAGATCTGTGGCCGACCGGTCGCGTGGCGGGCTCGTGCATACGCCAGCGGGACGGGCGAAGAAATCAGCGAAGCGCAGAAGAACCCCCGCGTCTAGACGCCCTTCTTGCGTGGCTCCCAGATGTACTTGTGAATTTGCAGACTGAGGCGCGCAGGAAGTCCGTCGGCAAGCATCCACTCCACGACAAAGCGCGGATCGAGAACACAATTTTCGGTAGATCGTTGCTCGCTCGGCGCCTTTTGAAATGCGGGCGAGAGCAGGATATCGCCACAGCGAACGGCAAGGCCGTTAGTCTGGATGAAGTCGCGGGCAAACTCGTAATCGGCCCGATCGCTGAGGACGAACTTTACCTCGTCGTTGGGTGTGAGCGCGTCGAGGTTTTCCATGTTGAAGCTATTGGCCGCGGCGCCCGCACCCGGGCACTTCACATCGACGATCTTGTGCACCGCGCGAGGAACATCCGCGAGAGGACGTTCCCCGCTCGTTTCAATCATCAACGTGTAATTTTTTGCAAGGAGATGGTCCATGAGCGGCAGAAGTTCCTTTGCCTGAAGCATGGGCTCACCGCCGGTGAATTCGATCAGCCGGCATGGCTCCAACGCCTCTATCTGCGCGATGATTTCCTCTTCGCTGAAGGATTTTCCTCCGCTGAAGGTGTACTCGGAATCGCACCAGGAGCACCGCAGGTTGCAGCCCGCGAGGCGCACGAAGATGCACGGCACGCCCGCAAACGAACTCTCTCCCTGCACCGATTTGTACAGCTCAATGAGGTGCATGCTATGCCCCTGCTTCTGCCTCATAGTATCGTGCGAAGCTGGTGTCGGTCTCGTAGAGCGTGCAGTCCTTAACTCGAACCCGACCCGATGTCATTTCATTCAATTGAGTTGCGGTCTTTTCGTAGAAATATCGCGCGAGGTTTTCTGCGGACGGATTCAGTGCCGTGAATGGCTCCAAGTCGTTGATCATCTGGTGATCCAGATAGTCGACTGTCGGGCGGAGGACCTGCTTGAGCAGCTTGAAGTCCAGCAGAAGCCCGGCGTGGTCCAACTCCTCGCCAATAAGCGTAACTAGCACGCGATAGTTGTGGCCATGCGGGTTTTCGCACTTGCCCTGGTAATTGCGGAGGTAGTGGCCTGAGGAAAATCCAGCCTGTACCGTGACTTCAAACATGGTGGGTGAGACTCCAATCGGCGATGCGTTCGCGCCATCTCCCATTCTACCGGGGAACTCTAAGGGTCTGGGCAAAAGTCTACTCGGAGCGGCGACGGCGCTTCTGTTGGCGCTCAGCCGAGTGCCGACGCTCGGCCTGCTCGAAGAGCGAACTGAACACACCAAGCAGTGTCACGATCAGCGCGACGCAAAGCAATGCGATGCTCGTCATCCGCCAGAGGGAGGCATCGCCCGGCGAACCAGGCTGCTGGGCGATATTGGTGAACGACAGCACAATCGAGACCAGCGAAAGCATGCCGAGTGTGGCAGCGAGGATGTAGAGGTTGCGTCCCATACGGCTGGTCTTAGAATACTAGCGTCGCAGCTCGATCGTGTTGGCGAGGTCGAAGAAGCGCTCGACTTCGGTGATGTCGTCGGTGCGGCGGTAGGGAGGAAGCGAGTCGAGGAAGGTCGCTCCATAGCGAGTGGTACGGATGCGTGGATCGAGCAGCATGAGGACGCCGCGATCCGAGAGCGAGCGGATCAAGCGTCCGAAGCCCTGCTTGAGGGCGATTACGGCCTGGGGTACCTGAAGGTCGTTAAATGCGTTGCCTCCCGCAGCCGTGATGGCGTCGGTGCGAGCCTTCATGATGGGGTCGGTTGGAACAGCAAAGGGCAGCTTGTCAATGATGACGCAGCTGAGTTGCTCACCCTGCACGTCGATGCCTTGCCAGAACGAACTGGTACCGAATAGCACGGCGTTAGGAGTTTCGCGGAACTGTTGCAACAGAATGTGGCGCGGCGCAGAGCCTTGTATCAGCAATGGGTACGGTAATTGCGTTAGCAGACGATCATGGAGCTCTCGCATCTGGGCATAGCTAGTGAAGAGGCAGAAGGCTCGTCCTCGTGTGATCTCGAGCACGCGGCGGATCTTCTCCGCGGCTTGTGCGATAAAGTTGGGGTCGCGCGGCGGTGGCATCGATAGAGGGAGGTAGAGCAGCGCCTGGTTAGCATAGTCGAAGTGACTTGGCACGACGAGCTCTTTGGGGAAAGGAATTCCAAGGCGCTTCTTGAGGTGATCGAAGCTCGGATTGCCATCCTGCCCGGCAACTGTGAGTGTTGCCGAGGTGAGAATGACGCTCGGATAATGAGTGAAGAGCGTGTCAGCGAGAAGCGTGGACACGTCGATCGGGGTAGCCAGAAGATGCGTGCTGAAGGCCTGCGGCGCTCCGAGATCGCGCGAAGCGCGGGCAGCGTTGCGCACGCCGCCAGTAGCTCGGCGCTCGATCCAGAAGACGGTGTTGGGGTCTTCCGATTCGAGCAGGAATTTGAGGTGGTTACGAATGTCGGCAGCTCGCTTGCGGAGGCCTGCGGCCTCCTCCACCTCGCGCACTCGTTCGAGCTCACCTTCTAGTCGCTGGAGAGCGTTTGACGCGCCGAGGTAGGCATCGCCGCGGGCCTCGAGAAAATCGGCGCGGTCAGTGAACTCAAGCCGACCCAGGTCCGAAGGACCCACTGGTAGCGACGCGAAGAAAAGCTTGGAGCGGTCTCGGACAGTTTGGGTTGCGCTTTCGATCGAACTGGTACTGACGCCCTTGGCCCGTAGCATCAAGTCCGTATCGCGGGCGAGCTCCTCGAATCGCGCGTTCGACAGCGCGACCCCAAAGTACTGACTTGCAATGTCTTCAAGCTCATGCGCCTCATCGAAGATGACCGCCGCCGCTTCTGGGAGAATTCCAGCATCTGGTGCTCCCGCGGCCTGCTGCTTGATGGAGAGATCGGCAAAAAATAGATGGTGGTTGACGATGACGATGTCCGACTCAAGCGCTTTGCGCCGCATTGAGGTGATGAAGCACTGCTCCCAGTTTGGGCACGTCTGGCCAAGGCAGACCTCGCTGCGGGCGTCAAGCTTGTGCCATAGCGAAGAGTTCTCGGGCAGGTCGTCGACCTCCGCGCGGTCGCCAGTTTCGGTGGTGCGCTCCCACTGCAAGATGGAGTGGAACTGCGAAATCTCCTCGAGCCCAGACAGCAGAGGGCTGTCACGCAGGGCGTAGAGCTTTTGCTTGCAAACATAGTTCGCGCGGCCCTTCATATAGCAGACTTTGAGGGGTCCCAGCAGCGTCTCGAGGAACGGAATATCCTTGAAATAGAGCTGCTCCTGGAGGTTTTTCGTCCCAGTCGAGATAATAATGCGCTGCTTCTGCTCTTGGGCGCGGCGCAACGCTGGCAGCAGGTAGGCAAGGGTTTTTCCAGTCCCGGTACCTGCCTCGACGATCAAATTACGGCGATCGGCGAAGCTCTGCTCGATCTCCTTAGCCATCGCGTACTGGCCCGGCCGGTGCTCGAATGCGAGCGATGATTTCGCAAGAATTCCGCCAGGATGGAAGAAGTCATAGAGCGTCGGTAGCTTCTGGTCGGGCAGGGCGTCGTTGAGCATGGTCAGTGGGGTCGAAAGCGGCATCGGGCTACGTTGATGATATCCGCCGTTTGTTCGCCGTGCGGGCGCTCATGCGTGCGACCATAAAAGAGACAGAGGTTTCGAAAGATGGCACCAAAGCGTACGGAGAAGAAACGGCTAGGCAAAAAGCATCGGCAGGCAAGCACACGACCAAAGCTGGGCAAGACCGCGCCGCGCGGCACCGCGACCACGGGAGCGGTATCGCCAAAGAAGCGCAAGGAGCTTGCCGCGAAGAAGGCGGCCGCGGTGAAGGCCTCGAAAACACCCACCAAGAGCCCGGAGCGTGAGCGCAAGGTTGTCATTCGAAATCGCGATGAAGCCGGAACGCGCGGCTACGCGAGCGAGCAAGAGATTCCCGCCCGCGAAGAGCGAAAGAAACGCAAGGACTCCGTTGCAGGCGGTGCGGGAAGCCGGCACGAAGAGCGCGCATGGAGCGAAGCTGAATCCATCGCCGCCCAGATCACGCTGGCCACCGAGAGTGGACATCGCGAACCGGCGCGCCTACCGCTGGTCGCCATCTGTGGACGCCCCAACGTTGGCAAATCCACGCTGTTTAATCGACTAACGCAGACGCGACGTTCGATCGTTGGCGATGAACCCGGCATCACGCGCGATCGCATCTACGGCGACGTAGAATGGGGAGGCCGCGATGTGCGCCTGGTCGATACAGGTGGCGTTGTGCCCGATGATGAGGCGCTGATCCCGTCCGAGATCTTTCGCCAGGCCAAGGTCGGACTGGAAGAGGCCGACGCGATCATTATGGTCGTCGACGGACGCACCGAACTGGCCGCACCAGATGTAGAACTCGCGCGGCTTCTCCTTCGGGGCGGCAAGCCAATCTTTCTTGCGGTCAACAAGATGGATACCTCCGAGATGTTCGCCGCAGCCGAAAACTTCCGTCAACTGGGCTTCCGGAATGTCTGCCCTATCTCTGCGGAACACGGCTCGGGCATTGGTGACCTGCTGGATGAGGTATGGGCTGCGCTGCCCCCGGAGTTCGTCGCCGAAGAGCCGGAAGAGCGCTTTGAGGGCCTCGAGGAGGAATTTGAAGAGGATATGGACGGTGGCGGCGATCCTCTGCCCGGCCCGCAGGCTCCGCCCGACGAAGTCCCCACTGGCCGTCGACTTCGCTCGCACGGCGAGCATGTTGCGCGCGAGACGAAGATCGCCATTATCGGGCGCCCCAACGTCGGCAAGAGCACGCTCCTCAACGCTCTAACTGGAAGCGATCGCGCTATCGTCTCGCCTATAGCTGGGACGACTCGTGACGCGGTCGACGAGGTTGTTGAGCGTGATGGGCACAGCTTCCGTTTTATCGACACCGCAGGCATTCGTCGCAAGGGAAAAACCAAGCTGATGGCCGAAAAGCTGTCGGTGATTATGAGCCGCAAACATCTCGAAGCCGCCGATGTAGCGCTGCTCGTGATCGATGCAGCGGAGGGCGTGGCTGCAGCCGATGCGAATATCGGCGGCTACGCGCATGAAAGCGGCCGCAGCGTCATCATCATCATCAACAAGTGGGATTTGATGACCAAGGTTGGGCCTGACGGCATGCGACTCTTCGACGGCAAACCACCTGCGGACAAGAAGATCTACGAACAGCAGGTGCGCGACTCGCTGAAGTACCTCGACTATGCGCCGCTACTGTTTGTCTCAGCATCGGAGTCGAAGGGCATTGAAGAGGTCTTCAAGAAGGTGGAGCTCGTGTCACGGGAGCGTCGCAAGCGCGTGTCGACGGGCGAGATGAACCGCTTCCTCGACAAGATCGACTTCCAGCGTGCCAGCGTGCCGATGAACCGGCGCGTGAAGATCTACTACATGACGCAGGCTGCCGTCGCACCACCGACGTTCGTGCTCTTCACCGACCGCGACGTAAGGCTGCACTTCA
Organism: Granulicella sp.; assembly: GCA_027452215.1. Classification (GTDB taxonomy): domain Bacteria; phylum Acidobacteriota; class Terriglobia; order Terriglobales; family Acidobacteriaceae; genus Granulicella. Next base: position 26,567 of record DAIDGQ010000022.1, on the reverse strand, counting down.
GCTACGAACGCTTTCTCGCCAACGAGATCCGCGACGCCTTCAAGTTCATCGGCAGCCCGATCTGGTTCAAGGTGAAAGCGAGAAATAAAAAGAAGGCGGAGTAGCTCGGAGATTACGAACTGCTCGCTGCAAGCCACGCGTCCCAGGCATCCAGTGCACGCTCGCACTGGATGCGGTGGCGCTCCTTCTTGTCGCGAATCTTCTTGCGCAGCTCTTCTTCGAGCGGCACCAGCAGATCAAACGTGATGTTCGCGGGTTGGAATTTTTTATGTTCCGCGTGCGTGATGTAGTGGATCAGCGAGCCGTTGCCGGTGATGCGCGGTGCGGGCGTTGGACTCTCTCCCCGAGCAAGAGCCGCTGCATAGCGGCCCGCCAGCAACCCACTCGCGATCGACTCCGTGTAGCCCTCGACGCCCGACAACTGCCCCGCAATCAGGATGCTCGGATGGGCTCGCAACTGTAGCGTTTCGCTCAACAGCGACGGCGCGTGGATATAGGTGTTACGGTGAATCTGACCGTAGCGTAGAAATGTCGCACGCTCGAGCCCTGGGATCAGACGAAGCACGCGCGCCTGCTCGCCGAACTTCAGGTGGTTCTGGAAGCCGACAAGGTTATAGCTGTCCGCGCGAAGGTTTTCCTGACGCAACTGCACAGCCGCATAGGGCCAGCGACCGGTCTTCGGGTTGGTCAGGCCAGCGGGTTTCATTGGCCCAAACCGCAGCGTGTCGCGACCTCGCCGCGCTGTCTCTTCGATCGGCAAACAGCCTTCAAAGTAGTTCATCGCCACGGGTGCGGTGGTCACGGAACCGTCTGTCGGCAACGCCTCCCAGGCCTTCGCCTCGACCGTCTCCGCCGCCGTCAGCGCATCGAGAAACGTCTCGTACTCTTCTTTAGTAAAGGGACAGTTGATGTAGTCGGCGGTGCCCTTATCCCAGCGCGCTGCGAAGTACACCTTCTCCATATCGATAGTGCTCGCGTCGACGATCGGGGAGATGCTGTCGTAGAACGCCAACTGCTCTTCCCCCGTAAGCCGCTGCAACTCAGCCGCCAGCGACGAACTGGTCAACGGCCCGCTGGCGAGGATAGTGATTGTATTGGGATCACTCTCGTCGAGGTGCGTCACCTCTTCGCGCCGCACCTCAATCTTCGGATGCGCTTCGATCAGTTCCGCAACTCGTCGCGAGAACTCCACGCGGTCCACGGCAAGCGCATGCCCGGCAGGCACGGCGCTCGCATCTGCGGCCTGCAGAAGGAACGATCCAGCGCGCCGCATCTCCTGCTTCAGCAACCACGGCGCAGTATTTTCACTCTCGCTCTTCAGAGAGTTGGAGCAGACTAGTTCGGCGAAATCCGAGGTCTGATGCGCTTCGGTCGAACGCACAGGCCGCATCTCCGACAGCACCACATCGCAACCAAATCTCGCCGCCTGGAGCGCCGCCTCTGGGCCGGCAAGCCCACCGCCAATTACGTGAATCTTCTTCATCACTCTTAGGATACGTTCTTATCGAGAGGAGGAGTTGGCCCATCCTGCGCAGCGAGCGCCCGCAGCGGCTCATCTGCCAGCCGCATGATGCTCCACTCCCTCAGCCGTTTCGCCCCAACGCGCTCATACACGGCGATCGCAGGCTCGTTCCAGTTGAGGACATCCCACTCAAGGCGCGGGCATCCCTCATCCACCGCGATACGCGCAAGCCGCGCCAGCAAGCCCTTTCCGATGCCCTGGCCCCGCTGCGCCGGCGTCACGTAGATGTCTTCCAGCCGAACACCATGGTGGCCGCGCCACGTCGAGTAGCTCGTGAAATAAAGCGCAAAGCCTGCAGCCACGCCGTCAAACTCGGCGATCAATGCGGTAAATCGCGCGGGCTTTCCCCAGCCATCCCGCAGCAGGTCGGCCTCGGTCGCGACGACCGCGTCGGGTTCGCGTTCATAGGTCGCAAGTTCGCGGATGAAGCCGAGAATGGTCGCGACATCATTGGGCGTTGCGAGGCGAATATGCAATCTGGATTCGGCCATAGGAATACTCAGCTAGCGCTTTGCTGCGGGTGCATCTTTCGTTGCTGGAGATAGCGGAATCTCGAAGCTGTCGAGCGCTTTATTACTAACAGCGAAGCGAACCTTGCGCACTTCGAGTGTAGCCTTCGCAAGCACCGGAGGATCAAGTCCCTGCATATCGTAGAAGAGGTATCCAGCAACTGTGGTGTGCGGCTTGACGGTGGTCGTCTGGAACCCAAAATCATTCTCGTCGTCCAGTATCTTCTTGTCCGTATCGTGATGCACAGTGATTGGCGGCAGCGGCATAGGCAACGGAATCTTTGTACCCTTCGCCGATCCGAGAGTAATCATCCGCCGCTGTAAATCATCATCGGTGGCCGCAGGAACGACCGTTTGATCGCCCGCAATGAAATGAATGCGGGCATCGTCCAGGGTGAGCGCAAAGTCAGAGTCGTTCGTCACAATAATCCGGATTGGCATCATGTCGTGATCGAAGTAGTTGAGCCGCGTGTTGGGCCGCGTCTCCTTCGTATCGCCGGGCTCGGCAGCAATAGTAACCCTCTCCGACTCATGCGCATCGTGCATCGGATAGTCTTGTGCGGAGAGCGGTGGCGTCGGTTTCCGGGGCTTTTCGGCAAACAGCGGGCTGGCGAGCAGAATGCCCAGCACGGCAGAGATAACAAGCAAGAAACCCGGGCAGGCGACGGAAAGACGAGTGCGCAGCATACGCATCGATTATCCTCTGGAGGATGCTGCCCGTGCAAAACAATGCGAGCAAGCCCCTATGACAATGCTGATATACAGTTCATTGTTGGCGCTGGCGCTCGTTCTCAGCTCGCCGTGGTGGATGCTCCGCATGGCGACGACGCTGCGCTATCGCGAGGGCATGCGGCAGCGTCTCGGCGGCGTTCCCGCGCAACTTCTGGCGGCGATTCAGGGCAAGCGCGTCGTGTGGCTCCACGCCGTCAGCGTGGGCGAAGTGCTCGCTGCGTCAAGGTTGGTGGATGAACTGGAACCCGCGCTGGGTGCTGGTTTCCGCTTGGTGATTTCGACCACGACGCGCACGGGGCAGGCACTCGCGCAGAAGCGGTTTGGCGCGGAGCGAGTGTTCTATATGCCCCTTGATTTCGCGTTTGCGGTGCGACCGTATTTGGATGCTCTGAAGCCTGCTGCGTTGATCCTCATGGAAAGCGAGTTATGGCCTCGCATGCTGCACGAGTGCGCGCGCAGAAGCGTGCCCGTCGCGGTGGTGAATGCTCGCATGAGCGATCAGTCGTTCGCGCGCGCGATGCGGGTGCAGTCGGTGTGGGGGCGCGTGATGCGCAAACCTACGCTGTGGCTCGCCCAGAGCGAGGAGGATGCGCTACGGCTCGTGATCGTCGGTGCTCGCTCCGAGTCTGTGCAGATCACAGGGAACATGAAATACGACATTCGCGCACCGAAACAGAGTCGGATTGCGGAGTTGATTCTCGAGGCTGCGGCAGGGCGGAAGATACTCGTTGGCGGCAGCACAATTGAAGGTGACCCGCCGGAGGATTCACCGCTCATTTGGGCACAGCGATCAATTCTCCCGGACAAACGACCGCTGCTTGTGCTTGCTCCACGTCATCCAGAAAACTTTGGCATCATCTACTCGATGGCGATTGAGTTTCCCACACTGCTGGCTACGGAACTGTTGGCGGGTAAGGATGCTTCACAGGGGTACTCTTGCCGCTTTCGAGAAAATCAAACGAAGCTGGTTGAGATCATTGTGCTCGACACCATCGGCGATCTTGCAGCAGTCTACGGTATTGCCGACGTAGCCTTCGTAGGTGGAAGCCTCATCAAGCGGGGCGGGCATAACCCTCTTGAACCCGCACAGTTTGGTGTTCCCATTGTGATGGGGCCTTCGTTCGAGAACTTCCGCGATATCGTTTCAAAGATGCAGGAAGCTGGCGCGATTCGTATTGTGCAAGACAAGGATGAGCTGGCGATTGCACTCATCGAGCTACTGACAAATCGCGAACTGGCGAAGGCGATGGGCGAGCGGGGGCGGCGCGTCTTTGAGGAACAGCAGGGTGCGACGAAGCGAGCCGTCGAGGCATTGGTTGTGATGATTCAGGGAGCGAAGCGATGAGTGCGCGGAGGCCTTGGGCGAGGCCGCTGGTCCCGGTATACGCTGCTGCGCTCGCGATGAAAGACGCGCTGCGGCGTGCGGGATTTCTGCGCACGCGAAGGCTCAGATGGCCAGTCATCAGCGTTGGGAGTTTGTCTGCTGGCGGGGCGGGAAAGACGCCCGTCGTGATTGCGCTGGCGAAGCTGTTGCGCGAGATGGGGCCTCACGTCGATGTACTGACGCGGGGCTACGGTCGCGAGGGACATGGGGTTGAGCAGGTACAGCCCAAAATGGATCGTGCTGCCCAGCGATTTGGCGATGAGCCGGTTTTAATCGCGCAGCAGGCCAGTACTCCTGTCTGGGTTGGCGCGGATCGATTCGTAGTCGGCGAGAGCGCGGAGGCTGCGGCCGGCGATGCACCGTACGGGATCCATTTGCTGGACGATGGCTTTCAGCACCGTCGGCTTGCACGGACAATGGACATCGTGCTCGTCACTACGGAGGACCTTGACGACGCGTTACTGCCCGCCGGGAATCTTCGCGAGGGGGTTTCCGCGCTCCAGCGTGCGGATGTGCTCGTGGTGCGAGAGGACGAGTTTGGAGTCGTCGGGAAGCGAGCCTGGAGACTGGTTCGCGAGGGCGCGCAGATGTGGACCGTGCGCCGCACGCTGCTCTTCCCTGCTCCGTTGTTCGTCTTCGGAGCGGGGCTGCGGCCTGTTGCCTTCTGCGCGATTGCCCGGCCGGAGGGCTTTGCGGCGATGTTGCAGGATGCTGGCTGCGGGATCGTGGAAACAGTCGCCTTTGGCGATCACCATCGTTATTCCATGGCCGATATCGAGCGTGTGGTTGAAGTGGCAAAGGGCCTGAATGGGTCGGGCTTTGTGACCACAGAGAAGGATGCCGTAAAGCTGACGCCGGCGATGCGCGAGCGGCTGGAAAAAGTCGGGCCACTGATGGTCGTCGCGTTGCAGGCGGAGTTCGCCGACGCGCAGGTGGTAAAGCGAGCAATTGAAGCGAAACTGCTGGCGGCGGAGGAACAGGCCCGATGAAGATCCTCATCGTTCGAGTCGGTGCCATGGGCGACGTGCTGCATGCGTTGCCCGGAGTCGCTGCGCTCCGCAAGGCGCGCCCGGATTTAAAAATCGATTGGGTGGCCGATCCGCGCTGGGCTCCGTTGCTGGTGGACGCTCAGGGCACAGGCCCGATCGTCAACCGCGTTCACCTGGCCGAGACGAGGGTTTGGTCAAAGTCGCCAGCGTCGTCGGCCACGCTGCGCTCGATCCTCGAGCTTCGCGGAGCGTTGCGGAAGGAGCATTATGATCTGGTCGTCGACATGCAAGGCACGCTACGCTCAGGCGTGATCGGCTGGATGGCGGGCGCGCCACAATTTGTTGGCTACAGCGACCCGCGCGAGTCGCTGGCTGCTTGGTTCTATTCGCGGAGACTCACGCGCAAGGGAACGCATGTGGTCGAGCAGGGTGCGGCGCTGTTGAGCCAGGCTACGGGCATCGAACTCTCGCCTGCCGACGTCGTCCTGCCCCGTGACCCGACCGCTGAGGCCTGGGCTGAGGCGGCTGTCCGGTCGCGACCGCTCCTGATGCTCGCCCCGGGAGCGGGGTGGGGGGCGAAGCAATGGCCGGCGGAACGGTTCGGGGACGTGGCGCGCGAAGCCTCGCTCAAGCAGTCGGATTGTGTCGTGAATGCCCGCTCAGCCGACGATGTTTTAGCCGCCCGCGTGGTGAGCGCGAGCGATGGAGCAGCGAGAACAATGGTCTGCGACATCGCGCAGCTTGTGGCGCTCATGCGACGCACCGATTTGTTCGTCGGGGGCGACTCTGGACCGATGCATCTTGCAGCAGCACAAGCAGTTCCGCTTGTCGCGCTGTTTGGCCCCACTGACCCGGAGCGCAACGGGCCCTGGGGGCCTGGGGCGAAGACGATCCTGCGCGACCCTGCCTCCGGAACCAGCTACAAACGGACCGATACTGTGGACCCTGGATTAGCGAACATCTCAGTAAAAGCAGTGGTCGAAGCCCTCAGCAGACTGATTTGAGAGAATGAAGGGATGGGCTCGGCAAGTATGACGAAATCACAAGGCAAGACAGGATGGCAAAAGATCGCGCGCAGGGTGCGAGTGCCACTGGGGTTCGTCGTGGCGGCGGTTTTTCTCGTGTTTGCGAGGACGAGCTGGCATACGTTGGCGTGGAGTCTGCTGCTAGTGCTGCCCGGGCTGTGGCTGCGCGGCTATGCTGCCGGATATGTGAAGAAAAATGCGGAGCTGACGCGGACAGGGCCGTATGCATACACGCGCAACCCACTGTATCTGGGGTCGATGGGCATTGCATTCGGCTTTGCGGTTGCGGCAGGACAGTTATGGCTGGGACTACTGCTGGTCGTTATGTTTCTCGCTATTTATGTGCCGACGATTCTTTCCGAGGAGATCTTTTTGCGAGGGGCGTTTCCAGCATTTGAGGAGTATGCGAAGCGCGTTCCGCGCCTGCTGCCGAGGCTGACGGCGGCTCGCTTCGCAGACGCCAATGCGGGAGGCGGTCGGTTTTCGAGAGAGCGGTACCTGCATCATCGCGAGTACAATGCACTTATGGGCGCAGCCGCGATCTATGCGGCGTTGATGCTGCGAATGCTGCTGAGACACTGACGCTTCGCAGGTGCGTCTAAACCCACAGGAGATCTGATTTGAAGGCCGTTTGGATGGCCCCTTTGCGGGTTTGGATAGGCTCATCGACAGTGGCAAAGGGGCTCACAGCTGCTGCGTTTGCCGTGATCATGGGCCTATTGCAGCCCAACGAGGCGAAGGGGCAGTTGTTCACCAAGCCCTCGGCACCTATAGCCTCACGGCCTATTCCAGTACTTCAGCCTCCGCCGCCAACCTTTGACTATCCCCAACATGAAACGCTGACGTTCACGGTGGATTGGCGGGTATTTACTGCTGGCACGGCTGTGTTTCATCTGGAACAGAGTGGTAGCGCCCTCAAGATTTCAGCCACAGCGGACTCGATCGGCGCAGTGAATATGCTCTTTCCGGTTGTGGACCGCTTCCAGTCCGGCTTCGACCTCAAAAGTGGCTGCTCGACGGGGTTCAACAAGCAGATCCAGGAGGGCCGGCGAAAGATTGCCAGCGAGTTGACCTTCGATTACGCCCACGGGAAACAGACACAGAATGAGCGGAATCTTGTGAAAGGTACGGCAACTCACAAGGAAACGAACATTCCGGCTTGTGTAACAGATTCGCTTTCGGCGCTGTTTTATACGCAGTCACAGACATTGACGCCGGGACAGATTCTGTATTTCCCTCTTGCGGATTCCATGCGGACGGTAACCGTTGGGATGAAAGTCGAGGATCGGGAAGAGATCAAGACACCCGCAGGGACATTTCAGACCATCAAAGTTCAGGCGACTGCTGATGAGGGTGTCGTGAAGAACCGGGGTAGCATCTGGATCTGGTACACCGATGATCCGCGACATTTGCCGGTGCAGATGCAGGCGCGGCTATTCTGGGGCACGATTACGTTTCATCTGCAGTCGGTTGATTTCAAATAAAGTATCTGAAGCGAAGAGAGACAGCCGCGAGAGCGGGGACAGCGAGATGAAGACGATGAGCGAAGAGACAATCCTAGACGGCCAAGGTGAGTTGGTGACCATCGCCACCTTTCCTGAGCCAATGGAAGCGAACATGGCGCGATCTGCACTGGAAGCCGCGGGAATCGACGTGTTCGTCGTGGGCGAGACTGCGAATAGCATGATTCCAGTGGCGTTTATGTCGCAATTGCAGGTCCGTTCCGGGGACGAAGTCGCGGCCCGTAACCTGCTGGACGCGATGCATAACAGCCCTGAATCGCTGGAGTCCGTTACAGAAGCCGAGATTGCCGCTGAGGGCGGGACGAAGTGAGTCGACAGAAAGCCGTGGTTTGCCTGTCAGGCGGGATGGATTCTACTGTCTGCGCGACGCTGGCAACACGGGATTTTGACAGTTACGGACTGCACTTCAGTTATGGGCAGCGGACGCAGAGCCGCGAGCTTCAGGCTGCGCGCGAGGTCTCCAAGGCTTTGGGTCTGAGAGAGTTGATGGAGTTGGAGACAGACCTTTTCCGGCGGATCGGAGGGTCAGCTCTGACGGACAAGGGAATCGCGGTGCCAGAAGTTGGGGCCATGGACGGCGGTGATGCCTCGGAGAGGCAGGGTCACCATGTGCCTGTGACCTACGTTCCGTTTCGCAACGCGCACTTCCTGAGCGCAGCGGTCAGTTGGGCCGAGGTTCTGGGAGCTAAGACTGTGTTTATCGGAGCAGTGGAGCAGGACAGTTCTGGCTACCCGGATTGCCGACCCGCCTACTATGATGCCTTCAATGAACTTATTCGCAGAGGCACAAAGGAAGGTGAGATTGACGTCGTTACGCCACTGATCACTCTACGGAAGCATGAGATCGTGAGGCTCGGAGTTGAATTGGGTGCTCCATTGCATGTAAGTTGGTCGTGTTACTCGGGCGAAGACGAGGCCTGCGGAGTGTGCGAAAGCTGCGACCTGCGGCTGCGGGCGTTTGCTGCAGCCGGTGTCAGAGATCCAATTCCCTACGCGAATCAAGGCAAGAGATCATAGGAATGCCCGCTGACCATTTCACGGCAACGGGCCGAGTCGAAAGAAGGATGATGGTGAAAACGATGATGGCATGGAAGAGTTCTTTGTTGACAAGAATTACAAGTCTCGCCGGATTGGCGATTTTTCTGGTTGCTCCAGCGTTCGCTCAAGGGACAGGTGCAACCGTGCATGGTCACGTGACAAACCCTGCGGGTCAGCCATTCACGAATGGCGATGTGAAGTTCACGCAGGACAAAACTATACCCTACAAGGACGAAAAGTTCGTGAATGTTGCGCCTATCGACAAGGACGGCAACTACAAGACAACTGGGGTCAAGCCTGGCGACTACTTCGTATATGTTGTGCAAGCTGATAAGACGATCGACCGGTTGGAGTTGACGGTAAAGTCAGAGGACACGGACAAGACTCTGGACTTCGATATGACTCGCGAGGAGTTCGTAAAGAACATGACTCCGGAAGAGAAGAAAGCTCTTGAGGAATACAAAAAGAAGAATGCTGCGGTGGTATCCGCAAACCAGGTGATTGCGAAGTTGAATGCGACGCTGAAGACAGTGCGAGCAGACCTGGCTGCGGCGACGCCGAACAAGGATGATGTCAGCAAAGACGTCGCTAGCATGAAGGAAGCTGTTGGAGCAAAGCCGGATGTGGGCTTGCTCTGGATGACCTACGGCGACACGCTGCTGGCTCAAGGTAGACATCTTGCGGATGCCGACAAGAAAGCTGGCAAGTCCCCGGCTACGGATGATGATGTCACCAAGTTCTATACAGATGCTGAGGACGCATACAAGAAGGCGGTTGCGCTGGATTCGGCGGGAGATAAGCCCAACGTTGTCGGCGAAGCAGCAGACTACAACCAGCTGGGAAACACGTTGACCCAGCTTGGCAAGCCTGACGAAGCCACAGCCGCGTTTGACAGCGCTGCGAAGGCCGAGCCTGCGAAAGCGGGCATCTACTACAAGAACGAGGCGGCAGTGCTGTACAACGCAGGCCAAATGGATGCAGCGCTGGCGGCTGCGGAGAAGGCGATAACGGCTGATCCTAACGCTGCCGATGCTTACTTCATCAAGGGGCAGGCATTGGTGACGAAGACGGCTCCAGATGCTAGCGGGAAGCTGGTAGCACCTGCGGGATGCGTCGAGGCCTACCAGAAGTTCCTCTCATTGGCTCCAAATGATCCTAAGGTTCCGCAGGTCAATGAAGTACTGGCGAGCCTTGGAGCAAAGGTCGATACGAAGTACAAGGCAGGCAAGAAGTAAGAGAGATGCAGCGCGACGAGCCCCGGCCAGAGGGATCTGGCTGGGGCTTTGTCGTCTCTGCTGGTTGAGGTTCGGCGATGACCGAGAGAGTTCTGAGGTTCGACGAGGCGCTGAGCGAAGTGCTGTCTCAGGCGCATTCCGTAGAGGGCGTGCGCTGCGTTGAGACGGTGGAGTTGGTGGCTGGAGCGGGACGAGTGCTCGGGACGGCGGTGGTTGCGGATCGCGATCAGCCTGCGTTCGATCGGTCGACTCGTGATGGGTTCGCGGTGCGAGCTGGCGACGTTGTACGAGCGCTTCGGGTTGTGGGATCGCTGCGTGCTGGAGAGAGTTGGCTTGGAGCCGAGCTGGCCGAAGGTGAGGCGATCGAGATCATGACCGGAGCTCCGCTGCCTGTTGGAGCCGATGCGGTGGTGATGGTGGAGCATGCTGAGGTTGAGGGAGGTCTGCTGCGGGTGGAAGCTGGGCGATCGCTGCGGGTTGGAGAGAATGTGGTTCCTCGCGGTGCTGAGGCTCGCGCTGGAAGCGTGGTGTTGCCTGCTGGACGCGTTCTGGGAGCGGCAGAGATTGCGGTTGCGGCGAGCTGTGGTCTTGGTTCGGTCGAGGTGTTTGCTCGGCCAAGGGTGGCAATCATTGCTACTGGTGATGAACTGGTCGAGCTGGATGAGCCGATGGAGGCCTGGCAGATTCGGAACTCCAATAGCTATGCGCTGGCTGCGATGGTGAGCGCTGAGGGAGGAATCGGCGAGCGGCTGGCGATTGCGCGGGACACGCTGGGAGAGTTGCGGGCACAAGTCGCTGAGGGTCGAGAGGCGGATTTACTGCTGCTTTCAGGTGGTGTTTCGATGGGCAAATATGACCTTGTGGAACAGGTTCTTCGGGAGTTTCGTGCAGAGTTCTTCTTTACCGGAGCGCTGATTCAGCCTGGAAAACCGGTGGTGTTTGGGAGAATTCCTTCGCAAAAGGGCTGGACTTATTTCTTTGGGCTTCCTGGAAATCCGGTTTCAACGCAGGTTTGCTTTCATCTGTTTGTTGCTCCGATGCTGCGAGCGCTTTGCGGACGGACTGAGATGGCTCCGTGGTTTGTTGAGGCTCGGTTGACGGAAGCGGTGAAGGGTGGAGCAAGGGTGACGCGGTTCCTTCCGGCGGAGCTGGCCGGTGGGTGGGATGGGGTTGCAGTGAGCGTGGTTGGCTGGCAAGGCTCAGGCGATGTGGCCGCCAATGCTCGCGGGAACTGCTATGTAGTGCTTCCTGCTGGCGTTGAGGCGTTCGCCGAGGGTGAGACGGTGCGCGTGCTGCTGCGGTAGGATTGCGGCTATGAGTGAGAAGCTTTCGCACTTCGATGAGGCTGGGCAGGCGCGGATGGTGGACGTTGGGGCGAAGGCTCCGACCCGGCGGGAGGCCGTGGCTGGGGCGTTCGTTGAGCTGAATGAGGCGGTGCTGGCGGCGTTGCCGCAGAATCCTAAGGGGAATCCGCTGGAGGTGGCTAGGTTTGCTGGCATCCAGGCGGCGAAGCGGACCAGTGAGCTGATTCCGATGTGTCATCCGCTCGCGTTGAGCTTTGTGGACGTGCAGGCTACGGTGGTGGCCGGCGGGCTCGAGATTCGCGCGACCGCGGCTACAGTGGCGGGGACCGGGGTCGAGATGGAGGCCATGACCGCGGCAGCGGTGGCGGCGCTTACCGTATACGACATGACCAAGGCGCTGGATAAGGGGATACGGATTCGCGAGGTGGTGCTGCTTTCGAAGACTGGCGGAAAGAGTGGGGACTATATTCGGCCTTGAGAGGGGTAGGTACCCCCCCCCTGCTTTCACTTTTTCTTAGTGAAGTGCTTTGGAATGTTCAGGTTCGGTGGTGAAGGCTGCTTTCAAACGAATGATTCTAAATGGGTTACTCGCATAATATTCATTCTGTTGGAGTTAGGGGCCTAAATGTGAACGCTGCGCCGGTGGTCGCCGAGGCAGCGTTGGCATTTTGGCTCTAATTCAAGTTTATCAAGTGGGGTGGGGTGAGTATGCCAGGTTTTGGAAAGATTTATTGGCAATAGGGATAGGGGGTTTGGAGGGCTTGGGGTGGGTGGGGGGCTTGACAGGGTGTTTGGCGGGCGACGGTGCCGGCATTGAGGGGTGCAATTCAGTCGTTTCGGCTGCGCCTGCACTCGGGCCTTCGGCAGAGCGGAAAGGGTCTTCGACCCTGGTTGTTTTCGTAGGCCTTCGGCCTACGCTGGTATGGGGCGGGCCGCTGGCCCTTGAGCCTGCGGTGGCGCTGGCTCAAGGGCCTTGTGAGCCTCGGGTGGTGCGGGCTGCTGGGCCTTGAGCCTCGGGTGGTGCGGGCTGTTGGCGCTCAGATTTTTCGGTGGGGGCTGGCTGATGGCACTCAAGAATAAGTTGGTTTGCGGGTGGGGAGGCTCGCCCTTGGGCTGCGATGATGTGCGGAGGGCGATCGCGCTCAGGGCTGCGGTGTTTGAGTGGGCGATGGGGCTTGGTTAGAGGGTGCGGGCCAGGGTTACGGCGAAGCTGCGGTCGGGGTCGTGGAAGGTGCGGATGGGGGTGAAGTTGGCGCTGGCGAGGAGGGCGTCAAGGGCGTGTTCGGTGAACTTGTAGCTGTTCTCGGTGTGGATGGTTTCGCCCTGGGCGAATTGGATGCGCTGGAGCTGATGGTCGGTGGGAATGTGAACGGTTTGGGGGATGAGGCTTTCGAGGTGCATCTCGATGCGGCTGTGGTCGGCGTTCCAGCGAGCTCGGTGGGCGAAGGCGTCGAGGTTGAAGTCGGCACCGAGGTCGCGGTTGAGGCGGGCGAGGATGTTTTTGTTGAAGGCGGCAGTGATGCCGGCGGCGTCGTTGTAGGCGGAGAGGAGGGTGGCTACGGATTTTTGGGGGCCAGGAGCGAGGTCGGTGCCGAGGAGGAGGGCATCGCCGGGGCCGAGGTGGGAGCGGAGGCGGAGGAGGATGGATGTGGCCTCCGCGGGCGAGAAGTTGCCGATGCTGGAGCCGATGTAGAGGGCGAGGATGCGCTGGCCTTCGGGGCGCTCGAGGGTGTAGGGGTCGGTGACGTAGTTGGCGACCTGGGGGAGGACGAGGACACCGGGAATGGCGGCGGTGAGGTTGGCGGCGGCTTCGTCGAGTGCGGAGGGACTGACGTCGATGGGCTGGTAGAGGACCTCGGTCTGGAAGCGGGTGGCGGCGTGGAGGAGGATTCCGGTTTTGGCGGCGGTGCCGGCTCCGAGCTCGGCGATTGTGAGCGGGGAGACGAATTCGAGGAGGATGTTGTCGGCGTGAGCGGTGAGGAGGGCTCGCTCGGTGCGGGTGAGGTAGTACTCGGGAAGAGCGGTGATCTGCTCGAAGAGCTGAGAGCCGAACTGGTCATAGAAGAGCCAGGGAGGGAGGGTCTTTTGGGGGGCGGAGGTGAGGCCGGTGAGGGCCTCGTGAAGGACGGCCTCGGTGGGAGAGACGGGGGTCGCGGTGGTCAAAGGAGGCCTCGGGAGTGGTGGCGGATTGGGTGCGGGCGGATGGCTTGGTTCGTGCTGCTCGCTGCGTGCTGCTGGCTTCCAGGCTGCTAGTTGCTAGCTTCTAGCTTCTAGCTTCTAGCTTTTAGCTTTTAGCTAGAGCGATGATGGGGCAGGTAATGGGGTTCGGGGAAATGATGGTGGTCATTGCCGAGGGAATGGACAGGGGATAGGTTAGGCTCCGTCGCGGGCCAGGCGGAGGCCGCTGAATTGCCAGCGGGTGGCGGGGGAGAAGAAGTTGCGGTAGGTGGATCGGATGTGAGTGGCGGGGGTGACGCAGGAACCTCCGCGGAGGACGATCTGGGAGCTCATGAATTTGCCGTTGTACTCTCCGAGAGCGCCGGGGAGGGGCTTGTAGCCGGGGTAGCCGGTGTAGGGAGATTGGGTCCACTCCCAGACGTCGCCGAAGAGCTGCTGGGGAGTGGGGGCGGTGGCGCTTCCGGTTTGGGGGTGGAGGTGGCCGGATTCGAGGAAATTGCCGGGCACGGGAGCGGCGGATCCTCCTGCTGCAGCTGAGGATGACGAATCTGCCGGGACCTGGGAGGCTACGAACTCCCACTCGAACTCGGTGGGAAGCCGGTGGCCGGACCAGCGGGCGAAGGCGTCGGCTTCGAAGAAGCTGAGGTGGCAGACGGGGGTTTCGGAGAGGTCTCCGAGGGAGTGCCAGCCGTGGAGGGTGAAGATGTCCCAGCCGGAGGGCGTGGAGGGGTCGCGGCGCCAGTAAAGGGGAGCTTGCCAGCCGAGGGATTGGATGGTGTCCCAGCCTTCGGAGAGCCAGAGCTCGGGATGGGAGTAGCCGCCGGCTTCGATGAAGGCAAGGTACTCGGCACAGGTGACGGGGCGAGAGGCGAGACGGAAGGGGGCGATATAGACGGGGTGGCGAGGGGTCTCGTTGTCGAAGGCGAAGGCCTCGAGGCCGGGCGCGGAGCTGCCGGCGCTGGGAGAGGATCCGACTTCGACTACGCCGGGTTGTCCGGGAGTGCCGGGGGTGAAGCTGATCCACTCGAGGGGAGGGGCGACGACGTCGGCGCGATTGATCTCGGCGGAGCTGCTGTAGGAGGGGTGGAGGGGGTTGGTGAAGAAGGCGTGTTTGATGTCGGTGGCGGCGAGCTCAAGGTGCTGCTGCTCATGCTCGAGGCCGAGGGCGATGGTGCGGAGGGCTTCGGCTTCGGACTCATGGGGGCCGAAGTGCTCGAGGAGACGGGTGATGGAGGCGTCCACGTGGGCGCGGTAGGCGAGGATCTGGTCAAGCGGAGGGCGGGAGAAAGAGGCGCGGAGCTTCTTCTCGGGCATCTCGCCGAGAGCGCGGTAGTAGCTGTTGAAGAGCCACTTAAAGTCGGGATCGAAGGGCTGGTAGCCGGCGACGTACTCGGAGAGGACAAAGGTTTCAAAGAACCAGGAGGTGTGGGCGAGGTGCCACTTGACGGGAGAGGCCTCGGCGCAGGACTGCACCATCATGTCCTCGGGGGTGAGTGGGTTGCAGAAGGTCATGGTGGCGGCCCGGACGCTGCGAAAGCGGTCGAGGAGCGCGGCGGCACGAGTGATTTTGGGGACGAGTGAGGCGGACTGCGTCGGCATAATGCGCTCCAGTTGGGATTCGATGCGTTCTGGGGCTTGGATGCTTCACGAAGAGCAAGTTGTTGCTCGAATTTGACGCCAAAGAGGGGCCTATTGACGGTGCCGCTCAACCGCTCGCCAGACAACGCGTGTGGTCAACACAGGATACGCTCGGGGCCACTGAGAGGAGGCGGAACAAGTACGGATTCGATTTAGATATGGCCGTTGAGGAGGCGGGCTAGTTCGAAGGCAGCGGCGGCGGCTAGGCCTCCGATGGCGACGGTCTGGATTCCGCTTTTGATGACGTGGGAGCCGAGCGCCCGGCCCTTGGCTCCTCCAAAGAGGGCGAGGGCGATGAGGGTAATGATGACCGAGACGCGGAGGGCGGTGGTGATGTTGGGGAAGATCATGTAGGGGGCGAGAGGGATCGCTCCTCCGGCGATGTAGGAGACGGCGATGGTGAGGGCGGAACGAACGGCGCGGCCGGCGGCGGGCTCCTCGAGGCCGAGCTCGAAGCGCATCATGAAGTCAACATAGGCTTTGGGGTTGGCCTGGAGGGAGCGGAGGACGGGCGTGGCAGACTCGTGATCGACGCCATACTGCTCGAAGATTTCGTAGATTTCTGCGGCTTCGTCGGCGGGTCGGGTGACGACCTCGAGCTCCTCGCGGCGGCGCTCGGAGGCGAAGTGCTCGGTGTCGCCGCGTGAGGCGAGATAGCCGCCGAGGCCCATCGCGATGGAGCCGGCGGCGATTTCAGCGAGGCCGGCGGTGACGACGAGATGCGCCGCGGAGATGGCCCCGGCGAGACCGGCGGCGAGGGCGAAGGGCACGGTGAGGCCGTCAGCGAGGCCGATCACGATATCGCGGACGGCTTCGGACGAGGTGAAGTGGACTTCGTGGTGATCATGTGCGGTCCCGTGTGAAGCGGTCGAAGTTTTTACAGGCATAGTGAAAGTGTAGAGCGTTGTTAGGCCGGAGTGCGAAGGGTGGGTGAAATTTATTGGGGGTTGACGCGTCTTCCTCGCTGCGATGACGTCTCTGTGTGTAGTGGTGGAACGGGCCAGGATGGAAAGTGCAAGGGAGCGGGCTATGCGACGCAGAACGATAATGGCGGGCGTGGTGCTCGGGATGATGGTGGGGATGAGTGCGATGCTGCCGGCGCAGGTGCCTGGAGGGCAGGGGCAGGACTCTGGGCCGGAAGACGGACGCGCTGCGTTTGCGGGGATGCAGAGGGTTGGGGGCGAGGTGACGGCAGTCGCAGGTGCGACTTTGACTGTGAAGACCGAGGATGGAACGACGATGCAGATTGTGACGACCGACAATACTCGCGTGATGAAGGGCCGGGGCGTGACGGTGAAGATTGCGGAATTGAAGGTGGGCGACGGTGTGATGGCTGCGGGAAATCTGGATGCCGCGAAGAAGACGCTGCACGCGGCGATCGTGTTTGCGACGGATGCGGCGCAGGTGAAGGAGATGAAGGAGAATCTCGGGAAGACGTACATCGTGGGGAGGGTGACGGCGATCGACATGGACAATGCGAAGATGACGGTGGAGCGGCCGGACCATGTGGCACAGACGATTGGGTTCGATGAGACGACATCGTTTCAGAGAGGTGGTCGCGTGAGCGGGGGACGATTGGGCGCGGCTGGTTCACAGGGCCCAGGGACAGCTGCAGAAGGTGGAGAGAGTATCACGCTGGCGGACGTGAAGGTGGGCGATATGGTGCGCGGAACGGGGTCGTTGAAGGGTGGGGTATTTGTTCCGACGCAGTTGGTGGTTGGAACCCCGGGGCAAGGTGGAAGGCGACGCGGTGGAGCTGCAGCGGGTGGGAGTGCTCCTGCTGGACCGCAGTAATGAAGACGCGAAGAGGTGAGATGAGATCGCCGGAGGGAGAGGTGTACGTGGTGCATCGAGAGTGGAGGCGGGTGCGACGATGCGCTGCGGGAGTGGTGGCGGTTGCTCTGCTGTGGAGCGTGGCGTGTTGGGCGCAGACTGCGGGGACGGCGGCGGGACAGAGTGCTGCGGCCTCTGCCCCGCAGGGAGGAACAATCGAGGGACGCGTGATTGCAGGGACCGTGGGTAAGGCGGGAGGAGTCCCGCTGCCGGGAGTTGCTATTACGGCGACGAATACTCTGACAGGAAAGAAGTATGCGACGTCGACGGATATCGATGGAGTGTATGCGATGTCGATACCTCGGAACGGGCGCTATGTGGTGCGCGCGGAACTTGCGGGGTTCGCCGCGGTGACGCAGGAGGTGGTGCTGCGCGGCGTGGAGGCGGAGGCGGCGAAGCAGTCGATCACGATTGTTCCGAAGGCTACGGATTTTGGATTGGAGTTGGCCAGCAGAGTTGCTGCGAACGAGGCAAAACAAGCAGCAGGCGGTGGGACGAATGCGCTGCAGGGA
This sequence comes from Granulicella sp., assembly GCA_027452215.1. Taxonomy (GTDB): domain Bacteria; phylum Acidobacteriota; class Terriglobia; order Terriglobales; family Acidobacteriaceae; genus Granulicella. The sequence continues at coordinate 9,145 of DAIDGQ010000022.1, read as the reverse complement.
CTTCAGGGGCTGAGCCTGAGTGCGGGTGCGGACGCGGCGGATGCGAGCAAGGGCTCGGGAAATGCGGGCGCGGCGCTGCCGACGATGGCGGGGATTGAGGACGGTTCGGCGGACTCGGTTGCGGTGAGCGGGCAGACCGGGCAGACGAATGGGCTGGCGAGATTTAGCGAAGATGAGATTCGGCAGCGCGTGGAAGATGCGGTGGCGCAGGGGCGGGCGAGCGGAATGATTCCGCAGGGCGGCGATCCGACGAACGCGATCGTCGGGATGCTGGGCGGCATGATGCGAGGGGGTGGTGGGTTCGGTGGGCCGGGTGGGGGCGGTCGCGGAGGTGGATTTGGGGGATTTCGGAACTTCAATCCCGCGCAGCCGCACGGGAGCATCTTTTATCGGGGCGGCAATTTGGCGTTGAACTCGGCGCCGTGGTCTCCGGCGCTGACTCCGGTCGCGAATCCTTCTGGGTACTCGAATAACTATGGTGTGACGATTGCAGGGTCGCCGTATATTCCGGGGCTGACGAAACCGAACACGAAGCAGTTTGTGTTTTTGAACTTGGCCGGACAGAAAAACCTGAACGCATTTCTGGCTACGGGTCGAGTGCCGACGGCGCTGGAACGTGAGGGCAATTTTTCTGAATCAGCATTGGGGACGGGCGCAAGTGCAGTTCCAGTAACGATCTACGACCCGAAGACGGGAACGCCGCTGCTGAACAACACGGTGCCCACGGCGTCCGGATGTAGTGCGGCGGAGACGTGCATACAGCCCCAGGCGATGGCGCTGCTGGGCTACTATCCGCTACCGAATATTTCGACGAATGTGCAGGGATATAACTATCAGACGGTGTCGAACGCGGGCAGCAATGCGGTGGCGATCAATGCCCGGTATGTGAGGACGCTGGGAGGAAGTTCGGCAACGCCATTCGGGAGCTTTGGTGGGCGAGGAGCAAATTCGAATCTGCCACCGAGCCTACGACAGAATATCAATTTGAGTTACAACTACTCGCACTCGGCGAGTGATCAGCGCAACATTTTTCTGCCGCTGGGTGGAGCAATATCAAGCGATGGTACAGCCTTGAATGTGGGATATACGGTTGGATATGGACGGCTTTCAAATAATGCGAGCGTGACGTGGAACCGGTTGAATGCAGAGACGCGGAATTACTTTACCAATACGTTAAATAACCCGTCGGCTGCGGCTGGACTTACGGTGCCCAACAATGCGGGAGGGTTTGCGAATCCGGAGTTTTATAACGGATTGGCGACGATGAATATTTCGAATTTCACAGGGCTGTCAAATACTGCCCCCAGTAACACGATCAACCAGACGATCAGCTTTTCGGATTTTGTGGCGTGGCGTCGGAAGAAGCACAACGCGCGGTTTGGACTGGATGTGCGGCGAGTGCATGCGGACTCGATTGGCGGAAATAATCCACTGGGAAGTTTTACGTTTACGGGATACGCAACGGCGAGCCCGACGGCACAGGCGAACGGAACGGGCGGACTGACGAGCGGCGATGGGTTCGCTGATTTTCTGCTGGGGCTGCCGCAGAGCACGAGTATTCAGGCGGGACTCTATAAGACGTATCTGCGGGAGAATGTGTACGACTGGTATTTGACGGATGATTTTCGCGCGCTATCTAACCTAACGGTTAACTATGGATTGCGCTATGAGTACTTTGGTCCGTACAGCGAGAAGAATGGACGGCTGGTTAATCTTACGGGCTTCAACGGTATAACGCCGGTGACGACGGGTGTGAACTGCGTTACACCGAATGGGGTGAGCTATACAACGGCTGCAGGCACGGTGACTTGCGCAGCCGGCGAGAGCGCGTCGCTGGTGAATCCAGACCGTGCGATGTATGCGCCGCGGGTGGGATTTGCTTACAAGCCAAAGTTTGACGCGAAGCTGATGAAAGACACAGTGGTGCGGGGCGGGTACGGCATCAACTACAACACCGGGCAGTACGCGATCTTTGCGAGGTCGCTGTCGCACCAGGAGCCGTTCTCGGTAACGCAGACGAATGCTGTGGCGACGCCGACGACGGCGAATCCGAACCCGGCTCCAACGGGATGCGTTACGAATTCAACAACGACCGTGACGAATATGACGCTGGCGAATGGATTTGGGTGCTCGACGACGCAGATGCTGCAAAACAATTATGCGGTGGATAAGAGTTATCGCCTGGGGATGGTGCAGATCTACAACCTGAATATTCAGCGGACGCTGCCGCTGCAGATCGTGTTCAACATTGGGTATAGCGGGTCAATGGGAAGGAACCTGGACGTGGTCGGGTCTCCGAATGGGACGCCGAGTGGAACGACAACACCGGGGGTGGCGCCGTTCGATTACGAGGAGCCGGGTGCGTCGTCGCGGTCGAATCAGTTAGTGATCAGCGCGCAGAAGCGACAACAGAAAGGCATTGCGCTGGGGGCGACATATACATATTCGCACTCGATCGATAATGCGTCGGGTGTGGGCGGGGCGGTGGGGACGCCGGTGCAGAATCTGTTCGATCTGAGAGCAGAGGAAGGAAATTCAAGTTTCGATCAGCGGCATAATCTTACAGGCAACTGGTTGTTCGAACTGCCGTTTGGACCGAATCGCGCATTCTTCAACAAAGGGGGCGTGACGTCGAAAATGCTGGATGGATTTTTGCTGAGTGGGACATTCACGATTGCGAGTGGAAATTACTTTACGCCGCAGTATTCGGGAAACCAGGCCGTGGCGTCGTCGGGCAATGTGTATCAGCAGCGGCCGAACAGGGACTTCTCGCAGCCACTGAAGGGGCCGGGAACGGTGAGGGAGTTTTTCAATAAGGCGGCGTTCACGGCTCCGGCTGCAGGGCAGTACGGGACGGCATCGCCAGGCTCGATTGAGGGGCCGGGCACAGTGTTCGTGAGTGCGTCGCTTTCGCGAACAGTGCAACTGGGAGAGACGCGGTCGTTCGAGGCGCGCGTCACGGCGAACAATGTCTTCAACACGGTGCAGTACAGCGGGATTAGTACGGACGCGACATCGCCGAACTTTGGTGAGGTCACTAGCGCTGCGGAGATGCGGACGTTGCTGGTGCAGGCGCGGTACAGGTTTTAAGAGCAGGGATTTGGGATCAGGAGTTGCGGGATGCGGCGAGTTGTAGCGGCGGTGATGGCCGGAGTGTTCGGAGTGGGCGGGCCGATGGCGGCTGCGGCTCAGATGGCGACTCCTCAGAGTGAGAGGCTGCAGCCGCAGGCACAGCAGACGGGGGATGGGACGTTCAGGCTGAGTGTGAATGCAAATATCGTGCTGACGAACGTGATTGTGCGAGATAAGAAGACCGGCGCGGTGGTGAAGGGTTTGAAGGAGAGCGACTTTACGATCACCGAGGACAGAAAGCCGCAGCGCGTGATCAGTTTTGATTATCAGAATGTGGATGAGGCCGCGGCGCTGGCGGAGAAGACAACGGCCGGGGGCAAAGCTTCGGTGGCGGATTTGCTGAATGGGAATTTTGGGGCGAACTCGGCTCAGTTGAAAGACCATCGACTGATTGTGATCTTTTTTGATCTGAGTTCGATGCAGGATGAGGATATCGATCGTGCAGTAGATGCAGCAGATGAGTATGTGAACAAACAGATGCAGCCGGCGGATCTGGTGGCGCTGGTGAGCATGTCGACGGGGCTGTCGATGGACCAGGATTTTACTTCGGACAAGGGTGCTCTGCTGCGCGGGCTGGCGAAGTATAACGGCACGGATGAGACAGGCTTCGCGAATGGGACGACGGGCTCGACCGATGGAACGAGCGATGATACGGCGGCGTTTGCGGCGGATGATACGGAGTACAACAGCTTGAATACGGATCGTGAGCTGCTGGCGATTCGTGCGATATCGAAGAGCCTGGAGAGAGTGGATCAACGCAAGTCGATGCTGTATTTTTCGGGCGGCATTACGAGGAACGGGATTGAGAACCAGGCTAGTTTGCGCGCCGCGACGAATGAAGCGGCGAAGGCAAATCTTGCGATCTATAGCGTGGACGCGCGCGGGCTGCAGGCGCTGCCTCCGGTGGGAGATGCGAGCAAGGGGAGCTTGCGCGGGAATTCGGCTTATAGCGCAGCGGCGACGACGGCGCAGTTCAGCGCGAACTTTGAATCGCAGGAGACGCTGAGCACGTTGAGCACGGATACGGGGGGCAAGGCGTTTTTCGACTCGAATGATTTTGCTCCGGCGTTTCAGCAGGTGCAGCATGACACGGAGGCGTATTACATTCTTGGATTTCGATCGACGAATCAAAAGCGCGATGGATCGTTTCGGCACTTGACGATCAAGGTGAATCGCAATGATGTGAGGATCGAATACAGGCCTGGCTATTATGCTCCGGCGGACTTCGTTCATCAGAAGACGGAGGACCGGGAGCTGGCGCTGACGGAGCAGATGCGGAGTGATTCGCCGGCGACGGATGTGGCGGTGTATCTGCAGGCGCTGTACTTTAGGGAGAGCGAGACGGCGTATTTTATTCCGGTGAGTTTGATTGTTCCGGGGTCGCAGATTCCGTTTGTGGCGGGCGGGGATCGGGATAAGGCGACGCTCGACATTATGGGGCAGGTGAAGAATGCACAGGGCATCGTGGTGGGGAATGTGCGTGAGACGGTGAAGCTGGCAGTGGATGCGTCGCAGGAGGTGAAGCGGAAGAAGATTCAGTACTCGACTGGGTTTACGTTGGCGCCGGGACGGTATCACCTGAGGTTTGTTGTTCGGGAGAATCAGACGGGCAACATGGGAAGTTTTGAGACGGACATCCAGGTGCCTGATTTGAAGAAGGCTCCGCTGAAGTTGAGCTCGGTGGTGCTGGCCAGCCAGCGCGTGGCAGGCGCGAATAAACATTCGACGAGTCCGTTGGTGAGGGATGGGCTGGAGTGGGTGCCGAATGTTGCCCATGTGTTTCGGCAGGACCAGCATTTGTATTTCTTGTATGAGGTGTATGAGCCGGCGAAGGAGAAGGGTGGGGCGGAGCCCGCGGCGGCTCCGGGACTGGCGCGGCGAGTGGGTGGGCCGGTAAAGGTGCTGACGAGTATTGAATTTCTGAGCAATGGGACGAAGGTATATGAGACTCCCCTGGTGACGGCGGATGAGATCAATGATCCGCAACATAATGGGGTGGCGTTTCAGTTTGATGTGCCGCTGACGCAGTTGAAGCCGGGGACGTATATCTGCCAGGTGAATGTGATTGACGATGCGGGTGGAAGTTTTATGTTTCCAAGGATGGCGTTGAAGGTGACGGCGGCTGCGGCGACGAGGGCGGCGGCGGCCGCGGAGGGTGGGGCGCGTTGATCGCACGAGTGGAACTCGCTGCAGATAAGGTATTGCGGCCATCGCAACGACTTCTTTCTCGCATAAATGAACAACATGTCACAGGGATGTGACTCGTTGGGAGCCAAGTCCGCGTCTTAGTAGGTGTAGGCCCTGAATTGGTCAATAGCTTCGCGTCAATCGCCGCTTGAAGAGACGACGGGATTATGTCCAGAGGGCGGGAGATTATCGGATGTCCATGAAGTGGTATAGCGCTGTCGCGGTGAGTTTTGCCAGCCTTTTGATCATTGCTGCGGGGAGCGCTTGTGCTCAACAGATGCCGGCGCAGAGCGGGGCGTCGGGGAAGATTCAGCTGGATGTGGCGGTAACAACGTCCAAGGGGGCCCCGGTTGGAGCCCTGACCGAGCAGGATTTTACGGTGCTGGATAACAAGAAGCCGCACCCGATTGCATCGTTTGCCGCGGTCAAGGGTAAAGATGCCAAGGTTGAAGTGCTGATCGTCCTCGATTCGGTGAATACACCGTATACGTATCTGGGATATCAGCGTGACCAGGTTGCGAAGTATCTGCGCAGCAATGGTGGCGCGCTGCCGTATCCCACGACGTTCGCGGTGTTGACTGACAAGGGCTTCGAGCTGAAAAACGGGGCAACCAAGGATGGAAATGCTTTGGCGAACACGCTGGAGCATACAAATATCGGGCTGCGGGTTATCACGCGAAGCCAGGGATTCTGGGGGGCGGCTGACCGGATGACCGTGTCGTTGAATGGACTGCGGAGTTTGACGCAGGCGGAGGAGAAAAGGCCGGGACGCAAGCTCGTGCTATGGGTATCGCCGGGCTGGCCGCTGCTGTCTGGGCCGGAGGTGGATCTTGACGGGAGCCAGGAGCAAGATGTTTATCGAAATGCGATTACGTTTTCGAGAGAGCTGCGCAAGGCGGATATTACGCTGTACAGCGTGAATAGCTGGGGAGCGACGGAGAATATGAACCGGGAGTTTTTCTACGAGAGTTTTCTGGATGGACTGAAAGGGCCGGGGGATGCCGAGTGGGGCAACCTGGCGCTACAGGTGCTGGCTGCACAGAGCGGTGGGCTGGTGCTGAGCTCGAACGATTTGATTGGCATGATGAAGCAGTGTGTGGATGACGCGAACCGGTACTACCGGATTGTGCTGAACGCGCCGCCTGACGAGAAGCCGAACACGTATCACCGAATTGAAGTGAAGGTGGCGCAGAGAGACGTCGAGGCTCGAACGCGCGCGGGGTACTACTCGCAGCCTTGAGGTTGATGCTGGTGCTTGCTGTTTATTTGTAGGGGCAGTGGCGGCAGTCGGAGTTGCAGCAATAGCCGCGGCGCAGATGATAGGCGGCGGTGAAGACGAGGTAGGGGCCTTCCATGTAGAAGTCTTCGGGGCGGAGAGGGCCATCGTCGAAGGGAGCTTCGCCGGGTTTGGGCGTGGGAAGACTCGTCTCTTCGCTCATCGGAAGAGGCCCGGAGATGCGGTGGGTTGCGCGGAGCGGGGAGGGAGAGCTTCGGCGCGGAGGAGGTCGGCGACGCTGCGGGTGCGTCTTGGTTTGGGCGTCGCGGGGACAGGCTCGTTCTCCTGGAGGACGGAGCCATTGAGGAAGATGACTTCGCGGCCGGGGATGGAGGGGACGCGGTCGCCGGGGACGAGGATTCCGGCGAGGTTCAAGGGATCGGCTGCGGCTACCGAAATGGGAGGTTCGGTGGCTCGCGAGGCGTGCTGGGTGCGGGCCTTGCGGAGGGAGTCGACGGCTTCGGGGAGGGCGTACTGCTCGCCGAACGGGCCGGAGACGAAGCGGCCGCCGCGGATCTCGCCGCGGGCTTCGAGGCGGCGGAGGATGGGGAGGAGGTCGCGCCATTTGGGGGCGTTGGATTCGCGGGTGAGGAGCTCGCGGAAGAGGACGCCGTAACGGCAGAGGAGGATGCGGGCGTGGGCGTCGAGTGCGGCGTCGGTTTGTTTGGCGAGGGCGATGGCCTGTTGCGACCCCACCCATGAGGATGGAGCAGTCATGAATGGGGCACCCGGGTCCTGCGCGGACGGCGGGGGTGGGGCTGCGTACTGGGGGAGCGGCTGCGCGTTTGACTGCTGCGCGACTGAGAGGAGAGACCAGCGGCCGGCGGTGGTGCGGGCGGCGGCGCGTTTGCGAAGGCTGGTGGCGGGGATTGGCGAGATGGTGGCGGATTTGCGGCGGGGATCCATCATGGCGCGTAGCTGGTCGAAGCCGTCGGCGGAGGCGAGGCCGGCGGTCGCGAGCTCCCAAAGGGCGGTGGTGGTCTGGAGTTTTGTGAGGCCGCTGAGACGCTGGAGGTCGGCGGTGAAGGCGGCGCCTTGCGTCAAGAGGAGCGCGCGGAGGGTCTGGGCTTCGGGAGAGAGGGATTGGGTGAGGATGGTTTCGTCTACGGATTTTGCCGCCAGGGCGTGGTGGAGCCAGTCGGAGGATTCGCGGAGGTAGAAGGTGATAGGCGCGGCGGTGGTGGGGATGACGCGTCTTGGACCTGATGAACCCGTCTTAGGCGAGGATGAAACAGTCGCCGAAGATGGGGCGCCCAGGGTTGAGGCGGACCAGGCGGGGTGGGGGGAGATGCGACCCCAGGCAAGGACTCCGGCGAGGCAGAGGTTGTCCAGCCACTGGGGGTTGTAGTGGGCGACGCGGGCGGGGAGGAGGGTTCGCTCCCACTCGATGGCAGGGGCCTCAAAGCCTTCGAGCTGCTCGATGGCGGCGAGGACGGCTTCTTCGCCCGTGCTTTGCGTTTGGGGTGCGAGATGGTGCCAGTCGAGGAGCCAGCGCATGAAGATGGCGGGAGTGACGGGCTCGACCTGCTTGCGCAGCGTGCCGAGGGTGAGGCGGTGGATGCGTTGCAGGATGCGACGCTCGCACCACTCGATTTCGTGGGGGGCGGTGGTTGGTGGGTGTTCGAAGATGCCGCGGAGGGCGAGGCCCTGCAACTCCATGGTGAGGAGGGATTGGTGGATCCTGGAAGCGGGTTGGTCGGTGAGGGCGGCGAGGTTAGCGGCCGTGGTGGGGCCGAGGAGTTGGAGGTAGCCCTGGGTGAGGGTGAGGATCGCGGTATCGCGGAGAGGGGCGGATGGTGCGGGCTGTGTCGCGGGAGTGAGCTGCGGGGCAGGCCCTTCGGCTGCGCGCTGCGCGCTGCGCTCAGGATGACAGGGTATGGGTAACGCGATCGCGGGCCAGAGGGCGGCGGCTTCGGGGAGGCGCTCGGTGGCGATCCAGAAGGGTTGGCCGTTGATGTCGAGGTGGTGGGCTCTTCCCTGCTCTGCGAGGCGCGTGAAGAAGAGGGGCCAGTGTTGGGTGTTGGCAGTTGAGGGGTTTTGCGATCCCACCCATGACGATGATGAGGCCATCGTCATGAATGGGGCACCCGGAGCTTGGAGGAACGCGGCGGGGAGGGCGACGAGTTGGAGGAGAAGGTCGTGGAGTTCGTGCTCGTCGCGGAGGTCGGGCCAAAGCTGTTGGCGGACGGTGGCGATGGCGGCGGGATCGAGGCGGCCGGGGGCTTCGGGGAGGCTGGAGGGGAGGTTGCCGCGGGTGTTGACGGCGCGGGTGCGGCGGGCGGCGGCGTCCTCGGGATCGAGGAAGGCGTAGGGCATGGCGTTGATGAGCTCGTGCGCGAAGACGGAGGGGACGGGCGTGTCGACGGCGAGGCAGCGGATGGTGCCCGCTGCTATTCCGCTCAGGACTTTGAGGAGGCCTTCGAGGTCCATGGCCTCGGTGAGGGTGTCCTTCATGACCTCGCGGACGAGGGGGTGGTCGGGGATTTCGATGTCGCCGGTCATGGTCTCGGGGCAGGCGGAGGCGTGGGGGAAGACGCTGGCGAGGAGGTC
>DAIDGQ010000021.1 GCA_027452215.1 Granulicella sp. | reverse complement strand
CATCTGCTCTCGACTATGTACCGTCAGTCGGGCATTCTGGTGGTAGTCCATTCGGTCTCTCCTCACGGTTGCTTCTTGTTCGCACAATCAGCTTCTATGATCCAGATCGAATGGACAACCTATTGAGACATCACAGCTAGCACCTCACTTCACCACACAAGCAAAGCTCTCAGCCTTCGCCGGATCACCCTTCACATACCTCGCCGTCGCCGGATAAGCACAAAGCGGCCGAGTCATCACTACCCCCTCCGCCTTCACACCCTTAGCCCCCTCCGCATACTTCACCGCCCTCAGCGTCCCCGGAGCCTTCCCCTTCTCCACCCACGTCTCCAGCGCCGTAAACACATCGTCGGTCGAGCTCCCCCGCCTCCCCTCCTCATCCTGCCCAATCACCGTAGCCCCCGGCCCGCCTCCGCAGTGCAGCATGCCCGGAACCATATACAGCCGCATCACCGCATCCGTCGCCTGCTGCCCCATCGTCCCCACCACGCCGTCGTAGTAGTCCACCGAGCTCAGCGCCGGGATCGCCGGATCATTCCACCCGTGATACATCACCAGCCTCCCACCCCTGGCCGCAAACGCCCGCAGGTCCGTCTCCGTCGCATTCAGATCCTTGCCCGTCTTCTCCGTCGCAAACCTCTCATCCCGATCGAAGTCGAACGTCGCCAACCTCCAATCCTTCTTCTCAAACACAAAGTCCTGAAAGAACTCCGTCCCAAAAAACATCATCAGCGTCGAGTCCCCCGGAGCCTTCCCCACCATCCACACATCCCAGCTCCCCTTCGCGCTCTCGCCTCCCGGCAGATACCCCGGAAACACCTTCTTCCCCTTCGCATCCACCTTCGTCGCATAGATCTCTTTCAGCGTCGCCACCTGCCCCGGCATCAGGCAGCTATCCGTCTCCTCTCCCTTGCACGCCAGGGTCGCCGGATCGAACCGACACGTCCTCGGATCACCCAGCACCCCATCCTTCACTCCGTCCTGAGCATCGCACTCCGCCAGCACCGCCGCCCCAATCGCCGGAAGCTTCTTCGCCGGAAGATACGCCTCCGCACTCGCCATCAGCGTCCTGTCATTCTCCGCAGCCGACGACACCAGCGCCGTCCAGTTATACGCCGGAGCTCCCGCCAATATCCCGTCATAGTCCCCCGGGAATCTCTCCGCCTCCATCAGCGCCTCGCGCCCACCATCCGAGCACGCCGTAAAGTACGAGTGCTCCGGCCCCTTCCCATAAAACGCCTCCGCCAGCGCCTTCGCCTCCACCGTCATGTCATGCACCCCGCGCCACCCAAAGTCCTTCACCTTCTCCGGATGCCCCAGAGCAAACCCTCCATCTCCCCCCACATGCCCCGTATCCGTTCCCGCCGTCGCATACCCCTGGCCCACCGCCACGGCCATACCGTCATACGAGATGGTTCCCGCAAACCCTCCATTCCCCATCGCCCTCAGCCGTCCATTCCACCCCGCCACCGGCAGCCAAACCTCTGTCTTGATCTCCGAATCACCCGACGGCCGATCCGTCACCCTCACCCTGCAAAACGTCTTCAGCGCACTCAGCGCCGGGCCGTCCAGCTTCACCCCCTCCACCTCCGTCCCCTCCCTCACCACCGCAGCCGACGTCACCTCCGCCTCCGCCAGCTTCACTCCCTTCAGCCCCTCACACCGCCCCGCCCCCGCAGCCGAGCCGCTCTCAGCCGTCTGTCCCATCGCCGCCTGCATACCCGCCGCCTGCACACCCGCAGCCTGCACACCCGTCGCAAGCCCCATCGCCGCCACTCCGCACAGCACTAATCCGCCCAACGCCACAACCCGTAGTTCGCGCATAAAATGCACTATACGCGCACTCTGCGTCCAAACGCCCGCGCCGGCGTCCAACGATCTAGCTGCACCTCCGAAGGAGACCTATGCGTCGCACAGCATGGATATGGGCCGTCGGCTCCGCTGTCTGGACCTTCGACTGCATCGTCAACTTCCACTACCGCAATCTCCCCCACGCCGAGCTAGCCTTCCTCGTAGCCCTCATGTTCGCCATCGCCTGGGCCTACTACCGCCAGCAAGCCAAATAGCCCGGCAAGCAAAAGGGGCCCGAGCCAAAGCCCAAGCCCCCAACACTCCACCCAGGCAATCCCCCCGCCCTACCTGTCTACTCTCTACCTGTCTACTGCCTATCTCCCCAGCAGCCTGGCCATCGCATCGCCAATCTCCGCCGGCGACTTCACCACCGTAATCCCCGCCGCAGCCATCGCCGCCATCTTGCTAGCAGCCGTTCCCTCGCCGCCAGAGATGATCGCTCCCGCATGTCCCATCCGTCGTCCCGGAGGAGCCGTCTGCCCCGCAATAAATCCAACCACCGGCTTCTTCACATGCTCCTTGATAAACTCTGCCGCAGCCTCTTCCGCCGCTCCGCCAATCTCGCCAATCATGATGATCGCCTCCGTATCCGGATCATCATTCAGCAGCCGCAGCGCGTCGATATGCGTCGTCCCGATAATCGGGTCGCCGCCAATCCCAATCGCCGTCGACTGCCCAATCCCCCGCTGCGTCAGCTGGTACACCGCCTCATACGTCAGCGTCCCCGACTTCGACACAATCCCCACCGAGCCCTCTTTATGAATCCGTCCCGGCATAATCCCAATCTTCGCCTTCCCCGGCGAGATCACCCCCGGACAATTCGGCCCAATCAGCCGCGACTTCGAGTCCTTAACGACCTCCCACACCTTCACCATATCCAGCACCGGAATCCCCTCCGTGATGCACACAATCAGAGGAATCCCCGCCGCAGTAGCCTCAAGAATCCCATCGGCAGCAGCAGGTGGAGGAACAAAGATCACGGTCGCATTCGCCCCCGTCTCACGCACCGCATCCTCAACGGTATTGAACACAGGCCAACCCTCATGCATGGTCCCGCCCTTACCCGGAGTCACGCCGCCAACCACCAGTTTGTTCCCAAACTGCTGAGCATACTCATCGCAACCCTTGGCATGGAACGTACCCTCACGCCCCGTAATCCCCTGCACAATCAACCGCGTATTTTTATCAACGAGCACTGACATGATTTGAAATCCCTTCTTGCGCTAGGCCACTTTCAACGTCTTCTTCAGAGACGCAGCTGCAGCGTTCAGTTTTCCTTTTGAATTGTTGAGGTAGCCGGTGACGATCAATGTTTTCAGGTGCTTAATCTTACTTGCGTTAATTAGGTCCTTATTGCAACTCAGACATGAGCCTATAAGGAGGGACTCTAACCAATCGTTAGAAGGAATCTTTGTCTTCGTCGGCTTGCGGAACTTCGCGCTGCCCGGAGGGTGCAATGCAAGTAGATAAATTTGTAATTGGCCATTCTTTGCTTTGTCCAAAACTTGCCGAAAATGCAGGTGCTGCTGGCTTAGTCTTGTTTTGAAACCCTGTCTATCTGTACGTCCAACATACCAAGGCTTCGCAATTTTGCCCTTTTGAGCTCTGACCGAAACAATATAAACTCCCACTGCTTCTTGGAGTCCGACTCTGGAGTCAACTAGACGAGCATTCCAAAAATCTCTTAGTGCGTTCTCGCTCAATTTGCCCCCATCTCGGTCAATATCAAATGGGCCAAATGTTTCATACTTGAGAGCCATATCTCGAACTCCTCAGTTTGCTAGTCAAAGTCTTACTTGGCAGCGGCGACAGCGAGGTCTGCAGCTTCCTTCATCGTTGCCCCAATCTGCACCTTCAGCCCCGACTCAGCAATAATCTGCCGCCCCTCTTCAACATTCGTTCCTTCAAGCCGAAGAATAATGGGCAATTGAACATTGAGTTTCCGAGCAGCCGCAACAACAGCAGTAGCCAGCACATCCACTCTCAAAATCCCGCCAAAGATATTAATAAAAATCGCCTTCACATGAGGATCAGAAAGCAAAATCCCAAACGCATTCTCAATCTGTTCCTGATTCGCTCCACCGCCGACATCGAGAAAATTCGCAGCCGCCCCACCCGCATACTGAATGATGTCCATGGTCGCCATCGCGAGCCCGGCGCCATTCACCATGCAAGCAATATTCCCATCCAGCTTGATGTAGTTCAGCGCATACTTCGAAGCCTCAACCTCCAGGGGATCTTCCTCAGAAATATCCCGAAGCTCCTTCAAATCCTTATGCCGGAACATCGCGTTATCGTCGAAGTTGATCTTGCAATCCAGCGCCGCCAGCTTGCCATCCTTCGTCGTGATAAACGGATTGATCTCCATCAGCGTCGAGTCGGTATCCATGAACGCTCTGTACAGCCCCATCATGAACTTCACCGCCTCGCCAATCTGCGCCGGTGCCAGTCCCAGCTTGAACGCCAGCGACCTCGCCTGGTACGGCTGAAACCCAATCGCCGGATTCACATACTCCTTAAAAATCTTCTCCGGAGTAGCGTGCGCCACCTCTTCAATCTCCATCCCTCCCGCCTGCGACGCCATAAACACCACCTTCGACGACGCCCGGTCCAGCACCAGCCCCAAATAAAGTTCGCGATCGATCGCCGACCCCGCCTCCACCAGCAGCCGCCGAACCTTCTGCCCCTGCGGCCCCGTCTGGTGCGTCACCAGCTGCATCCCCAGAATCGCCTTCGAAGCCGTCGCCGCCTCCTCCAGCGTCTTCGCCAGCTTCACCCCTCCGCCCTTCCCGCGGCCACCCGCATGAATCTGCGCCTTCACCACCACCACCGCATTGCCCGCCGAGAACAACTGCTTGGCCGCCGTGTCCGCCTCCTCCAGCGTCGTTGCCATCTCGCCATTCGGGACCGCAACACCATACCTGCGGAGAATCTCTTTCGCCTGATACTCATGAATCTTCATGCACGCTCCAAAGCTTGCGATTCTTACCGTGCGGTCAATACCCCGCCACCTTACCCCGTCATCGTAGTCACTCTCTGCGACAGCAAGCAAATATCGGGAGGCGATTATCGCCAAATCTGTCCGAACTTGCACTCCTTCTCCCCTCCCGCATTCCGAACCCTCCTTCAGTCACGCCACTTGCAACCCAAGACCCGCTCGAACACACCACGAAACGCACCACGTTTTGTTACCCTCAGAGGGTTATGCCGATCCAGAACGAGCTCCGCCGCATCCTCGAACTCCGCGAAACCCTCTCCTTCGAGGACGCCGCCGCGCTCATGCAATCCATCCTCGCCACCAACGCCAGCGACATCGAACTAGCCGCCCTCCTCGGCGCTCTCGCCGGTCGTGGCGAGTCCGCCGCCGAGATCGCAGGCTTCGCCGCCTCCCTCCGAGCCGCCGCTAACCTCCTTCCCCTCAGCCATATAGAGCAGCAAACCCTCGTCGACACCTGCGGCACCGGAGGCGACTCCAGCGGCAGCTTCAACATCTCCACCGCCGCCGCCCTCGTCGCCGCAGCCGCCGGAGCCCGCGTCGCTAAGCACGGCAATCGCGCCGTCACCTCCCGCTGCGGCTCCGCCGACGTCCTCGAAGCCCTCAACATCCCCATCCACCTCTCCCCCTCCGACGCCGCCCAGGCCCTCCGCACCCACGGTTTTTGCTTCCTCCTAGCCCCCTCGCATCACCCTCAATTGAAAGCAGTTATGCCCGTCCGCAAGGCCCTCGGCGTGCGCACCATCCTGCACGTCTTAGGCCCCCTCCTCAATCCCGCCGGAGCCCGCCGCCAGGTCATGGGAGTCTACCAGTCCCGACTCGTCCCCCTCGTAGCTAAAGCCATGCTGCTCTTAGACATACACCACGCCATGGTCGTCCACGGCGACGGTGGCCTCGACGAAATCGCCCTCTCCGGCCCCACCGAAATCGCCGAAATCCGCGCCAACAAAGTCACCGAATACACCATCACCCCCGAACAATTCGGCCTCCAGCGTGCCCCCCTCACCGCCCTCGAAGGAGGCGATGCCACCGCCAACGCGCTGATTCTACAGTCTATCTTCGCAGGAGAACCCGGCCCCCGCCGCGACGTCGTCCTGCTCAACGCCTCCGCCGTCCTCGTCACCGCAGGCCTCGCCACCGACATCCGCGAAGGCCTAACCCAGGCCGCCCACGCCATCGACACCGGAGCCGTCACCCGCCTCGTCCAAGCTCTTCAGCAAGTCTAAAATCTCCCGGAGGTATTGCAATGGCAAGAGTTACAGGCATTGGAGGAGTCTTCCTCCGCACCAAAGACCCGAAAGCAATGGCCAAGTGGTACTCCGAACACCTCGGCATCACCCTCGCCGACTTCAACGGCACCGCCTTCCAATGGTCCGACGAGGTCCCCGCCGGAACCGGCATGACCGCCTGGTCCGCCTTCCCGCAAGACACCAGCTACTTCGGAGACGGCCCCCAAACCTCCATGATCAACTACCGCGTCGACGATCTGGACGCTTTACTTGCCTCACTTAGCGCCGCCGGAGTATGGATCGACCCCAAGCGAGAAGCCTACGCCTACGGCCAATTCGCCTGGATCAAGGACTGCGACGGCAACCGCCTCGAACTCTGGCAGCCCCTCTAAACGCACCACCGCGATACACTGCCCCCATGCCGGCACATCCCCCACGCAGGGCCCCCGTCTGGCTCATGGGCCTCTCCAACGCCACCATCGGCCTCGTGGGCGGCTTCATCGTGCTCCCCCTGCCCCAGATGCTCGCCGCCCAGGGCGTACCTGAACTCAAAATCGCAGCCGTCAGCGCTGCCTGCCTCTCCCCCGGTTTCTGGGTCTTCCTGCTCGGCCCGCTGCTCGATATCCGCTTCTCCCGCCGCTGGTATGCCACTCTCTTTGCAGCACTTGCAGGCCTGTGCCTAACCTTCGCGGTACTCCTTCGCGGCCATCTGCTCACCCTCGAAGTCCTCGTAATGATCGCCTACGCGGCCTCCGTCCTAAGCTCCAACGCCCTCGGAGGCTGGCTCGCCGGCGTCATCCCCGACGTAGCCGAAGCCGAGCGAGATAGCCCCAATCACGAGGGAGCAAAGCTCAGCGCCTGGACCCAGGTCGGCCTCTTTCTCGGCAACGGCCTCATGGCCGGGCTAGCCGCCGAAGGCCTCCGCCGCCTCCCGCTAACGGCCATCGCCCCGCTTCTGGGCCTGCTCGTCTTCCTTCCCGCAGCCATCTTTCCTTGGATCCCCGTCCCCGACTCCACGCCGCCGGACGCCTCCCCCGCAGTCCGAAACCGAGCTCTCGACGGCTTCCACAACCTCTTCCTCGAGCTCCGCGTCCTGCTCAAGCGGGGCGACGTACTCCTTACGCTGCTATTATTTACCGCCCCTACCGGGTCCTTCGCCCTGACCAACCAACTCAGCGGAGTCGCCCGCGACTTCCACGCCTCCGACGCCTTCGTCGGCCGCATGGGAGGCGCCGTCCTCTCCCTCGCCGGAGCCATCGGAGCCCTCCTTCTTCCCATCCTGTCCCGCCGCCTCAAGGCTCTGCCGCTTTATTTACTGATCGGTACAGTCGGCAGCCTCTTCACCCTCGCCCTCCTCCTGCTCCCCAGAAATCCCGCCACCTTTGCCATAGCCTTCCTCGGCGAAAACATCGTCCAGGCCCTAAGCTTCACCGCCGCCGTCGCAATCTGCTTCGCGACCATCGGCCGAGCCAACCCCCTCGCCGCCACGCAGTTCAGCCTGCTCACCTCCGCCACCGTCCTGCCCATTCTCTACATGGGCGTCATGGACGGCCGCACCTATGGCAGCCGCGGCCTCACCGGCATGTATCTCGCCGATGGCAGCCTCAGCCTGGCCGCCTGTATCCTGATGGCTGCCCTGATGGCGTGGCTCTATCGACATTCAACTGCATCCAACACAGCATCTTAGAGGAAGCCCGGCACCTCCACCGAACCGTCGTTGCGTAATGATACCCAGCCCAGTCGCCCACATTCTCCTGCCCGCAATCGTCCTGATCAGCCTCATCCTGATGCTGGTCCGGCCTCGTGGAATCACCGAGTTCTGGTGGATCTCCGGCGGTGCCCTGCTCCTCATCGCGCTGCGACTCATCCCTCTCAGCCTCGCCGGCAAAGCCGTAGCCGAAGGCACCGACGTCTACCTCTTCCTCATCGGCATGATGCTGCTCTCCGAGTTGGCCCGCGAGCAGGGCGTCTTCGATTGGGTATCCTCCATCGCTGTTCGAGGAGCAAAAGGCTCCTCTGCGAGGCTTTTCCTGCTCGTCTACCTCGTCGGAACCATCGTGACCACCTTCATGTCCAACGACGCCACAGCAGTCGTCCTGACCCCTGCAATCCTCGCCGTAGTGCGCAAGGCGAAGATCACGCCGCTTCCCTACCTGTTTGTATGCGCCATGATTGCGAACGCAGCGAGCTTCGTTCTGCCCATCTCAAATCCTGCGAATCTCGTGCTCTTCCACTGGGGTATGCCGCCTCTCGGCCAGTGGCTGCTGTCTTTCGGCGTGCCGTCCATCCTCTCGATCGCTGCCACTTATACAGTCCTTCGCCTCTTCTTTCGCAATGACTTACGCGAGCCCATTGCCTCAAATGTAGAGCCCGTGGCTCTCACCCCCGAAGGAAAGATGGTCCTCACAGGCCTCGCCCTCATGATCGCAGTCCTGCTCACAGCCTCAGCGATGAACAAAGATCTGGGGCCCCCCACCTGCCTCGCAGCGCTGGTCATCACCGCAATCGTGTCAGCAAAGTCGAAGAGCAACCCACTCAAACTGTTCCGCGAAATCAGTTGGGGAACGCTCCTGCTAGTCGCGGGATTGTTCATCCTGGTCGACGCCGCCGAGAGCCAGGGAACCCTCCAGCTAACGCAGCGCTGGCTGGCGGAAGCCCAACGACTCACTCCCGCCGCCGGAGCTCTGGTCGTAGGATTCGTCGTGGGCATCGCCAACAACCTCGTCAACAATCTGCCCCTGGGCCTCATCGCCGGCGGAACCATCCAGGCCGCGCACGTCAAGGGTCTGCTCGCCAATGCCACCATGATCGGCGTCGATCTTGGCCCAAATCTCTCCGTCACCGGCTCGCTCGCCACCATCCTCTGGCTCATCGCGCTACGCAAGGAAAAGCTTGAAGTCAGCTTCTGGAAGTTCCTGCAGGTGGGCGCCATCGCCATGCCCGTTGCGCTAGCCGCGGCACTCGGCGGAGCGATCCTGATGGCCCGGCTCTAGTCCCTGCCCGGCTCATCCAGCGCCGGAGTCAACTCCAGCTGCTCCGACGAGTACTCATCCATAAACGGCTGAAAATGCGCCCGGCAGCGAGCCTCATAGAGCCCCGCCGCCCCCACAACCACCAACTCCTGACTCTGCCCAAGTCGTTGAGTATGAATCGCCGCCGCCCCGCAAACCATGCACACGGCCGACAGCTTGGTAACCGTATCCGCGATGGCCATCAGGTTCGGAACCGGCCCAAACGGCTCTGCGGCAAACGTCGTATCGAGCCCCGCCATAATCACCCGTTTACCCAGCGCAATCAGCTCCACGACCAGCGGAAGAATCTCCGCACTGAAGAACTGCACCTCATCCACGCCAATCACCTCAACGTCATCCAGTTGAGGGTAGAGCGCCTCGCGCAGCCGTTCCACGTTCGCCACCGTGGTCGCCTCATGGGTCTGCGAGCTATGGCTGGCAATCGACGTCCGGTGGTACCGCAGGTCAATGTCCGGCTTGAAGCAGGCAACGCGCTGCCGAGCAATCCGAGCCCGCTTGAGGCGACGAATCAGCTCCTCCGACTTACCCGAGAACATCGGGCCGGTTATCACTTCGAGCACGCCGGGGATCGCTTTGGGAGACATGATTTGACCTATCCTAAATCGCGCGCAGCGGTGGATAAGTGGCGTATCCTGTCGGTGTTGTATGGAGGGTTCTCTATGCGTTTTGGATGGATAGCAATCGGTGCAGTAGCAGTGAGTATGACAGCAGCGGCAGCGCAGAGCCCAGCCACCTCAGCGGCGCCCAAAGAGATCAAAGTGAAGCTCCTGAGCTCGACCGGGCAGGACGCCGGGACGGCAACCTTCAAGACCGTAAAGAAGGGAGTCAAGGTCAGGATTGAGCTCAAGAATCTGCCCTTCGGACCTCACGGAGTCCACATTCACCAGAATCCAGTCTGCGATGCTCCCGACTTCAAGGGGGCCGGAGGCCACTTCAATCCAGATGCCAAGCACCACGGCTACATGAACGCCATGGGCCACCACAATGGGGACTTCCCCTCCAGCATCTCCATAGGAGAGGATCACACCGGCGGGGCGACCTTCGTCATCAACTCAATCTCCCTCGACCCCTCAGCGCCCAACTCGCTGTTTCTAAACGGAGGAACCTCCATCGTCGTGCATGAAAAGGCTGACGACCAGAAGACCGACCCCAGCGGCGACTCAGGAAACAGGATTGCCTGCGGAGTCATCAAGCAGTAGCTCGCAGGCCTCGACACACGTCCAGCAGGCAGTCAAACCCGGGTAGGATAGCCTGACCCCGTTCACTGCACGCTGCAACAGCCCCAATGGAACTGAGGCGGTGGAGTTTGCGTATCTCTACCCATGGCCACGGCGACCATTCCGGCGATTTTTGGAAGGGGCTCACGAGTTCCAGTCACCGTGCCGCCCGCGCGACGTGATTCTAAACAATTGGGCAGAGGTACAGCACCAAGCCTGCATTCAACGCTGTCGAAGGAGATCGGCCTCCCTGAGGCGTACATGTCGCCTGAAGGTCCAAAGTCACAGCCGCAGGTGCAGGGCGACCGTACCGCGGCCATCGCGGAGCAGAAGGTGCTTGCCGATTTGGCCGCCCTCTGTCTTCAAGGAGATGCACAAGCCTGGGAGCAGCTGGCCCGCACCCAGCACCGTAAGATCTACGGCATCTGCTATCGCTTTACAGGCTCGCAGAGTGATGCCGAAGACCTTACCCAGGAAGCGTTCCTCAAGATGTACCGCAATCTCGCGAGCTTTGACCCCACCAAGGGCGGCTTCTCCACCTGGCTGACGACGTTGACCCGCAACCTGCTCGTCGACAACTATCGCCGCTCCCGCCTCGAGCGGGCAAGTGACTCGCTGGACGAGAGCTACGATGGAGAGGACGACGGGCCCACCAAGGCCGAGCGTCTTGCCGATGGCGGCAAAACTCAGGAGCAGCACGTCTCAGGCCTCCAACTGCGAGCCCAGATTCAGGAAGCACTCAAGCAGGTCTCTCCCGAGCTCAGGGAAGCAGTAATTTTGCGTGATCTAGAGGATATGGATTACAAAGAGATTGCAGAAATTTTGCAGGTTCCGCAGGGCACCGTGAAGAGCAGGATCAGCCGGGGCCGAAGCGAACTGGCCAGACTTTTGAAGCGTATAGAAGGGCAGGTGATGTAAGTGGCAAATATCAGCCAATTCGAGGAATTCGACGAGCATCCGGCCTCCTGTGCCGTCTGTGAGACGATGCTTCCCGATGCAGTGGATGGCCTGTTGAGCGAGTCCGAGCAGCGAGCCTTCGACAAACACCTGGCCGGCTGTGTGGAGTGCTCTCGTGAGCTGGCCGAGGCGCAGCGAGGTGCCGCCTGGCTGAGCATGCTGAAGAGCCAGGCCCCTGAGCCGCCCGCTGGCTTACTGGCAAAGATCCTTGCCGAGACCTCAGGAACGGTGCAGCCAGGTACAGGCACCGCCGCTACAGCCCTCCCCGCCCTTGAGACCGGTCCTCTGCCCGTAGGCCTCAAGCCACGCCGCGGCGCAGGCATCCCCGTAGTAAGCATCCCCGATGCAGGTCACCGAGGAGCAAGCAGCCCCTGGGCGTCCTTTCGCAAGCAGATGGGAGATATCTTCTCCATCGAGAGCGCGCGCGCAACCTTCCAGCCTCGCATGGCGATGACCGCCGCAATGGCCTTCTTCTCGATCGCCCTGACCCTCAACCTCACCGGAGTGCGGTTGCGCGATCTGCGAGCCTCCAACTTCACGCCGTCGGCCATCAAGCGGACTATAGCCAATGTCGATGCTTCAGCCATACGGATGTTCCAGAACAATCGTGCGGTCTATCAGGTGGAATCGCGGTTGAATGAGCTGCGCAGCGATGACTCGACGGAGGATACCTCTCCCTCCGGGCGTCGGTAGGGAAGGACTTGGCAACGATGAGCGACGACACAACCAATACGGGCAGTTGGAACCCGACCGAAGCACCCGGCGGCGCGCCTCAAACCGAGGCCGAGCGCGTGGGCTTCTGTCAGGATTGTGGAAAACCTCTCACTCAAGCGACCGTTCGAACCGTGGGCACAGGCGTCTTCTGCGAACCCTGCCTGGCCGCTCGCGTCGGCGCAACGATCCCGACCCCTGACTACACCACAGCCCCTCCCTATACCGCAGTCCCTCCACCGCCAGCAGCAGCCACCAACGAGCCAAGTCCCACCATGGCAGCCGTTCTCGGCTTCATCCCCGGCGTCGGTGCCATGTATAACGGCCAGTTTGCCAAGGGGATCGTGCACCTCGTCATCTTTGCGATCCTGGTCTCTCTCGCAAACAATGTAAACGACATCTTTGGTCTGTTTGTCGCAGGCTGGTTCTTCTACATGGCCTTTGAGGCCTACCACACCGCCGTTGCGCGCCGCGATGGACTCCCTCTCCCCAATGCCTTTGGTTTCAACGATATCGGCGAGCGCATGGGCTTCGGGAAGAGTTGGACGTTTGTGGGGTCTGCAAAGCCCGCGGGAACTACCGCCGCACCGCCTCCCGGAGCCGCCCCATTCGTGGATCCCATCACCGGCTCCGCCTATACACCCGTAAATCCGGTTCCAGTAGGCACCGCTCCCGACTGGGTTGGGTATGTCCCACCCACGGCGTTTGCCAGTGCTCCCCCGGCACCTCCAGTCTCCGCAGCTCAGCCAACTCCTCCGTGGACCCAGGTCCCATACGTCGAGACATATACTGGGGTCTCCCAGACAGCGTTCGGAACTTCCATACCTATCAGTACAGAAGTTCCTCCGGATGTGGCTACGCGGCGATTTCCAGCAGGAGCGCTTTGGCTGATCGGGCTCGGCGTCGTGATCCTCGCAGCCAACCTGCTCCCAGACTGGAAGCTGACCGAACGCTGGTGGCCTCCCGTGCTATTCGCCGGTCTAGCAGTGTGGGCCTTCACGCGTCGCCGTCAGTCCGGAGCAAAGATCGTATGCATTGTTCGCTGGCCTGTGATTCTAATGGTCTTGGCAGTCATGTCGGCGCTCCATGCGGCCTACTTTGCGGTCACGTTTGGCCTTACCTGCGCAATCTTATTGATTGTGCTCGGCGCTCTGCTCCTGATCGAGCGCACGGTAGCCGCTGATCCGCTGTACTGTGCACCCGTGGCGGCTGCAGCATACCCCGGGGCAGCAGGTTCCCCCTATTCCTCAACATCTTCCGAAGCGACCCAATCTCGAGCGGCCTGGGATACGAGCCAAATCGACACCCCGAAGAATGATCCGGATGGCACCAAGGGAGAGCAGTAAGATGAGCTC
This sequence comes from Granulicella sp., assembly GCA_027452215.1. GTDB lineage: Bacteria > Acidobacteriota > Terriglobia > Terriglobales > Acidobacteriaceae > Granulicella. The sequence goes on along the minus strand of DAIDGQ010000021.1, from coordinate 2,537 downwards.
CTATCCGCCCCCGCCCCCTCCCGGCCAATATCCTCCGATCTACGACCGCAACGCCATGCGAGCTCAACGTCAGTTTTTGCGTGCCCAGGCAAGGATCGCGCAAGCACAGCAAAGAGCCATGCGTCACCAGCTCAGAGCCCAGAGGCGAAGCCTGAAGCGAGGATCGATCGTTGGCCCCTTGATCATTCTGTCCGTCGGCGTAGTATTTCTCCTGGCCCAGATGGGCAGGCTCTCGTGGGGGCAATCGCTTGAGTGGTATGGGCGTTGGTGGCCCGCTGTACTGATCGTCGCCGGCATCGTGCTGCTTATCGAGTGGGCCATTGACCAACGGCGGGAGACCACCTCGGGCCACTCGCGAGTTATCGGCAGCGGAGTCGTTTTCTTACTCATTCTGCTTGCCGTGGCTGGCTTATCATCGCGCGCCATCGAATTTGGTCTGGACTGGCGCGACCACACCTTCGGCAACGGCTACACCCAGTGGGACCACCTCTATGGCGACCGTCATGATGCCGACAGCTCCCTGAACTGGGCGATGACGGGAACACCTAACCTACTGATTCGTAACCCTCATGGCGATGTGACCGTCTCGGGTTCAAGCAGCGATGGCCAACTGCATGTTAATGTGCATACCCAGACCTATGCATGGAAGGACTCCGACGCCGCACAGAAGACCAAGGAACTACAGCCAACATTCTCCAGCGATAACGGTGTCCTCTCACTGAACGTCAACTCAGTAGAAGGCGGCGAAGCAGACCTTACCGTGCAGGTCCCTCGCTTTGCTCCAGTAACAATTCAGGCTGACCACGGCGATGTTACCGTCAACGAGATGTCAGCGCCTGTGACGGTCTCCGCAAACCATGGCGATGTGGACCTCAGCGGCATTGATAACCGCGTCACACTGCACGTCAATGATGACGATTCGAATGTGACTCTGCACAGTATTCGTGGAGCCGTCTCCGTTGAAGGACACAGCGGCGACATCGAGATCTCTGAGGTGACCGGCGATCTGACCCTCCAGGGTGACTTCTTCGGCTCCACGCATTTGCAGCATGTCAATGGCGCAGTTCGCTTTAGCACCTCACGTACACAGTTCAGCGCGGCACGCCTGGACGAGGAGTTCAGCGTTGATAACGACAGTTTGAATGCCAATGCACTGCTTGGACCGGTGATTTTGAAAACGGAAGACAAGAACATCACGCTGGACCGTGTTCAGGGCGCCACAGACATCTCCAACCGGAATGGGTCGGTCGAGTTAACCAATCCTGCACCGCTGGCCGCCATTTCGATTCACAATCAACATGGTTCCGTGGATGTGGGGCTGCCCGGCAATGTCGGATTCGAAGTGGACGCTCAGACGAAGAATGGTGACATGGAGAATGACTTCGGGCTAACGCCGGGCGGAAGCGACGCTAGTCACTCGCTACGCGGAAGGGTTGCTGCCGGTGGCCCCACCGTAACAATCACGACGACCGATGGCGATGTAACCCTAAGACGGAGTACCGTTGAACCGCTCCAGCTCACACCTCCATCATCGCCGAGAATTACAACGAATCCGCCTACTCCCGCATACCCCAAGTCTCCACACCCGCAGCCCCCACCTACCGGCCATCCCAAGGCCCAGTACTCAGTAAATGACACATTCTAAGAGACTATTCCACAGTTTTTTGTCTCGGAATAGGTAGAAGCGCTCTCATCATTCTCTGGCGAACAATGAGAGCGCAGGTCTCCCTGCGCCATGTTTTGCGATAGTGACGCTTCGACTTCCTCCGGCCACTTCGGGAAGAGACCAGGACCAATTAAAGTCGAGCCCTTATGGGCCGAGCAGTGACGTACCCCTTGGAGCCCCTAATAATTTAAGCTGGAGTTCTCTCGTAAGTTCCTCAGGACCGCAACCGATGAAGAAGAGGCGCTTCAGTGAAGAGCAGATCATCGGCATATTGAAGCAGGGCAAGGCTTGAAGCAGGGCAAGGCCGTGGTGAAGAAGGTAGAACGGTGCGGCGACCATGTGATCAGCGCGATGACCCTTCTGGACGGGAAGCGAAAGCTCGGCGGGATGGGACGCGAAAGAGGCGCACATTATTGAACCGTTGCCCCAAAGCAAAAGACCCACCCCGAAGGGTGGGTCTTTCGATAATTATGCCGGCGATCACCTAATCTCCCACACACTTACGCGTGCAGTACCATCGGCCCAACGAGGCTTAACTTCCGTGTTCGGGATGGGAACGGGTGGGACCCTCGTAGTAAACTCACCGGCAATTTCAAGAACATGCGCCGCAGCGCGATCGTTCACAACTGAATAGATTGAGCAGACTATATACCTAATTTATTTGCGTATTAGTTATCGTCGAGATAGCCCGAAGGCTAACTCTCTATAACTACAAAGCTTGTATTGAATGTTCTCTAGAACAATGACTAAACATTGCGCAGAGTAAATTCTATGGACAAGCCGAACGGGCGATTAGTACTGGTAAGCTACATGCATTACTGCACTTCAACCTCCAGCCTATCAACCAGGTGGTCTTCCTGGGCCCTTCATT